>NZ_JACSUE010000001.1:0-1046376 GCF_014384845.1 Caballeronia sp. EK
AAGTGCAGTAATGCATTGAGCTAACTGATACTAATTGCCCGTAAGGCTTGATCCTATAACCAGTGTGTTTCGCGATGATCGTCAGTGCTTCAGCACTTACGAGCATCTCGCCCCCGTAGGGGGTAGTACTGGTTGAGCAAAGCGTGTGTGCACAGTCACCACCCGAATTCTTTACCGCTTCTTCCCAGATTGGTTGTAGCGCCCCACAGGCGATACAACAACAAGTCATGCCTGATGACCATAGCGAGTCGGTACCAC
Source organism: Caballeronia sp. EK (assembly GCF_014384845.1). Lineage (NCBI taxonomy): Bacteria > Pseudomonadati > Pseudomonadota > Betaproteobacteria > Burkholderiales > Burkholderiaceae > Caballeronia > Caballeronia sp. EK. The sequence continues at coordinate 259 of NZ_JACSUE010000001.1, forward strand.
CCCTTCCCATCCCGAACAGGACCGTGAAACGACTCCACGCCGATGATAGTGCGGATCGCCCGTGTGAAAGTAGGTAATCGTCAGGCTCCTCATGCCGAAAACAAAAACCCCACCCCGAAAAGGTGGGGTTTTTGCGTTTATGGGCCGTTTCATAGATCTCATTCAATGGTCGTCCGCATGTTGACCGATTCGCGATGCCGAATGACTGGTCGCCGCATATAACGATGCGCAGCCTCGGCGAAAACGAAAGCCATTGCAATCAGCGCAGCAGCGATCAGGCTCAGATACTGTCCGCCGATTCTCGGAATCAACGCCCCGCCCAGCAAGCCCGAACACGCGAGTCCGACATACGTAGCGGTGTTATTCAGCGCGAGCACCAGCGGCGCGATATGCGGCGAGATCTGCACGAGACGATGCTGTTGTGGAACGAGAAGCCCCCATCCGCATACGCCCCATATAACGAGTGCTATCGCCGCACCGAATGCGTGTGCCGAAGTCCACGGCAAAGCACAAAAATTGATGACGGCGATCCACAGCATCGCATTGATCAGCGTGCGACTCTCGAACCGGTCCACGAGGCGGCCGGATAGCAGGTTACCGGCCGTCGCCGCTACGCCCCACAGCAAAAACAGGCCTGCGAGAACGCTTTCATCGCCGTGCGTCACGCGCTCCAGCACGACACCCGCATACGTGTAGACCATCAGGAATCCGCCGAACGCGAATAGCGACGTGAGCAAGGTGAGCGCGATACGCACATCGCGGACAGGCGCCAGTCGCTCTTGCAATCTGACCGATGCCGGCCGCGCAACCGATGGCAGCATCGCCCAAACGCCGATCATCGCGACAATCCCGAGCGCGGTGACGAACCACAGCGTCATCCTCCAGCTTCCGAATCCGCCGATGAACGTGCCCATCGGCGAGCCGAGCGCGGTTGCTGCCGTCAAACCGGCGGTAACCGTCGCCAGCGCGCGACCGCGTCTTTCGGGCGCTGCAACCGCCGAAGCAACGCCCAATGCGGTCGGCGAGAATAGCGCGGCGCCGAATCCGGCCAGCGCGCGGGCGAAGAGAACCCACTGCAAATCGGCGGCCAGGGCGCTGACCGCGTTGCCGACGACAAAGATGCCCAGCGCCGAAATCAGCAGAAGCTTGCGCGGCCAGTTGCCGGTGACGGCCGCCATCACGGGCGCGGCCACCGCGTAGGTCAACGCGTAGAAGGTCACCATCAGCCCGGCGAGGCCGATGGACGTATGCAGTGACGCGGCGACGTCTGGAAGAATGCCGGCGACGACAAAGTTGTCGGTGCCCATCGCGAACATGCCCGTTGCCAGTATCAGTAATCGACGATCCATACGAGAGTTTTTTCTGAGGCACGGTTGAGGTTCGGTCGTCCGGTCCGCTTTCACCCGCGGCAACGGCTCGTGGAAAAAGCATAATCGGCGTTGACCGTGTCTCAAATGTCATATATACAATCGATTTAGGACATGACGAGCGGCACGCGATGCACACGATCGGCTTTGTGGTCTTCCCGAACTTCTATCTGCTGGGATTCGCGGCGGTGACCGCCTTCGAGCTGGCCAACGCCGTTTTGGGCGAGCCTGCCTATGGCGTGACTGTTCTGTCCGAACAGGGCGGGCTCGTCCTGTCTTCGGCGGGCGTGCGCGTGGAAACGCAAGCGTTCGGCGATGCCGCATTCGACACGGTGATGTTCAGCTCGGGCGTCGAAATCGATACGAAGTCGGCCGCGTTGACTGCGTTCGTCAGGCGCTCGCTGAGCACGTCGCGACGAATCGCGGCTCCATGCACCGGCGCTTTCATCCTGGCGGAAGCAGGGGTTCTCGACGGCCGCCGCGCAACGACCCACTGGCGTTTCGCCAACGAACTGCAGCGCCGCTTTCCCAGGATCGCTGTCGAAGAGGACCAGATTTTCATTGTCGACGGGCCGATCTGGACCTCGGCAGGCATGACCGCCACGATCGACATGGCGCTCGCGATGATCGAAAAGGATCACGGCCAGGACGTTTCGCGTGCGGTCGCGCGCAAGCTCGTCGTCTATCATCGGCGCGCCGGCGGGCAGTCGCAGTTCTCGACTCTGCTGGACCTCGAACCGAAATCGGACCGCATCCAGAAAGCCATCGACTACGCGAGCGCCAATCTGCGCAATCCTTTGACCGTCGAGGAGCTAGCCGATGTAGCGAGCCTGAGCCCGCGCCAGTTCAGTCGCGCGTTCAGCGCCGAGACGGGGCAATCGCCTGCAAAGGCAGTTGAACATCTGCGTGTGGAAGCCGCGAGATTGTTGCTGGAGAAAGGGCGTCTGTCGCTAGACGTGATAGCGGACGAAGTCGGTTTCTCGGATCGGGAGCGAATGAGACGGGCGTTCCTGCGCACGACCGGGCAGCCACCGCAGGCCGTTCGTCGTGTCAGCAGGGAAAGCGCCGGCGCGTGATCACACGACCTTGTGAATGGCAGACTGCTGATAATTCTGGATGCCGATCTTGTCGATGAGGCCGATCTGAATCTCCAGCCAGTCGATGTGATCCTCGGTGGCGTCGAGAAGTTCGACCAGGATTTCTCTCGACACGAAGTCCCGCACCGACTCGCAATAGACGATGCCCTCCTTGCATTGCGCCTGAGCCGCCATCTCGAGCTTGAGATCGTTCTGGAGTGCTTCGAGCGTGTGACTGCCGATGGATAGCGGGTGCAGATCCTGCAAATTGGGCATGCCGTCGAGCATGAGGATGCGCTCGATCAGCTTGTCCGCATGCGTCAACTCATCCATCGACTCGTTGTATTCGTGCGCGCCGAGCTCTTCGAAACCCCAGTGCTTGTAGAGGCGCCCGTGAAGAAGATACTGGTGCACGGCCGTCAGTTCGTTCTTCAGTTCGGCGTTGAGGTAGTCAATCACTTTCGGATCGCCTTGCATACCGTCTCCTGCCTGATCACGTGGCTACCCAATCAGAATAGACGCTGAGCGACAACAGGCCCACAACGAGACTCATTTTCATTCGCAGGGCAAATTGGTCAGAAATCGCGCGATAGGCGATAAGCCACCGCATCGCCTTCGACCGATATATGGACTTGCTCGTCGATACGCGGCGCACGAAATCCCGGCACGCAGGCTACGACCGTGCACTCTTCCCCATGTTTCAGCCTGAGCGTGACGAGCGCGTCGCGGCCATTGAAGCCGACGTCGATCACGATCGCCTCGCGCGACGCGGGCGACGTTTCCGCGGCGAGGCGAATCTGTTCGGGCCGGATCATCACATCGACCGGGCCTGTCGCGACAGGACTCGAAAGCGGAAGCCTGCCGAGCGCGCAGCTCGCGAAATTGCCATTGGCGATGCCGCGCAGCAGCACCGCGTCGCCGACGAATGACGCCAGTTCGCGCGTCGCCGGCCGTCGATAGATCTCCTCCGCGGACGCGTTCTGCACGAGCCTGCCGTTCCAGAGCACAGCGACCTGCTGTCCCAGCGAGAGCGCCTCCGCCTGATCGTGCGTGACGAGCACGGCGGTCGTACCGGTTTGCGCCAGCGCACCCGCGACGGCTTTGCGCGTCTCGATCCGCAAGGCTGCATCGAGCGAAGAAAACGGTTCGTCGAGCAGGATCAGTCCGGGCGACGGCGCGAGCGCCCGCGCCAGCGCGACGCGTTGCTGCTGCCCGCCGGAAAGCTGTTGCGGCGCACGCTGTGCGTAGTCGAGCGGCAATCCGACCAGCGCCAGCAACTCCGCCACCCGATGATGCGCACGGCGCTCGCCACGCGGCAGCCCGAACACGATGTTTTCCGCCACCGACAGATGCGGAAACAGCGCGCCTTCCTGCGGCACATAACCGATGCGCCGATGCTCCGTCGGCACGAACGAGCCGAGGCCGTCCACCCGACGGCCGTCGATTTCGATGATGCCGCCATCCGCGCGCTCGAAGCCGCACAAGAGTCGCAGCAGCGTCGTCTTGCCGCTCCCGGACGGGCCGAGCAGCGCGAAAAGCGTGCCCCGCGAAACAGTGAGATCGACGCCATGCAGCACGGGATGGTCGTCGAAGGCCTTGCGCAGACCCTGCACGCGAAGTTCGCTCATGGGTTGGCTGAATGTCGAGGATCGAGCAGCGCGGAGCGTCCGAGCAATACGAAAAGCAGGCCCGACGCGCAGAACGAGATGAGCGTCAGCAAGGCCGCATAGGGCGCGGCGGCGGCGAATGCGAGCGTCGATGTATCGGACCAGACTTGCGTCGCGAGCGTGTGGGTGTCGAGTGGCGCAAGCAGCAGCGTGGCGTTCAGTTCCGTGACAACGGAGATGAAGACCATCGCCGCCGCCGCGCCGAAGCCCGGACCGGCGAGCGGCAGCATCACGCGCAGAAAGGTCTGCGTGACGTCGAGGCCGAGCGAGCGCGCGGTGTCTTCCAGACGCGGTTGCGCCTGCATCAGCGCGGCGCGCACGCTGACGAGCGCGAGTGGCAGAAAGAGAATCGCGTAAGCGGCGATCAGCAGCGTCACGCCCTGATACAGCGGTTGCAACGCGCGCACCGCGAGCGACACGATCGCCAGTGCGATCACGAGTCCCGGCACGCCTTGGGCGAGAAAGACGACGCGCTCCATCGCCGTCGCGATGCGTCCGGGATAGCGCACGAGCAAGAGCGCGAGCGGAAACGAAAGAACCACGGTGAAGACCGCCGCGAGCAGGCCGAAGCCGACGGAAGACATCGTCGCATCGAACAACAGTTTCGGCGATACCTCCGCAGGCGTGACGGCCGCCGCGCCTTCCTGCGTGAGCCAGAACGCGATCATGCCGAGCGGCACGCCGAGCGTGACGACGACGAGCGCGGCGAAGCCCCCGACGACCGGCCAGCGCCATCGTCCGAGTTCGTAACGCAGCGCCGCGCGGCGCGCGCCGCGATCGACGCGTTCGTAACGCGCGCGTCCGCGCAGCCGGAATTCGAGCGCGAGCACGATCAGACACAGCAGCAACAAAACGCACGCGACGAGCGACGCGCCGCCGCCGTCGAAACTCGTGCGGTACTCCGCGTAGATTTCCGTCGTGAACGTGCGATAACGCAGCATCTGAAACGCGCCGAACTCCGACAGCACGCCGAGCGCGACGAGCAGCATGCCGCCGAGCAGCGCGGGCCGCAATTGCGGCAACACCACGCGTGCGAACACGGCCCATCGACCGCAACCGAGCGACCGCGCGCTTTCCTCCAGTGCTGGATCCATGCCGCGCAAGGCCGCGGCGACAGGCAGGTAAACGAGCGGAAAGTATGCCGACGTAATCACGAGCAACGCACCCGCGAAGTCCTGCAGGTCGAGGCTGATCGATACCCACGCGTAACTCGATACGAAAGCGGGCATCGCGAGCGGCGCGGCGGCGAGCATCGCCCAGATGCGTCGTCCGGGCAGACGCGTGCGCTCGATGAACCAAGCCGCCGCCGTGCCGATCACCGCCGATGTGATTGTCGCGCCGAGCGTGATCCACAGCGTGTTGAGCAGCAACTCGCCGACGAGCGGGCGAAACAGCAGTTCGATTGCGTCATCGAGTCCGTTCGCGCTCGCGCGCCAGAACGTGAACGCGAGCGGCGCCAGCACGAGCAGCGCGGCGAGCGATGCGCACGCGAGCAAGACACGCGGCGCTCGCTTCGTCGTCCGAAGGAGCGCGCCGTCCGCGGACGGCTCCAGTGCCGCGACCGCTTCGCCCGGCTCGATCAATTCGCTCACCGGCTTCAGATCAGCCCGGCCTGACGCAGAAGCTTGCCTGCCTGACTGTCGTCGCCGAGTTGTTCGAGTGTGAGTGTGGGCGGCTGCAACTGGTCGAACGGTTTGAGCAGCGGATCGGGTGCGACGCCCGCGAGCAGCGGATATTCGTAGCTCACGCGGCTTTTCGCCATCAGCGCCTGCGCGCGTTCGCTGACGAGATACTTGAGGAACTGCTGCGCGCCTTCGACGTTATGGGCGCTCTTCATGATCGCCGCCCCCGACACGTTGACGAGCCCGCCGACATCGCCGTTGCCGTAGTGATAGATCGCGCTGCGTGTGGCCTTGTCGCCGAGTTCGGCATGCAGGCGCGCCCAGTAATAGTTGTTGATGATGCCGGTCGTCACGCCGCCGCGATTGACGGCCGCGACCACGCCTTCGTCGTCGTCGAAGATCTGTGCGTTCGTCTTCAGGCCCTTGAGCCATTGCAGCGTCTGTTCCTGACCCTTCAACGCGAGCACCGCGCTCACCAGCGGCAAAAAATCCGCGTCGCTCGGCGCGATGCCGACCTTGCCCTTCCATTCGGGCTTCGCGAGATCGAAGAGCGATGGCGGCAGTTGCGATGGCTGGATCTTGCCCGTGTTGTAGGCGAGCACGCTCTCGCGCGCGGTGACGCCGACCCATTGTCCGGTCGGCGAGTTGTAGCGCGCGGGAATGATCGAGAGCGTCGCCGGATCGACTTTGGCGAGGAGGCTTTTCTCTTCCAGCAACATGAGCTCCGGCGAATTCTCGGTGAAGTACACGTCCGCTGGCGTATTCGCGCCTTCCGCGACGAGCTGCGCCGCGAGCGCCGGCCCTTCGCCGTTGCGAATCTTCACGCCGATGCCGGTCTGCTGCTCGAAGTCTTTCGCGAGCATGTTCATGACCTGCTCGTGCTGCGCGTTGTACACGACGATCGACGCCGCGTGCGCGCTCACCGCGATCGACAGCGTCAACATCACCACTTGCGGCAACTGCCGCCATATGCCGAACCGAGATTGAGCCATGGAGCCTGTTCCTCTTGACGTTATGTTTTTATGCACGGGCCTGTGACTGTCTTCAGGCCTCGAACAACTGCGCGCCGATATACGAGCCTTCCTTCGCGCCCGGCGGCACCGCGAAAATCGCGCTGCCGACATGCGTGGTGAACTGGTTCATCATGTCGAACTTCGCGAGCTTCGCGTTGATCGGAATGAAGCCCGTGCGCGGGTCCGACTGATGCGCGATGAAGATCAGCCCCGCGTCGTATTCGGTTTCCTGCCGCCACGGCGGCCAGCGCTCGATATAGAAATTGGTGCCGTCGTTGTATGAGTACGAGCGGCGCAGGATCTGCATGCCGCTGTTGCTCTGGTGGTTCGACAGCCGCACGTGCGAGTTTTCCGCGATCGTCGGATTGCCGTCCTTGTCGGCGGCGTCGAGATCGACCGCATCGAATTCGTTCTTCTTGCCGATGGGCGCGCCGCTGTACTTGTGGCGTCCGAAGACCTGCTCCTGAAAGCCCAGCTCCATCGTGTCCCAGTGCTCCAGCGTGATGCGGATTCGGCGCACCACGGTGTACGTGCCGCCTTTCATCCACGGCGCGTCGGCGCCGTCGGCCCAGACGAACTGATTGATGAGCGGCGGCTGCGCAGTGGCCGGATTGTTGGTGCCGTCCTTGAAGCCCATCAGATTACGCGGCGTCTGTCCCTTCGGGCCCGACAGAAATCCGGCCTGACCCCAGCGGATCGTCGTCACGTTCGCGATCGTGCCCATGCGCGCGAGTTGCCGCACCGCGTGAAACGCGACCTGCGCATCGTTCGCGCAGGCCTGGATCATCAGATCGCCGCCGGTCTTCTCGGGGATGAGCTGATCGCCATTGAAGCGCGGCAGATCGACGAGCGCGGCGGGACGCTTCGATGCGAGACCGAAGCGATCCTTTCCGTCGCTCGTCTTGAAGAGGCCCGGCCCGAAGCCGAACGTGATCGTCAGCGCCGATGCGCCGAGGCCCAGCACATCGGCGGAGTCGGGCGCGGACTTGTCGTCGGGCGTGTTCAGCGCGGCGGCCGTGTCACCGCGCGTCATGCGCGCCGCGGCGATCGTCCATGCGCGCAGCAACGACACGAGTTCGTCGCGATTGTCGGTCTTCACGTCGAACGCCGCCATGTACGTGTGGCTCTGCTGCGGCGTCACGATGCCCGCCTGATGCGCGCCGTAGAACGGCTCGGTTTGCCGTTGCGCGTCGTCGGCGGGCGTGCGCGTGAGTGCGGCCCGCGCGACGCCCGCACCGGACGCGAGTCCCGCCGCCGCGCCCGCTTTCAGAAAACCTCGCCGGCCCGGACGGCGTGGCGTCGATTGATCGTCGTTCATGATGCTGCCTTCCCTCGCGTGCCCGCCCGTCACTTCGCGATGACGAGCGTGTTGACATCGTCCTGCACGTAATAGAACCCGTCGCCTTCCGGCGTCATCGCGATGCCGAACAGGTCGCCGTTGCCCGGAGGGCTTTGCGCCTTGTCGGTGTCGATCCAGCGCGCATAAAGCTGCTTGCCGCTTTCGGGAATGATTTCGACCACCTGGCCATTGAGCGCGTTGGTCACGAGCAGATGGCCGTTGGGCGCGGTGACCATCGCGAGCGGACGATGCAGCAGGCCGTCGGCGGTCAACTGCCGGCCGACGCCCGCGCTGGTGTCGCGCGTCAGCGGGTCATCGATTTCGTTGATGCGGTTGCCGATCGCATCCGATACATACAGCAGCTTCTTGTCCGCCGAAAGCGCGAGCCCGGTCGGGCCGACGAGGAACACGCCCTTGTCGGCCTGCGCGCCGAAGCCGCTGCCGACCACGGTTTCCTTCCTGATGACCGGCGGCTGTCCCTCGGGAATGTCGAGATCAAGCCGCAGCACGGTGGCCTGCTTGAACACGGGCGGCTTGCCTTCGGCGCTACCCACGCCGAAGCCCGCCATGCTGATGAAGAGCGTCGCGCTCGTGCCGTTGTCGTCCACGGCCATGTTGCCCCACGGATCGTTGATGTTCGGGCTCGACCACACCTTCGCGATCTTGCCGCTCGAATCGAGCACGACGAGACAGCCCGCGCCTTTGGTGCCGGTGGTGCCGTCGTTGCTGGGCGTGCTGCCGACGATCACCCAGCCCGACTTGAGCATGGTCATCGCCGTCGAGAGGCCGACGCCGCCCGGGCACTCTTTCAGATCGCGCGGAATCTGCGCGAACAGCGTCATCTCTTTCGTGTCGGGGTGATAGTTGACGATGGTGCTGCCCGTGCCCTGCAGATTGGCCGCGTTGTTGAAGTTGTCGATGAGCACGTCGCCCTTCTTTATCGTCCCCGCCGACACCGGCGCGACGAAGATCGCATACGGATTCTGGTCGCCGTTGTCCGGCACCGTGTTGATGAGCGTCGTGTTATGGTGCAGCGTTTCGAGGAAGCCTTGCGGCTCGGCGTGCGCCGCGCATGGAAGAAGGCTGGCGGCGATGACCGTCGCGAACGCGAGGAGCATGCGTCGCGTCGAAGAGAATGCTGCGCGCGTGTTTTGAGTGGCCGTCATGATCTGAATGCTTCGCTTGGGTCGTGGAATGTCGCGCGTCGATTTGGGCTTAGAACGTGAGGTTCGCCCGCACGCCGATCACGAAGGTGTTGCGCAGCGGCTGCGTCGGATCGTTCGGATTCTGGCCTGCGCCCGCGTTGAACGTATATTGCGCATCGGCCTGCATGGTCCACCACGGCGTGACCTGATAGATGTACGTCGCTTCGATGGTGGTTTCCTGCGTCCTCACGCCATACGGCGAGTTGAGGAAGTTGCGGTAATCGAGATCGAGATCGTGCACGTGATTGCCGACCTTGATGTAGGTGACCGCGAGACCCACGCTGTCGTCATCGCGTCCTTTGAAAGGCGCTTTCATGACGATGCCCGCGTTCGCCGCGAAGCTCACCAGATTGCGATCGCCCGGCGCGCCCATCAGCCGCGTGAACACGCCGATGCTGCGCGGTTCGTCGGGATCGGGACGCCAGATCATTTGATCCGCGACGGCATAGAAGCTGTAATTGCCGTGATGCGATTGCGGCACGCCCGTCGACGCGGGATTGGCCAGCGACAAGCCGGTGTTGTCGAAACGCTGATCGTCGAAGCGGTTGTTGTTGTACCAGACGCCCAGCTTGTAAGTGCCCGGCAGCTTGTTGCTGTTCATGCCGACCATCTCGCCGTCCGACGGCTGGTTGATCGCATATTGCAGTTCGCCGATGAACAGCGTGCCGTTGTGCAGATTGAAGTTGGTGCCGTGCAGATTGTCCGGGTTATTGCCGAGCGGATCGCCGTCGAACACGCCCGCGAGCGCGGTGAGTTGCGGCGTGATCTGACCGCGCACGCGCACACCGAGCGCGGAAAGCGGATAAGCGGGTCCGCCTGAAGGCATGTCGTACGAGGGCAGGGCGGGCCAGCCGAACATCGTGTTGATGAAGGTGGCGGAATACTGACTCGTGATGAATTCCTGATCGATACTTTGCTGACCGATCTTGATATCGACACGCTTGTCCAGGAACGACTGCTGATACCACAACTCCCACAGCCGCGTGGTGGCTTCCGCTTCGATTCCGCTCGCCGTGTTCAACGTGCCGAGATAGCGCGTGCTCAGATTGGTGCCGTGAATCTGCAGCGCGCTGACATTGAACTGGCCGCCGGGCAGGCCGAACGCCTTCTGCGTATCGATGCCTACCGTCGCCGTGGTGAGGCCATCGTATGCGCCGCCGCGACCGAGGCCGCCGCGCACGTTCGCGAGGTACTCGCTCGTCTCAGTCAACTGGAACGTGACGCCGTATTTGCCGAGCCACGGGCGCAAGCCGCCCATGTCGCCGAGCATGGTTTCGCGTGTCCAGAAGCCGGTCCAGAAGTTGGACGGCTGCGCCTGAATCTGAAGGTCGGCTTCGGGCGCTTCCGGCGCGGCATCGGGACTGGTGGCCGCGAACGCGCTGCCGGCGAGAGCGTTCAACATCAGCGCCGTGGCTACGGTCAGGCATCTGGCCGCGGGCATGACGGACCGCGCGGACGCCGCACGCCCGGTTCGTCGATGCCGATATGCGGATCGGTCGATTTTCATTGAACTCCTAATTGTTATTTTCTTGTCGATCGCATTGATCAGGAAAATTGAATTAATGCGGCGTTGCGACTTGAGTCCTGAATGGCTTGAATCGAATCGTACGTTGGACGTTTATTCTCGTCAATATAAATGAGAATGATTCTCAGGTAGGTTACTTTTACCTATCTTCATATTGCTGAATTGACAGGTTTCGTTGAGCTAATGGAAGTCGAAGCTAAGTTAGCGGTCTCTTAAAAAGGAGTGAAGGCAGCATCGACTTTCGATCAAGCGATGAGTCGCCGCGCAATTTCATGCCTATAATCCACCGCGAAAGGACCGAGCCGCACAAAAACACGCCCCTGCGAAAAACAACAAGGAGAGCCGTCGTGTCCCGATCCAACCGTACGAGCTTCAGCCCCCGTGCGCCCAGCGCGGGCCGACGGCAATTTCTCGGCGCGGCCGGCGCCGGCATGCTGGCGACGATCCTTCCGGGCTGCGGCAGCGATCACTCCGACTCGCAGCCGTATCCCCAAACGGTCGCGATGGGCCAACAGTCCATCCAGCAGATGATCGCGGACCCGGCGCAACCGGTCGCCGCAATTTCCGTCGCCATGCTCAAGGGCGGCAACGTGTTCTGGCAGCAGGCGTTCGGCGTGTCGTCGGTGCCGAGCCAGACCCAGGCGACGATCCAGACGCGCTTTAACATCGGCTCGGTCAGCAAGCTCTTTGCGGCGCTCGCGGCTGCGATTCTTCAGGATCGCGGACTCATCACGCTCGATACGCCGATCGTCCGATACCTGCCGACGTTCACGATGCTGTCCCCCGAGTACGCGAAGATCACCACGCGTCATCTGCTGTCGCACTCGTCGGGATTGCCCGGCACCAATTCGCGCAACCTCTTCACCTTCGCGCCGGTTCCCGGTTACGCGGCCGACACACAAGCCGAACTCGCGAACACACATCTCAAGCATCTGCCGGGCGAACTCGCCGTGTATTGCAACGACGGCTTCACGATGGTCGAGCAGATCGTCCTCGCGATGACCGGGCAAAGCTTTGCGAGCTTCGTCGAAGCGAACATTCTCGCGCCGCTGAAGATGACGAACTCCAGCTATCTCACGGCCGTGCCGAACGGCGGTTCGTTTTCCTATCCGTTCGCAAATGGCACGCAGTACCAGGAGTTCGTCAATGCGTACGCGACCGGCGGGCTGAGCTCGACGCCCGGCGACATGATGAATCTCGCGCAGATGATCATCGGCGGCGGCATGTTTCAGGGCCAACGCGTGGTGTCCGCGGCGGGCATCGCGGAGATGGGCACGGACCAGTCGACGGGACTCTTGATCAACCCATCGCCCGAATGGCGCTGGGGTCTCGGCTGGGACTCGGTCCAGCAGCCCGCGCTTCAGGCCGCGGGCATCCTCGGATGGGAAAAGGACGGCGGGACCGCGTTCTATTCGAGCGAATTTTTCGTCGTGCCGCAGGCGCAACTTGCGCTGATGGTGACCGGCAACTCGGGCTACGATGCGCGCAAGCTGGCGGAATCGCTCGTCCTGTCCGCGCTGAAGGAGGACGGCACGATCGCGTCGCTCCCGGCCAAGGTCAGCACGACGGCGCCGCCGGCCGCGTCGGCGCCGGGCATCGCGAATGCCGGCGGCATCTACGGCAACTCCGATTCCCCGCTGCAGGTGATCGCCAATCCCGACGGCAGCCTGCAACTGAATAAGTGGAACGGCCCCACGCGCGCGTGGACGCAGGTCGGCACATACCAGTACCGCAGCGACGGATGGTGGTGGAGCAACAGCGATGCCGCGTCCTATCGTTTCACGGTCGTGTCGGGAACCGATGGCGAGGGCAACGCGTTCAGTTATCGCTATGTGATGAAGCGCGTCGTGCCGGGCGCGGGCTACGCCTATCTCACGCTGCCGATCGGGCAGCAACTCGCGCCGCTGGCGCCACTCGACGCCGCGTGGCAGCAGCGCGCGGGCACACAGTGGACCTTGACGAACGATTCGCCGACGGCCGTACCGATCGTCATCCTGGGCAATCCGCCGGCCTTCCTCACCACGTTGCCCGAACTGGCGGGCTATGTCCTGTACGGCAACGAAGACCTTCGCTATCAGCTCTTCGTGCCGCTCGCGGACGATCGCGGCGGCATGTCGGTGAAGGTGCCCGGAAACTTCGGCCGCGATCTCTATGAAATCCGTTTCGGATCGACGGGCGGGACGACATTGACGCTGGGCAGTTCGATCTACGACAAGGCGTAAAGGCGTCCGCATCCACGCTGCCGGCCGGCGCCGATCGAGACATGATGTCTTTCCAAAGCCCGGCCAGCACGTCGGGCGCGTCCCCATAGCCCTGTCCGATACCCTGCCTCTCGAAGCCTCGGTGTTCTACAGCGCAGTCGCGAAGCGACTCCCGACCCGGCCCGCAAGTCGATTACATGCGATGTAATTGGCGCAATGCACGAGCGCTCCTACTCTATGGCTTTCGCGCCTCCGTTCCGGTTGCGCGTTACTGCCAGGAGATACCATGCTCAACTATCCCGTTCACACGATCGAATCCGCGCCCGCGCAATCGCGGCCCGTGCTCCAGCAATTGCAGCAGGCGTTCGGCCTGATCCCGAACGTCGCGGGCACAATGGCCGCATCGCCGGTGCTGATCGACGCTTTCATCGGCGTATTCCAGCGCGTGCATGCGAGTAGTCTGACCGAGCCGCAGATTCAGACCGTGCTGTTGACGAACGCGGTCGCGAACGCGAGCGAATGGCCGGTCGCGTTTCATACGGCGCTCGCGCTGAAGGAGGGCGTGCATCGCGGAGACGTCGAGGCGATCCGTCGAGGCGTCTTGCCCGGCGATGCCAAACTGGCCGCGCTGTCGGCATTGGCGCGTGCATTGATCGGCAAGCGCGGCCGTCTGGACGAGTCGGACCAGCGACGTTTTCTCGAAGCGGGTTTCGATGCCGCGCAGATACTGGAAGTGATTGCGGTGGTGGCGGCATCGACGATCACGAACTACACCAGCAGCGTGACGCGCCCGCCGCTCGAGACGCAGTTCGAAGCGTTCGTCTGGCATGCGCCGATAGCCTGAGTGTCCCTTCACAACCGATACCGGAGATCCGATGAACGCCATGCGTCCCGATCCGAATGCTCCGCCGGGCGAACTCGGTGATCTGTTGCGCTACTGGCGCGATGTGCGGGGCATGAGCCAGCTCGGTCTGTCGCTGGAGGCCGGCGTCTCGCAACGTCAGATCAGCTTCATCGAAAGCGGACGCAGCGTGCCGGGGCGGGATACGTTGCTGACGCTGGCGCAGACGCTCGATGTGCCGCTGCGCGAGCGCAACGCGCTGTTGCTCGCGGCGGGCTATGCGCCGATGTATTCGGAGGCGCCGTGGAACGCGCAGGAGATGCACGGCGTCGTGCGCGCGCTGGAACGCGTCGTTCGCCAGCATGAACCGTTTCCGGCGATCGTGATGGATCGCCACTGGAACGTCCTCATGACGAACGACGCCGCGCCGCGCTTCTTCGGCTGTTTCATCGACATGGCTTCGCGTGAAGGCCCGCGCAACATGCTGCATCTGATCTTCGATCCGCGAGGGATGCGCCCCTTCGTGGCCGATTGGGAAACCGTCTCGCGAAGCCTGCTGCAACGGGTGTATCGGGAATCGGTCGGCCATATGGTCGATGGCGGCACCCGGCTTCTGCTCGACGAACTACTCGCCTATCCGGATGTGCCGCGCGACTGGAACACCCATCACGGGCGATCCGCCGCGCCCACTATGCCGGTCATTCCGATCGGCTTCGTCAGCGAGGGCGCGGTGCTTCGCTATTTCTCGATGGTCACGACCGTGGGCGCACCGCAGAACGTCGCGACACAGGAGCTGCGTCTGGAGTGCATGTTTCCCGCCGATGACGAGACCGAAGCACGTCATCTGCAATTGCTCGACGCGCATTCGAAAGGGATCAGCGACTCGCGCCGAGATGCGACCGCCGGGCATCGAGGTCCTTGATCGCGGGAAACACCTCGTCGTCCCACGAATCCAGACCATAGGACCGAACGATTAGATTTTGCGCGACGAAGACCTCGAACATCGGCGTGCCCGGATGCAGGCGCTGCTCTTTTCGATTTCGCTCCGACAGCCAGCGAAGGGCCTGAGGATAATCGTCCGGCGTCTCGTTGCTGGCAATCGATGCGCGCTCGACGATGAAAAGCTGCGCGCCGGGATGCGTGCGCGCCCAGGATTTGAAGTGTCCCTGTCCCGCGAAAGGCCCCATCCAGCGCACGCAATATTTGCAGTCCGGAGCCGAGTGGACGACCAGCGTGATGACGTCGCCTTCGGCTATCGTCGTGCGGCTGACCTTTGCCGGGACTGCACTGTGCGCTTCATTCGGAAGGCGCGCATTCACGAACACCACGGCCAACGCGGCCAGCAGCGTTGCAAGCACGCACTTCACAGCAGCGTTCATGGAGTTGCGCATGATGACCTCGCAAGGCCGACTCGCTGACTTCTAACCCACCCGGCTTCAGTTCGCTTCCCGTCCCGTCGCCATCGACGGCTTTCGCTCTTCGACGCAAACCATCCCTTCGTACAATTCGACGTACGCGTTGATCATCGCGTCGTGGCTGAACTTCCTGGCATGCTGGCGCAGCCGATCATGTGCCGAGGGATCGTCGAGCAAGGCGCTCGCTTCGTGAATCTTGCCGATCATCGTCTCGGGGCGGGCAACGTCGAACAGGAGATTCGATTGCGGCTCGATGATCTCGGGGATGCCACCCAGGTTCGACCCCACGACGGGCACGCCGTGTGAGTACGCTTCGAGAACGACGAGCCCGAACGGTTCGTTCCACACGGACGGCACCACGAGAATATCGATACCGCTCAGGAAATCGGAGGGCTCCACCCGGCCAAGGAAAGTGACACGCGGGTCCGCATATTTCGTCTTGATGCTTTCGACGTAGTCCGGATCGCCGGTTCCGCCGACGGCGAGCGTCCAGTTGAGCGTCTGATCCGCGAGCAGTTGTTCGAGCAGGAGTTCGAGGCCTTTTTCGGGCAGCACGCGTCCGAGCATGCCGAGTTTCAATGGCGCGTTTTCGACTCGCTTCGAATACTGCTTCGCTGCTGAATCCAGGGTCGGCTTATAGCAATTGTTGATGACGGTGGTTTTCGCGGCACGCGAAAAAAACCCGCTCTCGATATGCTTCTGCAACACGAAGCCGCTCACGCCGATCGCCGCGTTGACCTGCGCGGACGCGAGCTGCTTCGGCTTTGCGTACAGCGAGCACACGCCGCATTGACTCGGGCAAGGCTTTCCGCCGGTCAGCATGGTCGCCGTGGGGCACAGCAGATAATAGTCGTGGATGGTGTGCACGATCGGCACGCCTGCGTTGCTCGCGACGCGCCACGCATCGACGGAAAGACAGGAGAGATTGGCCGTATTGACGATGTCCGGCTTCTCGCGCCTGATGATGTCGGCGAGCTTTCGTGACATGGCCGTGTTGCGTACGTCGATCGCGTGCCATATCAGTTTGGCGACGCGGGAAT
This sequence comes from Caballeronia sp. EK, assembly GCF_014384845.1. Lineage (NCBI taxonomy): Bacteria > Pseudomonadati > Pseudomonadota > Betaproteobacteria > Burkholderiales > Burkholderiaceae > Caballeronia > Caballeronia sp. EK. The sequence continues at coordinate 16,570 of NZ_JACSUE010000001.1, forward strand.
GCTCGCCGGGAGCATGCGGCCAGTAGAGATTGCTCGATCGAAGACGGTAGACCTTCGCGCCGTTGACTTCCTCGCTGCGGTCCTCGCCGACGCCGGTGGCGCAGACTACGCACACCTCTACACCGGCCTTGACCAGTCCTTCGGCAAGGAGTCGCGTCGCAACTTCGGCGCCGCCGACCTCGTCTGGAAAATATAACGTGTTCGCGATCAGTACTTTCACGGCGTATGAAGAAGATGCGGATCGATGCGGGCCGACGGCTTGACGGTCTGAAGGTCTTCGCGCAAGCCACAGCCTGATGAGCGCTTCCCGATGATTCGACGGGTCGTGTGTCCCTTCATGAGTCGCGGCTCCTGTATTCCTGCGTATGGCCTGACGGCTAACAGTTGGCGCCGCGTCATCTCGATCCGGTCGGCAAACGAAAACAATATGAATGTGACCGGGCGAACTGATCAAACTTGCTACGAGCTGTGCGGATCAGTTTACCCCATCGAAGCTTGAGGCATCGCAGTTTTTCAATTTGCGTGCTTCTGCTTACTTTCCAGGTTCCAGGTGAATCAATACTTCGATCCGGCTACCTGTAAAAACGATATGGGCCTCGACAAAAGTAGGCGAGGTTCACGGGCATACGACGCGCGGAATGGCCTGCTCGGTGAGCACGCTTTCATATAGCGCCCGATAAGCATCGACCATCGCATCCACGTTGAAGCGCCCGGCGTATTCGCGCAGACGCTCGTGTACGTCCGGGTCTTCGAGCAGCGCAATCGCTTCATGCAACTTGCCGATGATCGTCGATGGACGCGCCATGTCGAACACCAGATTCGTGCGCGGCTCGATGACCTCGGGAATGCCGCCGGTGTTTGCACCGACGACGGGCACGCCGTGCGAATACGCTTCGACCGTCACGCGACCGAACGGTTCGTTCCAGATCGATGGCACCACGAGAATATCGATGCCATTGAAGAATTCATCGGGGTTCACACGGCCGAGATACTCGATGCGCGGGTCGTCGTACTTCGCCTTGATCGCACTGAGATAGTCCGCATCCGCGTGGCCGCCGACGGCGAGCGTCCATTGCAGCGTGTCGTCGCCGAGCAGTTGCTCGAGCAGCACTTCCAGCCCTTTCTCTTTCGACACCCGCCCGAGCAGGCCGAGCCGCACCGGACCACCGCGATAACGGCGCGTGCGTTGCGGCAAGCTCGAATCTTCGTTCGACTCGCAGGCGTTGTAGATGACCGCCGTGCGTGCCGCGCGTGAAAAGTAGCCGCTTTCCAGGTGCTTTTGCAGCACGAAGCGGCTGACGCCCACGGCGGCCGCGACGCGCGCCGACGCGACGCGCTTGGGCTGCGCATACACCGCGCAGACGCCGCACTGCCGCTGGCACGGCTTGTCGTGAGAGAACATGATGGCCGTCGGACACATCAGATAATAGTCGCGCGCCGTATGCACGATCGGCACGCCGGCATTGCGTGCGAGCCGCCAGATATCGACGGAGAGGCAAGACAGGTTGCTGGTGCTGATGACGTCCGGCTTTTCGCGCGCGATGATGCTGGACAGCTTGCGCGACATGATGACGTTATATACATCGATGGCGTGCCAGATGAGCTTCGCGACGCGGCCGTGCTTCTCTCGCACATGCGGCCAGTAAAGATTGACCGAACGTAGCCGATACACCTTCACGCCGTTCACATCGTCGACACGGTCGGCGCCCGTGCCTGTCGCGCAGACCACGCAGACTTCGATGCCCGCCCTGACCAGGCCCTCGGCGAGAAGCCGCGTCGATATCTCGGCGCCTCCGGGTTCATCCGGAAAGTAGAGGGTGTTCGCGATCAGTATCTTCACGACGTCGAAGTCTCCTTGGAAAGGCCTATTCAGAAACACGGCGGTGCGAAGTGCTATCAGGGTGCAACAGTCGAGGACACGACAGAAAACCCTGTGAATCGAGGCATAAAGTTAAATCATCATACTCGACGTGAGATCACTCGACGTCGTGTCGATGCATTGAGCAGCAGCGCCCGGCGACGCAATGTCGTACCGTGCTCATCTCTGCCATGACAGGTACTCGCGCGAGCGCATTTCTGCTGCGGATAGAGAAGGCGTGCGCATCGTGAATCCGCTCGCAGAGACTACGCTGCAGAAAACATAACAGTTTGCGCACCATCGTTCAATGCAGTACCGCACAGACATCGCGGGTCCTGCCGTGAGCGTGCGCAGTCTCGGGAGAAACGACTGACGAGGATGCCTGAAGCACGATAGAGGTTCGCGAAAAATGAAAAACGCCGCGGCTCGCGCCGCGGCGTTCGTCCGCGAAGTTACTGCGGTTCGTACCAGGAGTACGTCGGAAGCGACGGCAACGGCGTGCCGATCTGGAACGTGATGTCCCGCAGCGAAGTCAGCACGATGTTGCGCGGGTCGCCCATATATCGACGGACATCGCCGTTATCGTTGATATACACCACGATATTGCCCGTGATACCCGCGACGTTCGTACTCGATAGCGGCTGTCCCCAGATATCGAAAACCTGGCCGAGCGTGAACGTCTTCACGTTCGGTGTTTCGATATGGATGATGCCGGTATTGTCATGCGTATGCATCTCGTAGTTGCACTGCGACAAGATGCCGACGTTCTTCGGGAACGCGAGCCACTGGCCGTCCTTGAAGATGGCGACATGCGAGTGCACGTGGAAGGTTTCGGCCATGCCCGCCGCGCAGATCACGCCATCCACCGGCGCGCCCGTGGCGCCTGTCGCCGTCATGCCGTCCGCCCAGAACGCGCTACCCACGACGCCGCCGAAAGAGAGCGTGGTGACGGTCGATGTGAACGGCGGCGGATCGGTCCATGTATATGTAGCGATCTGGGCCGGCGGCGTTCCGATGACGAGCGTCACTTCGCCGTGCTGCGGCAGCGCGAGGCTCGCGAGATCGCCGGTGTATTTCGTGAGCGTGCCGCCCGTGTTGACCCAGGCGGTCACCGTGCCGGTGATGCCTGCCACGTTGGTGGTGCTGAGCGGCTGACCCCATACGGCGAAGAATTGACCCAGCGTGTACGTGCCGTTCGACGTCACGTCCATGCGAATCTTGCCCGACGCATCGACCGTGTGGACCGGATAGACACAGCCCCGCTGCAGCGCCATGGTCGGCGCCACGCTGCCGATGTTCGCCGGCAACGCGAGCTGCTTGCCGTCCTGATAGATCGACAGATGCGCGTAGCTATACTTGTTACCTGCCACCGTGCAGGTGAGGTTACTGACCGCCTGGCCAGTGCCGCCGGAGGATGTCGAGCCGTCGTTCCATTGCGCGGTGCCGAGCGTCGCGCCGTCGAGGACGGCGGTGGCCGCGGCGAGCGTCGGTGTGGTGGGCGTTGTCGGCGTCGATGCCGGCGCCGGTGCGCTCGCGCCGGTATCGCCCGAGTTTGCGGGCGAACTCGAGCCGTTGCTCGAAGTACTGTCGCCGCCACCACCGCCGCAAGCGGCAAGCAATGCAAGCGCTGCGCCCGAGAGTGCGCCGGCGATCCAGCGCGTATGCATATGTTTCTCTTTGAGCATGTGTCGACTCCGCCCCTTGGATGGATTTCTGAAGGTGCTGCGGGCTGCACTGCGGGCGCATGCGCGATGCATGCGTGGCGTGCATCCGGCATCGGAAGCATCGCGATCCGCTCCGGCGCAAGAAGACGCTTGCCCGTCGAGACGGTACCGATGCGATTGACGCAAGTGTTGACGCCTGTCGCTGCGGCGTGCGGTTGAATGACCGGATGCGTATTGGTCGGCGCACGCCGATGAAGCTCAGCGATTCATCGAAAGAGAGAAACCGGTCCGGCCATCTGTTTCGCCGGCAGAGGCAATGTAGCGTCGATGTGTCGTAGTCGCAAGCAAAACTACCGTTGGATACGAGTTCAGGTAACGCCGTTTGCAAGTGTGTGCGGTCGCGTACATACGGCGGGTCGGCGCTTAAGCAGAAAATCAAGGTTGTGATCGAAGTGTCGTCCTTCAGCAAACAACGCCTCGATAAACGCGGTACGCTCAAGGCGCAACCGAAGCATGGGCGGGAGCGATTTCGTCTGACGTGTAAGGAAATTTGGAGGCGAGTGCATGACTCTCTCAAAGGCGCTGATCCACAGCGTACGGGACTGGTTGCCCGACAACCTGTATTTGAGCATTTATCATCGTCGCAGGATCGGGCGCTTTCCGAAGATGCGCCATCCGACGACATTCAATGAAAAGATTCTTCGACGCTGCCTCGAACCCGATCCGCGCTTTGGCGACCTTACCGACAAGCTGAAGGTTCGAGAATATGTTGCCGATAAGATCGGCAGCGAGTATCTCGTACCGCTCGTCGCCGAGCCGTCGGATTTCACCAGAGATGTTTTCGATGCGCTGCCGCCGGCGTTCGTCATGAAGGCGAATCACGGCAGCGGCTTCGTGCATCTCGTCAAGGACAAGAGCACCACGACGTTCGAAAAACTCGATGCGCTGGCGCAAAGCTGGCTGTCGACCGACTTCTATGCGATCGCACGTGAGCGGCATTACCGCACCATCGAGCGGCGCATTTTCTTCGAGGCGCTTCTTGTCGAACCGGATGGAAAGGTTCCACCCGATCTGAAGTTTCATGTCTTCAATAAGCAGTCGGGCGACCCGAAAATCTTCATCCTCGTGATCTCGGACCGCTTCGGCGAATCTCCGCGCGGCGATATCTACGACGCTGACTGGAACCGTCTCGACATCTCGATGGGCCACTACAAGCGCAGTGTAACGCCGGATCCGCGGCCGGAGAAACTGGACGCGCTGCTATCGGTTGCGCGCACGCTGGCCAGCGATTTCGAATTCGTGCGTGTCGATCTCTACGATTCGAATGACGCAATCTATTTCGGTGAACTGACGTTCACGCCCGGCGCGGGAATGTTTCGGCTGCGGCCGGACAGGGTGGACTACGAGTGGGGCAATCTGATGTGATTGCGGATGCGAAACGTGGCGTGCGGGAAGCCTATTCGAGCGCCTGCGCGCCACGCCATACGCGGCACTGCTGACGCACGACTTCATGCAGTGAATCGTGCGCACCGTAGATTCGGCGCAACCACATGGCATCGCTCAAGCCGGATGTCACGGTACGCCTGACGATGTCGAGACCTTCCTCCGCGCCCAGCACTTTCGCATGGCTCGCGATTGCGTCGAGCGTCGCAAGAATCTCGCCCCGGATCGTATCGCGCTGCCCGGTATGCGGATTCACGCAGGTGCCGTCGAGTCCGAAGCGGCAGGCCATGAAGCGATTGGTTCGATACACTTCATAGTCCCGCTCGCTGAGGCGCACAGGCTTGTCGATCAGCAGATAGCGTGCGAGCGCCTGAATATAAGCGGCAATCGCCGCAGCCCATTCGACACGCAGCGGCGTGTCCATCACGCGTACTTCGATCGTGCCGTAACCCGGGCTCGGACGAATGTCCCAGTAGAAGTCTTTCAGGCTTTTGACGAGGCCCGTGTTCGTCATGCGATCGAAGTACTCTTCGAATTCGGACCAGCTCGTCATGAAAGGCGCTTGCCCTGCCAGGGGAAATGGCGCGACAGAATTGAGCCGCGCACATTGAAACTGCGTATCGCTGCCCTGCACGAATGGCGAAGAAGCCGCGAGCGCGATGAAGTGCGGGACGTAGCGCGAAAGCGAGTGCAATAGAACGAGCGCCGAATCGGGATCGGGACAGCCCACATGCACGTGCTGGCCGAAGATCGTGAACTGCTGGTACAGCGCTCCATACAAACCCATGAGGTATTCCGAGCGCTCGCGCCCGTCGGAGCGTTGGTCGTACCAGTTCTGGAAGAAGTTCGTGCCTCCGCCGCACACGCCGACGTTCAGAAAGTCCGCTGCCCGAACGAGCGTATCGCGCAGCACCTGCAATTCGCTGCGCGCCTGATCGAAGTCCTTGCAGATGCCGGTCGACAACTCGATCATCCCTTCGGTCGTCTCCGGGTTGATCGCCCCCGCGAAGCTCTCTTCCTTTACGCGATTCAGCAGCTCCGTGGTCGCCTTGGTCAGGTTGTAGTCGTGAGTGTTGACGACCTGAACTTCGAGTTCGACGCCAATCGTGAACGGCTCTGATGACGCAAATGGCTGCAGCATGGGATGTCCTGTCGCACGGAGTCGAAGACCGAGATCGGCGTTTTCATTCTACGCGACTCGGCTCGACTCAATGACGCCTGCGTCACAGACGAGCGTGCGATTCGGCGGCGCCCACGGAACAAACGCCGGCTCAATCCGGCAACACGTTCGGAACCCACACGCGGCCTTCCATCAGCACGCGCGCGCTGCGGCTCATGATGGCTTTCTTAACCTGCCACTCGCCGTTCGCTTCGACAGCTTCCGCCCCGACGCGCAACGTGCCCGACGGATGCCCGAATCGCACCGACTGACGCTCGCCGCCGCCCGCCGCGAGATTGACGAGCGTGCCCGGAATCGCCGCCGCCGTGCCGATCGCGACGGCAGCCGTGCCCATCATCGCGTGATGCAGTTTGCCCATCGACATCGCGCGCACGAGGACATCGACATCGTCCGCGCCGATCCGCTTGCCGCTCGATGCGACATAGTCCGCCGGACGCGCGACGAACGCGATCTTCGGCGTGTGCTGCCGCGTCGCGATTTCATCGAGGCTCTTGATGAGCCCCATGCGCAGCGCGCCGTATGCGCGAATGGTTTCGAAGCGCTTCAACGCCGCGTCGTCGCCGTTGATCGCGTCCTGAAGCTCGGTGCCCTTGTAGCCGATGGCATCTGCGTTCACGAAGATCGTCGGAATGCCCGCGTTGATCATCGTCGCCTTGAAGGTGCCGATGCCCGGAACGTCGAGATCGTCGACGAGATTGCCCGTCGGGAACATCGCGCCTCCCGCGCCTTCTTCCTCCGCTGCCGGATCGAGAAATTCGAGCTGCACTTCGGCGGCGGGGAAGGTCACGCCGTCCAGTTCGAAGTCGCCGGTTTCCTGCACCGAGCCGCTCGTCATCGGCACATGCGCGATGATCGTCTTGCCGATATTCGCCTGCCAGATGCGCACGATCGCGACGCCGTTGTCCGGCACGCGTTCCGGATCGACGAGCCCGCCCGCGATCGCGAACGGTCCGACCGCCGCGGAAAGATTGCCGCAATTGCCGCTCCAGTCGACGAACGGCTTGTCGATGGCGACCTGACCGAAGAGATAATCGACGTCATGACCGGGCCGCGCGCTCTTCGAGACGATGACCGTCTTGCTCGTGCTCGACGTCGCGCCGCCCATGCCGTCGATCTGCTTGCCATACGGGTCCGGACTGCCGATCACGCGCAGGAAGAGCGCATCGCGCGCGGGGCCGGGCACGCGCGCCGCTTCGGGCAAATCGTTCAGGCGAAAGAAAACGCCCTTGCTGGTGCCGCCGCGCATGTAGGTCGCGGCGATCTTGATCTGTGGTGCGTGTGCCATGTGATTCCTTGTGAGAGAGATGGCGTCCGATGTCAGGCCGCCGCCTTCGACGACTCCAGGAAGTCCTGCGCGAAGCGTTGCAGCACGCCGCCGGCTTCGTAGATCGACACTTCTTCGGCCGTGTCGAGGCGGCACGTCACCGGCACCTCGACACGCTCGCCGTTCGCGCGACGGATCACGAGCGTGAGATCCGCGCGCGGCTTGCGCTCGCCGATCACGTCATAGGTCTCGGTGCCGTCGATGGCGAACGTCTGGCGATTCGCGCCCGGCTTGAATTCGAGCGGCAGCACGCCCATGCCGATCAGGTTCGTGCGATGAATGCGCTCGAAGCCTTCCGCAACGATCGCTTCGACGCCCGCGAGCCGCACGCCTTTCGCGGCCCAGTCGCGCGACGAGCCTTGCCCGTAATCCGCGCCCGCGACGATGATGAGCGGCTGCTTGCGCTCCATGTAGGTTTCGATCGCTTCCCACATGCGCGTGACTCGGCCTTCCGGTTCGATACGCGCGAGCGAGCCCTTCTTCTGTTGACCTTCGACGATCGCCATTTCGTTGATGAGCGTCGGGTTCGCGAAGGTCGCGCGCTGCGCCGTCAGATGGTCGCCGCGATGCGTCGCGTACGAGTTGAAGTCTTCCTCCGGCAAGCCCATTTTCGTGAGGTATTCGCCAGCCGCGCTGTTCGCGAGGATCGCGTTGGACGGCGAGAGATGGTCCGTCGTGATGTTGTCGCCGAGCACGGCGAGCGGGCGCATCCCCGTGAGCGTGCGCTCACCCGCGAGCGCGCCTTCCCAATACGGCGGGCGGCGAATGTACGTGCTTTGCGCGCGCCAGTCGTAGAGCGGGCTGATGGCTTCGCCGCTCGCCGGGGTCAGCGCGAACATCGGCTCGTAGACCTTTCGGAACTGCTCCGGCTTCACGCTTTGTTTGACGATGGCGTCGATTTCCTCGTCGCTCGGCCAGATGTCTTTCAGATACACCGGCTGACCGTTCGCGCCGATGCCGAGCGCGTCGCGTTCGATGTCGAAGCGGATCGTGCCCGCGATCGCGTACGCGACCACGAGCGGCGGCGACGCGAGAAACGCCTGCTTCGCGTACGGATGAATGCGGCCATCGAAGTTGCGATTGCCCGAGAGCACGGCGGTCGCGTACAGATCGCGATCGATGATTTCCTGCTGGATCGCGGGATCGAGCGCGCCGGACATGCCGTTGCACGTCGTGCAGGCGAACGCGACGATGCCGAAGCCGAGCTGTTCCAGATCCGGCAGCAAACCGGCTTCCTGCAAATACAGTTCGACCGCTTTCGAGCCCGGCGCAAGCGACGATTTCACCCACGGCTTGCGCGTGAGGCCTTGCGCATTCGCATTGCGCGCGAGGAGCGCCGCCGCGATCACGTTGCGCGGATTGCTGGTGTTGGTGCAGCTCGTGATCGCAGCGATGATCACCGCGCCGTCCGGCATCTGCCCCGGCGTGTCTTCCCATTTGCCCGCGATGCCGCGCGCCGCCAGTTCCGAAACCGGCAGGCGCTTGTGCGGATTCGACGGCCCGGCCATGTTGCGCACGACCGCCGACAGATCGAAGCGCAGCACGCGTTCATATTCGGCGTGCGTCAGCGAATCGGCCCACAGTCCCGCGGTTTTCGCGTATTGCTCGACGAGGCTCACTTGCTTGTCTTCGCGGCCGGTGAGACGCAGATACTCGATCGTCTGCTCGTCGATGTAGAACATCGCGGCGGTCGCGCCGTATTCGGGCGCCATGTTCGAGATGGTCGCGCGGTCGCCGAGCGTGAGGCTCGATGCACCTTCGCCATAGAACTCGAGATACGCGCCGACCACTTTTTCCTTGCGCAGGAACTCGGTGAGCGCGAGCACGATATCGGTTGCGGTGATGCCCGGCTGACGCTTGCCGCTCAATTCGACGCCGACGATATCCGGCAGGCGCATCCACGACGCGCGGCCCAGCATCACGTTTTCGGCTTCGAGCCCGCCCACGCCGATCGCGATCACGCCGAGCGCATCGACGTGCGGCGTATGGCTGTCAGTGCCGACGAGCGTATCCGGATACGCGATGCCGTCGATCGCGTGAATGACCGGCGACATGCGCTCAAGATTGATCTGATGCATGATCCCGTTGCCCGGCGGAATCACATCGACATTCTTGAACGCCTTCTTGGTCCAGTTGATGAAGTCGAAGCGATCCTCGTTGCGCCGGTCTTCGATGGCGCGGTTCTTCGCGAACGCATCCGGATCGAAGCCGCCGCATTCCACCGCGAGCGAATGATCGACGATGAGCTGCACCGGCACCACAGGATTCACCTTGGCCGGATCGCCGCCCTGGTCCGCGATCGCGTCGCGCAGGCCCGCGAGATCGACGAGCGCGGTCTGTCCGAGAATGTCGTGACACACGACGCGCGCCGGGAACCACGGGAAATCGCGCTCCCGCTTCCTTTCGACGAGCTGCATCAGCGATTGTTCGAGCATCGCCGGATCGCAGCGGCGCACGAGATTCTCCGCGAGCACGCGCGAGGTGTAGGGCAGCTTGTCATAGGCGCCCGGCGCGATGGCTTCGACGGCTGCGCGCGCATCGAAGTAATCGAGCGAGGAGCCGGGCAGGGGTTTGCGGTTTGCAGTATTCATCGCGGTGTCTCGGTCATTGCATGGTCTTTCAGATGCCACGCTCGAAGGGTACTGTGGGGAGACCCCTTCGTTTAATAATTCGGTCTATTTTATGCGCCGCTGGCGTTACGGTTCGAGGAGAGGTTACGCTCAACTCGCGTATCGGTCATCAGCGGCTTTCGCATCGATTGCGGCAAAAAAAGGGGCCCGCTGCCGGGTGCGGCAACGGAGCCCGAAGCCCTCACGTATCTCGCGTATCAACGTCAAGGGGGTTCGATGTGCCTCAGGCGCGCTTTGCCAGCGGGACGAACTCGAGGTTTTCCGGTCCGGTGTAATTTGCGCTCGGCCGGATGATCTTGTTGTCGATGCGTTGCTCGATGATGTGCGCAGCCCAACCCGACGTGCGCGAGATCACGAACAGCGGCGTGAACATCGCTGTGGGCACGCCCATCATGTGATAGGAAACCGCGCTGAACCAGTCGAGATTCGGGAACATCTTCTTCGCGTCCCACATCACCGTTTCGAGGCGCTCGGCGATATCGAACAGCTTCGTGTCACCTGCTTCCTTCGACAACTTCTTCGCGATTTCCTTGATGACCTTGTTGCGCGGATCGGAGATCGTGTACACCGGATGGCCGAAGCCGATCACGACTTCCTTGTTCTCTACGCGGCGCTTGATGTCGGCTTCGGCTGCGTCGGGCGTTTCATAGCGCGATTGAATGTCGAAGGCCGCTTCGTTCGCGCCGCCATGCTTCGGGCCGCGCAGCGCGCCGATCGCGCCGGTGATCGCCGAGTACATGTCGGTGCCGGTGCCCGCGATCACGCGTGCCGTGAACGTCGATGCGTTGAACTCGTGCTCGGCGTAGAGATTCAGCGATACATGCATCGCATCGACCCAGGACTTCGACGGCGCCACGCCATGCAGCAGATGCAGGAAGTGCCCGCCGATGGAATCGTCATCCGTTTCGACTTCGATACGCTTGCCATTGTGCGAGTAGTGATACCAGTACAGCAGCATCGAACCGAGCGAGGCCATCAACTTGTCGGCGATATCCTTCGCGCCCGCAACATTATGATCGTCCTTTTCGGGCAGGATGGTGCCGAGCACGGAGACGCCGGTGCGCATCACGTCCATCGGATGCGCGGACGCGGGAATCCATTCGAGCGCGGCCTTCAGGTTCGCGGGCAGGCCGCGCAGCGCCTTGAGCTTCGTCTTGTACGCCTTCAGTTCGGCCGCATTCGGCAGCTTGCCGTGCACCAGCAGATGCGCGATTTCTTCGAATTCGGAAGTGGTCGCGACATCGAGAATGTCGTAGCCGCGATAGTGCAAGTCATTGCCGGTCTTGCCCACCGTGCACAGCGCGGTATTGCCCGCCGTGACGCCGGACAGCGCGACGGATTTTTTCGGCTTGAATGCGCCTGCGGTGCTGTTGTCTGCTTCGCTCATTGATTTCGTCTCCTTCACAAGGGTTATTTCTTTGCTGCAAAAAGCTGATCGAGCTTGTCTTCGTAGGCGTGATAGCCGAGATACTTGTACAGATCGGCGCGCGTCTGCATCGTTTCGACAGCGGCCTTTTGCGTGCCGTCGCGCTTCACCGTCTCGTAGAAGTTGAGCGCGGCGGCGTTCATCGCGCGATACGCGCCGCAGCAATACAAGGCGATATCGACGTTCGCGTCCTTCAGTTCATCGACGGTGAAGAACGGCGTCGAGCCGAACTCGGTCAGGTTCGCGAGAATCGGCACGCGCACGGCGGCCTTGAAGCGGCGATAGTCGTCGAGCGTCTTCATCGCTTCGGGGAAGATCATGTCGGCGCCTGCTTCGACATACGCGACCGCGCGCTCGATCGCCGCGTCGATGCCTTCGGCGCCCGCGGCGTCGGTGCGCGCCATGATGACGAACGACTCGTCGGTGCGCGCATCGACGGCGGCCTTCACGCGATCGACCATTTCGCTCATCGGCACGACTTCCTTGCCCGGCCGATGCCCGCAGCGCTTCTGCCCGACCTGATCCTCGATATGAACGGCAGCCACGCCCGCCTTGATGAACGAACGGATCGTGCGCGCGATGTTGAACGCGCCGCCCCAGCCCGTATCGATATCGACCATCAGCGGCAGCGAGGACGCGTCGGTGATGCGGCGCGCGTCGATGAGCACGTCTTCCATCGTGCTGATGCCGAGGTCGGGCATGCCGAGCGAATTGGCGGCCACGCCGCCGCCGGACAGATAGAGCGCCTTGAAACCGACGGCTTCGGCCATTTTCGCGGCGTACGCGGTGATCGCGCCGACGACCTGAAGCGGGGCTTCGTCGCGGACGGCCTGGCGGAACCGCGCGCCTGCGGTCTGTGCGGACTGAAATTCGGAACTCACGTTTTGTCTCCTGATGAAGTCGGCTCATTAATGCAATTTGCTTGCCAGGGCGTTTTCTTTCTGCAAGTCATTGATTTTGCAGCACAAGCAAAATTTGACCGAACGTAAGTGCTTTCACGGATGAAATCCCGGATTTCGAATCTGAAACGGATGTTGCATACTAAATGAGCTCCATCGTTTCATTCACCGCAGAAGATCATGCAAACGGAAACCGCGTCTCGCCCGCGCATCTGGGCCGTCGGTATCAGCCGGCTCCGGGATTTGTTCATCGATATCGCCGGCGCCTATGCCGATCGCGCCGAACTCGACGTCGTCCCGCTCGGCTACGAGGACGCCGCGAACAGCATCGAAGGCGCGCGCGACGAGCGGCCCGATGTCGTCGTGGCGGGCGGCTCCAACGGCGCTTATCTCAAGAGCCGCGTGTCGGTGCCGGTCGTTGTGATCAGCCCGACCGGCTTCGACGTGATGCACGCGCTCACGAAGGCGCGGCGCGAGGGCGCGAGCGTCGCGCTCGTCACGCACGGCGACACGCCCGCCGAAATACGCCGGTTCCTCGCCGCATACGGCATCGACATGATCTGCGAATCGTATCGCTCGGCGCAGGACGCGGAGAGCCTCGTGCTCGATCTGCGCGATCGCGGCGTCGATGTCGTGGTCGGCCCCGGCCTCGTCGCGGACCTGGCCGCCGACGCGGGCATGAGCTCGGTGTTTCTGTATTCGCGCACATCCGTCGTCGCGGCGTTCGAGACCGCGCTGGAAGTCGCGCAGGCGATGCGCCGCGAAGTCGCGCGCCGCAATCGGCTCGACAACCTGTTGCAGCATCTTCGCGATGGCGTCGTCGCGGTCGATGCGGGCGGCCGCATCGAAGCGATCAATCGCCGGCTCGCGACCGCGCTCGGCATCGGCGACGCATCGCGCGCGGTCGGCCGGGCGCTTCTCGATGTCGCGCCCGAACTCGACGGCGTGTTGCCCGTCGCCGATGGCGATGTGTTCGGCGCCGTGCGCGGCGTGAGCTACGCCATCCATCGCGGACCGCTTGCGAGCGATGGCGCAGCGGGCGGCACGATCTTCACGTTCCAGGAATCGCGCGCGGTCGAGCGTCTCGACCGGACTTTGCGATCGCGGCAGGGCGCGCAGGAATTCGTCGCGCGCTATCGGCTGGAGGACGTCGTAGGCGAGTCGGAATCGATCGAGCGCGTGAGAGCGCTCGTGCGCCGCTACGCGAAGTCCGATGCCACCGTGCTGATTCTCGGCGAAAGCGGCACCGGCAAGGAAATGGTCGCGCAGAGCATGCATCGCCTGAGCCGCCGCAAGGACTTTCCGTTCGTCGCGATGAACTGCGGCGCGTTTCCCGAAGCGCTGCTCGAAAGCGAGCTGTTCGGCTACGAGGAGGGTGCGTTCACGGGCGCGCGCAAGGGCGGCAAGGCCGGGTTGATCGAAGCGGCGCATCGCGGAACCTTGTTTCTCGACGAGATCGGCGAGATGCCGCCTTCGCTGCAAAGCCGCCTGCTGCGCGTGCTGCAGGAAAGAGAAGTCATTCGCCTCGGATCGACGGAGCCGACGCGCGTCGATATCCGCGTGATCGCCGCGACGCATCGCACGCTCGCGGAAGGCGTCGCGGATGGATCGTTTCGGGCCGACCTGTTTTATCGAATCAATATCCTGAGCATCGCGGTGCCGCCGTTGCGCGCGCGATCCAGCGACATCCTGCCGCTGGCGACGGAGCTGCTGATGCAGGCCGCGAGACGCGACAAGGCGCTTGCGCAGCGCGTGCCCGGCCGCGACGATGCAGAGCGCCTGCTCGCGCCGCTGGAGCAGGCGCTCTGCGCTTATCCGTGGCCCGGCAACGTTCGTGAGTTGCAGAACATTGTCGAGCGCATTGCCGTGGAGATTCCGGACATGGACATCGACAAGGGGCAACCCCTTGCATTGACGCTCGAAGACTTGCTGGCGATCGCGCCCGAGCTGTCCGAACTCAGGACCGAAGGCAGCGCGGATCTGTCGCTACGTGACCTGAGCCGTTCGGTGGAAGCCGATCAGGTCCGTGCGACGCTCGCCGCGTTCGGAGGCGATCGGGACGCCGTCTGCAAGGCGCTCGGCATCAGCAAGACGACGTTGTGGCGAAGGCTCAACGCGAAGCGTTGAAGTCCTGGCGAGCGGCAACGGCCTGCTCGCCGAATTGCAGAGCCGCGAGTTGCGCGTAAAGCGGCGAGCTTCGCAGCAACTCGGCGTGTCGGCCTTGCGCGACGATGCGCCCCTGTTCCATCACGACGATCCTGTCGGCCTGCTGGACAGTCGCCAGCCGATGCGCGATGACGAGCGTGGTGCGGTTCTGCGCGGCGTTGTCCAGCGCCGTTTGCACGAGTCGTTCGCTCGCCGCATCGAGCGCGCTGGTGGCTTCGTCGAGCAGCAGAACGGGTGGATCACGAAGGATCGCCCGCGCGATCGCAATGCGCTGACGCTGCCCGCCCGACAGCCTCACGCCGCGCTCACCGAGAAACGTGTCGTAGCCCTGCGGAAGCTGCTCGATGAAACCGGCAGCGGCGGCCATGTCGGCGGCGTGCCGCACTTGCGCGAGCGTCGCGTCGGGCATGCCGTAGCGGATGTTGTCGAATACGCTTCCCGAAAAGATCACCGAGTCCTGCAACACGACGCCGACCGTCCGGCGCAACGTGCCGAACGACATATGCCGTGTCGCGACGCCGTTGATCGAAATGCTTCCGGACTGCGGGTCATAGAAGCGCAGCAGCAACTGGAACAGCGTGGTCTTGCCCGCTCCCGACGGCCCGACGAGCGCGACATGCTCGCCCGGTCGGACATGGAGCGAGAATCCGGACAGCGTCGCGATGCCTTCGCGGGAAGGATAGGAAAAGCTCACATCGTCGAAGCGGATGCCTTCGCCGGCGGCCGGCATCGGCGTGGTCGTTCCGGCCTCGGTGACGGGCGAGCGCGCGGCCAGAAGCTGCATGAGACGTTCGGTTGCGCCGGCGGCGCGCTGCAGGTCGCCCCACACTTCGGCGAGCGTGCCGACGGCGCCCGCCGTGAACACCGCGTACAGGATGAACTGCGACAACTGGCCCGCCGTCATCTGTTTCGCGAGCACGGCCTGCGCGCCGAGCCAGAGCACGAAGACGACGGCGGCGAACACGAACACGATGACCACGGCCGTCAATCCTGCGCGAGCGCGGATTCGCGTAAGCGCCGTCTCGAAGGCGGATTCCACGGCCGTGCCGAAGCGCTTCGCCTCGAAGGTTTCCTGCGTGTACGACTGCACCGTCGGCATTGCGTTGAGCACTTCGCCCGCCAGCGCGCTCGCGGTCGCGACCTTGTCCTGGCTGGCGCGCGAAAGCCGCCGCACGCGCCGTCCGAAGAAGACGATAGGCGCGACCACCACGATCAGCACAGCGATGATGTAGCCGGACAGCACAGGGCTCGTGGTCACCAGCATCGCGATGCCGCCGACCGTCAGCAACGCATTGCGCAATCCGAGCGACAGGCTGGTGCCCACTACCGTCTGGATCAGCGTCGTGTCGGTGGTGAGGCGCGAGAGGACTTCGCCCGTCTGTGTCGTCTCGAAGAACTGCGGGCTCATTCGCATGATGTGATCGTAGACCGCGCTCCGCAAGTCGGCCGTCACGCGCTCGCCCAGCCACGATACCCAGTAGAAGCGCAATGCCGTCGCGCCCGCGAGGACGAGCGAGACGACAAAAAGCGCGATGAAATAGCGGTCGATATGCGTCCGGTCACCGCTGGCGAATCCACGATCGATCAGGTATCTGAAAGCCATCGGCAACGCCAGCGTCGCGCACGCGGACGTCACGAGCGCGAGGAACGCGAGCGCCCAGCGCCCGGCATAAGGCCGCAGAAAGGGAGCGAGCGAAAAGAGCAGGCCGACGCGCGGCAAGCGAGCTGCTGCAGATGACATGGAATCCTGGCGTAGTGGAGAGCGGTCGATGGCATCGAGCGTTGCAAGCCAGTTTATCTTCTTGCGCGAGTGCTTCCATCTGCAAACACGAGCGTTCGTTCGATTCGAACCTTTCTTTCCGATCCGCGTAATCGCGAAGCGACGGCATTGGGAAAATCGTCCGCACATCCTAAGATCAGAAACAGTGACTTTGAGGGCGCGGCCAAGTGGCCGCGTCATGACGTTCCGGAACGCATCGTCCCGTACCGCGCAAAGCATGTCGAGGGTCTCAACGATGAACAAGAAACCGACCGGTTCAAGGCGACTGCTTCTTGCCGTCGCGTTCTGCCTCGCCACGTGCCATGCGGTGATCGCATTTTCCGCGGAGATTTCCGGCGCGGGCTCCACATTCGTCTACCCGCTGTTGCTGAAATGGGCGGACACCTACCATACGAAAACCGGTCAGCGAGTCGCTTACCAGCCTACCGGATCGGGCAACGGCGTCCGCCAGATCAAGGCAGCGAGAGTGACTTTCGGGGCATCGGACATGCCGCTCGCGCCCGAGGAACTGCGCGCGGCGGGACTGGCGCAGTTCCCGGTCGTGATCGGCGGCGTGGTGCCCGTCGTCAATCTTCCGGGCGTAGGTCCGGGGCAGATTCGTCTGACCGGGCCGCTGCTCGCCGACATCTACCTCGGCAAGATCGTCAACTGGAATGATCCGGCCATCGTCGCGCTCAATCCGAACGTCAGTGTTCCGAATCTGAAGATCGTCGTCGTGCATCGGAACGAGAGTTCGGGCACCACCTTCAACTGGGTCAGCTTCCTTTCGCAGAGCAGCGCTGCATGGAAGAGCGGCGTGGGCGCGGGCACGACGGTCAAATGGCCGACCGGCGTCGGCGCGGCCGGCAACGACGGCGTCGCGATGTACATCAAGAACGTGGAAGGCTCGATCGGATATGTCGAACTGACTTACGCGCTGCAACGAAATCTGGCCTTCACCGCCGTGCAGAACAGGAGCGGAGCCTTCGTGGAGCCATCGCGGGCGAGCTTCAGCGCAGCAGCCGCTGCCGCCGACTGGACTCAGCAGCCAGACTTCTATCAGATCGTGACGGACGCACCCGGAGAGAACGCATGGCCGATCGCCGGCGTGGTGTTCGTTCTCGTGCCGCGAGAGGCGAAGGACCCGGCCGCGTTGAAAGCCGCGCTCGCGTTCTTCAGATGGGCGCTCAACGAAGGACAGGCCGACGCCGATGCCGAGCACTACGTCTCCTTGCCACCCGTTCTCGTCAGGCAGATCGAGGCTTACTGGAACGAGAACATCAAATAAGCGCCGCTCGATCACGACCGTTACAGCAACGACTTTCCCTGAGCGAGAATCTTGTCGCAAACCTGCTTCGTGAGTTGTTCCTTCAGACCGCCGCCGCTCAGATCGACCTGCTTGCCGTTGCCGCTATCGAGGATACCCTTGGCGCCGCTGGTGTATCCGCTGTCGCTCGAAGCCGAACCGCCGAGCTTGCTCATGAGCCCGTCCTTGACCGACGATGCGCCGCCTCCGAGGTAGTTGTTCTTGATGCAGAACTCGAGCACGCCGGCGACATTGCTCGTGCTGCCGGAACTCAGCGAGTCGAGCGACATGCCGCTGCCCAATCCGCCGAGACTGCCGAGCGCGCCACCCGCGCCGCTGCTCTTGCCCTGATCGAGAAGGTTGCCGAGCTGGGCGTGAGCCATCGGGAGATAAAGCAAGCTTGCGGCCAGGATCGTACGGATCCAGAGGTGACGTTTGCACGAAATCATGGTGCCTCCGTTTTTGTGAGCTTTAACTATAGTTCTTCTGAAGGAAGCGAACAGCGGGCGTGTCACGTCATGGCGGAAGTCCGCGTAACCGCATCGAAAGTATTGGTGTTGTCGATGGCCGCGGCGCTCAGTCCCAGGTGTCGATGACGCGGCTGTCGTCGCGTGCGCCGAGGCCCGCGTCCGCTGCGGCGTGATAGCGGGCATTGGCGGTCGACAGCAGCGGCACATCGGCGCCGCACGCCCGCGCGGCCGCCACTACGAGATCGCTGTCCTTCACGAAGATGTCGATGGCGCTCGTCACGGTGACATTGGCGCCTTGCAGCATGCGCGGCCCGCGATCGGACAGCATCCACGAACCGGCCGCGCCTGTCTCGACCAGATCGAGCACGGCGGCCGGATCGAGACCGAGCGAGCGCGCCAGATTCAGCGCCTCCGCCGCGGCGACGATATGCACCGAACACAAGTGCTGGTTCACGAGCTTGATCGCCTGGCCGTCGCCGAGCTTCGTGCCTGTGATGCGCACGGTGCCCATCGCGTCGAGCACGGGGCGCGCGTCGTCGATGTCGCGTTGCGCGCCCGCCGCGAAGATCACGAGTTCGCCGCGCTTCGCGCGCGCGGTGCCGCCCGTCACGGGTGCGTCGATCACCCGCGCGCCCGCTGCCGCCAGCCGTTCGCCCTCTCGACGCACGGCGTCCGGGCCGACCGTCGACATGATCACCCACGTCTGGCCGGCAAGGTTCGCGCCGACGCCATCGACGAGCGATGCCAGTTGCTGCGGCGTCGCCACCATCGCGACGACGACGCTGGCGGCTGGCGCAGCCGCGAAGCCATCCACGGCGGCGAGGCCGCTTTCCTGCGCGAGCCCGCGCGCGCGGCTCGACAGATCCACGCCCGTCACGGCATGGCCCGAGGCGCTGATCCGCTGCGCCATCGGCAAGCCGATCGCGCCGAGGCCGATGAAGGTCACGTTCATGGCTGGCCTTTAGCGCACGACATTGACCGGCGCGCCCGCCACGAATGCCGCGATGTTGTCGATCAACTGATCCGCGAGCGTCTGTTGCGCTTCGTCCGATGCCCACGCGACGTGCGGCGTCACGATCACGTTGGGCCGGCCCGCGACGCGCATCAGCGGATTGCCGGGCGCGGGCGGCTCGGTCGCGAGCACATCGAAGCCCGCGCCGCTGATCCAGCCTTCATCGAGCGCCTCGACGAGCGCGGCTTCGTCCACGAGGCCGCCGCGCGCCGTGTTGATGATGAGCGGCTTCTTCTTCATCGCGCGAAATTCGGCCGTCGACAGCATGCCGCGCGTCTGCGGCGTGAGCGGGCTGTGAATGGTGATGACATCGCTCGTCGCGAGCATTTCGTCCCACGGCGTGTAGAGCGGGCCGAGTCCCTCGCGCCCCTTGTGCGCGGCGAAGATCGGCCGCATGCCGAACACGCGGGCGATTTCCGCGACGCGCTGCCCGAGCACGCCTTCGCCGATGATGCCGAGCGTCGCGCCGCCCAGATCGCGAATCGGATGATTGAAAAAGCAGAATTGCCCGGCCTTCTGCCATTCGCCTTCGAGCACGTCGTCGCGATAGGCGACCAGATTGCGCCGCAGTGCGAGCATCAGCGCGAACGTATGCTCGGGCACGGTGTTCACCGCATAGCCGCGAATGTTCGAGACGACGATGCCGCGCCGCTCGCACGCGCTCTTGTCGATGCAATCGGTGCCCGTCGCGGCCACCGCGATGAGCCTGAGCTCCGGCAACTGGTCCAGCAGCTCCGCCGTGAGCGCGACCTTGTTGGTGATCGCGATGCTCGCACCCGCGAGACGCGCCACCACTTCATCGGGCGCGGTGCGCTCGAACTCGACGAGCTCGTGTTCGAACGCGGGCCGCTTCAGGCGGATCTGCGGCGCGAGCGTCTCGCGGTCCAGAAAAACGATCTTCTGCATGCTCTTTCCTTGCTGTTCGGGATTCAAAGATGCCGCTTCACTTCTTCGACGATATGCCGCGGCGTGATGCCGAAATGTTCGTAGAGCGCCTCGGCCGGCCCCGAAGCGCCGAAGCCCTTCATGCCGACGAAACCGCCGCGCTCGCCGATGTAGCGGTCCCAGCCGAAGCGCACCGCCGCTTCCACGACGACACGCACCGCGTCCGCGCCGAGCACGCTCGAGCGATACGCCGCGTCCTCATCGTCGAAGCGTTCGCAACAGGGCATCGACACGACCGCCGTCGCGATGCCCGCCGCCTGCAACTGCTCGCGCGCCGCGAGCGCCAGCGCGACCTCCGAGCCGGTCGCGATGAGCGTCACGCGCCGCACGCCGCCTTCGGCCTCTGCGAGCACGTAGCCGCCGCGCGCCGAGCGGTTGTCGTCCTCGTGCTTCGTACGCACGAGCGGCAGCGCCTGGCGCGCGAACACCATCGTGCTCGGGCCGCTCGTGCGCTCGTAGGCGAGCATCCAGCATTCGGCGGCCTCGACGGCATCGGCGGGACGGAACACGTGCATGTTCGGCATCGCCCGCAGGGACGCGAGAATCTCGACGGGCTGATGCGTCGGCCCGTTCTTGGCGACGCCGATCGAGTCGTGGCTGAAGACGAACTTCACCGGCAGGCCCATGAGCGCGGCCATGCGCATCGCGGGGCGTTCGTAATCGGAGAACGCGAGATAGGTGACGGTGAGCGGGATCACGCCGCCGTGCGCGGCCATGCCGTTCGCCATCGCGCCCATCACGTGCTCGCGCACGCCGCAATGGACATAAGCGCCGCCGCGATCTTCGACCGTGAATGCGCGCAGGCTGCGCTTGTGGCTCGTCGGCGCTTCGAGATCGGCGCAACCTACCATGCGTTCGGGCAACACGTTCGCGAGGAGATCGTTGATCTCGGCGGAGATCATGATGCCGCCCGGCGCTTCGTCGCGCGTTCCGGCATCGCGCTTGTAGGTTTCCAGCGTTTGCCGCCATCCTTCGGGCAATTCGCCGGCCTGGATGCGGTCGAACTCCGCGCGCGCGGGTGCGGGCAACGAAGCGACACGCTCGCGCCATGCGCGATATTCGTCTTCGCTGCGACGTCCCGCTTCGCGCCATGAATGCAGTACGTCGTCGGGAATCTCGAAGGGCGCATGCGGCCAGTTCATCGCGTTGCGCGCGGCGTCGGCGTCCTTGTCGAAGAGACGTCCGCTGTGTCCGCCGCGCTGACCTTGCAGACGCGCGACGCCGCGTGCGATCGTCGTGCGGCATGCGAGCATCGACGGACGCGGATCGGCTTTCGCTTGCGCCAGCGCATCCGACACGGCTTCGAGATCGTGCCCGTCCACTTCGACCACATGCCAGCCCGCGACGCGAAAACGTTCGCTCACGTTCTCGCTGATCGAGAGCGTCGTGCTGCCGTCGTCGGTGATGCGATTGTCGTCCCAGCACAGAATCAGCTTGCCGAGCTTCAGATGCCCGGCGAGCGAGATCATTTCCTGTCCGACGCCCTCTTGCAGACAGCCATCGCCGACGAACGCATACGTGTAGTGATCGACGATGCCCGCGCCGAACTTCGCATTGAGATACGCCTCGGCCACCGCCATGCCGAACGCGTTCGCGATGCCCTGGCCGAGCGGGCCGGTCGTCACCTCGATGCCCGAGGCCGTGTCGAATTCCGGATGGCCTTCGCAATGCGAGCCCATCTCGCGGAACGTGCGTATCTGGTCGATGCCGAAGTTCGCATAACCCGTAAGATGCAAGAGCGCATAGAGCAGCATCGAGCCGTGGCCGTTCGAGAGCACGAAACGGTCGCGGTCGGGCCATTGCGGATCCGCGGGATTGAATTTCATGTGCCGCGTGAACAGCGCCGTGGCGATTTCCGCCATGCCGAGCGGCACGCCCTGATGACCTTCGCCCGCGCGCACGATGGCGTCGATGGCGAGAAAGCGAATGGCGTTCGACAGCTTTTGCTTGTCGATGGAAGACATGACTTCTCCTGGCCGCTCCATCGAAGGAGCGGCATCACTGAGCGTTGAACGGAATTTATTTCAGGAAGCCCGTGGAGATCCACGGAATCGCGGCGACGAAAATCAGCCCGACGATCAGGGCCGCGATATAGCCGACGATCGGCTTCATGCCTTCATCCGGATGGATGCGGCTCACTGCGCAGGCCGAGTAATAGCCGACGCCGAACGGCGGCGCGAACAGGCCCACGCCCATCGAGAGGATCACGACCATCGCGTAGTGCACGTCGTTGATGCCCATCTGGCGCGCGATCGGGAACATCAGCGGGCCGAACAGCACGATCGCGGGAATGCCTTCCAGCACGCTGCCGAGCACGATGAACACGAGTATCGACGCCGCCATGAACATCCATGTGCCGCCGGGCAGCGCGCCCATCGTGCGCGCGAGCTGGCCCGAAAAGCCCGATTGCGTGAGCGCCCACGCCATGCTCGTCGCCGCGCCGATGATCAGCAGGATCGCGCCGGAGAGCGCGGCGGTGTCGATCAGCATCGGCTTCAAGCGGCCCCATTCGAAGCGGCGATAGATCAAGAGACCCGCGATCACCGCATAGCCGATGCCGATGGTCGATACTTCCGTCGCCGTGGCGATGCCTTCGACCACGGCCGCGCGAATCACGAAGGGCAGCGCGAGCGCGGGCAGGGCGATCGCGAGCTTGCGCACGATCTCCTTGCGGGTCGCGCGCTTCACGCCGGAGAGATCGTCGCTGCGATAGCGCCACCAGACGACCGTGCACAACGTCACCGCGAGCACGATGCCGGGCAGCATGCCGCCGGTGAAGAGCGCCGAGATCGACACGCCCGTCACCGAGCCGAGCGTGATGAGCACGAGACTCGGCGGGATGGTTTCGGTCTGCGCACCCGTGGCCGCGAGCAGCGCGACGAGATCGCCCGGCTTCGCGCCGCGCGCCTTCATCTCGGGAAACAGCACGGGCGCGACCGCCGCCATGTCGGCCGCTTTCGAGCCGGAGATGCCCGACACCAGATACATCGCGCCGACGAGCACGTACGACAGGCCGCCGCGCACGTGGCCGAGCATGCTGGCGAGGAACGCGATCATCGCGTTGGCCATGCCTGTCATCTCGATCAGCTGGCCGAGGAACACGAAGAGCGGCACGGAAAGCAGGATCAGATGCGACATGCCTTCGTCCATGCGCCCGACGACCACGACGAGCGGCGTGCTCGTGGTGAGCGCGAGATAGCCGAAGGTCGCGAGACCGAACGAGAACGCGATGGGCACGCCCGAGAGCACGCACAGCGCGACGAGGCCGACGAAGAAGATCAGCAGGTTGAGATTGCCGAGGCCTTTGAGCAGCGGACTCGCCGCATAGAACGCGATGGCGACCGCGGCCACCAGCGCGAGCGCGCCGATGGTGAGCTTCCAGTTCCCCACGCGCACGAGCCGCAGGCACGCGACGAGCAGCATCAGGCCCGCGCCGATCGGCAACGCGGCGGCGCGCCACGAGTTGGCGATATCGAGCGCGGGCGTCGTGATGAACGATTCGTCCTGCGCGAAGTCCACCGCCGGTCCGATCACCATCAGCAGGAACGCGAGCGGCGCGGCGATCGCGATGACATCGAGAAACGCGCGCACGCCCGGCGAGGCCATGCCGACCAGCGCCGTCATGCGCATGTGCTCGCCGCGCCGCAGCGCCACGACCGCGCCCAGCATCGCGAGCCACAGGAACAGCATCGACGCGAGTTCGTCGGACCAGACGAGCGGCGTGTGCAGCGCATAGCGGCTCGTCACGCCGGCGAACAGCACCACGATCTCGGCCAGGACCAGCAGCGCGGCGGGAATCTCCACGCAGTGGCCGAGCCAGGTGTCGAGAAACGCGGCGACGCGGTGTGGCGCCGGATGCGGAAGCGGGATCGTGTGCATGGCTTTCATACCAGTTTTCCGGTGTACTTTTCGAGCGTGCCCCAGCCTTGATCGCCGTACTTGGCTTTCCAGTCGCTATAGAAGCTGGTCTTCTTGAGCGCGCCGCGGAAGGCTTCGCGGTCCACATCCACGATGGTGATGCCTTTGCCCTTCAACTGATCGCGCAACGAGCCGTTGAGCTGGGCGATGTCCGCGCGTTGCAGCATGCCGGCGGCGTCGAATTCGCGCGTGACGATGGCGCGCATGTCGGCGGGCAGCGCTTGCCACGCGCGACGGTTGCCGAGAATCCAGTACGCGTCCCACACGTGCGAGGTCAGGCTGATGGACTTCTGCACTTCGTAGAGCTTGGCCGTCGCGATGATCGGCAGCGGATTCTCCTGGCCTTCCACCACGCCGGTTTGCAGCGCCGAGTAGAGCTCGTTGAAGTTGATGGGCGCCGGGCCCGCGTCGAGCGACTTGAAGAGCGAGGTGAGCATCGGCGCTTGCGGCACGCGAATCTTGAAGCCCTTCAGATCGGCGGGCGTCTTCACGACGCGCGTGGACGAGCTGATCTGGCGAAAGCCGTTGTCCCACGGTTTCGACACCGCGAGAATGCCGGACTTCTCGACCTGCGAGCGGACATAGCCGCCGAGATCGCCGTCCATCGCTTTCCAGACGTGGTCGTAATCGGGGAACGCGAAACCCGTGTTGACGATGCCCGCGGCGGGCGTGAGCGTCGCGAGAATCGACGAGGCGAGATTGAAGAACTCGACGCCGCCGCTGCGCACCTGCGAGAGCAGGTCCGTGTCGGAGCCGAGCTGGTTCGCCGGGAACAGCTTGATGTCGAGCTTGCCGCCGGTGGCTTCGCGAATCTTGTCGCAGGCCTGCTGCGCGCGGATGTTCACCGGATGCGTCGGGTCCTGGCCCGTCGCGAGCTTGTACGAGAAGTCCGCCGCCGACGCCTTGCGTGTCGTGAGGCTCCAGAGCGGCGCGGCTGCGGCGATGGTGGCGCCCGTCTTCAGGAACGTGCGCCTGTCGATGCCGCTTTTGATCGAGCGGGTGGTCATGATGTGCTCCTCCAAACCTGGTTATGGCGATCGGTTTTGTCTGCGTGGAGCACGCGCTCTCGACGGCGCGTGTCTCCGATACTGCGTCAGCCGTGGATCAGCATGCCTCCGTTCACATCGATCACGGCGCCGGTGATGTAGGACGAAATCGGCGACGCGAGGAACAGGAATGCGCCCGCCACGTCGTCCGGCCCGCCGAGACGGTTGAGCGGAATGCCGGCGAGAATCTCGACGCGCTTCTCGTCGCTGATCTTGCCCGCGTTGATGTCGGTCTGGATCAGGCCGGGCGTCACGCAGTTCACGCGGATGCCGTCGTTGCCCAGTTCGCGCGCCATCGCCTTGGCGAGACCGAGCACGCCCGCTTTGGCCGCGGAATAGTGCGGGCCGCCGAGAATGCCGCCGCCGCGCTGCGCCGATACCGACGACATGCAGCCGATCGAGCCGCTGCCCTGACGCTTCATCTGCGGCACGACCGCCTGCGAGAGATACAGCACGCCGCGCAGGTTCACGTCGAGGACGCGGTCCCAGCTTTGCGCGTCGATGTCGAGCAGCTTCACGGCCTGCGTGATGCCCGCGTTGTTGATGAGCACGTCGATGACGCCGAAATCCGCGATGACTTGTTGCACGGCTTTATCGCAGGCGGCGCGGTCGGTGACGTTGCACGCGTAGCCGCGATGCTCCGGTCCGATTTCGCTGGCGGCTTCGCGCGCGGCGGTTTCATCGAGATCGAGAATGGCGACTTTCGCGCCGTGCTTCGCGAACATTCGGGCGGTCGCCATGCCGATTCCTCGCGGCGACGCCGCTCCGGAAATGACGGCGACCTTGCCTTCGAGAAGACGCGACTCTGACATGATGGTGTGCTCCTGATCGATGATGAAATTGTTCGGGACGAGTGGTGACGGCTCAGCCGAGCCAGCCTTTGATGGTGTTGCACATCGCTTCGGTGGAAATGCCGTAGCGATCGTGTAGCGTGGGCAATGCGCCGGCGTCGAGGAAGGCGTCGGGCAAGGCGATCTGGCGGAACGCCGGCGTCACGCCCGCGCCGAGCAAGGTGCGCGCGACCGCTTCGCCGAGACCGCCGATCACGCTATGGTTCTCCGCGACGACGACCATGCGGCCGGTGCGCTTCGCCTCGCGCAGAATGGTGGCGGTGTCGAGCGGCTTGATGGTCGGCACGTGCAGCACGGCGACATCGACGTTGTCCTGTTCGAGCGCTTTCGCGGCTTCGAGCGAGCGCATGGTCATGATCCCGGAGGACACCAGCAACACGTCGGCGCCGTCGCGCAGCAGCTTGGCTTTGCCAAGCTCGAAGCGATAGCCGTATTCGTCGAGCACGGCGGGCACATTGCCGCGCAGAAGTCGCGCATACACCGGACCTTTGTGTGCGGCGATGGCAGGCACCATCTGCTCGATATCGAGCGCATCGCACGGATCGATCACGGTCATGTTCGGCATCGCACGCATCAATGCGAGGTCTTCGGCCGCCTGATGGCTCGGGCCGTAACCGGTCGTCAAACCCGGCAGCGCGGCGACGATCTTCACGTCGAGATTGTCTTCAGCGATCGTCTGATGGATGAAGTCATAAGCGCGTCGCGTCGCGAACACGGCATAGGTCGTGACGAACGGCAGCGCGCCTTCATGCGCCATGCCCGCCGCCGCGCCCATCAACAGTTGCTCGGCCATGCCCATCTGGTAATAGCGCTCGGGAAATTCCTTCCCGAAGATATGCAGGTCGGTGTACTTGCCGAGGTCGGCTGTCATGCCGACGACATTCGCGTTGCTGCGCGCGAGTTCCGCGAGCGCGTGGCCGAACGGCGCGGAACGCGTGACCTGTCCTTCGCCCGCGATGGACGCGATCATCGCCGATGTCTTCAGGCGCGGCTTCTTCGCTACGGTGCTCATGCGTTTCTCCCGGCTTCCAGTGCTTCGAGCGCGAGTTGCCACTCGTGCGGATCGACGCGGATGAAGTGATTCTTCTCACGCTCTTCGAGGAACGGCACGCCAGAGCCCATCTTCGTATCGCACACGATGATGCGCGGCTTCGCGTCCTTCAAGTTGCGTGCGTTGTCGAAGGCCTGCTTCACGGCGTCGATATCGTTGCCGTCGATGCGCTGCACGTACCAGCCGAACGCTTCGAGCTTTTCGACGAGCGGCTCGAACGCCATGATCTGCGTCGAGGGGCCATCGGCTTGCTGGTTGTTCACATCGACCATCGCGATGAGGTTGTCGAGCTTCCAGTGCGCGGCGGACATGAGGCCTTCCCAGACCGAACCTTCGTCGAGTTCGCCATCTGAAAAGAGCGTGTAGACGAAGGACTTGGAGCCCTTGCGCTTCAGGCCGAGACAACGGCCTACTGCAATCGTGAGTCCTTGCCCGAGCGATCCGCCCGACATCTCCATACCGGGCGTGTAGCTCGCCATGCCGGACATCGGCAGACGGCTGTCGTCGCTGCCGTAGGTTTCGAGTTCGTCCTGCGGCAGGATGCCCGCTTCGAAAAGCGCGGCGTACAGCGCGATCGCATAGTGGCCGTTCGAGAGCAGGAAGCGGTCGCGCTCTTCCCAGTCGGGGTCTTCAGGGCGATAGTTCATCGCGCCGAAGTAGGCGACGGCCAGCACATCGGCGATATCGAGCGCCTGGCCGATATAGCCCTGGCCCTGCACTTCACCCATGAGTAGCGCGTTGCGGCGGATGCGATGAGCATGTTCCGCGAGCTGCGTGATGCTCGTGTTCACGGCGATGTCTCCTTGTTTGCTTTTGTCGGTTGCGCCTGCGATCCGGGTATTCCCTTGTTTGGTGCGTCAGGCCCGTATATGAAGCGTATTCGCTTGATGACGCGCGCTCAAACGAATTAAAGTGGCTGATCGTTGAACTGAATTCATGCGATCACTGCAATGCAACATCGAGTCACGCTCAAGTCCATACAGGCTTTCGAGGCCGCTGCGAGGCTTTCGTCCTTCTCGCTTGCTGCGGACGAGCTTTTCGTGACCCCTTCGGCGGTCAGTCATCAGATCAAATTGCTGGAGGAGCAACTGAGCGTGCGGCTCTTTCATCGCATGCACCGGACGGTGATCCTGACCGACAGCGGGCGGCGCTATGCGGAGGAGATCGGCGCGGCGTTCGCGCGCATCGACAAGGCGACGCGCGATATCGGGCGCGTGGCCAAGAGCGACATCCTCACGCTGCATTCGACGCCGAGCTTCGCGACGCAATGGCTGATGCCACGGCTCGCGCGCTTTTCGGCGCTGCATCCGGATATCGACTTGCGGCTGAATGCATCCAACGATCCGGTGGACCTGACGCGCGAGGCGGTGGATATCGATTTGCGTTATGGCGCGCGCCGCTTGCAGCCTGCGGGGACGATGGTGCTCGATCTGCCCACCGAAACGATCGTGCCGCTGTGCTCGCCGACGCTGCTCGAAGGCGAGCATCCGATACGCACGGTCGCGGACCTGCGGCATCACACGCTCATTCACAGCGAGGGATGTCTCGTCGGCTGGCGCGACTTCATGCGGCTGCATCGCAAGACGCCGATCGACATCTCACGCGGGCCGCGTTTCGATCGCTCGTTCATGGCGATCAGCGCGGCGACGGATGGCGGGGGCGTGTGTCTGGAGAGCTTACTTCTGGTGCAGCGCGAGCTGGAGACGGGGCGGCTCGTCGCGCCGTTCGGCTTCGACGGACTCAAGGTCAATGGCTATACGCTCAATCTGCTCAAGTCGTGCGCGGACTTGCCGAAGGTGCGCAGTTTTCAGGACTGGTTGTTCGAGGAGCTGGACCGGTCTTGAAGAAGCGTCAGCGTGATCGCACTGCTTTCTGAGACTTCGGGGTTCGCTCGCCATGCCCGATGTATCATCCGTCATGTCACTTGCGCCGACTGACTATGCCCGAGCACCGTACCCACAGGATCGAGGCAAGAGCGGGAGCCACCGGGTTCCTCTTCGTTGTCGCGTATGCGGCGCTTTCGTTGACAGCGATAGCGCTCGTCGGCCCCTATGGCTGGGACGACGGCGCCATCACCGTGGCCTATGCGCGCACACTCGGGCGGCACGGTTTATTTGCGTTGACGCCCGCTTCGGTGTCGGCCGAAGGTACGTCGAGCCTGCTCATGACGGCGATGCTGGCGATGGGGCAGTGGCTGCTTCAGCCAGGCTTTCTCGAAGCAATCAGGACGGCGCAATTGCTCTCCTTCATCGCACTGAGCGCGACTTTGGCGCTCGTGTGGCGCGCCCTTCAACCGTTCCTGCCGAGCCCGACGCATCGCCTCATCGTGGTGAGCTTGCTTGGGCTGCTGCCGGCCTGTCAGGCCGAGATCGTCAATGGCATGGAAATGACGGTCTTTGCGTTGCTGCTGTTTGCATTCGTGCTCTGCTGGCGCGCGCAATCGACGTTCGCCTTTGCCCTGTTGCCGCTTCTGTTGCTGGTCCGCTTCGAGGCGGTGTTCTATCTGGGTTTCGCGCTTGGCTGGATGGTCGTGTTTTGCCCGCACGATCGTCCGCGTGCCATTCGAATGTGCGCGTGGCTCATGCTTTGTTTTCTGCTGCTGACGATCTGGAGGTATTGGGTCTTCGGAGCGCTTGTGCCGAATACCATCCTGGCCAAGCTTCAGGTGCCCTACAGTAAAAAAGGCTGGGAGGGCGTAGCGGAGAAGCTGCGCGGGCTGGAGGATTTCCTCTTCGTGAACGCTGCGTTTCTGGCTGGCATGTATATGAGCCGGAAGCGCGTTCAGGAGCGCCGTCCGGATCCGATGCCCGTACTGCTGATATGTGCCTTCGGCGTGTTCGCACTGATATCGGGAAGAAACTGGGGTTATACGGGGCGGATGTTCGTGGCGGTGCTGCCCGTGTTCGTCCTTGCTCTCGCGGAACGTTTCGCAGATATGCGTCAGCCACGTGTATTGCGCGGACTATTGCTGTGCCTTTGTGGAAGCTTCCTGGTCAACCTTGCGGTGCTGCGCGAAAACGTCGACACGATCATCCTCGGTGCGGCGATGCGCGGCGTATTGCCGTCCGTATTGAATGCCGCCGGAGACGAGATCCGAAAGCGAGTGTGGGGCGAATCTCCCGGTGACTGGCGCGGTGTCACGCCACAGAACTACGCGATGACGGGTACATCGGTCGATCATCTGCGCGAGCATCTGGGGCAATCGACGCTCAAGTTCATGACGCCGGACGTCGGTGGCACCGCGTTGTGCTGCGAACGTCTTGACATTCTGGATTCGGGGCTCCTGACCAACCCTTCGCTCGCGCGTCGCGGGTATGCAGGGCTTGCCGAGTATCTGAACAAGGAGCGCCCGGAAGTCATCGAAACGCATGGCCTATGGAGCCGCGAAAGCGGCATATATTCGGTCGCCGAATTCGAGGCGAACTATCTGCCGGCGATATACGACGGAACGCTCTTCTGGTTGCGTCATGATGTCCTTCAGCGCCTGGTGGCTCGCGGCCTCGCCGCCGACCCTGTTCGGCTGGACAGGCTGCCTGATATTCGTTATCTGGGAGACAGTGGCGACGTTTCGCAACTGACGCGATTTTCCGCCGTGACAGTGCTCGGCCGATGAACCGGCAGTCTCCCGGATTCGCGTGGATGGTGAGTATGAAACCGCATGGACGAAAAGCCTCGTTTGCCTGATACTGTGCCCTCTCCAAAGGGCTGGGAGATTCAGATGCGCGCGTACGTCTCGCTGCCTGTTCTGGCTTTACCGATTCTCCTCGCCGCCTGCAACACGCCGCCCATTCCACCGGGGAAGTCGGTGGACATACCGACGGCGCTCCAGAATGTCCTGGACGGCGTGTGCAACTTCAAGAAGGCTCAGGCCGAACACGGGCAGAACTACGGCGTCGCGATCGATTCGATCACCGTTGAACTCGACCTGACCGTCGATGGCGCGCAAACCCCGCCCGTCTCCGTCGCGCCCGATATCAAGTTCATCCCGACCGTCAGTTACGGGCACATCATCACGGCGAATACGGGAAGCAGGCTGCTCGTGTCGCTGAAGAACGTCGATGGCGCGAAGGGCGCCGACATGAAGTGTCCATCGTCCGCGCCTCCGCCGAAATGAACGACGCCTCGGCGCACCCCGTCACACGAGCTTGCGTGCGAGCCGGCGCATGCCGTCGAAGATGGCGTCGGCGACGTCCATCGGGAAGTCGCCGGGTAGAAGCGCGGCCACTTCGTCGATGACCGCGGGCGTGCGCGCGCCGAGATCGTCGATCATCGATTCGACTTCGGGGACTGCGAGCCCGACGCGCCGTCCCTGCGCGATCCAGTGCCGGCGCTGGATTTCGCCGATCAGATAGTGGACGTTCTTGCCGCGCACGGCCATCGCGAGCCGCACGCGTCGCGCGGCGAACTTGTCGGGCCCGCGGCCGATGAGCGGATGCGCCGAAAGCACGTCGTAGAGCGGCGTCGATTCGTACTGGTTGCCGGGCAGATGCGCGATGCTGAAGTTCTTCGCATGGCCATCGGTTGCGGCGAGGAGCCAGAAGATCATCTGCGTCAGGAAAAAGTGACGGCGATCCTGCGCGGCGCGCATCGATCCGGAGAGCACGTCCATGATGCGCTCGATGCCCGGGCCGCCGTCCGATTCGTACTTGTGCAGCGCGGGCGTGCCGGTGGCCTGACACATGTCTTCCTGCGGCAGGCGCAGAATCCACGACTTGTCGCTCGACAGGCGGCGATCGAAGCGCTCGACGACCAGCACCTTCTGATCCGCGAACCGGTCCATCTCGCAGCGCGCGATGGGCAGGCCGTACGCGGCGACGATCTTCGAGCAGAGCCATTCGTTCTCGACCGACGTGCGCATGTCGGCGCGCATGTTACCGACGAGGCCGAGCGGCAGCTTGAAGATATGCGTGGTCGGGGTGCTGCCTTCCGGCAGAAGCCAGCGCCTGCCGTGACGCAGGAGCGCGGTCTTTTCCTGCGCGCCGGCGATGGACAGGCGCAGGTCGTCGACCGCTTCGTGCTGGCCGAGCTGCGGCGCGGTTGTCGTCTCGCGCAACAGTCGCGCGATCTGTGCTTCGGTGAGCGCGCGGCCCTTGATGCTTTCGAGATCGGCGGGCTCTTCGCCTGGCGGCAGCATCTGAATGGCGCCGACGCAATCGCGGCCCAGTTGCGCGAGCAACTCGAACGGCGTCGTGCCGCCGGTGCGAAAGCGCGTGGCGATGCGGCGGCGGATCGGCTCGCTGTCGGGCAGGAGGTTGTCGAAGAAATCCGTGACGACCTGCCCGCGCCACGGCTGATTGCCCGGCGTAAAGGGCAGCGACAGCGATAGCGGACGGCCTTGTGTATCGGCGATCCAGTCTTCGCGATAGACGAGCCGTTCGCCGCCGGCGCCGTTTTCCCAGTATCCGACGGGCAGACCGTTCATCCACAGGTCGAGCCGTCCTGTTTGCGTGCGGCGCGCCATGATTACCAGTTCTCCCGCTTTTTCGTGGCGTCGGTCTGCCGCGATGCGCGGCGGGTGCGCGCCGGCGTTGCTTTCGCGGCGACGGGCGGCGGGTCGGCCGGCGGGGATTCGCTTCGGGTGAGCGCGAGTTCGACGTCGAGCACGCGCAGAACCTTGAACAGGCGCTCGACGCTCACGGCCGCGGGATTGGCTTCGAGTTGCGCGTAAGTCTGCTGGGTGACGCCCAGACGTTCCGCGACCGTCGC
This sequence comes from Caballeronia sp. EK, assembly GCF_014384845.1. Lineage (NCBI taxonomy): Bacteria > Pseudomonadati > Pseudomonadota > Betaproteobacteria > Burkholderiales > Burkholderiaceae > Caballeronia > Caballeronia sp. EK. The sequence continues at coordinate 49,224 of NZ_JACSUE010000001.1, forward strand.
TTGCGTCAGGCCCGCGGCCTTGCGGAAGCCGAGCAGGATCGGCCTGAGCTGGCCGAGTGTTTTCAGGGAATAGTCCACCGCGTGCTCCTACAGGCTTTAAGCTGTAAATCGATTTTACAGCTTATGGGCTGTTTGTGCAGAAAACAGGCCATCGACTGTAAATAAAATATACAGCTTATCGACTGTAGGAGGATGCGCGGCGCTATCCGCGTGACACGATGGTATGACGCAACTCCTGATAGCTGCGCAAACCGGCAACACCCAGTTCACGGCCGATGCCGCTCAAACCGAGTCCGCCCCAGCACACTTGCGGGAAGATCAGTTGCGGTGTGTTGATCCAGACGAGGCCCGCACGCAGCGCATTGCGATAGCGGCGTGCGGCTTCGTCGTCACGCGTGACGACCGTCGCCACGAGTCCATAGCGCGTGTCATTGGCGAGCGCGATGGCTTCGTCGTCGGTTCGGAACGATTTCACGCACGCGACCGGCCCGAACACTTCCTCCGTCCACAACACGTTGGCCGTATCCGGCTCCGCGACGACGACGGGCGCCATGAAAAAGCCTTCCGCGCAGGCACTGTCGAGCGCGCCGCTGAACGCGATCTTCGCGCCGTCGGCCACGCCTTGTTCGAGCAACGCTTGTACGCGCGCGCGCTGCGCGCCCGAAATGAGCGGGCCCATCGCGACGTTTTCAGTCCCCGGCGACCCGACCACGAGCGCGCGCACCGCCGCTTCGAAGGCGGCCATGAACTTGCGATAGACATCGTCGTGCACGATGACGCGCGAGGTGGCCGAACACATCTGCCCCGCGTTCGTGAACGCGCCGCCGACCGCGAGCGCGACCGCGTGTTCTATGTCCGCGTCGGCACGCACGATCAGCGCGGATTTCCCGCCGAGTTCGAGCGTCACGCGCTTCATGTCCTGCGCTGCGCTCTGCATGACCTTGCGGCCCACGGCCGTGCTGCCCGTGAACGAAATCTTGTCGACGAGCGGATGCGCCGCGAGCCGCGCGCCCACTTCGCCGCCGCCGTTCACGAGATTCACGACGCCATCGGGCACACCCGCTGCCGTCATGATTTCCGCGAGCCTGTGCTCGACCGGCGACGTGAATTCGGAGGGCTTCAGCACTACGGTGCAACCCGCAGCGAGCGCGGGCGCGATCTTCCACGAAGTCGTGACCATCGGGAAATTCCACGGCACGATCAGCGCGGCCACGCCAACCGCTTCGTAATGACGTTCGCCAGTCACGGTGTCGTCGGGCAATGCGAGCGCGTCGGCGGCGAAGAGCAAACCGTTCCCGCACAGGTCCGCGTAGTAATCGAACGTGGCGATGGCGTCGCTTACATCGGTGTCGGCTTCGAGCGGCGGTTTGCCGCTCACCTGCTGCTGCATCGCGGAGAGGCCCGCGCGCTCCGTTGCGAGCAGTTCGGCGATCTTGCGCAGCACCTCGCCGCGCGAAGCGGGCGTCCGGTTGCGCCATGCATCGAGCGCGGCGCGCGCCGCACGCACGGCGGCATCGATTTGCGCGGCATCGGCGTGTTCCTGCCAGCCGATCACCTCGCCCGTCGATGCATCGTGAATCGCATTGCCCGCTTCCCAGTTCGATGCGCCGTAGCGCGTACCCGCAATCGTCGCGGCGGGCAGCAGGAGCGAGCCGTCTTCGGGATGTCGTTCGAGTCGAGCAGCCATGTTCAACCTCGCGTGCTTTGACGGTAAGTGACGCCCGGCATCACGCAGAGCATTTCGAACGCGAGATTGGCGCCGACGAGCGCTGTCGTGCCGGCCTGATCGTAAGGCGGCGAGACCTCGACGAGATCCGCGCCGACGACGTTGAGCCCCTTCATGCCGCGCACGATTTCGAGACCTTGCTGCACGGTCAGGCCGCCCACTTCGGGCGTGCCGGTGCCGGGCGCGAACGCGGGGTCGAGCCCGTCGATATCGAAGCTCAGATAGACGGGCGCATCGCCCACGCGCGCGCGCACTTCCTCCATCAACGGCGCGAGCGACCTGTTCCAGCACGCTTCGGCCTGCACCACGGTGAAGCCCTGTTCGCGGCACCAGTCGAAGTCGTCGGCGTGGTAGCCGGTGCCGCGCAGGCCGATTTGCGTGACCTTGTCGCACTGGAGCAGACCGTCTTCCACCGCGCGTCGAAACGGCGTGCCGTGCGCGATCTTCTCGCCGAACATCGTGTCGTTGACGTCGGCGTGGGCATCGACATGCACCACGGCAACCTTGCCGTACTTCTTGTGCAACGCGCGCAGGATCGGCCACGCGATCGTGTGATCGCCGCCGAGCGTGATCGGACGGCAGCCGTTCGCGACGATCGCGTCGTAGGCCGATTCGATCAGGCGGATCGAATCCTTCAAATCATAGGGATTGGTGGCGACATCGCCGATGTCGGCCACTTGCAGCGAATCGAAGGGCGCGGCGCGCGTCGCCATGTTGTAGGGGCGCAGCAGCACGGATTCAGAGCGGATCTGGCGCGGCCCGAAGCGCGCGCCCGAGCGGTTGGAGGTGCCGATATCGAGCGGCACGCCGACGAAACACGCGTCGAGGCCTTCGGTGCTGTTCGCCTGCGGCAGGCGCATCATGGTCGCGATGCCGCCGAAGCGCGGCATGTCGTTGCCGCCGAGCGGCTGGTTGAGTTCACGCTGCATGGGCTCGTCTCCCGTCATCGTTATGTGGACGGGGCGATGTTAGGCGACGAGACTGCCGCGCAAATCACGAAGTCGAAATGTTCACATCGAGCCGGTTCGATGTGAACGGGGCTTCAGGTGGCCGTGAGACGGGGGCAAGCCTGCCCCCACGCGATCAGATCGCGCTTGGTGCGCACGCCGAGCTTCGCGAACGCGCGCTTCACATACGACTCGGCCGTGCCGATGCGCACGCCGATGATCTCCGCCGCCTCGGGCACCGTGCGGCCCGTGATGAGATGCGTGCAGATTTCGTACTCGCGTTTCGACAGGCGCACGTCGTCGGCGGCGATGCGCGCGTCGAACTGCGCGAGCGGATGCAGGAACGAAGTGGGATGCGCGACGCGTTTCGCCGCGCTCGTCGAAGCGTGCAATTCGAGCAGCGGAAACAGGAACTCGCTCACGTTGCGAAAGCGGTTCATCTCGGCGAGCGTGAACGGCGGCGCGTCGAGCGAGCGTTCGAGCGCGATCGAATCCTGCGCGTGAGGCGTGCCGCGCGCGAGCACGCATTCATGCGCGATCAGCGCTTCGTCGAAGAGGCGCTGGCGAAATTCGCCGGGCGGTATCGCGCCGATGTCGCGCACCACGAGCAGCGTGCCGATCTTGCCGCGAATGCCCGCGAAGAGCGGATCGGTATCGTAGAAGCGGTCGTAGTAGAGCGTCATGACTTCGGAGATCACGCCCGTGTCCATGCCCACGCCGCTGCTGCCGATCCATTCGCAGCGAAAGCCCGTGGGCTTGCTGCGGTCTACCCGCGAGCGCTCGATGTGCACGACATTGAGCGGCACGACTTCATTGAGAAGCAGCGTGAGACGCGGCACGAAATCCGGTGTGCCGACAGCTTCGATGACTTTGCCAAGCGTCTTGAACGAGAGCGCGAACTCGGCTTGATCCTGATTGAGCGGGGGTACGTTGAGCAGCATGGCGCGCCGCGAAGAAAAGTCCCTTCGATTGTAGACCATGCGTTATAGCCCTTGCCAGAAGGGGTTTTCAGCAAATCTAGGTATTTACCCGCGCTTCGCTAAACGCCGCTTGTCCCCCCCGCGGGGGGGCATACCGGGGCAGCGTGAATCGGTAACTTTGGCGCACCGATTCAATTCAAACCGACGCAACAAGGGAAGCACATGAGCAAGCTGATTCAGGACATCGCGCCGCTGGGCGAGGGCATCGGGCAGTTCACGAAGCTGGACTACGGCATGGACGAAAGCGACTGGCGCGCGGCCGAAGGCCAGAGCGGCAACTACGTGATCGGCTGGTGGGAAGGCAAGGCCGGCGCTGTCGATTTCCCTGCGACGACGGCCGACGAAGCGGTCTGGCTCGTCGAAGGCAGGATCGCGCTGATCGACGTGAACGGCGGCCGCAAGGAATTCACGGCGGGGCAGGGCTATCTTCTGCCCGCGGGTTTCGCGGGCCGCTGGGAAACGATCGAGGACGCGAAGAAGTTCTACGTCGTGCTCGAACCGCAGCAATAACCGTCGCGCGCCGCGCCCGAGGAGGAGACACGTCATGAACGAAAGCGCGCAACTTTTCGAAGCCGACATCGCCGCGCCCGCGCAGAAGGCGTCGCGCGGCGTGCGTCGCGCGTCTGTCAAATTGAGCGTCGAGGAAGCGCTCGCCCGCACGCGCCTCATGCCTTACTGGCTCGACAATCCCGCCGAGCCGCCCGCGGAACCGGCGCTCGTGAGCGATATACGCGCCGATCTGCTGATCGTCGGCGGCGGCTTCACCGGGCTGTGGGCCGCGGTGCAGGCGAAGGAGCAGATGCCCGAACTCGATGTCGTGCTGATCGAGGCAGGCCGGATCGCGCATGGCGCATCGGGGCGCGCGGGCGGCATCATATCGACATCGGTGATGCACGGGCTGCCCAACGCGGTACGCGTGTTCCCGGACGATATCGCGGAGCTCGAAGAGTTCGGCCAGCGCAACCTCGACGGCTTCGAGGCGACGCTCAAACGCTACGGCATCGATGCCGACATCGAGTGGAACGGCGAGATGACGGTGGCCGTCGATCCGGATCACGTCGATCATCTGCGTGCCGATTACGATCTGCACAAGTCTTATGGCCACGACGTCGTGCTGCTCGACGCGGCGGCCACGCGCGCACAGCTCGATTCGCCGCTGTTCGCGGGCGCGCTCTGGTCGCGCAACCGCAGCGGCATCGTGCATCCGGCCAAGCTCGCGTGGGGTCTCAAGCGCGCGGCGCTCGAACTCGGCGTGAGGATCTACGAACACAGCCCGCTGATGACCGTAAGCGACGAAGGCGAGACCGTCTTCGTGAAGACGCCCGCAGGCACCGTGCGCGCGCCGCGCGTCGTGTTCGGCAGCGGCACCGCGAAAGTGGGCATTCCGGACATCAACCGCCGTGTGTTGCAGGTGCGCGATCACGTGCTCGCAACCGAGCCGCTCACCGACGAACAACTGTCGCGCATCGGCTGGAAGCAGCGCCAGGGCATTTACGACACGCGCACGCAGCTCAATTATTTCCGCCTCACGAAGAACAACAACATCATCTTCGGCGGCCTCGTGAGCTATCACTTCGACGGCGATCCCAATCCGCCGAGCGACCAGCAGCGCGACACCTACTACCGGCTCGCCCAAGCCTTCTACACGACCTTCCCGCAATTGAGCGATGTGCGCTTTTCGCACGCGTGGGGCGGCCCGATCGACTATTGCTCGCGCGGCTCGGTGTTCGCGAAGCGCTATCTCGGCGACAAGGCGGTGTTTGTCGCGGGCTACACGGGTTTCGGCGTGGCCGCGAGCCGCTTCGGCGCGTTCATGGGCCTGAACATCCTGTTCGATCGCGCAAGCCCCGAGCGCGCGCTCGACATCGCCAATCAAAGCCCGACGTACATCCCGCCCGAGCCGGTGCGATGGCTGGCCGCGAAGGTGACCTTCCACGCGTTCGACGGCGCCGATGCAGAAGGCGGCTGGAAGCGCGCGTGGATCAAGGGCATCAAGGCGATGGGCTTTCCCATGTGAGCGCGGCGTAATCGTATGTTCTCCAATACCTCCGATCTCGACCTGCGCCTCGTGCGCGTCTTTCTCGCGGTCGTCGATGCGCGCGGCATCACGGCCGCCGAAGCGACGCTCGGCGTGCGCCAGTCGACCATCAGCTCGCAGTTGTCCGCGCTGGAAGCACGCATGGGCTTTCGGCTCTGCGAACGCGGACGCGGCGGCTTTCGGCTCACGTCGAAAGGCGAGCGTTTCGTCGCGTCGGCGCGCGCGCTGGTTGCCGCGACGTCGCAGTTCGTCGCTCAGGTGCGCGATATCGATCGCAAGCTCGTGGGCACGCTGTCGATCGGTTTGATCGGGCAGGCGTCGCACGTCGAAAACGCGCGGCTCGCCGAAGCCATCGGCGCGTTTCGCAAGCGCGATCAGGCCGTGCGTTTCGCGATGCACGTCGCGCCGCCGCAGGAACTCGAAGAAAGCCTCGTCAATCAGCAGCTCGATATCGCGATCGGCTACTTCTGGCATCGCGTCGCGGGACTGTCGTACAGGAGGCTGTTCAGCGAGCGGCAGGTGATCTGTTGCGGGCGCGGGCATCCGCTCTTTCATGCCGGCCCGCATGTGACGTTCGACGATCTGCGCGCGCACGACTGGATCTGGCGCAGCTATCCCGTGCCCGAAGAGCTTGCGAGCATCGGCGAGCGCCGCGTGACGGCCATCGCGGACAACATCGACGCGGCCACCGTGCTGATTCTTTCGGGTAGCCATATCGGCTATCTGCCCACGCATCACGCCGAACCGTTCGAGCAGCGCGGCCTGATCCGGGTGCTGGGACGTACCGCCTTCGGCTTCGACGTGCCGCTGCATCTCGCGATGAAGCGCGGCATGGCCGACAAGCCGATCGTCCGGGCCTTCTGTGAAGACCTTCTCGGCGTCTATGGCATGCGCACGAGCGAGCGCGAGTCGCTCATGGATCAGCCTGAACACGCAGTAGAGGTGTGAGCGCGGCCAAACATTGGCCGGACCTGATGTGAACGTTTTGACTACGCAATATGGCGCGCATTCCGCTGCAGCAGAATGACCGCCGATAACGATAGTGCGTGAACCGGCATGCCGGACCACGCCTCAAGGAGCGAGACAACATGGCAGACAACACCAGCATCACGCAGGTCGAAACATTCGGTTTCGAGCGCATTCCCGACGCTTCGCGATACGCGCGGCCGATCGATCTGTTCCGGCTGCTGTTCGGCGGTTGCAACACGTTTTCGACGTCGGTGCTCGGCAGCTTTCCGATTCTGGTCGGGCTTTCGTTCGAGGCGAGCCTGTGGGCCATCGTGCTCGGCGTGCTCGCGGGCACCTGCATTCTCGCGCCGATGAGCCTGTTCGGGCCGCGCAACGGCACGAGCGATCCGGTGTCGTCGGGCGCGCACTTCGGCATTCATGGCCGTATCGTCGGTTCGTTTCTCGCGGTGCTCACGTCGGTCGCGTTCTTTTCGCTCGCGGTGTGGAGCTCGGGCGATGCGCTCGTCGGCGGCGCGCACGACATGGTCGGCCTGCCGGTCAACCCGTGGACGCTCGGCACCGCGTACATGGTGTTTGCTGTGCTCGTGCTGATCGTATGCATCTACGGCTTTCGCTTCATGCTGTGGGTGAACAAGATCGCCGTGTGGGCGGCGAGCCTCATGTTCGTGCTCGGCGCGTTCGCGTTCGCGAAGGCCTTCGACGTGCACTACGCGGGCACGCTTCATCACGGCGGCGCGGGCTTCTGGGCGGCGTTCATCGGCGCGGCGCTCGTGGCGCTCAGCAATCCGGTTTCGTTCGCTTCGACGCTCGGTGACTGGGCCCGCTACATTCCGCAATCGACGCCGCGTCATCGCGTGATGGGCGCGGTGTTCGCCGCGCAGATCGCGACGTTCGTGCCGTTCTTCTTCGGCCTCGTGACCGCGACGATCATCGCGACGCAGGCGCCGACCTACATCAGCTCGAACGATTACGTGGGCGGTCTGCTCGCGGTGTCGCCGCGCTGGTTTCTCTTGCCGATGTGTCTCATCGCGATCATCGGCGGCATGTCGACGGGCACGACCGCGCTCTACGGCACGGGCCTCGACATGTCGAGCATGTTTCCGAAGTACCTCAATCGCGTGCGTGCGACGGCACTGATCGGCACGCTTGCCATCGGCTTCATCTTCGTCGGCCGCTTCGCGTTCAACCTGGTGGAAAGCGTGGCGACGTTCTCGACGCTCATCTGCACGTTCAGTTGCCCGTGGATGGCGATCATGGTGATCGGCTTCGTGCAGCGCGGCGGCTTCTATCTCGCGGACGATCTGCAAGTGTTCAACCGCGGCGGGCGCGGCGGCCACTACTGGTTCTCGCATGGCTGGAACTGGCGCGCGATGGGCGCGTGGCTGCCGGCGGCGTTGATCGGTCTCGCGTTCGTGAATCTGCCGGGGCAATTCGTCGGGCCGCTGGGCGCGCTCGCGGGCGGCTGCGATCTCAGCGTGCCGGTGTCGTTCGTGGTGGGCGGCATGCTGTATCTGGCGATGCTGTGGCGCTTTCCCGAACCCGACGCCGTTCATGGTCCGCAAGGACGCCGTCTCATCGGTGCGGCGCGCGAACGTGACGATGACGTCGCGCGCGCGGGATCTCGCGGGTAATCGCGAACAGGTCGAATAACGCTGCACGTTTCACAACGGAGCGCCGGGTCCGGCGCTCCGGTTGCGATCCTCACGCTCGAATTCCTCAATCGATAAAGCATGTGCTCGTGAATCGGGCAGGGCGCCGCGCGCGCTCGGGAAACATATAGAACTCAAATCATTCAAACGCTGGAGACAAGCAGCATGAATTCGAAGATGGTCCTCGCGGCGATATCGCTATTCGCCTGCGCCACCGCACATGCGCAAAGCAGTGTGACGTTGTTTGGCGTGCTGGACGAAGGCATCAATCTGACGAGCAATGCGGGTGGACACAAGGCATGGCAGACATCGAGCGTCGATCTGGTGACGAGCCGATGGGGCCTGAAGGGCAGCGAAGATATCGGCGACGGACTGCATGCGATCTTCGATCTGGAAAGCGGCTTCATGCTGGATAACGGCGCCGCCTATTACAACGGGCGGCTGTTCGGTTATCAGTCTTATGTCGGACTGCAATCCGATACGCTCGGGACGCTCACGTTCGGACGCCAGTTCGATTCGATGACCGATATCATCGGGCCGATGACGGCCAATGGTTACTGGGGCGGTTATCTGTTTTCGCATCCGCTCGATAACGACAATACCGACGCCACGTTTCATGCGAACAACTCGGTCAAGTTCACGAGCGGCGAATACGGCGGCGTCACGGCGACCGCGCTATACGGATTCAGCAATCAGGCCGGCGCATTCGCGGGCAATCGCATGTACAGCGCCGGGCTGAAGTACAGCTATGCGACATTCACGATCGGCGCCGTTTATGAAAACCTCGCGGCACCAGGCGCGACATCGACAGGCTCCGTGGCTTCGGACGAGGCGGGCTTCGTCGCGGCGAACCAGAAGATCTACGGTATCGGCGCGAGCTATGGAGCAGGGCCGGCGACGCTGGGTCTCGTCTATACCCATGTGAACGTGCAGCAGCCGGTGTCGTCGCTTTATCTCGGCGATCTCGGGGTGAATGACGCGAGCCTGCGTTTCGATAACATCGAATTCAACGCCAAGTACGACATTCAACCGGATTTGTCGATCGCCGGCATGTACACGTACACGATGGCGCATCTGAAGCATGGCGGTTTCGATAACTCGATGCACTGGAATCAGGTCGGCCTGATGGCTCAATACTTCTTGTCGAAGCGCACCGGCGTTTATACGCAACTGGTTTATCAGAAGCTGAGCGGCGGCAATACGGGCACGGCGCTCGATACGGCGTTCATTCCCGGCGCGGCGAGCCCGTCGTCGAATTCGCATCAGATGGTGGCGCGAATCGGGATGACGCACGCGTTCTGATCCTTTAAGCGAAGCCGACTTCCGCACCGTTACAATTCAGTTTCTCAGGCTAAACGAGGTGCCTATGGAATTGATGCTCGAGCGGCTTTCGGAGTCGGTGGCTTCAGCGCAAAGTCTGGAACAGCTCACGAGACCGCTGCTTGAAATGCTTGAAATCGTCACGGGGCTGGAGTCGGTCTATCTGACTTCCATCGATGAAGCCGCCGGGATTCAGTTCGTCGATTTCGCGCGCAACACGGGCGAGCTTCGCATCGATGAAGGACTGGAGGTGCCCTGGTCGGACACGCTTTGCAAGCGCTGCATCGAGGATGGACGCCGCTTCACGTCCAACGTCAGCGAAGTGTGGGGCGACTCGCAGGCTGCCCGGGCGCTCGGCATCGAAACCTATGCGAGTGCGCCGATATGCGCGAGCAACGGACTGATCATCGGCACGCTCTGCGGCGCGAGCAGAAAAAGCCAGGCTATCGGGCCGCGTGCGCGCAGTGCGCTCAACCTGTTCTCGAAGATCATCGCGCAGCATATCGAGCGTGAACGCCTGCTGGAAGAAGTGCGCCGCTCCAACGAATATCTGACGAAGTTCGCGCTGACGGACACGCTGACCGGACTGCCGAATCGACGCGCATTGCAGGACGAACTGGGACGGCTGCTCGCGAGGGCCGCCAGAGATGGCTCATATGTGATCGTCGGCATGATCGATCTCGACGATTTCAAGAAGATCAACGACGAGTTCGGGCACGCCGCCGGCGACAGTCATTTGAGGGACTGCTCGGAGCGTATTGCCAGCGTCACGCGCGACACGGATATGCTCGCGCGCATCGGTGGCGATGAATTCGCCTTCGTGGGTCCGGGTCCCGCCGATCTCGACGAGGCGAACCGGATCGCGGCCGAGATTCGGGCGCGCTTTGCGCGGGCAGGAAGTGGAACGAGCTTGCCCGGTCGTCACCCGGTGGGCGCTTTCGGCTTGAGCATCGGTGCTGTCGCGGTGCGGTTCGTGAGCGCGGATCAGGCGATCGCCCTCGCCGATACCGCGATGTACGAAGACAAGCGCGAACGAAAGCGCGGGCGAAACGAGGCCAACGATGTTATCGGGCGATAGCGCGCGCGAGTGACGAAGCGGGTCCTCGGTCGATTGCGGTCGGGGTATCGTCACGCTCCGCTTCGCCGATCTTCTCGATCCTCGTAAGCAGGTCGGCTACCGCCGAGAACTGATGGTGCAGAAGGTGCCGGCTGCGCAGCAAATGCTCCAGACGCCTGCGCCAATACAACATCGGAAGCGCCGAATTCGACTCGTGCAGAACCGCTTCGATCGCGAGTCGAATATGGGCGATGTCAGCGTCGATCATCCGAAGCTCGAACGCGCCAACGATGTTGGTATCACAGGTGTCCATAGCCTTGTTATCGACATGAACTCGATGCTTCTGAAGGGCATTGCTTTCTTGTCGTTGTACTGTCGAATCGGAAATGTAAGAGGGGCTGTAAAACTGCGGCACGGCGATTGCGGGGTTCATGTTAAGCAGGCGGCGAGCGTCTGCGTCCATACTTCAGCCCGATTAGGAGGGACGGAACATGAGCAAGACAATCAGCACTTTGATGGCGGCCGTGGCCGCACTCGCCCTGTCGGCGGGGGCTTATGCACAAACGGCTGGCGGCTCGAACGGCGCGGGCTCGGCTGGCAGTACGGCCAGCCCGGCAAATCAGGTCAACGGTGCGACAGGCGGCTATGGCACGCCAGGCATGACGAACTCGGACAGCGGCATGGGCGCCAGGGCGCCGAACTCGGGCCTGCCTAGCAGCACGAACAGCAACACGACTTCGGGCACCACCGCACCGACTACGAGCAATAACACGCTGGCGACTCCGAGCGTGAAGTCGCCTGCGGCGCAATAAAGACGGTAGAAATGACAACCTGCGGGGAATGGTGCCGGGTCGGGCGACCGACCCGGCAGTTCGTCGTGTTCAAACCCCTTCCACGATCTTCCGCCATCGCTGCACACCTCATTCGGCGATGCGCTTGAAGGTGACGTAGTAATCCTCAGTGTAATAGCACTCCGCGACGTGCTTGCGCGGCCCGCCGCATACGATGCGGCGCTGCCCGCGGTCGGTCGATCCGGGCGTGCGAACCGTGTATGCGTGGTAATAGCCGCGCGGATGCTTCGGTAGCAGGTTCGAACTGTTACGGAACAGGACGCCGTCCTCGCCGAAAGGGAAAGGTCCGCCCGCTTTGATGAGCCGCAGTGTCTCGCCCGCTTCCGCCGGCAACTGTGTCTTGGTGACGGTGCCTACCGCGCCCGATGCGGCGGGCGCTTCGCTTGCGTTTTGCGCCGGCTGAACCGGAGCCTGACTCGCGGATGCGCCCGATGCCTCGGTGGCGTTTTGCGATCCGCCCTTGTTGCATCCGCCGAGGATCGCGCCGACGACAACGACGCACGAGAAAACCCATGTTTTCTTCACGAAGCGGCTCTCCACTCGTTGACCAGGGCACGACGACAAGGATGGATGTAAAGGTATCGCTAATAGCGGAGCGAAGCAACGTGCGGCTGGGAATTGGCGGATTTTGTATGACCAGCGCGCAGGCTTGTCATGCGGTATCCCCGGCACGAATACGCCGGCGTTCTCAACGAAAAAAAGTAAATCGAAGTGACAGGAAAACTGAGTTGAGCGTGCCGCCGGCACGACATACCATTCAACCGAATTCTTCGACAAGGGCCGATACGACATGGCGTCAGCGCATACGTTCGCCAGTTCGCCCTCGTCACCAATCGGGAGACATGGTATGGCGACGTACGGATTCGTGGGGCTTGGCGCAATGGGCAAACACATGGTGTCCCATATGCTCGCCAAAGGCCTGGCGGTTGTCGTGTTCGACCGCAACGAAAATGCTATCCGCGAGGCCGTCAGCGGCGGCGCTGAACCTGCGAAGAGCGCCCGCGATCTCGCGGACCGCGCGGAGGTCGTGATGATCTGCCTGCCGACGCCGGATATCGTCGAGGCTGTCGCGACAGGACCGAACGGCTTGATCGAAGGATCGAAGATCAAAGTCTTCGTCGATCATTCGACGACAGGTCCGACGGTCGCACGAAAGCTCGCGGACGCATTTGCCGGGCGAAACATAGTCTCCCTGGACGCGCCGCTTGCAGGCGGCGTTGCCGGTGCGAAGGCCGGTACGCTCAGCGTTCTCGTGTCGGGTGCGGCTTCCGGATTCGAGAGCGCAAAACCCGCATTCGACGCATTCGGCCGCAATGTCGCGCATCTCGGCGAGCAGCCGGGACTGGGGCAGACCTTGAAGCTCGTGAACAACATGATCGCCGGCGCGGCGCTCGTCACTGCCGCGGAAGCGGTCCTCTTCGGCGTGAAAGCCGGAATTCCCGCACAGGTGATTCTCGACGCGTTGTCGAAGAGTGCAACTGCCCGAAGCTTCGCCGTCGATACGCTACTCGGCGAGAAGGTTCTGTCGCGCAACTTCGATTTCGGATTTCGGATGGACCTGATGCGCAAGGACATGCGCCTCGCTTTGAGTGAAGCCGAAGCGGTGAAATCTCCCATGCTGGCCTGCTCCGTAGTGAAGCAGGTTTTCGATGCAGCAATTGCGGACGGTTTCGATGGTGAAGACATGACGAAGGTCGTCATCCAGTTGGAAAAGCTTGCACACGCCGAGATAAAGGCGACCTGACGAACATCCCGGGCGAGCGATGTTCGTCTGCATGGCTTTTGTGAAAACCAGCTTGGGCTTGAAAATGGAAAGAGTTCTGAACTTCATCTCCGGGCAACCGGTCCCGCCTACCACGAACGAATATCTCGACAAGTTCGATCCTCGTTCCGGACTGAAGCAAAGTGAAGTTGCCGATAGCGGCGCGGCGGATGTCGATGCCGCCGTCGCGTCTTCTGTCGCGGCACAACCGCATTGGGCGGATATGCGTCCGTCCGCACGCGGCCGGATACTCGTTGAAATAGCGAGGCGCTTGCGGGACAGCGTGGAGCGACTCGGGTCGCTCGAACGCGCCGAAACCGGGAAGCCAGGCCGCGAGATGGCTCAACTGATGGATCTGACCGCGCAGTACTTCGAGTATTACGGCGGGATCGTCAATTCGATGGATGGCGAGATCATCAACGCCGGTGCCGACTATCACGTGTACACGAGACGCGACCCGTTTGGCGTCGTGGGCGTGATCCTGCCGTGGAACGCTCCATTGCATCAGGCGGCGCGCGCGATCGCACCGGCCCTGGCGACGGGGAACGCAGTGGTGGCGAAGCCGTCGGAATTCACATCCGCTTCACTGGTGGAACTGGCGAGACTCGCCATCGAGTGCGGCCTTCCGCCTGGGATTCTCAACGTTGTTGTCGGTACCGGTCCGAAGCTTGGGCCGGCGTTGGTCGGCAACTTGGATATCGGCAAGATTTCATTCACCGGCAGTGTGCGCGCGGGAAAAGAGCTGGGACGGCTTGCAGCAGAGCGAATCCTGCCGCTGACGCTGGAGCTCGGAGGCAAATCCGCAAACATCGTCTTCGACGACGCCGACATCGAAGCGGCGGCCAAAGGTTGTGCAACCGGTTTCACATGGAATGCCGGGCAGTGGTGCGCGGCGGGCACGCGCTTGCTCGTACAAGAGGACATTCACGATGAGTTCGTCGCCAGGCTCGTCGATCACGTATCGGCGCTCGATGTCGGACCCGGCGACGAGGCTTCCTATGGCGCGATCACTACGCAAGCTCAATACGAGCGGATCAAGGCCTACTTCGAGATAGCGAAGCAGGATGGACTGACGCCCCTCATCGGCGGCGAAGCGGGATTGAAGAAGGACGGCGGAAAAGGATGGTTCATCAAGCCGACGGTCTATGTCGATGTGACGAACCAGATGAGAATCGCCCGCGAGGAGATCTTCGGTCCGGTCGTGTGCGTTATCAGGTTTCGTGACGAGCAGGAGGCGATCGCTATCGCGAACGATTCGGACTATGGGCTCGCTGCCGGTATCTGGACGCGCGATGTGAGCAGGGTGCATCGCGTTGCACGTCGGCTCGACGCGGGTCGCATTCTGGTCAATGAGTACAGTGGCGGATTCGTTCAGACGCCGTGCGGCGGCTTCAAGCAAAGCGGATACGGCAGGGAACAGGGCGTCGAGGCGCTCGCTCATTACACGCAACTCAAGTCCGTCATCATTCGGCTGTAGCCACGCAGGCCATTTGTCCAGCGAGGGCACATTCAAATTAATTCGGAATACTATGCAAAAAGAACGAGCGATTGCGGGTCGCTCGACATTGATCAAAGGAGACTTCGTATGTCGATACAAACTGGAGTTGATATGGGCGGAACGGACGCACGCATGAATCAGCAAGAGCCGGCAGGAAGCGCCTGCCTTGCCACGCTGGATACCGCTCCCTCGATAACCGCCGAGCAGCGACGATCGAGAACGGCGATCGTGGCGGCATCGTTGGGGAATATGGTCGAATGGGTCGACTGGCTGATCTATGCGACGTTTGCCCCTGTATTCGCCGGTCAATTCTTCGATGCCAGCGAACCTCTCGCCAATCTGCTCTCCACCTTTGCGGTCTTTGCGGTGGGTTTCCTGATGCGGCCCGTAGGCGGGGCGGTACTCGGCGCATATGCGGACCGCTACGGCAGAAAGAAGGCGCTGACGCTATCGGTGCTGCTGATGGCGGGATCATCGCTCGTGATCGCGGGATGCCCGACTTACGGAACCATTGGCATCGCCGCACCGATCGTGCTCGTGCTCGCGAGACTCGTTCAAGGCTTCTCCGCCGGTGGCGAGTTCGGCTCCGCTTCTGCGTTTCTGGTCGAATCCGCCGCACCGGGCGAGCGGGCCTTTGTCGGTTCGTGGCAGCACTTCGCGCTCAACGGCGGGATATTGCTGGCATCGCTGATCGGATTCGTGACGACCTCATCGCTTCATGAAGGAGACCTTGCAGCGTGGGGCTGGCGCGCGGGCTTCGCGTTCGCCGGGGCGTTGGGAATCGTCACGCTCTGGGTCCGGAAGCATGCGAAAGAGACAGCGTCGTTCGAGCACATTCGGTCGTCGGGGGCGCGCAGGAAAAGCCCGGTGAAGGACTTGCTGCTGAAGCATCCCGGTGCCGCGCTCCGGGTCGCGGGCATTTCGATTGCCGGCACGCTCTTCAACTATCTGTGGATGGTGAACTTTCCGACGTATGCGCACTTGCGCACCGGCGTCGATCTGAAAACCGCGCTGCTGGCAAACGCGTGTGCGCTGGTGGTATTCCTCGTCCTGCTTCCGTTCGGCGGCAAGCTGTCGGACCGATATGGCCGCAAGCCGACATTGCTGGCCTTCTCGATCGGCTCTCTGCTCTATGTCTGGCCTGCCCTGCATTTCGTCTCCGCGAGCTTTCTCAGCCTGTTCATGACGCAGACGATCGGCATGGTGCTGCTCATCGGATACTGCGCCAACTGCGCTGCCGTGATGGCCGAGCAGTTCCCTGCGGAGGTTCGCGTCACGGGCATCGCGCTCCCTTATGCCATATCGGTGGCGATCTTCGGGGGAACAGCGCCTTACATCGTGACGTGGATGGTCAAGTCGGGGCGTGTCGACTTCGTGTGGGTGTATCTCGCGGCAGCGGCCCTGATCGGCTCGATTGTCTACGCGTGCATTCCGGAAACGAAAGGCAAGACGCTCGACTGAGCGCGCGTCATCGACGGGCCGCATAGTTTTTCTTTTCCGCCCCGCAAGATCTTCTCATTTGTCGGCATGGATGGCAGCGACGATAGTGTGTGCACCGGCAACGCAAAAGCCGATCGAAGTTTCCGATACGTCACACACATCAAGGAGTCTGTCATGAAGCTCAAGAACAAGATCGCACTGGTCACCGGCGGAACCTCGGGCATCGGCCTCGAAGCTGCCCGACTTTTTCAGAGCGAAGGGGCCACGGTCGTCGTGACGGGGACGAATGCCGAGCGGCTGGCGAATGCCGCCAGCGTTCTCGGCGAAGGCGCCATGACGCTGTCGGTCGATTTGCGCGACCCTGCGCAAATCGACAAGGCTATCGCGGATGTCGTCGAAACGTTCGGACGCATCGACGTGATCTTTGCGAATGCGGGGGCGGGAACGGCGGCGCCCCTCGAAGCGGTCACGCCTGAACAGATCAGCGACCAGTTCGCGCTCAACTTCAACGGTGTGTTCTTCACCATTCAAAAGGCGGCTCCGCATCTGTCGAAAGGATCGTCGATCGTCATTACGACGTCGTTTCTCAATGAAGTCGGTACGCCCGGCCTGTCGATCCTTTCCGCGACGAAGGCGGCGACGCGCTCGCTCGTACGTTCGATCGGCGCAGAGCTTGCACCGCGCGGGATCCGCGTCAATGCCGTGAGTCCCGGTCCGATTGCGACGCCGTTCCATGAAAAGTTGGGGCTATCGGAGAAACAGTTGGCCGATACCGGGTCCGCGATTCAGGCCGCTGTCCCTCTGAAGCGTTTCGGCGAAGCGCGCGAAATCGCAACTGCTGCGCTGTTCCTGGCGAGTGGTGATTCTGCGTTCATGACGGGTTCCGAGCTTGTCGTCGATGGCGGACTCACGCAGCTCTGAACCCGCGGGCACGCGTTGAAAGCGGGCGCTGCACGTTTGAAGACATGTCGCGGTAAAGTCCTGTTTTCGACTTTCGCGAGTACGAAAAGCGATGCGAGCGCCGAACAACCTTAACGCCCTGCGCGCATTCGAAGCTGTCGCGAGACATTTGAGTTACCCGGCCGCCGCCGCGGAGTTGAATGTGACGCCTGCGGCAATCGGGCAACTCATTCGCGGCCTCGAAGCTTATCTGGACATCGAACTGTTTCACCGCTCCAGTTCGGGCCCCGCGCGTCTATCGCTGACGGATGCCGCGCGTGCCGCGCTCCCCGACCTGCAAGGCGGCTTCGATCTCCTCTCGAGCGCAGTGGAGAGGCTGAGGGCGAGTAAATCCCGCATCATTTTTACGGTGACCGTCCCTCCGGCATTCGCGGAAAAGTGGCTTCTGTGGCGTGTCGGCCGCTTTCAGGGCCGACATCCCTATTACGATCTGCGAATCGAGACGAGCGGGCATCTCGTCGATTTCACCTCCGAGCGAATCGATGTCGGCATCCGATATGGTGCGGGTGCATGGCCCGATCTCATGTCCACCTTCTTGCTGCGCGACGAATTTTTCCCGGTCTGCAGTCCTGCGCTCGCGCACGGTCCGAATGCGTTGAGGCGGCCGTCTGATCTGAAGAATCACGCGCTGATTCATGACACATCGATGAGCGGCTTCGGTGTCTTTCCCACATGGCGATCGTGGCTGCTGCATGCGGGTTATCGCGATTCGTTCGAAACGGATCGGGGCCTGCAATTGAACGACTCTGCGATGGCCATTCAGACAGCGATATCCGGGAACGGCGTTGCGCTCGGAAGGACCACGCTGGTCGAACGTGATCTGGCGGAAGGGCGTCTGGTGAAGCCTTTCGATCATGTCCAGAGTTGTGAGCTGGCGTACTACCTCGTCTACAGGAAGGAGCGCGAGCAGCACGCGCCGGTGCTGGCATTCAAGGAATGGTTGCTGGAAGAAGTGGGCTCGAACTAGCGACAATCGGCTAATGCCCGCCCCGTCGACTTTGCACCGCCGATCTGGCGCGCCGGAACGGATCGGGACGGCAGTACAGAATGAGAAAGGAAGCGAGCAGCCCGAGCCGGAGAAGCGGCGGGATGATGACACCTGCGGCGGAGACAAAGAATACGCCGAACATGATCCACGCCCGGAACCACTGCCACTTGCGCGCGTACGGATCGTCGTCGCCTGTCTGGTGAGAAAAGCTTTCCCACATCAAAACCATGTAGGTGCCCTGCACGAGGAAAAAGACCAGCGCATAAAGCGTCAGCGGAAAAGTTGCCATTTCACTTTCGGCGAGCCAGGCTGTGGTAAATGGAATGAAAGAAATAGCGAACAGGTTGGCGAAGTTAGCGAGGGCAAGCGTACCGGTTAGCTGTTGTGCATGCCGGAGCACGGCGTGATGATTCAACCAGACCACGGCGATGAATGCGTAACTCACCGCGTAGCTGATGACATCGGGCCATAGGCCGATCAGCGCGTGGAAATCGTGACCTGTCGGCGGTTTGAACGCCAGGACCATCACAGTGATGATGACGGCGAAAATTCCGTCGGAAAGGGCGTAGAAACGCGCTAGTCCGTCTTCGACCTTGGCCATGATGTCGGCACCTTGAGGGGGCTTCGCCATATTACCCGGCATCCGGGCCGCCCTGTACGGACGTGACGGTCACCTACGACATGAGTTGAGGAGCACGGACAAATGGACAACAGCAATGCGGTTCTGGCTGCGGCGATCGCCTTCGTGGGCAGCCACTTTCTCCTGTCGCATCCGCTGCGCAAGCCTGTGATTCGCGCAGTCGGCGAAGCGGGATTTCAGGGCGTCTATTCGCTGATTGCGTTCCTGACGCTCGGCTGGCTCGTACTGGCCTACCGGAAGGCGCCCGTGACGGCGCCCTTGTGGCCGGTAGGCGACGTGCTCTGGGCGATCGTGACCGTGATCATGCTGATCGCGTCGATCCTCCTGATGGGCTCCCTGATTCGCAACCCGGCGCTTCCCTCCGGCAAACGTCCCGCCGCGTTTCCGGACGCGGCGCACGGCGTGTTCGCGGTGACGCGTCATCCGATGATGTGGTCGTTCGCACTCTGGGGGCTGTGCCACATCGCGGTGTTTCCGGTGACGAAAAACATCATCGTTGGGGCGGCGATCGTCATTCTTGCGCTCGTCGGCGCTGCTTTGCAGGACCGGAAGAAGGAACGTCTCCAGCCCGATCTCTGGCCGGCATGGGAATCGAAGACGAGTTACTTGCCGTTCGCGGCGATCGCGGCCGGACGCGCGCGGCTGGGCGGATTCGGCTTGCACGCGCTCTTGGGCGGACTCGTCGTGTGGCTTGCGGCGACGTGGGCTCATAAGCCGCTCGCCGGATGGGCAGCGGGTATCTGGCGCTGGTTGTAGGCCCGGACACGATGCGTGACGTTCACGCCCCGTCTTTCATCTCGCGCAGATGCTTGTAGACGGTCGCGCGCCCCATGCCGAGCACCTTCGCGACATAGTTCGCCGAGCTCTTGCCCTTGAACGCGCCCTGCGCGTGCAGCGCCTCCACGAGTTCGCGCCGATGATCGCGCGTAAGCGAGTTGAGCGCGAGTTGCCGATCGCGCAGCCATCCGTGCAGGAACGTGTTGATGCGTTCCTGCCAGTCGTCCTTGAATAGCTCGACCGGCTGCGCGACGACGCCCGCGCCGCGCAGGAAGACATCGAGCATGGAGCGCATCTCTTCGAAAGCCGCGATGTTGAAGTTGATGCACATCACGCCCGCGGCGTTGCCCGCGTCGTCGAAGAGCGCCGTGCTCACGCAGCGCATGCGGCGTCCGTCCCAGTTCAGCTTCTCGTACGGACCGACGAGCCGCTCGCGCGCAGTCTCTTCGACATCCTCCAGCGCGGAGTCGTCGCCGATCTCGCGCTTGGAAAGATTGTTCGAGAGATACGCGATCGTCTGATCCGAGAGATCGTGGATCACCACTTCCGCGTACGGGAAGAAGAGCGTCGTGATGCTGTCCGCGATGTGCGCATAGCGTGCGAGAAGCGCGTCGCTATCCGGCTTTTGCGTCTTGCGTCGTGGCATTGAAATAGACATGGATTCGAAACCGCGAAAACCGATGATACCGCTACGCCGCCGCGCGCCCCTTCGCGAGATGGACGTGCAGCGCATGCGCGAGCGCGATATCTTCGAGACCGAGACCGATCGAGCGGAAGAACGCCGGACGTTCAAAGGAAGGCGCGGGACATGCGCCGCGCACGAGTTCCGCGAGGTCGCCCCGGATGGCCTCCGGCGACCAGCCGTGACGCTCCCGCGCGATCACCATTTCTCCCGCGCTCGATGGCGTGGTCTGCCGATAATCGCAGTAGACATCGAGCGCGCCGAGCGCGGCCGGGTCGATCTCGTGGGCGCGCGCGACGTTCGTGCTGATCGACGTGACGAGCGCGGGCGTGGTGAGCGCGTCGAGCGAGAGAACCGGCGTGCCTGAAGATGTGCACAGCATGACGACATCCGCGTCGCGCACGCACTCGTCGACGGATGCCGCCACGCGTGCGCGCGCGTCGAGCGCTTCGATGGCGGCGATCCGCGCGCGATCGTTCGCGAGGCGCGGCGAATGGATGCGGATCTCCGACCATTCGCGCAATGGAGCGACGTGCCGCAGATGCGCGAGCGCGATGTCGCCCGAGCCGATGATCGCAAGACGCCGGCTCGACGCGCGCGCGAGGCGATCGACGGCAAGCGCGGTCGTGCCTGCCGTGCGCTCGGTGGTGAGGAGCGCGGCATCGCACCACATCAGCGGCGCGCCGGTGCGCATCGACATGAGCGCGGTCCACGCGGTGACGACCGGTGCGCCCGCATTCACGAGATAGGGCGAGAGCTTCACGCCGAATACTTCGTGTTTCGCGAGCACGCCGAGGTAGGTGATGAAATCTCCCGCGTCGCGCGGAAAGAGCGTGAGCGTTTGCGGCGGCTGGACGGCTTCGCCATCGCCGAGCGCGATGAACATGTTTTCGAGCGCGCCGCGGATGTCGAGCGACGGCAGAGCCTGCCGCACCTGCGCTTCGTCGGCGATGAAAGGCGCCTGGGCGCCACGCATGAGTTCGGGCGAGAGAGTCATTCGTCAGCCTCCGGTTCTCGAATGTTGCGACAGCGCGTTTCGTGCGGCGCCGTCCAAGAGTGGACATTTTTGTCTATTCTAGACTTTAATTTTATTTCTGGTCTATATTTCGGTGAGCGCGCGACAAACGCTGCGCGCCTGGTGCAGGACCTACGTTGCTGATTCACACACACGACCTTTGGTGACGACAATGAACTGGAAGATGATTTGCCTGGCGGGCGCGGCGGGCCTCGCGTTCACATTCGGCGTGGCGCATGCGGATACGCAGACCTTGCGATTCGGCGTCGAGGCGTCGTATCCGCCGTTCGAGAGCAAGACGCCGACGGGCCAGCTCGAGGGCTTCGATATCGACATCGGCAACGCGGTGTGCCAGCGGATCAAGATGAAGTGCGTCTGGGTCGAGAACAGCTTCGACGGGCTGATTCCCGCGCTGCAGGCGCGCAAGTTCGACGCGATCAATTCGGCGATGAACATCACCGACAAGCGCAGGCAGGCGATCGACTTCACGCCGCCCGTCTACGTGATGCCGATCCAGATGGTCGCAAAGCGCGGCTCGAACCTGCAGCCTTCGCCCGCGAGTCTGAAGGGCAAGTCGGTGGGCGTGCTGCAGGGCTCGACGCAGGAGGATTACGTGCGCAAGCACTGGGCGAACGAGGGCGTGCAGGTCGTCACGTATCAGAGTCAGGACCAGATTTTCGCGGACCTCTCGGCGGGACGGCTCGACGGCGCGGTGCAGGAAGTGCAGACGGCCATCGACGGCTTCCTCGCGAAGCCCGAAGGCAAGGGCTTCGATTTCGCGGGCGCGGCGCTGACCGACCCGACGACGCTCGGCGAAGGCACCGGCATCGGCTTGCGCAAGAACGATGCGGCGCTGAAGGCCAAGGTTGTCGCCGCGCTCGATGCGTTGAAAAAGGACGGCACGCTCAGTCAGTTGTCGCAGAAGTACTTCAAACGCGACATCATTGCGAAGTAGGCACTTCATCAGGCATCGGAATATGACTCAGGACGTGATCGTGCTCGGCGCGGGCATCGTGGGAGTGAGCGTCGCACTGCATCTGCGGCAGCGCGGATGGCAGGTGACGCTCGTCGATCGCCGCGCGCCCGGCGAGGCGACGAGCTTCGGCAATGCGGGGCTGATAGAGGCGTCGTCGGTCGTTCCGTATGCGTTCCCGCGTGACTGGGGCACCGTGCTGAAGTTCGCGCTCAACCGCTCGACGGCGCTGCGTTACGACCTGCGCTCGCTGCCGGCCTATGCGCCGTGGCTCGCGCGGTTCTGGTGGGAGTCGGCGCCCACGAGGCTCGCGGCGGCTGCGCGCGACATGCTGCCGCTCATCCGGATGAGCGTGGCGGAGCACGAGGCGCTGATTGCGCGGGCGGGCGTCGCCGATCTCGTGCGGCCGACGGGCTGGCTCGAAGCCTATCGCTCGCAGGATCAGTTCGAACGCGAGGCGGTCGCGGCACAGCGGATCGCGAAGGAGCACGGACTCGGCATGAAGGTGCTCGACGCGGGCGCGTTGCAGCGGCTGGAGTCGTCGCTCGATGGCGGCTACGCGGGCGCGATCCACTGGGCGGACCCGCGCAGCGTGATCGATCCGGGCGCGTTGACGAAGGGCTATGCGGCGCTCTTCGAGCGCGAAGGCGGACGCATCCTGACCGGCGACGCCGCGACGCTCGAACGAACGGGCAGCGGATGGCGCGTGATGACTGCGGACGGGCTGGTCGAAGCGCAAGCGGCGGTGGTGGCGCTGGGCGTGTGGTCGGGCGACGTGGCGCGCAAGTTCGGATATCGCATTCCGCTGATGGCCAAGCGCGGCTACCACATGCACTACGCGAACGATGGACGTGCCGCGCTTTCGAGGCCGGTCGTCGATATCGAGAATGGCTACGTGGTCGCGCCGATGCGCCGCGGCTTGCGGCTGACCACGGGCGTCGAACTCGCTTGCAGGAACCGGCCGCCGAGTCCGGTGCAGCTCGAACGTGCCGAGCGCATCGCGCGGCCGGTGTTCGGGCTTGGCGAGCGGCTCGACGAGTCGCCGTGGCTGGGATTGCGGCCGTGCACGCCGGACATGCGGCCCGTGATCGGCGCTGCGGAGCGGCACCCGGGGCTGTGGTTCGCGTTCGGGCACGCGCATCATGGGCTCACGCTCGGGCCGGTCACGGGGAGGCTCTTGGCGGAGATGATGAGTGGCGAGGCGACGTTTGCGGATCCGGGCGCGTATCGGGCGGGGAGGTTTTAAATCCTGTCGATAGCGCCGGCGACCCGACGCAGTATGATGCTTCTCCATGCGTTGAACCTTCATCGATATCCATGGAAAAAGCATTCAGCGAGGCGGATCGCGAAGCGGTCTATCGCGCCATTCACGAGCGTCGCGACATGCGTCACTTCGTGAGCGATCCCATCGCGCCGCCGGTCATGCAGCGGCTCATCGACGCCGCGCTGCATGCGCCGAGCGTCGGCTTCATGCAGCCCTGGCGCATCCTGCGCATCACGCGTGCGCACATTCGCGCGCAGTTGCGGGACGCCGTCGAACGCGAACGCCTGCTCACCGCCGACGCCCTCGGCGAGCGACGCGATTCGTTCATGCGACTCAAGGTGGAAGGTTTGCGCGACTGCGCTGAAGTGCTCGTCATGGCGCTGATGGACGGTCGCGAAGACTACGTATTCGGCCGACGCACGCTGCCCGAGATGGACCTCGCTTCGGTGGCTTGCGCGATCCAGAACATGTGGCTCGCCGCGCGCGCGGAAGGGCTCGGAATGGGCTGGGTTTCCCTCTTCGATCCGCAGGAAGTCGCCGCGTTGCTGAACATGCCTTCGGGCGCGAGACCCGTCGCGATTCTCTGCGTGGGGCATGTGGAACGCTACTACGCTGCGCCGATGCTCGAGACCGAGCGCTGGGCCAAGCGCCGTTCTATCGAGGAATGCGTCTTCGAGAACGAATGGCCGTCAGCGGAGGAATAAGAAGAGCGAGCGCCGTAGGTTACTTCTCCGCGCCGATGGTCGTCACCGGCTGCCACTTCATCGACTTCACCTGATAGAGCGTCGAGGTCGGGCTATTCAGATCGCCGTACTTATCGAACGAGATATGGCCGGTGATGCCGTTATATTGCATTGTGCGCAGCGTTTGCATGAATGTGGCGGGCTGCGTGGAGTTCGCCTGCTTCATCGCCGTGATGGCGAGCCATGCGCAGTCATAGGCGAACGGCGCATAGGTCAGCGTATCCGCGCCGAAGCGCTTCTTGAATTTGGCCGCGAACGCCCGGCCTTCCGGCAATGAATCGACGGGCCGGCCGTATTCCCAGGCCATCGCGCCTTCGGCCGCGTTGCCCGCAGAACTGATGAAGACGCTATCCGCGATGCCGCCGCTTCCGACAAACTGCGCGCGTATGCCGAGCTGCTTCATGCGTTTCACGATCAGGCCCGCCTGACCGTCGAGACCGCCGAAGTACAGCAGGTCGGCGTTGGCCGCCTTGATGTTCGTGAGTTGCGCGTTGAACTCGACGGCTTTGTCGGTGGTGTATTCCTCGGATACGATCTGGCCGCCCGCCGCCTGCACGGCCTTCTTGAATTCTTCGACCGCGCCTTGTCCGAATGCCGTGCGGTCGTCCATGACCGCGATACGCTTCGCCTTCGTGACCTTCACGGCATACGTGCCGGCGTTGCCGGAGTTCTGCGTGTCCGTCGCGATGATGCGGAAGATGTTGTTCAATCCCTGGCGCGTGATGGCCGGATTCGTCGCTGCCGGATCGATCAGCGGGATGCCCGCTTTCGCGAAGATCGGCGATGAGGGAAGCGCCACGCCGGAGTTGTAATAGCCGACGACGGCGACGACGCCATCGTCCACGAGCTTTTGCGCCACCTGCACGCCGATGCGCGGATCGCCCTGATCATCGACGGATGCGAGCTCGAACTGAACCGGCTGTCCGCCGATGTTGATGTGTTGCGCGTTCGCCTCTTCCACGGCGAGCCGCACGCCGTTTTCGATGTCCTTGCCATTGGCCGCGCCGATGCCCGTAAGCGGCGCCGAAACGCCGATGCGAACCGCCTGTTGCGCGCTTGCGATGAGCGGGGCGATGCACAACGCCGAGGCCGCCAGAAGAGAAAGGATCGCTTTTTTCATGACAGGGCGCTCATCAAGAGGAATGTCACGCGGTCGAGCCGGCGTCGCGAGCCCGCGTCGAATCAGGTGGCTGCCGAGCATCGTGCACAAGGCGCGTGATCCGACTCACTATATCGACAATGTTCCGGTCGAAAAAATGTTTCGGGAGCCATTCTCCGCTGAAATCCGCGTTTCGGTTCTCGGGGTAAATTCCTATCCGTGGCGCTATCCGCCGCGGACCGACCGTGATTCTCGTGGCCGGTCCGCGTCGCGGCGAGCGGCTTTCTTATTGCCCGATTTCGCGGATCGTCAACGCGTTCCTGACGGATGTCACGCCAGCCGTTCCCTTCGCGGCCTCGGTTGCCTTGTCGATCTGCGCGGCGTCGGGGACGGTGCCCGCGAGCGTCACGGCGCCGCCGTTAGCACGAACCGATATGTTCGACACACTCAAACCCTTCACCTTGGTCAGGCTCTTGCGCACGTCCTTGGCGAGTTGCCGGTTCGCGGCCTTCGTGGATTTGGCGCTCGGCGCGGCCGATGTCGCCGGCGCTGCGTCGCTGCTCTGAGCGTATGCGCTGCCGATTCCCGCATTGAGCGATACCGCGACGGCGAGGATGCCAGCCGCCAGTGCAAGTGGTTTTCGTGCATTCATTGTGATTCTCCTTTTTGAAGAAGTTAGTCAGACGCACCGGGCACGGGCCATTGCCTTCGCACGCGACTGGCGGCAAGCCCGAAGGGAGTGCGCTGGGAAGTAAAGATACGCCGATCCGCAAAGTGTTGTCAGTCGAGTGTCAGATATCGCAGACGACGGCGATTGCATCTCGTCGCACAGGGCAAACGATTGCGCGAACGATCGTTCTCCACATTCGCGCTAATCGGCCTATCTTTCTTTGATCTGACACATAAAGTACACACAGAAACCGTAGCGTGCGGGGTTTCTTCATATGTCATCCGCGTGCCATGCAGCCAGCGTTTTCGAGGTTTCGCCGATCTTCTGCCCAGATAGAGCCACGCACGGCGGGAGACTTATGTCAGGAAGTGCCATTCGTCGACGCAGAGGACTCCAACTCGCTTGTGATGGAGATTTTCTCGGCGCGTCGTGACATGGGAAGTCTCGCGGTCATCGATGGCCTTCGTCCTATCGGCCTGATCAACCGCGATATCTTCATGTCGCAAATGAGCAAGCCGTTTCATCGCGAGCTATACGATAAGAAGACCTGCATCGCGTTCATGGACAAGGAGCCTTTGATCGTCGATGCGGACGAGAGCATCGAAACGCTTGCATTCAGAACCGTCGAGGCCGGAGAGAAAGCGCTCGTCGATGGTTTCATCGTCACGCGCGGCGGCCGCTTCACGGGCGTGGGCAGCGGGCTGGAACTCGTCAGCGCCGTAGCGGAAATGCAGGCGGAGAAGAACCGCCAGATCATGCAGAGCATCGAGTACGCGAGCGTGATTCAACGCGCGATGCTGCGTACTTCCGATGAAACTTTGTCGACGCATATACGCGATGCCGCAATGGTCTGGGAACCGCGCGACGTGGTCGGCGGGGACTTCTATCATTTCGCGGCGAACTCCGGCGACTGGTTCGGCGCGATAGCCGATTGCACCGGTCATGGCGTGCCCGGCGCGTTCATGACGCTGCTCGCTTCGGCGTCTCTCTCGAAGGCGCTCGAACAGATGGGACCGCGCGATCCGGCCGCCTTGCTGTCGGCGCTCAACCGCAACGTGAAGGGCTTGCTCGGGCAGGTGAACAACGCGAGCGGAGGACCGCAATCCAACGACGGGCTGGATTCCGCGTTCTTCTGGTTCGATGCTGCAAAGAGCGTGCTGCATTTCGCGGGGGCGAGGATTGCGTTGCATATCCTGTCGCCCGACGCGACAGAGTTCGAAACGATCGCGCCCGATCGCATGGGCGTAGGTTATGTCGATAGCCGCGCAAACTATGAATGGAAGGCGCACGCCATTTCATTACCGAAGGGCAGCCTCTTCTTCATTTGCACGGACGGACTGACGGATCAGATCGGCGGCCCGCGAAGCATTTCTTTCGGCCGGCGCCGCGCGCTCGACGTGATTCGCGAACATCGGGCCGAGCCACCATCGACGATCTGCGAAGCGCTTCGGCTCGCGCTCGCCGACTGGCAACGCACGCAACCGCGCCGCGATGACGTCACGTTTTTTTGTGCCCGTATCTAGTCAATTTCCAGAATGTCTCAACTACTCGATCAAGACAGCGCCTTTTTCGATCTGGCGCGGCGACGCAATGTTCTCTTCTATCACAAGGGCTATTTCTCGCATAACATCGTCGCGGCGATGGGCGAGGTGGTCAAGCTGCAGCTGGAAGTCGCGGGCGTGAACGCGCCGACTCGCCGCAAGCTTTTCTCGTCTTTTGTCGAACTGTCGCAGAACATCGTTCACTACTCGTCGGACGCATTGAAAGCGGGCGGCGAGACGGCGGGAGCCATACGCGAGGGAGCAGTCTGCATCTCGAAGGACGGCGAGCATCACGTGATGTTATGCGTCAATCCGATGGCGACCGCTGAAGTCGAGAATCTGCGCAATAAGCTCGAACCCCTGCGCAATATGTCGCTTGAAGAAATCAGGCAGGCGTACAAGCTATCGCTGCGGTCCGACACGCCGGAAGACAGCAAGGGCGCGGGCCTCGGATTTCTCACGATGGCGCGCGATGCGAGTGCGCCGCTCGAGTTTGCTTTTCATCCGCGTGCCGACGACCCCGGAACCACGCTGTTTTGCCTCATGGCCAAAATCTGAGCAGGAAGGCGCAAGAACCATGGATAACCTCTATATCGCCGCCACGACGACGTCGCCCGAGGTCGATTTTCGCTTCGACCAGCACGCGTTGTCGCTCAAGGGCGAGTCATACCCGGAAAACGCGGCGGCTTTTTATGCGCCTGTCATCGAGCAGATGCGCAAGTATCTGGCCGAGAACGCGGGCGCTGTCATCACCATCGATGTCGCGCTGACTTACTTCAACAGTTCGAGCACCAAGATGCTGTTCAGCATGTTCGACGCGCTCGATCAGGCGGGTCAATCGGGAAGCCGCGTGTTGATGAACTGGTATCACGATGAAGAAGACGAGACGATTGCCGAATTCGGCGAAGAGCTGAAGGCCGATTTCGGCGCAATCGAATTCACGGATCGTCCCATCATCTATCAGGGACGTTAAGGATGCCCTCGACATCCTCGCCTGATCTGCCTCCGGACGCGGCGCCCGATCTGTTTCAGAAAGAGAGCGCGGCGCTCGTGAAAGCCCGCGCCGTGCATGCGGCCGCCGATGCGGATGCGCATGTATATCGCGAGTCGCTTGGCGAACTCATCGATCATTTCGAGCGGCTGATGCGGGACACGCGGCGTTTGATCGGCAGAAGCGATCGTGCCGAGCGCGAGATGCAGGCGCTTGCCACGCAGCTCGAACATCGCGCGTCGCACGATGCGCTGACAGGCGTGCTCAATCGCAGCGCCGTGATCGAGCGGACCGGCAAGATGCTGCGCACGAACAGCGCGGTGATGATTGTCCTGGACATCGACGAGTTCAAACGGATCAACGACGATTTCGGCCATCCCACAGGCGACGCAGTGATACTGGGCGTCGTCGATTGTCTGCGGCGAATCGTGGGCGAGCGCGGCTTCATCGGGCGCGTGGGTGGAGAGGAATTCACGGTGCTGTTGCCCGGTCATGATCCTTCCAGCGCCGCACTTCTTGCGGAACGCATGCGCGAAGCCATCAGCGATTCGCTGATTGTTCCGCCGGTAGATCGCCGCATCACCGCGAGTTTCGGCATCAGCAACAATGAAGCCGGAGCCGGCTTCGACACGGCCTATGCGTCGGCCGATGCAGCGCTCTATCGCGCCAAGCGAGGCGGGCGCAACCGCGTCGAATTCGCCGATCGATAAACGGGTTCTACCTTCATCAAATCGTCATCGAGTTCAGCTTTCGGGCACTTCGCTGTGGTATGGTCAAGTCCACCAAAATTCTGTCTGACTCGAGGCCTCGATGGTGGATATGGATGCTGACTGGCCCTTGCCGCGGCCGATCAATTTCAAGGAAGGCCGACGACCGGCCGATTCATCGACACCCGACGCGGAATCAATCGCGAGCACGTTTTCATCATTGGCGGCACCCGTGGTCGCCGAAGCCGTGAGGCGGGCGCGAGAAGTCGCCACGGATTGCGATGCCGAAGCATTCCATCAGCTTCGCGTCTCCTTCAGAAAACTGCGTGCCTTGTACTGGGCCTATTCGCCTTATCTCGGCGAAGAAGCGACCGCACACGCCACCGAAGAATTCAAGCGCCTGGCCGCTGTCGCCGGTGGAACGCGAGACTGGGATATCGCCGGCGATCTTCTGAAAGCCGCGCAGGCGTCGCGTGCATCGATGGGCATTCTCGTGGCCGCCGCGAGAGAAAAGCGGGCGCAGGCCGTGGTGCATAGCCAGACGATGATCAAGAGCGATGATGTCGAATCGTTTCTCAACGACGTCCTGCTTCGCGCGCAGATCGCATTGGAGTCGAGCTGCAACGATCTTCCCATTCGGGACTTCGCGGAGGATCGTGTTCGCCGGGCGGAGCGCGCGCTGAAGAAGCGCAGCAGATATGCATCGCGTAACGAGACCGCCCACGAGGAAGATCTCCATGACGTTCGCAAGGCCGGCAAGAAGCTGCGCTATCTGCTCGAGTTTTTTCAGCCCGTGATCAAGGGCGGACACGATCGCACGATCAAGGAATTGACGTCGGTGCAGAACAAGCTCGGCCAGTTCAACGACATCGCCGCGAGTGAAATGCTGATTCGCGACGCCTCATTCGACGACGTTCCGCCCGAAGTCGTGCAGGAGTCGCTGCAATGGCTGGAGAAGCAAAAGTGCCGGCGCATGCGCGCCGCAGCGCGACGCGTTCGAGCCATCGCGAGTTGACGCGATCGCCCTTGTGTGGCTTTGCTCACACTTTGTTTCAATTTGTTTCAAACGACTGAGACGCCCGCCCGATAAGGCTTCGCGGGTTGCGGCAAACGTCGGGATCGGTCACGCGTTCCCGCGCATGGTGAAGATTTCAAACCCCGGACCGTTAAAGGATTCAACACGTCGGGAGTAGACACCATGAAAATCGAATCCATTAACTACACGCTCGCAGCCGCCCAGAACGACACGCAACGCGCGACGAAAGGCGCCGTGCAGTCGGTGAGCGCCGCCGGTGCGCTGAACTCGACGGTGAATCTGTCGTCGATGTCTGCGCTGGGAGAATCGAGCGGTTCCGATATCGATACGGCCAGGGTCGAGTCGATCAAGGCCGCGCTGCGTGACGGTAGCTACAAGATCGATTCGGGCAATATCGCCGACGGCATGCTGAGCACCGCGCGCGACCTGCTGCAAGCGAGAAGCCACATCTGACCGCGCGTACGCCCGTTACGCGCTCAACGCGTCGGGCGCGAGTTCGGCGGACATCGTAAGCGGCGGACCGACAAACTCGATGTGCCACTCGTCGCCGAATGCTTTCAACACCGCCGGGTCCGGCGAACCATTCGCCATCACGTCACCGAGTTCGCTGAAAAACGCGTTGGCGTCCCAGCCAGGCGTGACCAGCACCAGCATGCGCGACGGTCGATCGTCGATGTTGATGAAACGGTGCGTGGTGCCTTGCTTCGCGACTATCGTCTCGCCTGCGCTAACGACGGTCTGCTTACCGTCCACGTCGAAAAGATAACGGCCTTGCACGACGTGAAAGACTTCCGTCTCGATCTCATGCCGATGCTGCGGCGGGCCGAACCCGGGCTGGTTCGTCGTTTCCAGTAGCGTCGCCGATGCGCCCGTCGCTTTCGAATCGATTCGTACTTGAAGACGCAGCCCGATGGCCGGAATATCGATAGGGGCGGCATTCTGCTCGCCGTGCAGGAAATCTGTTTTCATGACGTTTCTCCTTGAATCAGGGTGCGGGGTCCGCGGCCCGGTCAACGTCATGATGTCGGCGGCGACTTAGCTCAGAATTACTGCGAGGCGCGTCTTCGATCAGTGCAGCAAGTGAGCGAAATAACGTATCGACAGGTTAGCCAGCTCGCCCACGATCACGACGATGAGAAGGCCCACGATCCAGCGCCGTGCCTGCTCGGAGATGGCGAGCCGCGCACCCAGCAGGCCACCGGCGACGCTGCCGAGCGCCATGATGCCGCCCGTCGTCCAGTCGACGCTCTCGTGCCCGGCGAAGATTGCCATCGCCACCGCGGTCGCCGTGGCGGTCGCGACGTTTCTGAGCGCGTTCGCCTCGGGCAGCGCGAAGTCCGCCGCGAGGACGAGAACGAGCAGCATGTACGTTCCGGCATCCAGCACGATGAAGCCTGTCCAGACGCCGACGCAGAAAAGCAGAAGCATCACCTTCCAGTCGACTCGCGCGTCGCCTTTGGCGGCCGAGTTCAACAGCTTCTTGAGGTTGGTGAGGATGAGAACCAGCGCGACGGCCACGGCCACCACGATCACCATCCGAAGATCGTGACCGGGAATCCGTTCGCTCAGTAGCGCTCCTGCTGCCGCGCCCAGCGTGATCGGACCGGCCGTGCTCAGCGTGCGTCGCCAGGGGATGGCCCCGCGTCGCGCCAGTCCGACCGTGGCAGCAATGGCGCCGACGAGAACCGGAACGCGGTTGGTCGCATTGGCGGTGACGGCATGCAGACCGACCGACATCAGAACCGGAAGGGATACGGCAGATCCCGAAGAGGCGACCGCGTTGAGAAAGCCGCAAAACAGGCCGGCAGCGATAATGATGACGATGGTGTCGGGGGTTAAAACCATGGTGCTTGATCGGCTCGGATGCGTAGCGGGGCGCGCTCGTCCGGTGGGGGAGCGGTGGTTGCGTGCCGGGGGAGGTGGGCACGCGGGAAGTGTCGCTGGCTTGACTTAGTTGAGAATTACTTCGAGGGACGTGCGTCGAGTACTACGATGGGTGCGGCGAGCGCGTCAGCGAGCGCATAACGGGAAGCCCGACTGGTCGCCGAGTAGCGCGGCTAAATCCGGACGCGCTCATTTGCTTCCTGCCGGTGGCTTGCGAGAAGCATGCGAGCACGGCGCACGTTTGGGGCGTCGACAGGCGGGTGATGGTGGCCTCGTGCACCAGCGCGCGGGGGGCGCGTTTGCGTCAACCGCAGGAACTTCGGCCATCCGATAGCGGGTTAGGAACGCAACTGTTATGTCTCGAAAAAAAGCCGCCATGCATGATGCACTCAGGGACTTCGAAGATAGTGAGTCACGGTCAAGTGGAAAAACGGAACTTTTGGTAGGTCTCGACGCGAACTGACTGTTGTTTCTGCTGCCATGGAAACTTCATATTCGGAACCGTCCCGACCTTTGAAGTTCCCTCTACTGGTTTCCCAAATGCAACAGGCGCGTTTAAGGCGTCGAACGTGAGCGAGCTTGACCAGCCAGTTTTCGACGCTCGTGACATCTTTCCCTTGTACACGGTATTCCGCGCTGAGCTTGTCTATTCCGCCAAACTCTCCGGGCTTACACGCAACGAACTTTACGTCCGCGCGCTGAAGTCCTTCCGCTTTGAGAAAGTCGCCGCACATCGTTGGCGGGTCTAGTCGCTCGCTTGGCGGGTTCTCGTCTGCGCGAGCACCGCTTAACGCAACGGCTAGAAGGCAAGTTATAAACCACCTCACTTCGCTACCTCAATCATGGCGACGTACTTTCCCTGCTCATTAGGCAGACGATGCGAGATCAGGAAGCTATAAACATCATTCCATCGATCTAGTGCATAAGCGGTCACGCACCCTTCAGAGAGGTTGCCAATGTGAATGTATCTGCTCGAATTTCCGCGCGAACCTGCCAATTCGAGAGGAAACCACACCTGGTCCGCTACGATGTCTCCGAGGCCTTTCGTTTTTGCGTAGTCGACGTAGAAGTTTGTGTACGAAGCGTCATGCGGCGCATCCGGGGCCATGATACGGTGAGTTCCAACAGGTATTGGCGTAAAACTTCCGTTCCAGACCGAATTCAACGTTACAGTAATTGCGTTGCTTACTCCCGGAATGGCAAGCGTCCCCCACTGTTGGTCTAGCGCTTGATTGTTCCGAGGCTCCGAAAGCGCCACAGACCGCTTTCCATAACGAACCTTAAGAGTCTGCGCGAGGGTATTTGGAGGTTGTTTAGACAGGCAACTGTCAACATTATCGTCGCTGAGACTAACCGTTTCTCCGACATAATCGCTGTGCCCATCAGCTATTCGAAAGTACGTGCGGCCGCCCGTTGCTTTGATCATTGTGACTTTTGTGTATTCGCAAATAGACACTTTTTCACCTGTCCTTTCGCGCCGGACAAGTAGCCAGCGGTCCCGAAACGGTGCTCGGGTATACCGTGTCTCGACAGTCGCCGTGTGGATGCTGCCTTGATCGGCGTTCGTCTGTGCGCAGCGGTTTCTCAAATAGTCTACGTATGAATCAGCCATCTTTAAATCAGGAGTTCAATTTCAATGCTCATGGGAGCGTTCGTGCGCACACGCACCGTCTCGCCTGCGTCATTCGTGGTCCCATCCTGCGCCGACCCGTCAGCCGTCGTGATGCGAAAGCGCTGATTCGGAACCGGGTTGCCGTCTTCATCACACAACACGATCATTTCGTCGAAGCCCGAAGCATCGTTACCCGACGACCAGGACGCCCTCGAAGACTGCGCGTAACCATACGTTCTCGGGGTGTCCTCAATAATCCAGTACCTCCCGTAACGCGCCACGATTGTCGGTCTCGTACTGCATTGACATTGCACGAAGTCACCCGCGACCGCCTGCCGACGACCCGTTATTTCGTCGTACAAGCGACCACTATCGCTGCACCCTGAACCGCCGATGATCGTCCCGATGCTCTTGCACTTGCCGCAGTAGGCACTGCCTCCCACAAATGCCATCGTGCGATTGCCTTCGTCGATAAAAACTGCATTTGCGCCCGACGACATGACATAGCTATCGGAACTGCCGGAAAGTGGATCGCCTTCGACCGCCGAAAAATATTGGCCCATCGCGTTACGCCACCAGTGCGGTTGCGAAAAGATGCATCGTCCCGCTTTGTTTCATTGTCTCGACTCATAGTTGTGTGAAAGCATAAAGCTAACGGATGCCGAACTAATTTTGGAGTCCTTGAAGTCAAGATTTGTCGAGCGCTGAGCGCGATGAGACCACAACCGCGAGACTAATTGCCTATAGACATTCACATAAGGTGATGCAGCTGCCAGCGAGCAGGCACTAAAGCTCGCCTCGCTGTAGTCGTGAAGCCGCAGCTACCATCGAGCCGCGCCTTACTTCTCCTTATGCCCCGGCAACACCGCACCAAGCACCTGCTTCGCCGTATCGACGATCACGTTCGCCTGACTCGGATCACCCTTCATGAGCGTGGTCGCGAACGCCTTCGCCTGTTGCAGCGTGATGTGCGGCGGCAACGGCGGCACGTTCGGATCGGCCTTCACCTCAATCACCACCGGACGATCAGCGGCAAGCGCCTCATCCCAAACGGCCGCCATGCGCTCCGCATCATCGACATAAAAGCCCTTCAAACCGATCATTTCCGCGAACTTGTGATAAGGCACCGACGGAATGTCCTGCGACGCCTCGAACTTCGGATCGCCTTCCATCACGCGCTGCTCCCACGTGACCTGATTCAGGTCCTCGTTATTGAGCACCATGCAGATCCAGCTCGGATTCGACCATTGCTTCCAGTACTTCGCGACCGTGATGAGTTCGGCCATGTTGTTCATCTGCATTGCGCCATCGCCGACGAGCGCGATCACCGGCCGCTCCGGATACGCGAACTTCGCGGCGATCGCATACGGCACGGCCGCGCCCATCGATGCAAGCCCGCCCGACAGCGAGCACATCATGCCGCGCTTCACCTTTAGATCGCGCGCGTACCAGTTCGCGACCGATCCCGAATCGCTCGTGACGATCGCGTTCGCGGGCACGCGCGGCGACAACTCCCACACGGTGCGCTGCGGATTCACGCCGCCTTTCGCGGGCGTTATCGCGCGCTTCTCCAATGTCTTCCACCAGTCTTCGACCCAGTCCTCGATGTCCTTGCGCCACGCGAGGTCCGTCTTCTGTTGCAGCAAGGGCCGGAGCGCGCGCAAGGTCTCGGCGCTGTCGCCGACGAGATTCACTTCCATCGGATAGCGGATCGAGAGCATGTCCGCCTTGAGGTCGATCTGCACGCCGCGCGCGGCGCCTTCCTTCGGCAGAAACTCGGCGTACGGAAAGCCCGAGCCGATCATGAGCAGCGTGTCGCATCCGTTCATCATCTTGTAGCTGGGCTCGGTGCCGAGCAGGCCGATCGAGCCCGTGACGAACGGCAGATCGTCGGGCAACGCGGCCTTGCCGAGCAGCGCCTTCGCGACGCCCGCGCCGAGTTTGTCCGCAACCGCGATGACTTCGTCGGTCGCCTGCAACGCGCCCGCGCCGACGAGAATCGCGACCTTCTTGCCCGCGTTGAGGACATCGGCGGCGCGTTGCAGGTCATCGTCATACGGCACGATCTTCGGCGCGCGATAGCCGACGCCCGAATGCAGCGTGCCGTGCTTGCGGCCCGGCGGTTCGTATTCGAGGTCCTGCAAGTCGTTCGGCAGGATGAGCGCCGTCACCTTGCGCTCCGACAGCGCGATACGCACCGCACGATCGACGAGATGGCGAATCTGCGACGGCACGCTCGCCTGCTGCACGAAGGCGCCGGCCACGTCCTTGAACATTGAGGCGAGATCGACTTCCTGCTGATAGTGGCCGCCCAGAGCCGCACGCGCTTGCTGTCCCGCGATTGCGAGGACCGGCATGTGATCGAGGCGCGCATCGTAAAGGCCGGTGATCAGATGCGTCGCGCCCGGTCCCGATGTCGCGATGCACACGCCGAGTTCGCCGGTGAACTTCGCATGCGCGGAGGCCATGAAGGCCGCCATCTCTTCGTGCCGTGCCTGAATGAACTCGATCTTGCCTTTCGCGCGATTGAGCGCGCCGAATACGCCATTGATGCCGTCGCCGGGATAGCCGTAAATACGGCGTACGCCCCAGGCATGCAAACGTTCGATAAGAAAATCGCCGACAGTAGGATTGGACATGACGCGATGCTCCTTTTGACGTCCGGGTGAGAAGCAATCACCCGCGACGGATAGCATCGACGCGCAAAACGCATGCCGGGGTCGGGAAACACCGGAACGGCTGGCTATCGACCGGTATCGAATTTCAGCGTTTGTTTCGCGGCGCACGAGCCATCGACAGGATGCGTCGGATCATCGAGGAAGGCGGCCATGATCGATTGCGCGCAACCGGATTTGCCGAGCACCGAATGCCCCGTGTACGGAAACGACACGACCTGCGCGCGGCCGAGATCCGGCGTGATCGCCCCGACCCACGCCGGCGCGGTCGCGGCATCGAATGCGCCTTCGAGTATCAGCACGGGCACATCGCTCACGGTTCGGGCACTGGCCGAAGGACGCGCCTTGCCGACGTTCCAGACCGGACACTCCGTGAAGAGCCGCCCTTGCTTGGGCTGAATCCGGAGCACGCGTTCGGGAAAGCCGGGAAGGGCAGCTTTCGCTTTTGCGAGCGTCGC
Source organism: Caballeronia sp. EK (assembly GCF_014384845.1). Classification (NCBI taxonomy): domain Bacteria; kingdom Pseudomonadati; phylum Pseudomonadota; class Betaproteobacteria; order Burkholderiales; family Burkholderiaceae; genus Caballeronia; species Caballeronia sp. EK. The sequence continues at coordinate 86,176 of NZ_JACSUE010000001.1, forward strand.
TGCCTCGGTCGTCAGATTGGCGCTTTCTTCGCAGAACACACCGAGGGCGAGACCCATGCCGCCCAAACCGACGAACTGCTGCGGACCGCGCAACGCGAGATAGCGGGCGGCGACCGCGCGCGCGTCGCCTCGCGCCGTATCGGAGATCATCCTCGGGACGTCTGACGCATTGCCGCGCTCGCTCGACATGATGAGCGTATAGGCGAACGCGAAGCCGTCGATGACTACGTTCACCGAAGCACCCGAGTCGTCCTTGACTCGTGTCGTAAGCGGCTTCCGATCGAGTCGCTTCACTGCGAGGTTCAGGTCGGCTTGCAGATGCGGGTAGGCCCGGGCGCAAGACGCGTCGGCGGCACACGCGGCGGAGATCGCCCTGAACGAACTCGCTGGAGCCGTCCACCAGTCCTCGACGATATTGACCGTGGGCGGCGATACCGAATCGAGCACCACGCTTCGAATGCCTTGTGGATGATCGCGCAGCAGAGTCAGTGCGAGCCGCGATCCATACGAGACGCCGTAGACGTCCCATTGGTCGATGCCGAGTGCGACGCGTAGATCGGCGATGTCGGCGGCGTTTTCGGTGGTGTTGTAGGCGGCGAGATCGACGCCGGCGGCGGCCATTGCATCGCGACACGACTTGAGAGCCGATGCGTCCGCCAGCGTGCCGGATCGAGTCGTGAAGCGGCTGCTGACGGAATCGAACACATACTGCTCCCACGCGGGGCACGCAAGGAGCGGATCGGCGCGGTGGGTGCCACGTTGATCGACGAAAATGACCTCGCGCCCGGCATTGATGCCCTGCTTCATCATGAACGCCGCTTCGAACGAGCCCGCGCCGCCCGGACCGCCCGACAGATAGACGAGCGGATCGCGCCGCGGTTTGTCCGCGACAGCGGGTGCGCGCATGACGAAGATGCGGATATGCCGTCCGTCGGGCAGCGCGCGATTTTCAGGGACGGTGAGATAGCCGCATTGAACGGTCGATGGGAAATCGAGATCGGGGAATCCGGCGATGTTCGGCTGCGGGCAAGGCGTAGTCTCGAACGAAGCCGCGTGGCTCGCTCGACTATCGGCACCGCCCGCAGCGCACGCGCAAAGCAACGACACGGTCGCGATGACCGCCGTCACTCGTACCAACAATCGTTTCGCAGTTCTAATCATGGAAGTGATCCGGCCGCACTCATTCACCGACAGCCAGCCCGACATAACGCGCGCGCGGCCGCAACAAACTTCCTTCCATCACGTGCTCGATCGAGTGCGCCATCCAGCCGACACTGCGCGCGATGGAAAACAACGCGAACGCCGCTTCGTCGGGAAGCGGGCAATGCTCGACGAGCGCGGCAAGCGCCATGTCGATCGCGGGCAGCTTGCCCGTCAAGCGTTCGACGCAATCGATCAGCTCGCGTGCATCGTCGGGCGCTTCGAAAGCGGAGAGGAGATCGGCCGCACGCGGATCGCCCTGCGGATAAAGCTCGTGACCGAAGCCCGGCAACGGCTCGCCTTGCGCGATCCTTCGCCGGACGGCGGTCTCGGTTCCGGATCGTCTGGCGTCATCCATCAATTGACGGACGCGCACGATCGCATTGCCATGCATGGGTCCGGAGAACACGGCGAGACCCGCGATCATGCTCGCCCCGAGCGACGCTCCCGTCGATGCGGCCACGCGCGCGGCGAACGAAGAACTCGTCAGTTCCTGATCGGCCAGCAAGACGAGCACGCGGCGAAGCAGGTCCGCATGACGCGGAACGTCCCACGCATTCGCGATGCGCAGATGCAATGGTCCTTCATCCGATCGCAACTCGACGAAATTGCTCGCGAGGCGGCCGACCAGCGCCGCAGCCTGTTGCGCCTCGTCCGCCAGATTGCGGGCCGACTCGATTCGATCATGCGCGGCGTCGCGGGCCAGGGCGGCGAAAACACGCGCACCGACGGGGCCGTCGAACGCAACCGGTTCGAACGACGCGAAGTGCGGCGCTTCGGCCACATTCCAGAGCAGGCGCGCGACATCTTCGAGCGTCGCCGATGCAGCCAGTTGCACCGCATCCTGGCCGCGATAGTAAAGCCTGCCGCGCGTGATCGTGGAGATGCTCGTATCGATGATCGGCTCGCCCCAGGCCATCGTGCTCGCGGCGATGTTTTTGCGCGCCCGCCCGAGGCTGCGCTTCTTGAGAAGCGTCGTGATATCCGCTGCGCGATACAGGTTGCGGTTTGCGTGCTGCGGATCGCCCTGGACTTCGATCTGACCGCGGCTGACATACGCATAGAGCGTTTGCTTGCGCACGCCGAGAGCCTCGCAGGCTTCTTCCTGCGTCATCCAGTTCTTCACGTTGATCGAATCAATCAAGATTGACGGTCATCCACGGCATCGGTCTAATGCGAAACATAAACCAACCCCGGACCAGGCGCTCGCATCGCGCGACATCGCGAACCGTTCAGGGGCATGAAGAGGAGATATCGGTGGCTACAGAGCGAACGACCCAGTATATAGCGGGCACGGCGGCCCGCACGACCCGCACGCGTTACTCGATCCTCGCGATGATACTGCTGCTGGCGACCGTGGCCTATGCAGATCGCGCCATTCTGTCGATCGCCGGTCCCGGCATATCGAAGGAATTCGGCCTGAATCACGTGCAGCTCGGCTATGTGTTGTCGGCGTTCAGCTGGGCTTATGTCGTCGGTCAGATACCCGGCGGCCTGCTGCTCGATCGGCTCGGCACCAAGACGATGTACGGCGCCACGCTCATTCTCTGGTCCATCGCGACCATGCTCGTCGGCTTCATCGGCAACTTCACGTCGGATCTGTCGGTCACTCTCGGCTTATTGTTCGCGCTGCGCTTCGCACTCGGACTGATCGAAGCGCCGAGCTTTCCCGCCAACGGCCGCGTCGCGGTCATGTGGTTCCCCAAGGAAGAGCGGGGTCTTGCCACGTCGCTGTTCGCATCGGCATCGTATTTCGCGGTGGCCATTTTCTCGCCGTTCGCGGGATGGCTCACGTCGCGCTTCGGCTGGCCTGCGCCGTTCATCGCACTGGGTTTGATCGGCATCGCGGCGGCGGGCGTGTGGGCGGTCGTCATGCATGAGCCGCGCAAGCATCCGCGCGTGTCCAGCGCCGAACTCGAACACATCATCGCGGGCGGCGCGATGATCGATATCGACTCGAAGCAGGAACTCAAATCACGTCCCGTGCTGGCGCCCGGCGCGATTCGCGCGCTGCTCGGCAATCGCATGTTGTGGTGCGCGTATATCGGCCAGTATTGCACCATCGCGTTGAGCTACTTCTTCATCACCTGGTTTCCGATCTACCTCGTTCAGGCGCGCGGCATGAACGTGATGCAGGCCGGCTTCGCGACGATGGTTCCGGCTGTCGCGGGCTTCGTCGGCGGCATTGCGGGCGGCACGATCTCCGACTGGCTCATTCGTCGCGGATGGAGCGTGTCGTGGGCGCGCAAGACGCCGTATATCGTCGGCATGGCAGTGGGCTGCAGCATCGTGCTCTCGGCCGTCACCGAAAGCAATGTCGTGATCGTCCTGCTGATGGCGCTGGCCTTCTTCGGCAAGGGCGCGGCGGCGGGCGCGGGAACGTGGGCCATCGTGAGCGACACGGCTCCGCGCGAGGCAGTGGGTCTTGCGGGCGCGATCTTCAACTGCATCGGCAACATCGGCGGCATCGTGACGCCGATCGTCTTCGGCTATATCGTGCAGGCGACGGGCGGCTATACGGTCGGACTGTACTTCGTCGCTGCGCACTGCCTGATCGCGGCCATCGTCTATCTGTTCTTCATGGGCAAGATCGAGCGCGTGAAGATGAGCTGAAGCTTCGTTGCGCGCTTCGCCCTGCATCAATTGCATACATCATCGAATTAGAACCATGACCAAGCCGATCATCCTCAACGCGGCAGAACTGCCCGAATGGACTCACGCGGAATTGCGAGCGCTTTTCACCGTGCTCGATCTGCCGCAAGAGCCCGAATCCGCGCGCGCGTTCCTGAAAGAGCACGGCGGCAAGGTGCGCGGGATCGCGCTGCGCAAAACGAAGATCGATACGGCATTCCTCGATGCGCTTCCCGCCCTCGAAATCATTTCGAGCTATAGCGCGGGACTGGATAACGTGGACATCGGCGCGACGCGCGCGCGCGGCATTCGCATCGAGAACACGTCGCATATCCTGGCGGAAGACGTGTCGAATGCGGCTGTCGGTCTCGCGCTCGCAGTCACGCGCGACTTCGTGAACGCCGACGCTTATGTGCGCTCGGGGCAATGGCCCGTGCAAGGTCAATACCGGCTCGGACGTTCCATCTCGCGCATGAAAGTCGGCATCGTCGGACTGGGGACGATCGGATCGGCGATCGCACATCGTTTAAAGGCGTTCGGTTCGAAGCTCGCGTATTTCGGACCGAGCCGCAAGCCCGTCGATATTCCGTACTACGACGACGTCACCCGGCTCGCGCGTGACTGCGACATGCTCATCCTCACGTGTCCGCTCTCGTCGGCGACGCATCATCTCATCGATGCGACCGTGATCGATGCGCTCGGCCCCGACGGATTTATCGTGAACATCGCGCGTGGTCCGGTGGTCGATGAGCAAGCGCTCATCGCGGCGCTCGCATCGGACAGGCTCGCCGGTGCCGCGCTCGATGTGTTCGAGCACGAGCCCGCCGTGCCCGAAGCGCTCATACGCGATCGCAGGCTGGTGCTCACGCCTCATATCGGCTCGGGAACGGAGGAGACGCGCCGCGCGATGGCGAAGAACGTCGTCGATGCGCTCGCGAGGCATTTCGGCATCGAGAGCCCGCGCAGCGGATTGGTCATCGACACGGAGCTCGCAAGCACGCATTGAAAGCCTGGAGTCGCCGGCCCTCGCCATCACGCAGGGCTGTTCAAGCCCTGCAAACCAGCTCCCGCTGCACAACCCCGCATTTTTTCGAATCGAAATGAGTGCCGAGTCGCGCATCGGTCAGGCCGACGTATGCGCGGCGGCCTACATGAAGGGCAGCAGCATCGCATCGACGACGGGAGAAAACGGCGGAGCAACATATCATCAGGGCGTGTTGAGCGCGGATTACTTTCTGTCCAAACGCACCGATGTCTATTTGATGGGCGTGTATCAGCATGCGTCCGGAACGGACTCGCGCAACCGGCCGGCGGTCGCGGCGATCAACAGCCTGACGGCGTCCACGAGCGATGCGCAGACCAGCGTGCATATCGGCTTGCGGCACAAGTTCTGACGCGCATCGCCAGGCAAGGTCGATTCGAACAGCGGGTGCACGCGGACTCATTGTGGAGCCCGCGTGCGCCGGGTTCAACTCTGAACGTCCCAGAGATCGTCAGCCGCGCGAATCGCCAGCAAGTAGCCATTCGCGCCAGCGCCGCAGATCACCGCCGTCGCCGCCACGGAGATGGTGGAGTGACGATATTCCTCGGAGCGCCGATGGATGTTCGTGATGTGCACTTCCACCACCGGCCGGCGCACGAGCTTCACCGCGTCGAGCACCGGAATCCGTCCGAACGAAAATCCGGCCGGATTGATGATCAGCGCGGCGTCCTGCAGAAACGCTTCCTGAATCCAGTCGATCAACTGGCTTTCGCTGTTGGTCTGACGGAATACGCAGTCGAATTCGAGCGTATCGGCCAGCGCGAGGCAGTTCTGTTCGATGTCCTTCAGCGTCGTGCTGCCATAGAGGTGAGGTTCCCTGACGCCCAGCATGTTCAGGTTCGAGCCATTGAGGATATAGAGCTTGCGGGTCATGGTTTCAGTGTGTAGCGCTGCGTTCGAGGGCGGTGCCTTTGGTTTCCCGGGACGTCGCGATCATGAGGAAGGAGAGGAGGTTCAGTGAGCCGCAAACCGCGACGATCGCCCACGGCGAACCGTGAAAGGCGTTGAGCAGCGCCACGGCGACGATCGGCATCGGCCCGCCGGTGAGCAGGTTCGCTCCCGAGTACGACAGTGCGGAGCCCGTGTAGCGCGCCTCGGTCGGAAACGATTCGGCGAACCACACCGGCTGGATGCCGCTCTGGAACTGCGTGAAGCCGAGGAACGCGCCCATCACGGCCATCGTCATGCCGATCGAGTGCTGGTTGAGGATCGGAAAGTAGATCAGGCAGCAGACGAGCGTGCAGAACGAGCCGATGAGCAGCGCGCGTTTGCGCCCGATCCGGTCGCTCAGATAGCCGCCCGCCAGGGCGCCGCCGATGGCGCAGACATTCGCGACCATCAGAAGCATAAAGCCGGTCTGCTTCGGAACGCCGAGGTTCTTGGTCAGATAGCTGAGCGAGAAGACCACGATCAGGTAGAACAGCGCAGCCGGGCCGCAGAAGAACAGCGTCAGGCGCAGCGCGGTGCGCCAGTGAAATTTGAAGACGACGCCGAGCGGATTCGCAGTGCGCACGCGCTCGCCCTTGTTCTTCTTGAGCGCTTCGAAGGCCGGAGTCTCGCTGACCTTCATGCGGATATAGATGCCCAGCAGCACGAGCACGAAGCTCGCGAGGAACGGGATTCTCCATCCGAACGATTCGAAGTCATCGGCCGAAAGCAGACCAGCCAGCGCGAACAGCGCCAGGTTGGCGAGTATCTGGCTGAGCGGCGAACAGATGCCGAGCAGGCCCGAATACAGCCCGCGTTTCGTCGCGGATGCATGTTCCACCGCCATCAGTTGCGCGCCCGTCGATTCACCGCCGAGCGCGAAGCCCTGAATGATGCGCAGCGAGACCAGCAGCGTCGGCGCGAGAATGCCGACCTGCTGATAGGTGGGCAGCAATCCCATCAGGAATGACGACACGCCCATCACCGAGACAGTGACCAGCATCAGGTTGCGGCGTCCCCAGCGGTCGCCGAGCATGCCGCAGATCACCGCGCCGAGCGGGCGTGCGGCCAGCCCCGCCCAGAAGCTCGCGAGCGACGCGAGCAGCGATGCGGTCGGGTCCAGCGACGGGAAAAAGAGCTTCGGAAAAATGGTTGCTGCGACCACGCCGTACAACGCGAAGTCGAACCATTCCAGCGCCGTGCCGACGGTGGCGCCCGCCACCGCGCGACGCGCCATCAAGTGAGTCTGTGCGGTTTGTTCGCCCGCGGCGATGTCTGAGTCAGCAAGAACTGACATGGTGTCTCCCCTTTGTTCGATATGGTGAATCGTTCGTTTCCGGCCACGAACAAGTGCTATTGTTTGCGCTGCAAAGGCGGGACGTTCCGCACCGGAACTGCATTTCATATCACGAAAACAAACGCGACATGTCGCTTAAAAACGGCCTGAAGATTCTCGATTTCCTCGCGTCGCAGGGCGAAGGCGCGGGGCTTCTCGCCATCGCCGATGCTTTGGCTTTGCCGCGCAGCACGTGTCACCGGTTGCTCGTCGATCTCGTCGATAGCGGATATGTCCGGCAACTGGTCGATCACGGCCGCTACATCCTGACCATGCGCATGACGTCGAACGGGCTGGAATTTCTGAGCTTGACGGGCATCGCGGATATCGCCCAGCCGATCATCGAACGCGTCGCCGCGCGGACCGGCGAACTGGCGCGGCTGTCGCTCGTGGACGGCGAGGCGATCATCTGGGTGGGCAAGGCGGACGGACAGCGCACAGGCTTTCGCTACGATCCGGACATGGGGCAGGCGGCACGGCTTTCATGCACGTCGACCGGGCACGCATGGCTCATGACGATGACCGACGAGCAGGCGGTCGCGCTCGTGTTGAAGCAGGGCTTCGGACAGCCGAACGAGTTCGGACCCAATGCGCCGACGACGCTGAAGGCCCTTCTGGGTTTTCTGCATGCGGCACGCGTGCGCGGCTACGCGATGATCGATGAAGTGTTCGCCCCGCGCATGTCGGCGGTGGCGGTGCCCGCGGTGAGCGGCTCGCGATGCGTCGGCGTCATCAGCCTGGCCGGTCCGCGAGTGCGGCTGACGGTCGAAAAGATTCACGAGTACTCGGTACTGCTGCGCGAGGCGGCCAATGAACTGGCGCAGTTGAGCAATATGGCCGGGTTTCCCGGCCGGCCGCCGCTCGGCAAGGGATAAATGCTTGCGTCAGACCGGCGCCTGCTTCAGCGCCGCGATCCCCGCGATGACCAGCACCGCGCCGATAACCCTCAGCGCGCTCACGGTTTCGCCGAACAGCACGACGCCGAGCACCACGGTTCCCAGCGCGCCGATGCCGGTCCATACCGCATACGCGCTGCCCACGGGCAATAGCGCCAGCACCTTGCCGAGCAGATAGACGAAGGCCGCGAGCAGCACGATCGACAGCGCTGTCCATCCGGGGCGCGTATAGCCCTGCGTCAACTTCATCGAGACGGCCCACGCTACATCGAGCAATCCGGACAGGATGAGCAGCAGCCACGCTGCACTCTGGCTCATCGCGGTCTCTTGGCGTCGGCGCGAAGCAGATACGCATCGCGTTCGTGCAGGAAAGCGCGCAAGCGCTGTGCGTAGTCCGCAGGCGCCGCGCCGATCACGCTCGGGCGCGCAGCGAGCGCGCGTCGCCATGCGATGACCTTCGGCGTATCGGTGAACACCTGAAGGTCCGCGAGTTCATCGAATACATCGAAATAGCGAAAGATCGGCGCGAACACGGCATCGACCATGCCGAACTCGCGGCCCGCAAACCACGGCCCCGCGTTCAATACGCGCTCGACCGTCGCAAACCGCTCCGCGAGCGCTTTTCGCTGGGCGTGATACGCCGATTCATCGATGGCGATTTCCAGCTTCCATATCTCGGCGAGAATCGACGAGCCGAACTCGATCCATCCACGATGCTGCGCGCGTTCGAGCGCATCCTGTGGAAGCAGCGTGCGGCCCGGCTGCGTTTCGTCGAGATACTCGCAGATCACGGCGCTTTCGAAAATCACGGCGTCTTCGCGGCCGTCACGCGCGATCATCAGCAAGGGCACTTTCCCGAGCGGCGAAAGCGTTTCGAACCATGCGGGCCTGTTCGCCAGATCGACGTAACGCTTCTCGAAACCGACGCCTCTTTCCGCCAGCACGATCGCAGCGCGTTGCACGTATGGACAAAGCGGATGACTGACGAGCGTGAGCGTCGGCGCTCCGATTGGCTTCATGACCTGCCTCCCGTTGATGTGTGTCTGCACAACGGCAGAGTAGTGGTTGCGATGATGCAAGTCCATTGTCAGCGCGAAAGCCGCGCTTGCATCGATGCAAGCGCTGGTTTAACGTCGATACATGGAAGACTGGAACGAACTCCGACTCGTGCTCGCGATTCAGCGTGGCGGCAGTCTCAATGCCGCATCCGAAGCGCTCGGCATCGATCATTCGACGGCGTACCGCCGTCTGAAGGCGCTCGAAACGCAGCTCGGCGCGCGTCTGTTCGAGCGCTTGCCGGGCGGCGTGTATCAGCCGACGGAGGCCGGCGCGCGCATTGCGGCGGGCGCCGAGCGTATGGAAGATGAATTCCTTGCGCTGGGGCGCGATGTCGTCGGCGGTGATCATCGGCTAAGCGGACGCTTGCGCGTCACATCGTCGGAAACGCTCGCTTATAGCCAGCTCACCACGCATCTCGCCGCATTCCGTCAGGCGCATCCTGGGATCGTCGTCGAACTGTCGATCGAAAATCGCGTGCTCAGTCTGTCGCGGCGCGAAGCGGATATCGCGTTGCGTCCGGTTCGGCCGAAAGAGGGCGAGCTATGGGGCAAGAAGCTCGCGGGCGTTGCGTGGGCGTGGTATGCCGCGCCGTCGTATGTCGCGGATGCCGGCGGCCTGCGTCGCAACTGGAAGCCCGACGATCACGCGTTGATCGGCTGGGATGAAACGGCGTCGGCTATTCGCGCGGCGCAATGGCTTGCGCTCAATGCGTCGCCGTCGTCGTTCGTGTACCGGACGAACAGTCTGGTGAATCAGTTGACCGCGGCGCGCGCGGGCATCGGCCTCGCGCTGCTGCCATGCTATCTTGGCGACGGCGATATCGGCGTCACGCGTGTCGCCGCGAATCCGGTCGCCGAACTGGAAGGTGAACTATGGATCGTCACGCATGCCGATCTGCGAAAGACCGCGCGCGTGCGAGCGTTTTTCGATGTGGTGGGAGAAGGGCTCGCGCAACAGCGTGATTTGTTCGAAGGCAAGCGCCGGAGTTCAAGGCAGGGCAACTCTTCTCGATGAAAGAAGAGTGCATTCTGCACGATGAGGATTCCGTCGGATTGGCGACGGGTGCACCATGCATTCAACGCTGCATCAGGACCGGTTTGAAGCGGATGCGGCACTCGATCATCTTTCACAGGAATTCTCGTCATGACTTCGATTCCCGTCGTTCGCTACCAGTCCGAAACCATCGATGGCGTCAATGTGTTCTACAGGGAAGCCGGCCCATCGGACGCGCCGGTTGTTCTTCTGCTGCACGGCTTTCCGACCTCTTCGCACATGTTTCGGAATCTAATCCCGATTCTCGCGCAGAAGTACCGCGTCGTCGCACCCGACTATCCCGGCTTCGGTGAAAGCGACTCTCCCGATCGCGCCGCGTTCAGCTACGGCTTTCAACGATACGCCGACATGATCGACGCGTTGCTCGGCCGGCTGAATATCGATCGCTTCGCGATGTACGTGATGGATTACGGTGCGCCGGTGGGCTATCGGCTTGCGCTCAAGAATCCGTCGCGCGTGACGGGCATGATCGTTCAGAACGGCAATGCCTATACCGAAGGTCTGCGCGAGTTCTGGGATCCGATCAAGGCCTATTGGGCCGATCAGTCCGTGAAGAATCGCGAAGCGTTGCACGGCCTCGTCACGCTCGACACGACGATCTTCCAATACACGGACGGCGTTTCCGATGTGTCGAGAATCAGCCCCGATAACTGGCTGCATGATCAGGCGCTGCTCGACCGTCCGGGCAACCGCGAGATTCAGATGGATCTGTTCCTCGATTACGGTACGAACGTCCCGCTCTACCCGCAGTTTCAGGCGTTCTTCCGCGAGCACCGGCCACCTACGATCATCGTGTGGGGCAAGAACGACAAGATCTTCCCGGAAGAAGGCGCGCACCCGTATCTGCGCGATTTGCCCGATGCGGAGATGCACATTCTCGACACGGGGCATTTCGCGCTGGAAGACAAGCTCGACGAAATCGCTCCGCTGCTGCTGAGCTTTCTCGATCGTTCGATCGGCGCTGCGTCCAAAAAGGCGTAAGGCGCTCAGGTTCACTAACGACGTCCCGGACAGGCTCGAAACTGCGAGCTTGTCCGGCACGCGAGCGGTCAATCAGACCTGGGCCAGCCCGCCGTCGACAAAAAACTCAGCTCCGGCGACGAAGCTGGACTCTTCCGATCCCAGGAACAGCACGACCTTGGCGACCTCGTCCGGATCGCCGACGCGTCCGAGCGGCACGTTCGACGCCATGTAGTCGAGCAGACCCTGCTGCTGCGCCGCATCGGGGCCCGCCAGCTCGACAAGACCCGGCGTCTTCACCGGTCCCGGGCTGACGACATTCACACGAATCCCACGCTCCTTCAGGTCCAGCGTCCAGCTACGCGCGAGACTGCGCACAGCGGCCTTCGACGCGCTGTAGACGCTGAACGCGGCGGTGCCGGTGCTGCCTGCCGTCGAGCCCGTGAGGATCACGGAAGCGCCGTCGCGCAGAAGCGGGATCGCTTTCTGAACGGTGAAGATCACGCCTTTCACGTTGCGCCCGAAGGTGTCTTCGTAATGTTCCTCGGTGATGGCGCCCAGCGGCAGCATGGAACCGCCGCCGGCATTGGCGAACAGCACGTCGATATTCGAATGCTTCTGCTGCACGGCATCGTAGAGCCGGTCGATATCCGCGAGTTTCGACATGTCCGCCCGGATGCCCACGACACGTCCGTGCATCGCTTCGACAGCCGCATCCAGCTCCTTCTGACGACGACCGGTGATGAACACCGATGCGCCTTCCGCGGCGAAGCGCTTCGCGGTCGCAAAGCCGATTCCGCTCGTACCGCCCGTCACGACCACGACCTTGTTTTCGAATTTGCCAGTCATTTTCAACTCTCCGTCTGGTTTGGCGGCGCAGGCTGCGTCGCGTTGAGAGCATCATGCCAATGAGACAATCGGCGCGGTAGACTGTGAAACCGGGTTTGATAGTTCCAAAAATGGGTCAATAGGCATGGCCGACATCAACGATTACGTCCTCTTCGCTGAAGTGGTCGGGCATGGCGGGTTCGCCGCGGCGAGCCGCGCGCTGCGCACGCCAAAATCGACCATCAGCCGCCGGATCGCCGCACTCGAAGTGCGGCTCGGGGTGCGTCTGATCGAGCGCTCGACGCGCCGCTTTCGGGTGACCGAGATCGGGCACGCCTTCCATGAGCGTTGCAGGACGATCATGCTCGACGTGCAGCAGGCCGACTCCGTCATCTCCGAGGCGCTGAGCGAACCTCGCGGGGTCATCCGCTGCAGTTGTCCGCTCGGGCTCATGCCGACACTCTCGAAGGCGTACAGCACGTTCCTCACGCGCTTCCCGAAGGCGCGTCTGCAGGTCATCGCCGTGGATCGCCCGGTCGATCTGATCGAGGAACGTATCGACATCGCCATTCGCGTGCGCGTGCGGCTGGATACGGACGCGTCGCTGATCGTGCGCACGCTGGGGCACTCGAGCCGCATTCTGGTGGCTGCGCCTTCGGTCGCGTCGCTTTGCATGAGCGGGGACATCGCCGCGCTCTCCGCCTTGCCGACGCTCGCCACCACGGATCAGATGGGCGAGATCGAGTGGACCTTCACCGGACCGGACGATGCATCGCATACGATCCGCAGCGAGCCGCGGATGACGTGCGTGGACTATGTCTCACTGCGCGATAGCGCGATGGCGGGACTCGGCGTCGCGTTGCTGCCCGATCACGCGTGCCGGGAGCAACTCGCGAGCGGCGCGCTCGTTCATGTATTTCCGGAATGGAAAACGGAGAGTGGCATCGTCCATCTCGTATTCACCACGCGCCGAGGACTGCCGCCCGTCGTCCGTGCGTTCATCGACCACGTGGCGTCCGTTTTCCAGCTTTGAAGCGCTTGCCGCTCAGTCGTGACGGTGATGCTTGTGGTGCTTGCCGTGATGACCGCGGCTGTAGTCGTCCTCGTACGAGTTCGAGCGCGAGACGTTGCCACCCAGCGCTGCGCCGGCGCCACCGCCCAGCGCCGCGCCCATCAGGCCGCCGCCACGACCGCCCATCGCGTTGCCTGCCGCTGTGCCCGCGCCGCCGCCCAGCGCGCCGCCGACGATCGCGCCCGTGCGCTCGCGCCGGTTCGACGTGACCGCGCCGCCAGCGCCGCCGCCGACCGCACCGCCGAGCACCGCGCCCGTGCTGCCACCGACAGCGCCGCCGAGCGCCGCTCCGGCCACACCGCCGAGCGCGCCGCCGAGCGCATTGTTCATATCGCCAGCCAGGGCCGGCACCGAGGCCGCCGCCGTGAGCGCTGCGACAGCAAGAAGTTTGATGATTCGTTTCGACATTGTTCGGACGTTTGATTTTGAGACGACGCCGAGTATAACCGCAGCGCTGAAAGGCTTTAGTAACGCGATCCGCCCCCGTCGGTAAGAGGTGTAACAAGTTCGCGATTGCTGCCGATGCCGTCGTGCGTCGTCATCCATTCACGATCGTGAATCCATATCGAAATTTTTTATAACTTTCCCCTATCGTTTTTCTGCCGCACGATGGCCTCGTGTATTTCCCCGATCCCCTTTGCATCGGGGCCGCGTGTCTCGCCACCGATGCATCGCGTCGGTTTTCGCAGTACCTCAGGCGCCGAACGAGCGCAATGACACATAACGGAGACAGACATGGCAAGCGCAGATACGGCGGTCGCCGGGCAGTGGCACGGACGTCGTCATAACAGGTGGGTGCAGTTGGTGATCGGCATCGTCTGCATGGGGCTCGTGGCCAATTTCCAGTACGCGTGGACGTTGTTCGTGATTCCGATGGACGCGAAGCATCACTGGGGGCAGGCGGCGATTCAGACCGCGTTCACGATCTTCATTGTCACTGAGACGTGGCTCGTGCCCGTCGAAGGCTGGCTCGTCGACAAGTTCGGACCAAGGCCCGTGGTGATGGGCGGCGCGATCTGCGCGGCGATCGGCTGGATCATCGATGCCCATGCCACCACGCTCATGCATCTGTACATCGCCGCCGTGGTCGCGGGTATCGGCGCGGGCTGCGTGTATGGCACGTGCGTCGGCACGGCGCTCAAGTGGTTCCCGGACAAGCGCGGTCTCGCGGCCGGTCTGACGGCGGCGGGCTTCGGAGCGGGCGCGGCCGTCACCGTGATCCCGATCTCGAACATGATCCAGCACTCCGGCTACGAAAGCGCCTTCATGTTCTTCGGCAGCCTGCAAGGCGCGGTCATTTTCGTGCTCGCGCTGTTGCTCGTGCGGCCGAAACCGCCCGCGAACATCGTGCCGGCCAAACGTGTCGTCGCTACCAAGATCGACTATACGACCGGGCAGATGGTGCGAGCGCCCATCTTCTGGGTGCTGTATGCGATGTTCGTCGCGGTGGCTGCGGGCGGCGTGATCGCCACCGCGCAGTTCGGGCCGATCGCCAAGGAATACGGCTTCGCCAATATGCCGGTGACAATCCTCGGCGCGACGTTGCCGCTGCTCGCGATGACGCTGTCCATCGATAACCTCTGCAACGGCTTCACGCGCCCGCTATGCGGCTTCATCTCGGACAAGATCGGCCGCGAAAACACCATGTTCATCATCTTTCTGGGCGAAGGCGTCGCGCTGCTCGGGTTGATGCAGTTCGGGCAGAGTCCCTACATGTTCATGCTGTTCGCGGCGTTGACGTTCCTGTGCTGGGGCGAAATCTTCTCGATCTTCCCCGCGACCTGCGCCGATACGTTCGGCAGCAAGTACGCCGCCGCCAACGCGGGGACGCTCTACACCGCGAAGGGCACGGCCTCGATGATGGTGCCGCTTGCATCGGTGCTGGCTTCGCTCGGCTCGTGGAACACCGTGTTCATCGCTACGGCGATCACATCGATCGCGGCGGGCATCTGCGCCAAGTTCGTCCTCGCGCCGATGCGCCGGCGCTGGATAGAGAACACGCTCGCGGAGGCTTCGCCGCAGCCGGTCATCGGCATGGCTTTTCAGCCTGACTGGACGGAAGCGCCGAGCAAGTCTTCAACCCGATGACAACGTCCGGCATGCGTGCTTCATAGGGCCGGCGAGGGGCCGCGCGACAGCAATGTCCGCGGCCCTTGAGCCATGCCGCAATGCACCAGAGCGTGCGCCGTATCTCTCCCTCAGTTTTTCGCACAAAACTCAAAATAAAGCTTTGACAAATGCAGTATCTGATATCTAGTATATCAGCACATAACCGGCCCTCAGGAGGAGACAAATGGCAGACGTACTCGAGGCAACAACGCAGGCGCCCGTTGAAACGAAGGCGCCGCAAGTGACCGATGGCTTTCACCTCGTCATCGATGCGCTGAAGCTGAACGACATCGACACGATCTTCGGTCTCGTCGGCATTCCAATCACCGACCTGGCGCGCCTCGCGCAGGCGGAAGGCATGCGCTTCATCGGCTTTCGTCATGAGCAGCACGCGGGCAATGCGGCCGCGATCGCGGGCTACATGACGCAGAAGCCGGGTATCTGCCTGACTGTGTCGGCGCCCGGCTTCCTGAACGGACTGACCGCGCTCGCCAACGCGACCACCAATTGCTTCCCGATGATCCTGATCAGCGGCTCCAGCGAGCGCGAGATCGTCGATCTGCAGCAGGGCGACTACGAAGAGATGGATCAGTTGAACGCGGCGAAGCCCTATGCGAAGGCTGCGTATCGCGTGCTGCATGCGGAGGACATCGGCGTCGGCATCGCGCGTGCGATCCGCGCAGCCGTGTCGGGGCGTCCGGGCGGCGTGTATCTCGATCTGCCCGCCAAGCTGCTCTCGCAGACGATGGACGCGCTCAAGGGCCAGCAATCGCTCATCAAGGTCGTGGACGCTGCACCGCGTCAGTTGCCGTCGCCGGATTCGGTGAAGCGCGCGCTCGACGTCATCAAGGGCGCGAAGCGTCCGCTGATTCTGCTCGGCAAGGGCGCTGCCTACGCGCAGGCCGACGCGCAGATTCGCGAGCTGGTCGAGAAGAGCGGCATTCCGTATCTGCCGATGTCGATGGCGAAGGGCCTGTTGCCCGACACGCATGAGCAGTCGGCGTCGGCGGCGCGTTCGTTCGTGCTGCAGGAAGCGGATTGCGTCGTGCTGATCGGCGCGCGCTTGAACTGGCTGCTTGCGCACGGCAAGGGCAAGACCTGGGGCGCGGCGCCCAAGCAGTTCGTGCAGATCGACATCTCGCCGACCGAAATCGACAGCAACGTCGCGATCGCCGCGCCGGTGATCGGCGACATCGGCTCGTGCGTGTCGGCGCTCGTCGCGGGCATCGGCGCGGGCTTCCCGAAGCCGTCGAGCGAATGGACGGGCGCAATCAACGAGCGCAAGAACAAGAACCTCGAAAAGATGGCGGCGACGCTCGCGAAGAATCCGTCGCCGATGAACTTCCACAGCGCGCTGCGCGCGATCCGCGACGTACTCAAGACGCGCCCCGACATCAACGTCGTGAACGAAGGTGCGAACACGCTCGACTATGCGCGCAGCATCATCGACATGTACGAGCCGCGCAAGCGTTTCGATTCGGGCACGTGGGGAATCATGGGCATCGGCATGGGCTTCTCGATCGGCGCGGCGGTGACGAGCGGCAAGCAGGTCGTGGCGATCGAAGGCGACAGCGCGTTCGGCTTCAGCGGCATGGAACTCGAAACCATCTGCCGATACGACTTGCCGGTCTGCACCATCGTCTTCAACAACAACGGCGTGTATCGCGGCACCGATGTGAATCCTACGGGTGGCAAGGACGTCGCGCCGACCGTGTTCGTGAAGAACGCGCGCTACGACAAGATGATCGAGGCATTCGGCGGGATCGGCTTCAACGCGACGACGCCGGAAGAGTTGACGCACGCACTGGAAGAGGCGATCAGATCGGGCAAGCCGACGCTGATCAACGCAGTGATCGATGAAGCGGCCGGCACGGAGAGCGGACGCCTGACGAATCTGAATCCGCAAAGCGCGGCGATGAAAAAGTAACGACGACAAAGCCACCCAGGAGAACTCAATTGAGCGACAAACCACTCAAAGGCATCAAGATCATCGACTTCACGCACGTGCAAGCCGGTCCCGCATGCACTCAGATGCTGGCCTGGTTCGGTGCGGATGTGATCAAGGTCGAACGTCCCGGGTCGGGCGACGTCACGCGCAACCAGTTGCGCGACATTCCGGACGCCGACGCGCTGTATTTCACGATGCTCAACAGCAACAAGCGCTCGTTGACGCTCGATACGAAAACGGACGAAGGCAAGGAAGTGCTGACCAAGCTGATCCGCGAATCGGACGTGCTGGTCGAGAACTTCGGTCCGGGCGCGCTGGACCGCATGGGCTTCTCGTGGGAAAACATCCACGAACTGAACAAGAAGTTGATCGTGGCATCCGTCAAGGGCTTCAGCGACGGCCACCATTACGACGATCTGAAGGTTTATGAAAACGTCGCGCAATGCGCGGGTGGCGCGGCATCGACGACGGGCTTCTGGGACGGTCCGCCGACCATCAGCGCGGCCGCGCTCGGCGACAGCAACACCGGCATGCATCTGGCGATCGGCATTCTCACGGCGATCATCGGCCGCCAGCAAACGGGCAAGGGGCAGAAAGTCGCCGTGTCGATGCAGGACAGCGTGCTCAACCTGTGCCGCGTGAAGCTGCGCGATCAGCAGCGTCTGGACCGCATCGGCTACCTGGAGGAGTATCCGCAATATCCGCACGGCACGTTCAGCGACGTGGTGCCGCGCGGCGGCAATGCAGGCGGCGGCGGACAGCCGGGCTGGGTGCTCAAGTGCAAGGGCTGGGAAACCGATCCGAACGCGTATATCTACTTCACGATTCAGGGTCACGCGTGGGCGCCGATCTGCCGCGCAATCGGCAAGCCGGAATGGATTCAGGACCCGAACTACATGACGGCCGAAGCGCGCCAGCCGCATATCTTCGATATCTTCAATACGATCGAAGCATGGCTCGCCGACAAGACCAAGTTCGAAGCCGTCGATATCCTGCGCAAGTTCGATATCCCGTGCGCGCCGGTGCTGACGATGAAGGAACTCGCGAACGATGAATCGTTGCGCGCGAGCGGCTCGATCGTCGAAGTGGATCACAAGGTGCGCGGCAAGTACCTCACGGTCGGCAGCCCGATCAAGTTCTCGGATCTGAAGCCGGAAATCACGGGCTCGCCGCTGTTGGGCGAGCACACCGAGGAAGTGTTGCTCGAGCTTGGCTATAGCCCTGAGCAGGTTGCACGCATGCAGGAGATCCGGGCCGTCTGACGCGGTTATATTGGCAGGTGAAGGGTAATCGCTGCCTTCTGCTGTCCGGCTTTTTTGCGGCAGAATGGCAGCGCCCTTCAAAAATACTATATCGATCCGGACGACACCATGACCCCCACCATCGACTACGAACAGCTCGTCAATGCGATCGGCGACGCCGTGATCATTTCGGATGCGAGCGGCGCGATCACGTTATGGAATCCGGCGGCCGAACGCATGTTCGGCTTCACCCAGAGCGAAGCATTGGGACAGTCGCTGGACCTGATCATTCCGGAACGCCTGCGCGGCCGTCACTGGGACGGCTATCACAAGACGATGGCGACCGGCGAGACGCGCTACGGACACGATCTGCTCAAGGTGCCCGCCGTCGATAAGGCCGGACGCACGATGTCGATTGCGTTCACGGTCGCGCTGTTGCAATCGCAAGGCGAAGTGACCGGCATCGTCGCGATCATTCGCGATGAGACGGCGCGCTTTCAGGAAGATCGCGCGTTACGCAAGCGCATCGCGGAGCTGGAGGCAAAAGCCACCGCCTGAAGATCAGTTCGAACCGCTGACCCGCAAACCGCGATCAGCGGCGCCCGCTGCGTCCCCACACGTAGCGCACCCATCTTTGCCATCGGGATTTCGGCGCAACTGATTTATGCGCGGCCTGCGCTTCGCGGTCGCGCTCGACCGATTTCCGCACCTGTTCGTGAATCTCCCGCAATGTCATTCCACCTGGGCCTTTCAGCTGCTCGGGATCGGGATCGTCTGTCATAAAAATCGCCTCGCGAGAATGGCAGTCCACATCTTTACACCATTTTTATACCTTCTCCCGACCTCTTGTTAAGTCGTTTACGTCCGTTTTCGTATTCTCCACCCTGTCCTGAACCGCATAAGGGGAGAACACCAAAATGGACTTCATTTATCTCGCCGGCATCGTCCTGTTCTGGGGACTTTGCGTGGCGCTCACACGCGGCTGCGAGCGACTGAGCCGCCGCGCGACGGGAGGCCGTCCATGAGCGCCTGGATGTTGTGGCTGGCGGCGGCTTCCACGCTGCTGCTCTTCGTGTACCTCGTGTACGCGCTTTTGCGTGCGGAGGATCTCGAATGAACGCCAATACTTTCATGCAGACGGCGATTTTCATCGTCGTTCTGATCGCACTCGCCATTCCGCTCGGCCGCTATATCTCGAACGTGCTCGATGGATCGTCCGTCGTCGTGCGCAGGATCGGGCGTCCGGTCGAGAACGTGCTGTATCGCATCGCCGGCGTCGATCCCGATGCCGAGATGTCGTGGAAGCACTACGCGCTCGCCGTGATGCTCTTCAACGTGCTCGGCGCGCTCGTGCTGTATGCCATCCTGCGCTTGCAAGGCATGCTGCCGGCCAATCCTCAAGGCTTCGCCGCGATGTCGCCGGACGCCGCGTTCAACACCGCCGTCAGCTTCGTGACCAACACGAACTGGCAGGATTACGGCGGCGAGAGCACGCTCGGCTATCTCGCGCAGATGCTCGGCCTCACCGTGCAGAACTTCCTGTCGGCGGCGACCGGCATCGCGGTGGTCATCGCGCTGATCCGCGGCTTCAAGCGCCATTCCGCGCAGACCATCGGCAATTTCTGGGTCGATCTGACGCGCACGACGCTCTACATTCTCGCGCCGCTCGCCGTCGTCTTCGCGCTCGTCTTCGTGAGCCAGGGCGCGATCCAGAACTTCAGGGCATATCAGGACGTATCGACGCTGCAGGTCACGAGCTATCAGACGCAATCGACCGACGCGCAGGGCAAGTCCGTCACGCAAACGCTCAAGGCCGACAAGCAGACTCTGCCGATGGGCCCGGTCGCCTCGCAGGAAGCGATCAAGATGCTCGGCACCAACGGCGGGGGCTTCTTCAACGCCAACTCCGCGCACCCGTACGAGAACCCGACGCCGTTTTCGAACTTCATGCAGATGCTCGCCATGCTGATCATTCCGGCGGCGCTGTGCGTGGTGTTCGGACGCACGGTCGGCGACAGGCGCCAGGGCTATGCCGTGCTCGCGGCGATGACCATTGCGTTCGCCGCCGCATGCTTGTTCGAGATCTCGGCGGAGCAGGCGGGCAATCCGGTCTATGCGTCGCTGCACGTCGATACGCAGGCGTCCGCGTTGCAGGCGGGCGGCAACATGGAAGGCAAGGAAACGCGTCTGGGCATCGCGCAGTCGGGCATCTTCACGGTCGCGACGACCTCGGCTTCCTGCGGCGCGGTCAGCAACACGCACGATTCGCTCACCCCGCTCGGCGGCCTCGTGCCGATGCTCCTGATCCAGCTCGGCGAAGTGATCTTCGGCGGCGTCGGTTCCGGTCTGTACGGCATGCTCGCGTTCGCGTTGCTGGCGGTGTTCGTCGCCGGGCTGATGATCGGCCGCACGCCCGAGTACGTCGGCAAGAAGATCGAATCGTTCGAAATGAAGATGGTGTCCATCGTCATTCTGCTGACGCCGCTGCTGGTGCTCGTGGGCACGTCGGTCGCCGTTCTGAGCGCGGCGGGCACGGCGGGCATCGCGAATCCGGGCGCGCACGGCTTCTCCGAAATCCTCTATGCGTTCAGCTCGGCCGCCAACAACAACGGCAGCGCGTTCGGAGGTCTTTCGGTGAACACGCCCTTCTATAACTCGATGCTCGGCATCGCGATGTGGTTCGGCCGCTTCGGCTCGCTCATCCCGATTCTCGCGATCGCCGGTTCGCTCGCCGCGAAGAAGCGTCTTGCCGTGACGGCGGGCACCTTGCCGACGCACGGTCCGCTTTTCGTGGTCCTTCTGCTCGGCACGCTGCTGCTCGTCGGCGCGCTCACCTACGTGCCCGCGCTCGCGCTCGGACCCATCGTCGAGCACATCACCATGATCGCAGGCCATTGAAGTCGAGGACAGCATGACTCAAATGAATCAACCGCCGATGCACCGCCCCGAGAATCTGGGGCAGGCACGCACGGCCGTACGTTCGATGTTCGACCCGGCGCTGGTCAAGCCGGCGATCGTCGATTCGTTCAAAAAGCTCGCGCCGCGCACGCAGTTGCGCAACCCGGTGATGTTCTGCGTCTATGTCGGCAGCATTCTGACGACGGTGCTCTTCTTCGCCGCGCTTGCAGGCCAGGCCGAAGCGCCCGCGGGCTTTATCCTCGCGATCGCGCTGTGGCTGTGGTTCACGGTGCTCTTCGCGAACTTCGCGGAAGCGCTCGCGGAAGGGCGCTCGAAGGCGCAGGCCGCATCGCTGCGCCAGGCGAAGCACAACGTGATGGCGAAGAAGCTCAACGAGCCGCATCCGAAGTCGCCGATCCGCATCACGACATCCACCGATCTGCGCAAAGGCGACGTGGTGCTCGTCGAAGCGGGCGATGTGATTCCCGCCGACGGCGACGTGATCGAAGGCGTCGCGTCCGTGGACGAATCCGCGATCACGGGCGAATCCGCGCCGGTGATCCGCGAGTCGGGCGGCGACTTTTCATCGGTGACGGGCGGCACGCGCGTGCTGTCGGACTGGATCGTCGTGCGCGTGGGCGTGAATCCCGGCGAGGCCTTTCTCGACCGCATGATCGCGATGGTCGAGGGCGCCAAGCGCCAGAAGACGCCGAACGAAATCGCGCTGACGATCCTGCTCGTCGCGCTGACGCTCGTGCTGCTCTTCGCCACGGCCACGCTGCTGCCGTTCTCGATGTTCTCCGTGGAAGCGGCGAAGCAGGGCCATGTCGTGACGATCACCGCGCTCGTCGCGCTGCTCGTGTGCCTGATTCCGACGACCATCGGCGGCCTGCTTTCGGCCATCGGCGTCGCGGGCATGAGCCGCATGATGCAGGCGAACGTGATCGCCACGTCGGGCCGCGCGGTCGAAGCGGCGGGCGACGTCGACGTGCTGCTGCTCGACAAGACCGGCACGATCACGCTCGGCAATCGTCAGGCGTCGATGTTCGTCGCGGCGCCGGGCATCGCCGAACGCGATCTCGCCGATGCCGCGCAACTCGCATCGCTCGCCGATGAAACGCCGGAAGGGCGCAGCATCGTCGTGCTGGCGAAGCAGCGCTTCAATATCCGCGAGCGCGACATGGCGACACTGCACGCGACGTTCCTCGCGTTCACGGCGCAGACGCGCATGAGCGGCGTCGATCTTCCCGGCCGCGAGATTCGCAAGGGCGCGGCCGACGCGGTGAGGAAGTACGTCGAGGAGCGCGGCGGGCGCTTTCCGCAGGAAGTGCAGAACGCTGTCGATGACATCGCGCGGCGCGGCAGCACGCCGCTCGTCGTGGCGGAGCGCGTGAACGAAACGGCGCGCGCGCTCGGCGTTATCGAGCTGAAGGACATCGTGAAGGGCGGCATCAAGGAGCGCTTCGCGGAACTGCGCAAGATGGGCATCAAGACGGTGATGGTCACCGGCGACAACCGCCTCACGGCCGCGGCGATCGCGGCGGAAGCGGGCGTCGACGACTTCCTGGCCGAAGCGACGCCCGAAGCGAAGCTCTCGACGATCCGCGCGCATCAGGCCGAGGGACGTCTGGTCGCGATGACCGGCGACGGCACCAACGACGCCCCCGCGCTCGCGCAGGCCGACGTCGCGGTGGCGATGAATACCGGCACGCAGGCCGCGAAGGAAGCGGGCAACATGGTCGATCTGGACTCGAACCCGACCAAGCTGATCGAGATCGTCGAGATCGGCAAGCAGATGCTGATGACGCGCGGCTCGCTCACGACGTTCTCGATTGCCAACGACGTCGCCAAGTACTTCGCGATCATCCCGGCGGCGTTCGCGACGACCTATCCGCAACTTCGGGTGCTGGACGTGATGCATCTGGCGTCGCCTTCGTCGGCTATCTTGTCGGCGGTGATTTTCAACGCGCTGATCATCGTGTTCCTGATTCCGCTCGCGCTCAAGGGCGTGAAGTATCGCGCGCTGGGCGCCGCCTCGCTCCTGCGCCGCAACCTGCTGATCTACGGCCTCGGCGGCATCATCCTGCCGTTCCCGTTCATCAAGCTCATCGACATGGTCATTACCGCACTTGGCTGGAGTTAAACATGATGAAGACAATTTTGCGTCCGGCGATCGTGTTGTTCGTCGCGCTGACGGTGCTCACGGGACTGGTTTATCCTGCTGTCGTCACCGCGATCGGGCAGGCGGCGTTCCCGCATCAGGCGAACGGCAGTCTGATCGAGCGCGACGGCAAGACGGTCGGCTCGGAGATCATCGGACAGCAGTTCGATGCGCCGCAGTACTTCTGGGGACGTCTGTCGGCGACGACGCCGAATCCGTACAACGCGGGCAGTTCGAGCGGCTCGAATCTCGGGCCGACCAACCCCGCGCTCGCCGATGAGATCAAGGGGCGCATCGACGCGCTCCACGCCGCCGATCCGGACAACCGGGCGCCGTTGCCCGTCGATCTCGTGACGTCCTCCGGCAGCGGCCTCGATCCGGAGATCAGTCCGGCGGCGGCGGCTTATCAGGTCGCGCGTGTGGCGAAGGCGCGCGGGATGACGTCCGCGCAGGTCGAGGCGCTCGTCGGAGAGGCCACGAGCGCGCGCCAGTTCGGCGTGCTCGGCGAGCCGCGCGTGAACGTGCTGAAGCTCAATCTGGCGCTGGATGCGGCGCGCGGCTGATACAGTGCGCCCTTGAAAAGAGACGATGACGATGACGCGGCCCGATCCCGACGAACTGCTCGACAAGCTTCAGCGAGAAGAGGAGAAGCGCCAGCGCGGGCGGCTGAAGGTGTTCTTCGGCGCCTCCGCGGGCGTCGGCAAGACCTTCGCGATGCTGCAGGCCGCGCGCCGTCGCCTCGACGAAGGCGCGGATGTGGTCGTCGGCGTCGTCGAAACGCATGGCCGCAAGGAGACGCTCGCGCTGCTCGACGGGCTCGACACGCTGCCCGTGGCGCGCATCGAATATCGCGGACGCCTGCTCGCGGAGTTCGATCTCGATGCCGCGCTCGCGCGCAAGCCGGAGCTGATTCTCGTCGACGAGCTCGCGCATTCGAACGTGCAGGGCTCGCGCCACATGAAGCGCTGGCAGGACGTTCAGGAACTGCTCGATGCGGGCATCGACGTCTACACGACCGTCAACGTCCAGCATCTCGAAAGCCTGAACGACATCGTCGGGCGCATCACCGGCATTCGCGTCTGGGAGACGGTGCCGGATCGCGTGTTCGATCTCGCCGATGAAGTCACGCTCGTCGATCTTCCGCCGGAGGAACTGCTCGACCGCCTGCGCGACGGAAAGGTCTATCTGCCGACGCAAGCCGAGCACGCGGTGCGCAATTTCTTCCGCAAGGGCAACCTGATCGCGTTGCGCGAACTCGCGCTGCGGCGCACCGCCGACCGCGTCGATGCGCAGATGCGCGAGTACCGCGCCGATCAGTCGATCGAGCGCATCTGGCGGGCGCGCGAGCGCCTGATCGCGTGCGTCGGTCCCGGTCCGGAAAGCGCGGCGCTCGTGCGCGCGGCCGCGCGGCTCGCGGCGGCGCTCAAGGCCGACTGGCTCGCCGTCTATGTGGAGACGCCGAAGCTGCAGCGGCTCTCCGATGAACAGCGGCGGCGCACGCTCGATGCGCTCAAGCTCGCGTCCGAGCTCGGCGCGGAAACCGTCACGCTCGACGGCGCCGACGCAGCCGCGACGCTCATCGACTATGCGCGCATGCGCAATGTGTCGAAGCTGGTGGCGAGCGCATCGATGACGCAAGGCTGGCGGCGCTACTTCGCGCGGCCGGTGAGCGAGCGCATCATCCGGCAGGCCGCGGATATCGACGTGACGCTCGTGTCCACCGGCACGCGCGAAGGTCCGCAACGCCCGCCGCTCACGTTCAGCGCGCTGCGGGACGGCACGCATTCCCCGCCGCGCGCCTACGCCTTCGCACTCGCGATCGGCGCAGGGATCACGCTCGTTGCGAGTGCGCTCGCCGCGCAGCGGTTCGCGGTGACCAATCTCGTGATGCTCTATCTGCTCGGCGTGATTTTCACCGCCGTGCGCCTCGGCCGCGGACCGGGCGTGATGCTCTCGTTCCTGTCGGTCGCCGCGTTCGATTTCTTTTTCGTCGCGCCGGTCATGTCGTTCTCGGTCGGCGATACGCAATACCTTCTGACGTTCGCGGTCATGCTGCTGACTTCGCTCACGATCAGCCATCTGACGTCGAGCCTGCGGCGCGAGGCGCGCATCGCCTCGCAACGCGAGCGGCGCACCGGCGCCATGTACGCGATGACCAAGGAACTCGCCGCCGCGCTGATGACCGAGCAGATCATCGAGATCGGCACGCGGCACATCGCGGAAGTATTCCAGGCGCGCGCGGCCATTCTTCTGCCCGACAGCGCGGAGAAGGTGCAGCAGAAGGTGGCGGAGGCGAGCCCGGAGACGACGATCGACAAATCGGCGCTGGACCTCGATATCGCGCAGTGGGTCTACGACCAGCAGAAGCCCGCGGGACTCAGCACCGACACCTTGCCTGCCGCGCAGGCGCTGTATCTGCCGCTCAAGGCGCCGATGCGCACGCGCGGCGTCCTGGCCTTCGCGCCGCAGCGCATCGCTGATCTCGCCATCCCCGAGCAGCACCGGATGATCGAGACCTTCGCGGCGCAGATCGCGCTCGCCATCGAGCGCGTCCACTATGTCGAAATCGCGCAGGACGCGCTCGTCAACATGGAATCGGAGCGCATGCGCAATGCGCTTCTGTCCGCCATCTCACACGATCTGCGCACGCCGCTCACGTCGATCGTCGGCTTCGCTTCGATTCTCGAAGAACAGGTCGATGCCGCCGAGCCAGGCGTCGGCCGCGCTCAGGAACTCGTCCATGCGATTCACGAGGAAGCGCTGCGCATGAGCGGTCTCGTCACCAATCTCCTCGATATGGCGCGGCTGCAAGCGGGCGCGATCCGGCTGAACCGGCAATGGTCGATGCTGGAGGAAACCGTAGGCGCCGCGCTCGCGGGACTCAAGCGGACGCTCGCGGGCCGCCGCGTGCAGACCCGCATTCCGCCCGACTTGCCGCTCTTGCAACTCGACGCCGTGCTGATGGACCGGCTCTTCGCCAATCTTCTGGAGAACGTCGCGAAGTACACGCCCAAAGGCACCGAGATCGAGATATCCGCGCGCGAGGAACAGCTATCGGGACAGCGATGCGTGCGCGTTTGCATCGACGATCGCGGGCCGGGCATTCCGCCCGGCATCGAGACGCGTCTTTTCGAAAAGTTCACGCGCGGACAGAAGGAGTCCGCGCAGTCCGGCGTGGGGCTGGGCCTCGCGATTTGCCGCGCGATCGTCGAAGCGCATGGCGGGCAGATCGGCGTCGAGAATCGTATCGAGGATGGCCGTGTCGCGGGATCGCGATTCTGGTTCACGCTGCCCGCGGACGGCACGCCGCCGACGCTAGACGTACCGGTGGACGAGCAGCCCGCGCTTGACCACGGAACCGGCGAGACGAGACCATGAGCGAAACCGGGCACACGGTGCTGATAATCGAAGACGATCCGCAGATCAGACGCTTCGTGCGATCGACGCTGGAGTCGCATGAACTGGCGGTCGTCGAGGCGGAGACGGGCAAGGCGGGATTGCGCGAGGTCGCCACGAGGCAACCCGATATCGTCGTGATCGATCTCGGCCTGCCCGATACCGACGGCATCGACGTGATCCGCGAGTTGCGCGGCTGGACGCAGGTGCCGGTGATCGTGCTCTCGGCACGCACGAGCGAAGCCGTGAAGGTCGAAGCCCTCGACGCCGGCGCGGACGACTATCTCACGAAGCCTTTCGGCGTGTCCGAGCTGCTTGCACGCGTTCGCGCGCATTTGCGCCGCAGCATACGTGCGCTGGAGGAAGCGCCCGCGGTATCGTTCGGCGAGGTTGCCGTGGACCTCGCGAAGCGGGAAGTGACGCGCGCAGGCCGGCCGGTTCGCCTTACGCCCACGGAGTATCGCTTACTCACGGTTCTGATGCGGCATGCCGGGCGCGTGCTCACGCATCGGCAGTTGCTGCGCGATGTGTGGGGACCGGAGCAGGTCGACAATGCGCACTACCTGCGCGTTTATATGGGACATCTTCGCCAGAAGCTGGAGAAGGATCCGGCGCAGCCCGAGCACATTCTTACGGAGACGGCCGTGGGCTACAGGCTCGTCGGCATCAGATAGCGGGTGGACATCACGCAGCGTCGTTGAGGCGGCGTTCAGGACGAGCATTCAAAGGCGTCGCCGCGGAAAATGGCGCGCAAGCGTCTTCGTTCGCATCGGCTCCAGCGAAGACCTCATCGGACGATGCTTCGTCGCTCGCGACGCGTCCCTGGCTGCGCCGCCAGCTCGCAGGCGGCATCCCGAACTGGCGCTTGAACGCCCGATTGAACGCTGCCTCCGATTCATAGCCGACACGCTCGGCCACCGCTGCGATCGAGCGCGGCCCGGAGAGCAGATCCTGCGCTGCAACCTGCAATCGCCAGCTTGCGAGATATTGCATCGGCGCGTGACCGAGCAACTGCGTGAAGCGCTGAGCCAGCGCGGAACGCGAGAGACCGACACGGCGCGCGAGTTCGTCGACGGTCCAGTCGTGCGCGGGCTGCGCGTGCAGCAATGCGAGCGCCTTGCCGACGAACCGGTCGGCGACGCCCGCGAGCCAGCCGCGGCGATCCTCGGGCATGGAGCCGATGCACCGCCGCACAGCCTCGACAAAGAGCAATTCCGAGAGTCGTGCGAGCACGGTCGCGCTGCCGGGGCGCCACTCGGCCGCCTCGGTCACCGCAAACCTCAGCGACGATTCGAGCCACGCGGATTGCGGATCGTCGCGCATGTCGACCTTGAAGAGGCGCGGCAGCGACGACAGCACCGGATTCGCGAGCATGTCGTCGCAAGCGAGAAAGCCGCAGACGATGCGCGTGCGGCCCGCTTCCTGGCTCGCGCCTTCGGCTCCGACGCTTAAGCGCATCACGTCGCCGGGAGACGTCGCCAGATATCTGGACACCATTTCGTCCGATGGTGTCGGCGTGAGTTCGAGCGAGCTGCCCATCAGATGCGCCTCGCCTTGCGGCACGACGAGCAACTCTCCCGCATCGACGCGAATGGCCGAGGCCGGATCATCGGTCAGCGCCGCCCAGCAGCTTCCTTCCAGAATCAGGTGATAGGACACGACGCGCTCGGCGCGCGGCAGAAACGTCGCGCACATCGCGGGCGAAACCTGACCGACCACGCACCACGGCGCCGTGAAATCGCCGTTCAGATACACCGCGCCGCTAAGACGCAGGAGACGAAGAACGTCGGAAAGCGCATCCATCGCAGGCCCCAAGTTTCGGCGTCCCGCGCAAAACATCTGGACGCTCGGTCATTCAAAGAAGCGATTCGCGCGCCGATACTGGCATCACGCGAAACATCACTGACGCAAGGTTAAGCGCAGTTCGACCAATCGCCAACCCACATTAACGAGGGATGCGTAAATGAATGACGCAGATACTTACCATTGCCAATGTTTTTGCGGTGCAGTGAAGTTCACGGTGACCGGCGAGCCCGAAGGCATGGGGTACTGCCATTGCGAATCGTGCCGGCGCTGGTCGGCGGGGCCGGTCAATGCGTTCACGCTCTGGAAGCCCGATGCCGTGACCATCACGCACGGGACCGATCATATCGGCACTTACAACAATACTGAGCACAGCTATCGGAAATGGTGCAGGGACTGTGGCGGCCATCTTTTCACCGAGCATCCGGGTCTCGGGCTAACCGATGTCTACGCCGCCGTCATTTCCGACTTCCAGTACGACCCGTGCGTGCACGTTCATTACGCGGAGTCGAAATTGCCGATGAGGGACGGTCTGCCCAAGATGAAGGATCTGCCGAAGGAAATGGGCGGTTCGGGCGTGAGCGTCGCCGAATAGTCCGAGTCGTGTGATCGGCATGCCGGTGCGTCGCGTCGGCGTGTCGAAGTGGGTCTTTTCGCGGCGCAATCGAAACAGGCAGTGCGAACCAACGGTCTCGCAACGCCGCCATCTCGTTTATCAGGAGCCATGTTATGTCCGCAGTCGATACCGCCATCTCGCCCGCCGCCGATCTCGCCGCCGTCAAGGTCCGTCAGCAAGCCGCCTGGTCGACGGGCAACTATGCCGTCGTCGGCACCACGCTGCAGATCGTCGGAGAAAATCTTTGCGAGGCGCTCGATCTGCGCTCCGGCAGCCGTGTTCTCGATGTCGCGGCGGGCAATGGCAATGCGACGCTCGCGGCCGCGCGCCGCTATTGCGATGTCGTCTCCACCGATTACGTTTCTTCGCTCCTCGACGCGGGCCGCGCACGCGCCAGCGCCGAAGGACTTGCCGTGCAGTTCCAGGAAGCAGACGCCGAAGCGCTGCCTTTTGCGGACGCTTCGTTCGACGCCGTGCTCTCGACCTTCGGCGTGATGTTCACGCCGAATCAGGAACTGGCGGCAAGCGAACTCATGCGCGTGTGCAGGCCGGGCGGAATGATCGGTCTCGCGAACTGGACGCCGGAGAGTTTTATCGGACAGGTCTTCAAGACGATCGGCAAATACATCGCGCCGCCTGCTGGCGTGAAGTCGCCCGCGCTATGGGGCACGGAGGCGCGTCTCGCGGAACTGCTCGGCAGCGGAGCCAAACGTATCGAAGCGAAGAAGCGCGACTTCGTCTTCCGATACCGCTCGCCCGCGCATTTCGTCGAAGTATTTCGCGCGTACTACGGTCCGATGAACAAGGCGTTCGCGGCGCTCGAAGGCGATCGGCAAGCCGCGTTTCACGGTGATCTGATGGCGCTCATCGAGAGTCGCAATCGGTCGGGCGATCAAACGCTCGTGTTGCCCAGCGAGTATCTCGAAGTCGTGGTGGAACGAAAATGATCCGATTCAAACATATGGTCGACGCTGCCCTGGAGATCGGGTCGCGCCTGCAATCGCTGCTGTGTTTTACAGGGCTTCGGTACGGGTCGGTGGTCATGACTTTGCCGCTGTTGTCGTCGGTGTGCTTCTTTGCTTTTCGATTCGCGCTGTCGCGGCTCGGAGTGCCGGTTTGAGGCGGGCTTAGCCGCTCCTTCGCCTTGAGCAGTTGCAAGGCGAAGGAGCCAGCATGTCCGCTCGAAGGAAGGGGAACATGTTCGTCTATCTTCTCTTGTGCCTCGAAAAGGCGCTCGATCGCGCGGAAAACAGCCGGCGCGACGCTTATCTCTCATCGGCTGTTGATATGGAAGAACTCGAACGTCGCATGCGTGCGATGGAAACGGATCGACGATATGAATAACCCTCTCCCCATCGAGCCCGTGTCGGCTCCATCGACGGTGATCGCATTGCATTGTTCCGGCTCGGGCGCGTCGCAGTGGCGCAAGCTGGGCGAGGCGCTCGGCTCACGCGTGTCGTTCGTCGCGCCCGAACACTACGGTTGCGACAGCACAGGACCGTGGAGCGGCGAACGCGCGTTCACGCTCGCCGACGAGGCCGGAAGAACCGTCGATATCATCGATGCCGCGCGAGGGAAGGTGCATCTCGTCGGGCACTCGTATGGAGGCGGCGTGGCGCTGCGGGTGGCGATGGAACGGCCGGAGCGTATCGCGACACTGTCGCTTTACGAGCCTTCGGCGTTCCATCTCCTGAGGACGATGGGCAAGCACGGCGCCCACGCGCTGGCTGAAATCGACGCGATATCGAAGCGCACCGCCGACAGCGTGAGTTGCGGCGACTATCGAGGCGCGGCGGCATCGTTTGTCGATTACTGGGGCGGCGAAGGCGCGTGGGAAGCGCTTCGTCCCTCGGTCAAGGCCGCGCTCACCCGCTGGGCGCCCAAAGCGCCGCTGGATTTCCGCGCGCTGCTCGATGAGCCCACGTCCGCCACGGCATACGCGAGCCTTCGTATGCCCGTACTCGTGATGCGCGGCGAACACGCACCGCTGCCCACGCGGGCGCTCGCCGAGCGCTTGCCGATCCTGCTCTCGTCGGCGCGGCTTGCAATCGTCCCGCGTGCCGGCCACATGGGACCGCTCACGCACGCTGACGAAGTCAATGCCGCCATCACGCGGCATATCTTCGCGTTCGAAGCGCACGGTCGCCCGAGGCACGTCGAACGCCGGCGCACGGCAGTCGTTTCATGAACGCGTCCGCGTCGCTCAGGCGAGATCGGGCGGCGCGGCCCTGAGCACATCGACGTGCTTCGGTATGAGGCCGAGTTCGACGAAGGTATCGGCGATCTGCTGCTGTTCGCCGATGATGTTCCGCGTAATCGCCTCGGTGCCGAACACCTGCCGGCTCACCGCAAGATCGACGACGGCTTTCGGCAAGCCCCATAGCCGCGCGAGCTCGCTCGCGAGTTCATCGGGATGCTGCTTGCCCCATTGATCGACCGCCCTGATTTCCTCGACGACGATACGGAGCACATCCGCATTCTTCGCGACATAACTCTGCGACGAAAAGTAGTACGCACGGTTGCCGACGACGCCGCTCGCGTCCGCCACGATGCGCGCATTCAGGGTCTTCTGCGCCGCGGCGAAGAACGGGTCCCAGATGACCCACGCGTCGATGGAGCCGCGCTCGAACGCGGCGCGCGCATCGGCGGGAGCGAGGAAGGCCAGTTCGACGTCGCCGTACTGAAGACCGTGCTGACGCAGCAGCTTCACGAGAAAGTAATGGACGTTGCTGCCTTTGTTCAGCGCCACGCGCTTGCCCTTCAGATCCGCCACCGTTCTGACCGGCGATTGCGCCGGGACGATCACGGCTTCGGATCGCGGGCGCGCCGGCGTCGCGGCGACATAGGCGAGCGGCGCACCGGCAGCCTGCGCGAAGATCGGCGGTGCTTCGCCGACATCGCCGAAATCGATCGAGCCGACATTGAGCGCTTCCAGTTGCACGGGCCCGGCGGAAAACTCCGTCCAGCTCACGGATACGTTGAGCGGAGCGAGCCGCTTTTCGAGCGTCGCGCGACCCTTGAGCAGGTTCAGATAGCCTTTCTGGTTGCCGATGCGAAGCACGCGCGGCTGTCCTTGCGCGCTCTGCTGGGCGAAGGATGCGGGCATCGCGGCCAACGCGGCGGCGCTCGCCGCGGCGCGCGCGGACAGGGACAGGAAAGCACGACGATCGAAGATGGATTTACGTTTGGACATGACGGGTATTCGATGTATTCGGAAGCAATTCAGCCGCGGATGAAAAGCGACGTCACTTCGCGGCCTGCTGCACGAAGCGCGGATCGACGCCCGTGGAGTAATCCGCGAGCACGTTCTGGATCGTGCCCTGCTGCCTGAGGAACTGCGCGGTGGCCGCAAGCGATTTCGCCGCGCCGGACTGCTGTCCGCCGCCGAGCCATGTCGGCGACGCCTGTTCGCCCGCGCTCGGGAAGGCGTAGAGCGCGAGACTCGCGGGCACGTCGGCGGCGTTCGCGCCGGATTCCTGCGCGACGGCCTGCACCTGTTTCGATGCGGCGGTCCAGTCGGCCTTGTGGTTGCGATATTGCGCATCGGTATCGGCGAGCACCTTGACGAGACCATTCAGGAACGCGGGATTGTCCTGCGCGAACTTGCGCGACGCGACGAAGCCGTCGAACGTCGCCTTGCCCGATTCCTTCGCCACTTCGCCCGACGTGATGAGCACGCGGCCGCTCTGCTTGGCCTTGGCGAGCACCGGGTCCCAGATGTAGGTCGCGTCGATATTGCCGCGCTCCCACGCCGCCGCGACTTCGGGCGGACGCAGATTGACGATCTTGACCGTCGACGGATCGACGCCCGCCTGCTGCAAGGCGACGAGCGTATGGAAGTGCGACGTCGATACATACGGCACGCCGAGCGTCTTGCCCTTCAGATCGGCGAGCTTGCTCACGCCGGAGCCGTTGCGCGCGACGAGCGCTTCGGCGTCGTTGATGTTGTCGAGAATCCAGAAGAGCGAGAGATCGACGCCTTGCGAGAGTCCCGCCGCGATCGGACTGGAGCCCGCTTCGCCCAGCTGTATGGAGCCCGATGCGAGCGCGCGGATGACGTCCGCGCCGCTGCCGAGCTTGCGATAGGTGACCTTGTATCCCGTGGCCTTCTCGACGGCGCCGCTTGCCTGCGCATAGCGCCACGGCACCACCATGTCCTGATAGCCGATGACGACCTCGCGCGTTTCGGCCCTGGCGTGAACGGGCGCGAGCGCGACGGCTGCGAGCATGAAGGAAGCGGCGCCGGCGATCAGCGTGCGGCGAAGGGTCGTATGTTTCATGGCGCGGACGGAGTGATGTGAAGAAGCCTCCGACTATAGGCACTTTGCATGCCGCCGCTACGAATCAATTGTGCGTAGCAAATGACACGGCGCGTGCTTCGCATATACGGTTCAGTCGAACGGCGAGCGGTCATTTCCATCTCAGCGCGTTTTGGCGAGTTGCAGTAACTTGGCGCGATCCGCCACTCGTTCATCAACCGACGCGATGCCATATACCCGACAACTCCACCTCGGCGCGTTCATGCGGCCGGTCAGCCTGCATACCGGCGCATGGCGATTTCCGGGCGCGTGGCCCGACGCCAACTTCAACTTCAGGCATATCAAGCGATTCGTGCAGACGCTCGAAAGCGCCTGCTTCGATGCGTTCTTCATGGCCGATCATCTCGCCGTGCTCAACATGCCGGTGGATGCGTTGAAGCGCAGCCATACCGCGACATCGTTCGAGCCGTTCACGCTGCTTTCCGCGCTCGCTTCCGTGACCGAACGCATCGGGCTGATCGCGACGGCTTCGACCACGTTCGACGAGCCGTATCACATCGCGCGGCGCTTCGCGTCGCTGGATCATCTGAGCGATGGGCGCGCGGGCTGGAATCTCGTCACCACATCGAATCCCGACGCCGCGCGCAACTTCGGCCGCGACGAACACATGGAGCACGACGAGCGCTATCGCCGTGCGCACGAGTTCTACGATGTCGTCACGGGCCTCTGGGATAGCTGGGCCGACGACGCCTTCGTGCGCGACACCGAAAGCGGCCTGTTCTTCGACCCCGACCGCCTGCATGTACTCGATCACAAGGGCGCGTATCTGTCGGTGCGTGGCCCGTTGAACATCGCGCGGCCGGTGCAGGGCTGGCCGGTGGTGGTGCAGGCGGGATCGTCGGAAGCGGGCAGGCAGCTCGCCGCCGAAACCGCCGATGCGGTCTTCACCGCGCAACCGAATCTCCCAGCGGGCAAGCGTTTCTATGCCGATGTCAAAGGCCGCATGGAACGCGTCGGCCGGGCGCGAGCATCTGAAGATCCTGCCGGGCGCGTTCGTCGTGGTGGGCGACTCGCGCGACGAAGCGCAGGAGAAGCGCGCGCTGCTCGATACCTTCGTGCATGACGACAGCGGCTTCGCGTCGCTCTCGATCGCGCTCGGTCACGATGTCTCATCGTTCGATCCGGATGGCCTCCTGCCCGAGATTCCGGAGACCAACGCGAGCAAGAGCGCGCGCGAACGCGTGATCGACATGGCGCGCGCCGAAGGGCTCACCGTGCGTCAACTGGCGCAGCGTGTCGGCGGCTATTCGGGCTTGCAGATGGTCGGGACCGCGACGGATATCGCGGACGAGATGGAGCAGTGGCTCCTCGAAGAAGGCAGCGACGGTTTCAACGTGATGTTTCCGTATCTGCCCGCGGGCCTCGATGACTTCGTTGCGAAAGTGGTCCCCGAGTTGCAACGGCGCGGCATCTTTCGGCGGGTTTACGAGGGCACGACGTTGCGGGAGCATCTCGGCCTGCCGAGGCCCGGCAACCGCTTCTTCGAGAATCGATGACCCGCTCTGTCATCCATAGGCGATATTGAACGGTAGAGCAAGCCTTTCGCGACAAACTCGAAAACAGTCATACTATTTTCTGTAACGCAATTGATAAGGGTTGCTGCTTATTCTATGCTTCGATGCATGCGAAGAATTCGGGGTACACGCTCGAACGCAGCGTGCATCGATCAGGATCACCGATCGTCAGTGTGACATTGCCCCGCGCCTTGAAAGGATGTGTCCCGAGCGGGCGGCGGCGTATGCGTCGCCTCGAATGATCCGAATCGAGCGAGGCTGGCGATGGCGAATCCCGATGGTCAGGCGGACACGAACAGCTCAGCGGAAGATCCTTTCAAAAAGGTGATGGCCGACGAGCTCAGGCAGATCAATCGCACGAGAAATGTGGTCTCTCCTTCAGCGCGCGACGCGATGACCGGAGAAGGAACCTCGCTCACCGGGCTCGCGCTCTCGGGCGGCGGCATTCGCAGCGCGACGTTTTGCCTGGGCATGATTCAGTCGCTATGCGAAAAAGGGCTGCTGCGTCATTTCGATTATCTTTCGACCGTTTCCGGTGGCGGCTATATCGGCGCATGGCTTTCAGCGCAGATCTACCGCAGGTGTTCCAGCGGCACGCCGAAGGAGTTGGAGGCGAAACTCAGTCCGACGACGGAGAAGGGTGTCCAGAAGGACCGTGAAGATCCGTCGATCGTCTTTCTGCGCGAGTACAGCAACTATCTGACGCCGAGACTCGGCCTGCTGAGCACAGATACCCTTGCCGCGATCGCCGCCTATCTGCGCAATCTCACGCTGATCCAGAGCATGCTGATCCTGATGCTCAGCTTCCTGCTTCTGGTGCCGAGAGTCCTGTTTCTCCTGATGCGCTGGACGCAGTCGCTCGTCGGGCAGGATGCCCAATGGCCGGTCGCCGGGATGATCGGGATCGTGGCCGTGCTGCTGTGGGTGAGCATCCGGAATATCGAGCGCAACATGAACTCGAACGGGAACGCAAAGACCGCCTGCACGAGCTTCGTGCTCGTGCGGATTCTCGGCCCCGGCATCCTCGCCTCGTTCATCCTCACGGCGGCGATGACGATTCTGGCAACGCTCGACCATCCGCTCCCCCGTGACGGCGTTCTGACCTGGATAGTCGTCTTCGTGGTCATCTTCGGCGTCGGCTCGACCATGCTTCCGGCCGAACGCAGGAACGTCGAGTTCGATGCGCCCGCGAACAAGCCGCAGACCGGTCCCGCGCCGCCGTCAGTGTCCAGTAACCGCGCGCGCTGGCGCAATCGCTGCTGGATCGTGTTCTTCGGCCTGTTCGCCGGCGCGACCGGCGGATTCGGGCTGTGGCTCGTCCGCAGCCTGCTCGGCGTTGCGCACGCGACGTTCGGCATAGCGGCTTCCGGCGCGCCGGATGTCGAGTCCGTGATATGGATCGCGATATCGGTCGCGCCGTTCCTGATTCTGGGCGTGCTCTCGTTGATCATAGTCGTGCATCTCGGACTCGTGGGCCGCATCTTCGAATACGAAGTGCAGGAGTGGTGGGCGCGCTACGGCGGCTGGCTGATGTCCATCATCGTTTTCGTAGGCGGGATTTTCGTCGTGTCGGTGTATGGGCCGGCGCTCGTCGTCTTCGGCTCGAACTGGGCGCGCGCGGGCGGTGCGGCGTGGCTGCTGGCGTCGCTCTGGGGCGTGCTGAAGGGGGCGTCGAACAAGACGGGCGGCCCGGGGCCGTCGTGGACCGAGCGTCTCCTGGTCGTGGTGCCGCATGTGTTCATCATCGGACTGCTAATCCTGCTCTCGTACGCGATTCACGCGATCTGGCAGGCGGCGCTCGATCCGTCCGACGTTTTGTCCGCATGCAGCACGCCGCCCAAGGGCGATTCGCACCCGTACCTGTGCGTGCTCGACACGACGCTCGCGCAAATGACGGCGCAGACCAGTCTTCCGGTCGTCAAGCCGTGGGCACATATGGGCTTGGTGGTCATGCTCGGCACGGCGGCTGCGTGGGCGTTGCTGGCGTGGCGCGTGGACGTCAATCTGTTCTCGCTGCACAACTTCTACCGTAACCGGCTGACCCGTTGCTATCTCGGCGCGTCGCGCTGCGGCGACGGGAATCGGAAGCGCGAGCCCGATCCGTTCACGGGTTTCGATCCCGCCGACGATATCCCGCTCGACCGGCTGGCCGCGTGCAAGCCCGAGCCGGAAAAGGGCGGCGGCGCGACCGCGCAGTGCGCGCCGCCGCAGGGGGACGAGGGCGCCTATGTGCAGCGGCCTTATCACCTTCTGAATACGTCGGTGAACCTGACCGAAGGTGAGAGCCTCGCGTGGCAGCAGCGCAAGGCCGGCTCGTTTTTCTTCTCGCCGCTCTATTGCGGCTTCGGCCTGCCGCCGGCCTACGTTTCCAGGCAGGAAGGGGCGGGCAAGTTCGTGCGGACCGCGGACTATATGCGCACCGGGTCCAGATCCGGATCCGTGCGCGCTCCGTCGCGCAAGTCCGGCACCCTTCGCGACGTCGGCCCGATGCTCGGCGGCGCGGTGGCGATCTCGGGCGCGGCGGCGAGCCCGAACTGGGGCTTCCATACCGATCCGGGCGTGGCGTTCCTGCTGACGCTCTTCAACGTGCGGCTGGGCAGATGGTGTCCGAACCCGGTCCGCGAGACGCCGGAAGGGCCGGTGCCGCCGAGTCCGGCGTTCAGCGGCAAACTGTATCTCAACGAGCTGTTCGGTCACGCGGACGCGAAATCCGACTATCTCTATCTCTCCGATGGCGGTCACTTCGACAATCTGGGCCTCTACGAACTCGTGCGCCGGCGCACCGAGCTGATCGTGGTCTGCGATTGCGGCGAGGACGCGCCGCTGCATTTCGACGATCTCGCCGACACGATCCGCAAGTGCTCGGCCGATTTCGGCGTCGATATCGTCATCGACGTGGATCCGCTGCGGCATCTGGAGAAGGGCAGCAAGAGGCCGCCGCCGCAGAGCAAAGCGTACGTGGTGGACGGCATCATCAAATATCCGGCGAGCAGCACGGATCGCACGATAAAATCGTTCTGCGGCACGCTGATTCTGGTCAAACCCACATTGACCAAGGACGTCATCTCGACCGCATCGGACCTCGTGAATTACGCGCTGACCAACGATACTTTTCCGCAGCAGACCACGCTCGACCAATGGTTCGACGAAGCTCAGTTCGAG
The DNA here is from genome assembly GCF_014384845.1 of Caballeronia sp. EK. Taxonomy (NCBI): domain Bacteria; kingdom Pseudomonadati; phylum Pseudomonadota; class Betaproteobacteria; order Burkholderiales; family Burkholderiaceae; genus Caballeronia; species Caballeronia sp. EK. The sequence continues at coordinate 124,347 of NZ_JACSUE010000001.1, forward strand.
AGCTACAGAAAGTTGGGATACCTGATAGGTTGCCGCTTGCAGAAGAAGTCATTCGGGAAAATGTTCGAGAAGGGCAAGACGCTTCAGGAGCTGCTGCACGGTTGCACGGGCATCGAGTGACCAGGGTGCAGCGGTATTCCAATTTTCCAGCCCGTCGTTCGTTTGATAGCTGCGAACAGGTGTCAGCCGTATCCCGTCATGTCGGATGGGCCGTGTCCGGTCGTATCGAAGTTGAAGGCTTCGCCGCCTAAACTCTGATGGCCAGCTACGGGTCTCCTTTTTCGAATCCTGCTCGCTGGCATTCATGAGGAGGTCGCCATGAAAATGTTCGTTATTGCGATTGCTGCTGCGTCGGCGCTCGCCGTGCCGCTTTCCGCGTTCTGTCAAACCGATGCGTCACCGACGCGTGCCCAGGTGCGCGCCGAACTGGAAAAACTCGAGCAGGCTGGTTATAACCCGGCAAAAGACGATCCAAACTATCCGGTGGACATTCAGACGGCTCAGGCGCGCGTATCGGCCCAGAGCGGCGCAACCGGCTATGGAGGCGTGACATCCGGCGCATCGACATCGGGTTCCCGCACTGTCGTTCAGCCCGCTTCATCCGAAGAGTTAAAGCAGATCTATTTCGGCGGACAGTAAGCGCTTCGATCGCCGTAGAACATGTGCGCCGCGGATTCGCGAATCTTCGGCGCATTTTCATTTCATCGCAACCGTTCCAACGCATTCAAACCAAATCGCTTCCGCTCGTCTATACGCAAGGAACAATCGAACAATCATCCGACGGGAAGGACATCATGGGTTTCTTCGATCTGGGCGTGCAGGAGGAAGCTTCGTTTCTCACAACCGTTCGACACACCGTTCTGGAAGGCCCGCTCACCGTGGTGCGCTTCTCGGACTCGAACCGCCACGAGCAGGGCGCATATGGCAAGTACTGGATGTACGGCTCGGAAGTGCTCGAAGCCCTGGCGCAGCGCACGATCGATCGCCTGATCCGCGATGTCCGGCGTCGCTGGGCCATCTCCAACGACTGGGGCGATCTGCGAAACTGCTGGGTGCTGCGCCTGCCGCAAGGCGCCGAGCTCAACGCCTACTGGGGTTTCACGAAACCGCAGTCACGGGTCTCCGAAGAGGCGGCGAAGAGCCTTGCTCAACCCACCACGAAGTGCTATGCGGGCGGCTCCATTCAACTGATCCTGTCGATCGGACCGCGCGAGCGTGGCTACATCACCGGACCGTTCAGCACGCTGTGCCTCACATCGGCGATGATCGAAGGCCGATGAAATTCGCCGTCACCGTGGTCTCGCCGCCGGGCTATGCGCATTCCGCCGCATTTCACGAAGTGGCCGAAACGCTTCATCATGCGCTCTGCTCGCTCGGTCACGACAGCGTGATGACATGCGAGGCAAAGCTCGACGGGCGGCGGCATATCGTGCTCGGCTCGAACCTTCTGCCGCATTGCGGGCTGACGCTCGCGCCGGACGCGATTCTCTACAACCTCGAACAGGTCCACGCGGGATCGGCATGGATCACGCCCGGTCTGCTCGCGTTGCTGCGCCGTCATGTCGTGTGGGATTACAGCGCCGCGAACGCACGCGCTTTCGCGGCGCTCGGCGTGCATGTCGGGCGTGTGGTGCCGATCGGTTACGTGCCGGAACTCACGCGCATCCGCTTCGCCGAGCCGCGCGATATCGACGTGCTGTTCTTCGGTTCGCTGTGTGCGAGACGCGCGAACATCATCGACAGGATGCGCGCGGCGGGCATCGATGCAATCGCGGTGTTCGGCCTCTACGGACGCGCACGCGACCGCCTCATCGCGCGCGCGAAGCTGCTGCTCAACGTGCACAGCCGTGCCGACGGCGTACTCGAGATCGTGCGGCTTTCATACTTGCTCGCCAACGGATGCGCGGTGCTGAGCGAGCGTTGCGCGAACCCGCAGGATGAAGCGCCGCTCGCGCGCGCCATCGCCTTCGCCGATTACGATGCATTGCCCGCACGCGCCGCCGAACTGCTCGCCTCGTACACGGAGCGCGAGCGGCTCGCGCGCGACGGTTTCGCGCAGATGCGGGCGCGTTGCGCGGCGGACTATCTGCACGCCGCGCTCGCATGAGGTGCGAGCGCGATGCGCTCAAGAAACCATCACGGCGCGCACTGACTGGACTCCAGCGCGAGCAGATTCAGCACGAGCAGAATGGCGGACTGATTATCCGCGCTGATCGAAATGCCGAGCGTGCCGCCGATCCATCGGCCGATCTTGGTCGCCGCGAAATCCTCGCTTTGCGCGGACTTTTTGAGCGTGACACCGAGCTTCAGCGCCCGATAGTGGTACGAAGGAATGTGATGCCGTGACGCGAGGCCGAAGAGGCCGCCCTTGTCGCCCGAGCACCAGCCGAAGGTGCCGGCGAGCACGAGTTGCTCGTACCTGTCGAGTCCGCCGATGAACTCGCGCGCGAGATGCCGCACGCGCGCTTCATCGAGTCCATGTTGAATCAGAACCGAGCGGATCGGATCGTCCACCGCGTGCGCGTGTTCGTCCATCTGCTCTTCGACGCCATCCACTTCCATCGACACATCGCGCTGATGGCTCGCGCTGCGCAGGTGATCGATCAGAAAGCGCCTGAAATACGCGCACACCGCGTAACCGCTCGATGGCGCGCTGTGCTCGCCTGCATGCGAAGCGCCGTGGCCGGGTTCGAGGCGCAACACCTTGGCATAGATGAACTGGGCGATCAGCTCTTCCTTGTCCTCGCGCAGCGCGTGCAGCTCGGGCGGATGATACGTGCGCAGCGCGCCTTGCACGAGGTTATAGATCGACAGCATCTCGTCGTGCGACAGGTTCGTGCGCCGCCGCCACAGATCGGTGAGCATCGGAGTCGCGCCGCTTGCCTGCGCGACGTCCAAGGTCAGGGTTTCCATCTCGTCATCCCCCCATTCAGGTGGCCACGAATCGAGTATGGTTTTTTCCTACCAACCGACCAATATGCCGTTGGTAATAGCCGTCGTCTAAACGCCTGGGTAAACCGGCCAAGGGGATGACAGAATGCATGGCGATCAACGAAAGCGCGAGCTCGACGCCGATATCGACCGCGATGTCGCGAGCGCGCTCTATGCCTCCGACCCCGCCTCCTTCGCGACGCACGCCTGTGCGATCGTGCTTCTCGTCGTCGTTTATGGTGCACGCGCAGGCGAAGGGCCGCTGCCGCTCTTTTGCGTGCTGCTCTATGGCGCGACGATCTGGCTTTCCATCGGCTTGTGGACGTGGCGTCGGCGCCGGCCTTTGCGATTCGGCGCGCGCCGGTGGATCGAGCTGCACGCGTTAAGGAACGTCGCGCTTCACAGCGCGCCGGGCCTGTCCGTCTGGCTCGCGTTCCAGCATGCGTCCGCGGGACTCGCCGCCGCGCATATCGTGCTGCTCGTCGCGCTCGCGGCGCTCGCTTATGGCGCGAACGGCCTGAACTTGCTCAACCTTCGCTGCGCGGTCATGCCGCTGCTTCTGCCCGCTGCCACGCTGCATCTTCTGCAACCGGAACATGGCCGGCTCGAACTGGGCGTCGCGCTCGTCATTTTCATCGCCGCCGTGGATCGGCTCGCATCGCAATATCGCGGACTCTTTCGCGGCATCGTCGAGGCGCGCGTCGATCAGCAGCGGCTCGCCGAAACCATCGCGCGGCAAAAGAGCGTGATCGAGGAGGCGAGCATCGCGAGGACGCGTTTCTTCGCGGCGGCGAGTCACGATCTGCGTCAGCCGCTGCATGCGATCGGCCTGCTCGCGCAGTCGCTCACCGATCGCCGCGCGAGCGAAGCCGAGCGCGAGGACACCGCGCAGCACATCGTCGGCAATGTCGAAGCGTTGAACCATCTCTTCAATCAGGTGCTCGATCTGGCGCGCATCGAGAGCGGCGTGACGCAGGTGATGCTGCAGCACTTCCATCTGTCCGACGTGCTCGCGCGCATCGAGCGGCAGTTTCGCCCCGCCGCGGCCGCGAAGGGGCTGGCGTTGCGCATCGCGCCGACGACCTGCGTCGCGTTCACCGATCCCGTGCTGCTCGAACGCGTGCTGGTCAATCTCGTCGCGAACGCGGTGCGCTATACCGAGCGCGGCGCTGTGTGGGTCGGTGTGCGCCGGGCCGCGAGCCGCGAGCGCTGCTTCGTCGAAGTGCGCGATTCGGGCATCGGCATTGCGCCGCAGGAGCACGCGCTCGTGTTCGAGGAGTTCTATCAGGCGCCGCTCGCGCATCGCGACGGCCGCCAGGGTCACGGTCTCGGCCTTTCGACGGTGCGCAGCCTCACGCACCTGCTCGGCTGCGAGCCGATGCTGCGCTCCGCGCCCGGCCGCGGCACGACCATGCGCGTGCCGGTCGAAACAGGCGATGCGAGCCTCGTCACCGCGAGCCTTGTCGCGTCGCCCGCGATGAGCGCGTTCATCGACGGCCGCCGCGTGCTGTGCGTCGATGACGATCCCGCGAATCTCGATGCGCTCGGCGCCTTGCTCGCGCGCTGGGGCTGCGTCGTGCGCGGCTGTCGGGACGAGCTCGCCGCGGTGCGCGCGATCTCCGAAGGCTTCGTGCCGGACGTGCTGTTCTGCGACTATCGGATCGACCGTCATCAGACGGGCATCGAAGCGATGCAGGCGGTGCGCGAGGCGTTGCGCCGTCGCGGCCACAACGGTCTCGCACGCGTGATGATCACGGGCGACATGACATCGCCCGAACTCGCGGCGCTGGCGGCCGAAGGCGTGCCGGTGCTGCACAAGCCGGTCACGCCGACGCGCCTGCGCCGCACGCTCGACATGCTGCTTCAACCGCACGGGCAAGGGCACGAGGCGGCGTGATTCGCGGGCTTGCGCTTGGCGCGCGTCACGCGACGTTGCCGCGCATGCGCAGCGCCCGCAGATACTGCCCGGCCACTTCCGACGCGCCGTAATGCACGACGGTCTCATCGACGAGCGCCCAGACTTGCGCGCCCGCGAGGCGCACGCGCCGGCAGAACGAAAGGTCTTCGGACAGGTAATGTCCCTGTTCCTCGATGGTGTCGAAGAAACCGTAGAAGCGGCCGTCGGGCAGCGCGTCGCGGTATTGCTCGGGCGGCGCATAGCATTGCGTGAACGGCAGCGTGACGTCGAACGCATCGCGGCGCGCGAGAAAGATGCCGGTGCCGACGTGCTCCGCTTCCACGAAACCATCGGTCACGCGCGCGTGGCCATCGCCGGAAGTCCTGAGGCGCACCGTGTAGTCCGCATGCTTTTCGAGCCATGCGCGCAGCGTCAGCCCCTGATCCGCCTCGCCGATGCACTTGTCGAGGTTCACGCGCCGGTACGGATACGCGACGCCCGCCACGCACTTGCCGGCGGCGAGCAGCTTCATGACCGCTTGCGGCGCGAAGCGCATGTCGGTGTCGAGAAAGAGCAGATGCGAGAACTCCGGATGCGCGACGAAATAGCTCGCGAAGAAGTTGCGCGCGCGAATGACGTGCGACGAGCCCACGTGCATCGTCTGGAAACCGCAGCCCGCGTCGGTGAGCGCGCGGGCGGTTTCCATCAGCGAGAAGGCGAAGTTGATGTGCACGTCGTCGTGATGGGTCGGCAGGCAGATGAGCACGTTGGGCGCGGTCATAGCTCGCGTCCCGTGCGCAGCCAGTCGTTGATGACGGCGATCGCAGCCGAGCGGCTGTGCACGCCGAGCGCCCGGAAGATCACCGAAAGGTGGACCTTGACCGTGCCTTCGGCGAGCTGCAGTTCGCGCGCGATCATCTTGTTCGTGCAGCCGCGATGCACGAGCCGCATGATCTCGCGTTGACGCGGCGAGAGGTTCTCCATCATATGCCGGTGATGCGATGCGAGCGGCGCGCCGGGCGCGCTCCTGAGCGGTTGCGTCGCGTCGGCGGGGTGCGGCGCGACGGCGTCCGCATCGACGAGGCAGAGCGCCTCGATCGGCACGTAGGCGCCGCCCGAAAGCACCAGCTCGATGGCCTTGAGCATCACGTTGGCGGGCTCGCGCTTGGGCACGAAGCCGAGCGCGCCGGCGGCGAGCACGGCGCGCATCTCATCGACGGATTCCTCCGCCGACAGCACGACGAGCGGCAGCGCGGGATTGGCCTTCAGCAGCGCCGTCAGCGACGACGCGCTCGCCATGCCCGACATGTGCAGATCGACGATCGCGAGATCGTGATTCGCGTGGGGATGCGCGGCGGCGGCGAGCGTGTCCCAGCTATCCGCTTCGTCGAACTGCGCTTCCCGATCCAGACCGCGCAACAGCGACTTCACCGCATGGCGGATCAGTTCATGATCGTCGGCGACGAGGAATTTCATGCTCGCTCCAGCGTGTGCTTCATGGCGCGCTCGATGGCGTATCGTCGACGCACAGGTCCGGGTCGCTCACGACGCAATCGGCGCTCGGCATCGCCGGGCCGCCGCGCACGCGCACCGCCGATTCCTTCGCCGAGATGCGCAGGCCCTTGGGCAGCAGCACCCACATCTGCGCCGGCTGCTTCATGCGGCTCGCCTTCTGTTGCGCCTTCTCGCCGGTGCCGAAGAAGTAGTCGGCGCGCACCGCGCCGCGAATCGCGCCGCCCGCGTCCTGCGCCATCAGGAGGCGCGAGACCTGCGAACCGTTCGCCGCTTCCGTCGCGTTGATGAACACCGGTGCGCCGAGCGGAGTCGTGCGTGGATCGACGGCCGCGGAGCGTTCCGCCGATAGCGGCACGCCGAGCGCGCCGATCGGTCCAGCGGCGGAATCGGGGATGGCCCGGAAGAAAACGTAGCTCGGGTCCGAGGATGCGAACGCATAGGCGAGCGATGGCGCGGGCGCGTCGGATGTGCCGGTGGCATCGGCGGCGGGCGCAGCGGATTGAACCGCCGTGTGCACCGCCGACGGCGAAGTGCTCACGCGCGCCGGCCGCACGGCGGGCGTCGCGCCCTTCGCGAGACTGAAGCCGCGCAACAGCGGCGATTCGGGCGGGCCTTCGGGGCGTGCCGCCGTGTCGTCGGGCGGATCGGCGTCGGCGGCGCCGCGCAGCAGCGCGGACTTGGGCGCGTCGTCGGAACCGGGCGCATCGATATGGCCGGGCGTTTCCTGCGTGCTCACGTCGCGTTCGTCCAGATCGATCTCGACGCCGCGCACGAGCACCTTGCGGCCTTGGCTCGACGCACTCGCGACCGGCGGATTGAACGCGAGCCCGTTCTGCTCGGCGTACGCGAGCCGGATGACGCCCGCGCCATCGGGCAGCACGATCTTCCCCGCGCCCTGCAACTGCATCGCATAGAGCATCGCGGGGTCCGCGACCCAGGCGAGCACCGGCGCGTCGATGCGCCCGCGCTCGATCTGCGCGCGCGAATAGTACGGCACGATGCGGTTGCCCTCGCGACGCAGCCGCAGCTTCTTGTCGCGGATGTCGGGCACGCTGTTGCCGAGGTCGAGCGCGTAGACGCCTTTCGCATTGCCGGTCGCGATCGCCGCGAGCGGCACCACCGTGCGTCCCTCGACGCGCGCCATGACCGCTTCGCTGCGCGCATTCGGCGGCAGGCGGCGCGCATCGAGGAACAGCATGTCGCGCGGCACGCCATAGACGGGAAAGACGTAGGGCGAGCCGTATTTGCGGCTACCGCGCAGGACCGGCTCGTAATAGCCGGTCAGCACGCCGCGCGAACTCCTGTCGACGTTGCGGATCTGGTAGACCGTGAAGTTGTCCTCGAAGAAGCGGCGCACCGCGGCGTTGTCGCTGGCGGCGATGCCGCGCGCCGCCGCACAGGGCGCCGCCCACGCGGCCTTGCCCGACAGCACCGAGCAGCCGCGCCGGAAGGCGTCCCACGATTGCGCGACGTCGTCGCCCGACCAGCCCGGCACGCTGGAAAAGGGCACGGGTGTGTAGAGCGCGTTCTTCGTGGCGAAGGGCGTCGCGGTTCCGGACAGCGCGGCTGTGGGACTCGCGGGCAACGGATTGACGATCCCCGGCTCACGTCCCGATGCGGCCGCGCTGACGATCGGCGCCTGTTCGACCGGCTCGTCGGAAGCGGCGCTGGTCGAAGCCGTGTCGCGCGCCTGCGCGACTTGCGGCGGCGTCTGCGTCGGCGAATTCGCGCACGCGGCGAGCGCGCCCGCGAGCATCGTGCAAAGCAGGGAAAGCGCGGCGCGCGCGGCTAAAGGAGAAACGCCGGGCGTGCGTCCCGACTCCGCGGCTCGGCCGCGCGTTCGTGGTGCCATGATGTCCTCGTCCAGCCGCAGTGGCTTTCGACTTGCCGTGCCGCGCGTCATCGGGCGTGAGGCGCGTTGCGCTATTTAGACGAATGGACGACATCGATTTTGAAGGCGGCCGCGCCGAACGTGACCGGGCACGAGGGCGTCCCGCTGCCGCACGACGGCACGCCCGCGAACGGCGACGCCGTGAGCGTGCGCTGCGCCGCCGCCGCGTTCTGAGCCTCGGGCGAGAGGCTCGCGAACACGGAATCGTGCGTCATGTCGAGTGCCGCGAAATCGCGCGGCGCGCTCGACACGATCGCGATGAAATGATTCGCGCCGACGGGCTCGCCCGCTTCCATCGGCCAGCTCGGGCGCGGCAGCACGAGGCGTTTCTTCGCGCCGATGCGGTTGTCGCGGTCGAGCTCGTTCGGGAACAGTTGCAGATACTGATTCGCCGGATCGACGACGAACACGTAGAGATAGCCATCGCGATTGCTCGTGATCGAGAAGCGCAGCCGGTCACGCCCGATCACGGCGCGCGGCTGCGGCACTTCCGCCTTCACGACGATGGACGGGTCCGCAAGCGAGACGATGCGCGCGAATTCATCGGCGGGCGTGAAGGATGGCAACGCGGGCGGCGGCGCGGGCGGCGGCTTTGCATCGGATGCAGCCGATGCCACCGCGACCGCCCCGGACGATGCCACGACAGGCGCGGCGGAAGTCGGAACCGGCGCGCTCGCGACGTTCGCCGCGCGATCGACAGAGTTCGAAGGCGCGTGCGACAGCAGCTTCGGCACGAAGAAGCCGAGCGCCGCCGCCGTCGCGAGTCCGCACGCCGCACCAAGCAACCAGCCGGCGCGTCGCCGCGCACCGGGCGTCATGCCGTTCGCGCCGCCGCTTGCCGCATCCTCGTCGAGGGAAATGCCGAGTTCGGCGGCGAACTGCCGGTCCGTCTGCGGCCGGTTCGCGGGCTGGACGCTGAGCGCGTGATCGATCGCCTTCAGGAAGCGCTCCGAATAGCGCCCGGCGGCGAGCTTCGCGAGCGGCTGATAGCTGTCCTTCACCATGCGCCCGACGGACGGCGGCGGCGTCTTCCCGGTGATCGCGAAGTAGACGAGCGCGGCGAGCGCGTAGTGATCGGTCCACGGTCCCTGCCTGAGCGACGGCACTTCGGCGTACTGCTCGATCGGCGCATAGCCCGGCTTCAGGATCACGGTCAGCGCCTGCGTCATGTCGCCGATCACGCGCCGCGCCGCGCCGAAATCGAGCAGCACGGGCCGATGACTTTCCTCCAGCAGAATGATGTTGTCCGGCGCGATATCGCGATGAAAACAGTTCGCCGCATGCAGCACGGCGAGGGCATCGACGAGCGGCGTGAGCAGCGCGCGCAGCCAGGCTTCGTCGGGCGGCGTTTTTCTGGCCTTGAGCGCGTCCCTGAGCGTCACGCCCTTGTAGTACGGCATCGCCATGTACGCGGTGCCGTTGGCTTCCCAGAAGCGGTACACCTTCACGAGCGACTGATGATCGAAGCGCGCGAGCAGCCGGGCCTCGTCGTTGATGAAGCTTTTCAGACCCGCGCGGAACATGCTCTCGTAGCGCGCGGAGCGGACCTGCACCTGCGTTGCGCCGACCCGCGCGGCGAGCGCCGACGGCATGTACTCCTTGAGCGCGACATGACGGTCGAGCGAGGTATCGAAAGCCAGATAGACGATGCCGAACCCGCCTTCGCCGATCAGCCCGAGAATCTCGAATTCGCCGAGCCGCGTGCCCGGCGGCAGGACGTTGTGCGTGGCGGCCTGCTCGAAGGCTTGCGTCGCACCTGAGGCGTCCTGTTGCCGAAAGCCGCTCACGATCACCGTCCGGTCGTCCCCGGCGTTGTTCTCGGTCCTGCCGTCGTCGCGGTCGTCTTCGGGCGCGCGGCCAGTCGCGTTCATGATCCGCAATCCCGCAACAGGGTGGTGAAGAGCGCCGTGTCCGGCAGCCCGTAGACCGGCCATACGGTGAACGGGCGCGGCGCGTCGTCGGGCGGATCGGCGGCGCTCGCGGCCTGCGCCGAGGTCCACATGCTCATGCCGTAGACCTCGCTCTGCCACGCCGGCGCGAAGCTGCGCGCGAGCGTTTCGGGCAGCGCCTCGGGCGACTGCACGATCCACGGCTCGTCGAGCACGGCCGAGCGCGTGGCGGCGGCCGGCGCGCTCAGCACCGGCACGGGCAGCGCGGCGAGTTGCTCGTCGAGGCGCTCGATGCTGTGATCGAAATCGAGCGCGACGAGCGCGACGCCTTCGATCGCCGAAAGCCATTGCCACAGCGCGGCGACCTCCGCGCCCGTGGACGGCGCGCACGGCAGCGCCGCCGCGATGGTCAGCGGGAAATGCCGTCCGACGCGGTCCACCGATGCCATCACGACGCCCGTCCAGCACGACGCGAGCGTCGGCGCGATCGCGCCGGGCATCGCGAAGAAGCGCCATACCGGACACGTGAGATAGAGTTCGAGCCAGTCCGCGCCGAGCGCGTGCTGCGTTTCCGCGACGCGCTGCGCGAGCCACGCGTCCCACGGCGCGACGAACGCGTCGGACAGACGCCGCGCGGCGAAATCGCCGAGCGAGGGCAGCTTGCCGTACCAGCCGGCGATGCCCGCGCCGCCATCGACGAGCGTCGCGCCGAGATCGTCGCTCATAGGCGTTCCGGACAGGAAAACTTGCGCAGATCCGCGAGGCGGAACGGATTCTCGACGCTGTTCGCCGTCACCTCGAAGCGCGCCTTGCGGCCTTCCACATCGAAGGTCACGATGAAGCGCTCGGGCTGATCGGTCGGCTCCACGTCGAGCCGGTCGAACATGCGGAACAGCGCCCACGGTCCTTCGAACATCACGTTGCTCGCGCCGCTCGACGGCGGCGGCGTCAGTTGCAGGCTCACGCGTCCCGAGCCGCGCGCGCCGGGCCACTGGATCGTCGTCGCGATCTGCGGGCCGTGCGCGTAGTTGAGCACTTGCCCGTCGACATCGAGCGTGAAGGAGAGAATCGTCGGGTCCATGTCGAGCGGCTTGAACTTGAGCGTGAGCGCGGGCGTCTTGCCGCCCGCCGCGAAGAACACGCCGCGGATGGTCGCGGCGCGCTCGAACTGCGCGAGTCCCGCGGGGCTCACTTGCGTCGCCGACGAATCCGATTTCTTGAAGGCCCACGGCTTCGCGGAAACATCGACGTCCTGCGCGAGGTTCTTCTGGAAGAAGTCGTCGAACTTGCCGCCCGGCGCGAACAGCGCGCCGAAATCCTCGGGCAGCACGTCGCGCGTCGAGCCGGGATTGAACGGATAGCGCCCGCCCACCGCGCTCACGCAGTACGCGGAAATCGACTCCTTCAGGTCGCCCGTCATGTTGGCGCGCCGCACCTGCTGCGTCTGCGCGGCGCCCTGACTGCCGAGATCGAGCAGCGCCGTGCGGATCGGCTCGGGCATGCGCGCCGCCTGCGTGCGCAGCTTCGCGGGCGCGTCCGAGGGCGGCGGCGCGGTTTTCTGCTGCAGGGCTTCGTCGGTCGCGCTCAGGTATGTGTAGACGTCGTTGATCAACGCGAGCATCTGCGTGACGGGCGGCGGCTGACCGCCGCCGGGGCTCGTCACGAGCGCGCGCAGCCCGGTGAAGCGGTCATCGACGATGCTCTCCAGGCGCGTGCCCGGCGCGACCGGCGCGATGCGCGTCGGGTCCGGCCCGCCGATGATGTTCAGCAATTGCTGGCGCGCCGCGCTGATCTTGTCGGTGGCTTTATCGACGACCGTGGTTTCGCTGTCGGGCTTCGCGCCGAGCGTGGTCTCGCGCGAGGCGGCCTTGATCAGCATCGCGAGCGGCGAATCCGGCGCGGACAGGATGCGGGCGATCTGCACCGACTGCGTCAGATTGTCCGAGCGCACGATGCGCACGTCGTTCAGAAACTCGGTCCAGACGCGCACGTAGTCCTGAAGATAGAGCAGCCGCACGTCTTCCGTGAGACGCTGCATCGCCGCCGGATCGCCGCGCGGCAGGCCGCTCTGGTCGCGGATGCCGAGCACCCACGGCTCTTCGGCGGCGAGCTGCACCGAGACCTGATCGACGGCCTTCAGAAACGCCTTGTGATAGCCGTCGAACGAATACAGGCCGGGCACGCCGCTCGTCAGCGGCTTGCCGCTCGAACGCACGAACACGAGCGACGCGTTCGGCCCCGCCGCGCGCGCCACGGTGAATTCGGGAAAGTCCGCGCCGACGCCTTGCTGCTTCACGCGCCCGTACACGCGCTGCGCGAGCGTGCTGGTGGCGAGCATCGCACGCACATGCGCGACTAGGCGTTCGTCGAACGGCAGATTCGGATGCACCACGCCGCGCGCGAACAGCGTATCGAGATGCGCGGCGAGGGTGGCGCGCTCCTCGTTGCCGACTTCGCGCGGCAAGCTGCGGTCCCAGTCGGTGACGATCCAGGTCTTGAGCGCATCGGCGTTCTGATGATCGGGCTGGTTCATCATCAGATACGCCTTCAGCGATTCATACGCGTAGCCGGGATTCGACGGGTTCGCACCGCGCGCCTGTTCCTCGATGCGCGCCGCGAGCTTCGGCAGGAACAGATCGTCGAGCAGGCGCTCGTACGCGTCGTTCGCTGCGGCGTCGAGCTTCGCGCCTTGCCACAGGCCGAGCTTCATCGCGAGCGGCGGATGCGCGGCATCGACCTGCGGAGTCGATGCAAGACTGCGTACCGCCGAGAGCAGCGGCAGCAGCGCGACCACATTCGCGTTCGCGGCCGTCGTGCCCGCCGCTGCTTGCTTCGCGAGCTGCGCGGTCTGATCGACGCTCGCCACGTAGGAACGGTTGCGCAGATAGCTCGTGCCCCAGAGCGTGAGCGCGCACGCGCTCACCGCCGTGATCGCCGCGTAGGCCGAAAGCCGCCACAGATGCCGCCGCCGCGCCCATTGCAGGTTCGATCCGGCGAGGCCCTGTTCCGTGAACACGACCCGCGTGAGCAGCCGTTCGAGAAAGAAGCTGCGCCCGCTCGATGCGCGCGCCGGCTGCACGCCTCGCTCGATGCCGAACGCGCGCGTGAGAGACCCCATCACGCGATCGATGGGTGTGCCTTCCTGCGTGCCGCTCGTGAAATAGACGCCGCGCACGAGTGGGATGTCGTCGTGTTTCGATTGCACGAAGGTCGCGCGCAATGCCTCGGCGAGCACCGGCTTCAGCGCGGCGAACTGCTGCGGAAAGCCCATGATCGCGGCGCGCTGCGCGATGCCGGTCTCCGCGTTCAGGCGCTCGGGCAGACGCGCGACGAGGCGTGCTTCGAGCGCATCCAGCTCGGCATCGACGCGCGCGGCGAATTCGGCTTCGCTGAGCGGGCGCTTCGGATCGTGCGGAAAGGTGAAGCCGAAGACCTGCGCGCGCTCGTCCTTCGACAGGTCCGCGAAAAACTCCGTGAAGCCCGCCAGCAGGTCCGTCTTGGTGACGAGCACGTAGACCGGAAAGCGCGTGCGGAATGCCTGCATCAGCTCGCGCATGCGCGCGCGAAGCGTCGCCGCCATGTCGCCGGCGCTCGCGGGCGTCGCGGCGAGCAGATCGGGCACGGCGAGCGTCATCAGCACGCCGTTGATCGGCTGGCGCGGACGCGTCTTGCGCAGCAGCGCGAGGAAGCCCTGCCACGCGGCCTGATCGGTGTCGCGGTCGCTTTCGTGGGTGGTGTAGCGGCCGGCGGTGTCGATCAGTACGGCGTCGTCGGTGAACCACCAGTCGCAGTTGCGCGTGCCGCCGACGCCGCGAATCTTGTCGGTGCCAAAGCGCTCGGCCAGCGGAAAGCGCAGCCCGGAATGCACCAGCGCCGTGGTCTTGCCCGCGCCCGGCGCGCCGATGAACATGTACCACGGCAACTGATACAGATACTGTCTGCCCGAGAGCGTGATCCAGTCGCGCCAGCCCGGCTTTCTTCCCGACGCGGTGATGCGCGCATCGCGCAGCGCGCCGAGCGCTTCGTCGAAGCGTTTGGCGAGCGTCGCGACTTCCGCTTCGCCGGGCGTGGGCGCGGCATTGGTTCGCGCGATCTCAGGCGGCGCGGCGAGTCCGGCACAGAGCGCGGCCTGCGTGCGCCGCGCGCGCCACGCGACCCACGCATGCCGCAGCACGAGCAGCAGCACGACGCAGCCCATCGCGATGAAGCGCGCATCGCGCGTTTCGAGCGGATACTTGCCGGCAATCGACACGAGCGGCCCGGCGATCCATATCGCGCCCGAAACGAGCAGGAGTCCGATGACGAGCAGCAGCAGCGGATGGAAGACGATCTTCAGAAGCTTCTTCATGGTCAGGACCCGGGCTTCGCGAACAGCGTGACTTCCACGCGCCGGTTGCGCGCGCGGCCGGCGAGCGAATCGTTCGGCGCGACGGGATCGGCTTCGCCCTTGCCTTCCGCCTTCAGACGCGCCGCCGGCACGGTGGCCGCGAGCAGGTCGCGCACGTTCGCGGCGCGCTCCTGCGACAGTTCCCAGTTCGACGGATAGCGCGCCGAGCGGATCGGCCGGTCGTCGGTGTGGCCGGTGACGAGCACGTTGCCCGGCACCGCCTTGAGCGCCGCCGCGATCCGTTCGATGAGCGGCCGCACCTCGTCCGACACTTCCGCGCTGCCGGGCCTGAAGACGTTGTCGCCGTGCAGCGTGACCACCGAGCGATCGACGCGGTCATCGACGGCGAGCTGGCCATCGCGGATTTCCTGCGCGAGAAATTCGGCGAGACGCGGCCGCGCCGCCTGCGTGACGACGAGCGGCCGTTGCGCGCCCGCGCGGATCGACGCGAGCGTGTTGAACGCGGGATCGGACAGTTGCCCCAGGCGAAAGCTCATCGCCAGATAAGCGAGCGTCAGCACCAGCAGCGCGAACGCGCCGGCGACCCACACCGGCAGCACGTCGGTCGTGCGCCGCCGGGCCGCGGGCACGCCTTCCCAGTGCGGCGAGAGCGCGCGTTCCGGCTCGCCGCGCTCCTTGCGGATCAGTTGATAGAGCCGCGCGCGGATCGCATCGAGCGCCTGCCTGCCTTGCGCCGCCACGCGATAGCGTCCCTCGAAGCCGAGCGCGAGCACCATGCTCGCCAGTTCCAGCAGATGCAGATGTTGCGCGGGCTTCTGCGCGAGCCGCGCGAGCAACTGGAACACTTTCTCGCCGCCCCACGCCTCGTTATGGAAGGTGACGAGCAGGCTCTGACGCGCCCACACCCCCGCGCCCCACGGCGTACACGAAGCGGCTTCGTCGAGCATCGTGCAGACGATGTAGCGCGCCGCCGTCACCTGTTCCGCCGCGACGCCGTTCACGCGCGCCTGCGCTTCGAAGCGGCGCACGCCGGCCGCGAGCGAATCGCGCAGCGCGGCAGGATCGGCGCACGCGCTCATCGTGCGGATGCGCGGCGCGAGCTGCAACAGCGGCGCGCACGCGGCGACCAGCGGATTGACCGCGCCGCCCTGCGCGAAGGCCGCGTCGAAGGCATGCGCGTTTGCATCGGGCGATGCCGCGCCGGGCGTGAACGGCCCCTGCGTGTTCCCGGTGCGGCGGCGCGCGCCGGGATTGGGCTTGATCATCGTCTGGTCGGATTCGAATCCGGCGAAGGGATCGTCGTCGTTCGTCATGTCGTCGGGAAACCTAATGATCAGTGGCGGATTGCCCAGCACTCCAGTTCCAGCGCCGGAAACTCGCCCGCGATGTACATCGCCAGATTGCCGGTCTGCTCCAGCTCCTTCCACAGTTCGCCGCCGCGATCCAGCTCGAAATACGAATAGCCGGCGTGAAACGGAATCTGACGCGGCGCGACCGGCATCGCGCGCAATTCGATGCCCGGCAGCGCGAGATTCACCAGATCGCGCAGCTTTTCGGCGGGTGCGACCTTGACCTGCGTCGGGAAGCGCGTGCGCAGCGCCTCGCCCGGCATCTGCGCGCTCGCGGCGAGCACGAAGCCGGCGGTGCGCAGCAGTTCGAGATCGTTGATGACGGCGACGCGCACGCCGGGCTTCCTGCTCTGCAATTCGATCGCGATGGCGTTCGGCTCCGGCACCTGCGCGAGCAGTTGCCGCACGTCGCGCATGAGCGGTTCGAAGGAACTGGCGAGATCGTCGTGGCGATACGGCGGATAGGCGAGCACGCGGCGGCGCTCGTCGAAGGCGGCGAGATCGCCCGCGAGCGCGAGGGTCGTCTGATAGAGGCGTTCGGGATGCAGGAGCGGCACCTGCAGCAGATGCGCGAACTGCGGCTCGAAGCGGTTCAGCGTTTGCAGCAGCAGGAAGTCCGCGATCTCGGAGACGCCGCCGCGACCCGGATTGGCGATATGCCGCGCGAGCCGGTCCGCATGCTGATGCAGCAGCCCCGCGATTTCCTGTGCGTGGCCGAGCAAACGCGCATCGGCGAGCGCGTGGAGCATCGGCGGGACATAGCGCGCGTCGAGCATCACGCGATTGTCCGCGCGCCGCTCAAGCACGCGCGCAATGCCGATGGTCGCGAACGCGTCGGTGGCGTCGCGGGCGAGCATGAGCCGCAGGTTCGGCGCGCCCACGCGCATCTCGGCGACGCGGTCGGTGCTGGTCGTGACATCGGCGACGGCGGTGTCGGTCGTGCGATAGCGCAATGCGTCGGCGTGACCGTTGAGCGCCGGAGCCGTGCCGTCGGGATCGAACTCCTTCGCGCCGGAGCGTTCCAGCGGCAGCGCGAGCAGCACGGTTTCGTCGCGCGCGCCGGCGGGGATGTCGAGCGGCGGCGGCGCGGGGAAGTCGTCGGGAAAGGAGAACGCGGTGCCGTCGGGCAACACGCCGAACGCGTGCGCGAGCGCGATCTTGCCGAGCCCGAGCGCGACTTCATCGAGCATGACCGAAGCCCAGCCCCACGACCATGCCTCGGTCGCACGCGCATGCGAGCGCACGAGATGCTCGATGAAGCGGTCGTGCTGCTGGAAATGCTGAGGTTCGAGAAACAGCCCCTCGGACCAGATCATGCGTTGGTGCCAGGTCATGGTGGCGTATCCGCTTCGCGTGGGTTCGGCGTTCCGCTCGCGCATTGCCGCTGCATGGCGCGAGCGCTCCGCTCATAGAACGATCCAGCGGCGCGAATTTGCAAAGCGGCGCGGGGGCGGATTCACTTCGCCTTCTTCTTCGACGGCGGCGGCGCGGGAGCGGGCTTCGCTGCGATCGACACATCGGCGGTGTCGATGCTCACGCTCATGATCGTCGTCTGGTTCGGCGGCACGGGCGCTGTTGCCCGCCAGCGCGAGCGCTCGATATCGCGATACGCCGCCACGACCGCGATGAACTTCGTGCCCGGCTGCACCGGCTGCTCGACGCTCTGCTTATCGCCGGGCTTGAGCAGGAACTCGTTCTTCGCATTGAGATCCGCACCCAAGGTCGCCTGATCCTTGCCGTAGAGCGTGAAGAAGTCGGCGCTGTCGAAGGCGGCGGTCGCCTTCAGCTCGTACACGCGCACGAGCACGGGCGACGGACGGCCGCTGCGATCCGGATTGACCTTATCGATGGCGTTCACGTCGATATGCACGATCGTCGGCGGCGGGGGAGGAGGCGGCGGCGGCGACTTGCACGCCGTGACGGCCAATGTGCACATCAGGACGAAAGGCGCGACGACGCGCGCGGCAATGAAGCGCATGAAGCGCCCGAAGCGTGAAATCGGCTCGACGTTGCTCATGGTTCGTCCGTATGCCTGCCAACACAGCAGCAGACGAACGGCGCCGCTGCATTTTTCAAACCGGCCGCAATGGATCGTCTACTCGTGACACCGCCGCGAACGTTTGCCGCTCGCGTCGAAACAAAAGCCGGGGTCCATCGAGGAGCGCATCTGTGAAACCGATCGAGCGGATCGCGTCGGCCTGTATCGAGGCCGATGCACACGCGCCCATGAGCGGCGCGGCCAAACGGGTCGAAATTCTGTTCGCGCTGCTTACGATGTTGGCGCTGAGTGCGCCCGCCGTTCATGCGCAGGCCACGCTGCGCGCTGCCGGATCGGCATGCGCACCGGATGCCGCCAGCATTCAGCTCGCGTCGAACGATCTGCACGAACCGGGCATGCAGCTCGCACAGAACGACGCGCCTGCCGGACAACCCGCGCGAGGCGCGCGCAACGCGCCGGACACGAAGGAAACGCACGCCGCGTCTGCATCGGACGCCGCGCAAGGCGCGCCGCTCACGAGCGCGGCGCGCGACGCCGAAGCCCGCGTGCGCGACGCCGAAACCATCGCGACGCTCTCGAAGGAAGGCCAACTGCTGCTTGCGCGCGATCAGGTCAAGCTAGACGGCTACGCGTATTGCAGCATGTCGGTGGCGGCGGCGGAGCGCGGCGACTTTCGCGAGAGCATCGAGGCGGCGTCGCGCGCGCTCGTCGTCGCGAAGGAGACGGACAACGCCAATCTCGCCGCGCTGTCGCGCCGCGATCTCGCGATCGCCTACAGCTACGCGGGCGATCTCGACGACGCCGCGCGCTACGCAAAAGAAGCGCTCGCCGCGGGCGAGAAGAATCCGCAGCAAGTGCTCGCGCCCGCGCACAAGGTGCTCGGCGACATCGCGGCGCGGCGCGGCGATGCGGCGGCGGCGCTCACCGAATATCGCGCGGCGCTGGATGCGGCCTCGCCGCGCTATCGGCCGCTGGTGCTCTTGTCGATCACCAATGCGCAGATCGCGAGCGGCGATGCGGCGGGGGCGCGCGCGACCTTCGAGCAGACCCGCGATGCCGACGGCACGCTGCTCGCGCCGCTCAGGAAACGTATCGAAGGCAATCTGCTGCTCGCCGAGAACAAGCCCGAGCAGGCGCTCGCCGCGTTCTCCGCGAGCGCGGCGAAGGGCGGCGGTTCGGATGCGAGCTACGACAATCTGTGGGCGCACGAAGGCATGGGCCGCGCGTATCTCGCGCTCGGCAAGCGCAAGGAAGCCCGCGATGCGTGGCTCGCCGCGCTCGACGATTCCGAATCGATCCGCGCGCGCTTTCGCAGCGACGAGTTCAAGACCGGCCTCTTCTCCGACACGCAGACGGTCTTCGAGGAAACCATCGCGCTGGTCGTCGAGGACGGCGACTATCCGCTCGCGTGGACGCTGTCGGAACGCAGCCGCAGCCGCGCGCTGCTCGACGTGGTGCGCAACCGGCTCGACAAGAACGTCGATGAAACGCAGCTCAACGGCCGCACGCTTGCGCTCGCCGACGTGCGCGCCACGCTCGCGCCCGGCGAGGCGATCGTCGAATATCACGGCCTGCCCGACCGGATGATCGCGTGGGTCGTGCGCGCCGATGGCATCACGGGCTTCACGCTGCCGATCAGGCGCCACGACATGACGCTCGCCGTGAGCGACTTCCGCAACGCGATCATTCGCGGCAAGCCGCAGGCGATCGCCTACGGCACGAAGCTCGATGCGCTGCTGATCGAGCCGCTTGACCTGCGTGCCGACGAGCGGCTCATCATCGTGCCGAACGGGGCGCTGCACTACATGCCGTTCCAGGCGCTCAAGAACGCGCAGGGCTTTCTGATCCAGCGTCACGCGATCTCGCTCGCGCCTTCTGCGAGCGTCGCGGTGCAGCTCGTGCGCCGCCAGCAGCACATCGCGAGCAATCTCGTCGCGTTCGGCAATCCGCGCATCGGGCCGGAGTACGAACTGCCGTCGGCGGAGGCGGAAGTGCGCGCCATCGGCCCGCTGTTCGCGCGCAACGAGACCTTCCTGCGCAGCGACGTGACGCGCAAGGCGTTCGACGACAACGCGCCGGCCGGCCGCATCGTGCATGTGGCGACGCACGCGCAGGCGGACACCATCGATCCGCTGCATTCGCGCGTGCTGCTCGCGCCTTCGAGCCAGCCCGCCGATGGCCCCGACCCGCTGCTCGCCGCCGACATCTACAACCTCAAGCTCGACACGGTGGCGCTCGTCACGCTGTCCGCGTGCGAGACGGCGCTCGGGCGCGTCGGGCGCGGCGACGAAATCATGGGCTTCACGCGGGCGTTCTTCTATGCGGGCGCATCGGCGCTGCTGGTGTCGATGTGGCCGGTCGCCGATGAATCGACCGAACTCACGATGCGCACGTTCTATGGCTCGCTCACGAAGGGCGAGCAGGCGATCGACGCGATGCGCGACGCCCAGCTCGCGGTGCTCGCCAATAGCCGTTTCGCCCATCCGTTCTACTGGGCGCCGTTCGATCTGATGGGCAACTGGCGGCTTTCGGTCGCCCGCTGAGTTTCGTCCGACGCCGTGCCGCGCCGGTCCCGATGAGGATGTCGCCGTGAACCATGCCATGAAAACCGAACTTCCCGCCCGGCGTTTGCCTTTGCGTCTGCGTCCGCGCCGTCTCGTGCGCATGGCGGGCGCGAGCCTCGCCTGCGCGAGCGCGATCACGGCGTGGGCGCAGCAGGTGCCGCTGCCCGGCACGGCGCAGGTGCCGAGCGCGGGCACGCTGCTCAACGAGCAGCCGCGCCCGCCCGTCACCGCGCCGCCGCCCGGCGGCGGGGCCAACGCGCTGCCCGCGCCGATCGCGCCGCCCGAGCCCGTGCCCGAGGGCAAGAAGTTCGTGCTCAAGAGCATCCGGCTCGCGGGCAACGAGACCTTGCCCGCCGACACGCTGCTCGCGCCCGTCGCCGACAGGATCGGTCAGGAAGTGTCCATCAACGATCTCAACGCGATGGCCGCGCGCGTCGCGCAGGTGTATCGCGATCGCGGCTATCCGCTCGCGCAGGTCGTGATTCCGCCGCAGGACGTGACCGAAGGCGATGTCACCTTCACGGTGCTCGAAGGCAAGATCGGGCGCGTGCGGCTGACCTTGGCGCCGGGCGCGCCGATCAAGGAGTCGCTCGTGCGCGCGCGGCTCGCCGCGATCGAGCCGGGCAAGCCGCTCAGGCAAGGCGAGCTCGAACGCACGATGCTGCTGCTCTCGGACGTGCCCGGCATCAAGGTGAGCTCGGCGCTGGAGTCGGGCAGCGCGCCCGGCACCGTCGATCTGAACGTGACCGTCGAGGCCGCGCGCCGCTACGACTTCGCGCTCGCCGGCGACAACTACGGCTCCGCGCCCGCCGGGCGCTGGCGTCTGGGCGCGGTCGGCCGGCTGGCGTCGCCGTTCGGCATAGGCGACAACCTCGACGTGAACCTGCTCGCCGCCGAGCGCGCGGACACGCTCTACGGACGCGTGGGCTATGACGCGCCGGTCGACGCCAACGGCACGCGTCTCGGGATCGCGTACTCGCATCTCTACTACTACCTCGGGCAGGACTTCTCGGCGCTGCAGGCGCACGGCAACGCCGATGTGGTCACGGCGTCGGTCACGCATCCGCTGATCCGCTCGCGCAGCCAGAACCTGCTGTTGCGCGGCGCGCTGGAGTATCGCTCGCTCACGGACAAGATCGATACCGTCAACTTCGACAATCCGCAGAAGCTGTATGTGGCGAGCGTCGGGCTGTCGTACGAGAGCCGCGACAATTTTCTGGGCGGCGGATTCAACAGCGCCGACCTGCAACTGGCCTTCGCACACCTGAATATCGATTCGACGGCCGGGCAGCTGATCGATCAGGGTCCGGGCGGACGCGACACCGCGGGCAACAGCGTGCGCATGATCATGCAGGCCAACCGCCTCAATGCGATCACGCCGAAGACGAGCTTCTTCGTCGGCGTGTCGGGGCAGTGGGCCAACCAGAACCTCGACAGCTCGTCGCGCTTCGCGCTCGGCGGGCCGAAGGCGGTGCGCGCGTACTCGCCGTCGGAGGCGATCGTCGACGAAGGGCTGGTCGCGACGGCCTCGTTGCGCTACGCCGTGATTCCGACGCTGACGCTTTCCGCCTTCTTCGATATCGGCGTGGGCCGCTACAACGCGCGCTCGGTGCCGGGACAGGGCGCCAACACCGTCACGCGCAGCGGGGCGGGCCTGGGCGTCTTCTGGAACGCGCCTTACGGCATCACCGTGGACGCCAGCGTGGCGTGGCGCACCACCCGCGCCGACAGCACCGGCGATGACAAGGTGCCGCGCGTATATGTTCAGGTTTCCAAATCGTTTTAGCTGATCAACGCCGCATCGGAGCGGTCAGACAGGAGTTCGACATGAGCGACGACATCAGCCTTCGGACCCGCCGGCATCGCCGGGAGTGGGAGCGAGCGATCCGGCGGCTTGCCAGGCGCGCCGCGCGCCATGCGGGCATCGACGTCAAGCCGGCCGCGCTGTTGCCGCTGATCGCGCTGGTGGCCGCGCCCGGCGTGTTTGCGCTGCCAGGCGGCGGGCAGGTGGTGACCGGCAACGTGAGCATCAGCCAGCCAGATCCGCACACGATGACGATTACGCAGGGCATGCAGAAGGGCATCGTCAACTGGAACTCGTTTTCGATCGGCGGGAACGAGACGGTGAACATAGCGCAGCCCTCGCCGCAGGCGGTGCTGCTCAATCGCGTGACGGGCGGCGAGGCGAGCAACATTGCCGGGCATCTCAACGCGAACGGGCGGGTGTTTCTCGTCAATCCGGCGGGCGTGCTGTTCACGCGCGGCGCGTCGGTGAACGTGGGTTCGATCGTCGCCTCGACGCTCGGCATTTCGGACAGCGATTTTCTCGCGGGCAAGTATCGCTTCACGAGCGCGCAGAACGCGGGCGGGCTGGTGCGCAACGAAGGCACGATCACGGCGAATGAGCGCGGCACGGTCGCGTTGCTCGGCGCGCAGGTGGACAACAGCGGCACGGTGAGCGCGAAGCTCGGCACCGTCGCGATGGGCGCGGGCAGCGACATCACGCTCGATTTCGCGGGCGACGGCCTCACCATGCTCAAGATCGACGGCCCGGCGGCGCAGGCGCTCGCGAGCAACTCGGGCGTGCTTCAGGCCGACGGCGGCCAGGTGATGATGTCGGTGCAGACCGCCGATGCGCTCGCCTCGACCGTGCTGAACCAGACCGGCACGGTGCGGGCGAGGAGTGTGGCGGAGCGCAACGGGCGCATCGTGCTCGATGGCGGCAACGCGGGCCTGACGCAAGTGGCGGGCAGCGTCGATGCGACCGGCGGCGCGGGCCTTGCCGGCGGCAATATCGATATCACGGGATATCACGTCGAACTGAAGAGCCCCGTGTTCGATGACGAGGGCAAATTGCTGCAGCAGGGCGCGACCATTGACGCGAGCGGCGGTGCGGGCGGCGGGCGCGTGCGCGTGGGCGGCGGCTCCGCAGGGAAGGAAACCGATATCCACAACGCCGATGCCGTGTGGATGGGGCCGGGCGCGCAAATCCACGCGGATGCGCTCGACAGCGGCGACGGCGGCAACGTCGTCGTCTACGGCGCAAACGCGGCGCGCGTGTACGGCACGCTCACGGCGCGCGGCGGGAACGTGGCGGGCAACGGCGGTCTGATCGAGACGTCGGGGCGGTTTCTGGATGTGGCGGGCGCGAATATCGATGCATCGGCGCTGCATGGCATAGGCGGAACGTGGCTGCTGGATCCGTACGACCTGACGATCACGTCGACCAGCATCGACAGCGGCGGCGGGCCCAATTTTTCCGCGTCGTCGGACCTCTCGACGATCTCGGTCGGCACGATCAACAACCGTTTGAACGCGGGGACGTCGGTCACCATCAATACCGGGACGGGCGGCACGCAGAGCGGCGACATCACGCTGCAAGGCATGATCGACAAGTTTCAGGGCAACGCGGCGACGCTGACTTTGCTCGCCGCGCGCTCGATCATCATCGACAGCACGGCGGAGGGAAGCGGCGGGGCGGGGATCATCTCGTCGCAGGCAAGCACCGCGCCGGCCAGCCCGCTGTCGGTCGTGCTGACGGCGAACACCGCGGGTCACACCGACGGCACCGCGCAAGTCCTGCTGCGCGGATCGGAAGGCAATGCGCCGCTGCAGTTCTTCACCAATGGCGGCGACGTCACCATAGGCGGGCAGGCGGGCGGCGTCGCGCCGCGCGTCGTGGTCGACAACGTCAACATGGACACGCGCACGCGCACGGATACGCTGTCGGGGGACGGAGCCGTCCAGATCGGCACGGATGCGCCGAGCGGCCGGATCTCGATCAATGGTTCTGCCCCGGTGGACGCGGTCGGCGACGCGCGCGGCCTCGGCTACGGCGTGAATGTCGAAGGCGGGTCCACGCTGCAAACGACGACCGGCGCGATCGCGCTGACCGGCGACGGCGTGACGGGCGGCGTGAAGGTCGGCGGCAGCGCCGGCAACAGCACGCGCGCCTCCAGCATCACTTCGACGGCGGGCGAAATCAGCCTGAACGGCACCGGATCATCGGCAGGAACCGGCGTGATTCTCACCGGCGCGAACCTGAGTTCGGGGGGCGGCGCGATCTCGGTGACGGGCACGGGCGGGACCGGCGGCGCGAGCACCGGCGTGGCCATGAGCGGCGGCAGCCTCTCGACGACGACGGGCAACGTCACGCTCACCGGCAACTCGTCCACGGGCGTCGGAGTCGCGATCAACGGCGCAACCCTCGATGCGACCGGCGGCGGCGCGATCACGGTTTCGGGCACGGGCTCCTCGCAAGGCGTGGCGCTTTCCGACGGCGCGCTCAGATCCGCCACCGGCAATCTCTCGGTCATCGGCAACTCGGCGGCGGGCAACGCCGTCTCCATCAGCGACGCGACGCTCTCCACGTCTGCCGGCGCAATCTCGGTGACGGGCACCGGTCTCGCAGGCGGCGTCACGCTCTCGAGCACGGACGTCGGCTCGGTGACGGGCAACGTGACCATCGACGGCACCTCCGCGGACGGCATCGGCGTCGCGCTCGGTCAGGCGACGCTCACGTCTCGCAGCGGCGCGTTCTCGCTGACGGGACACGGCGGCGCGGGCGGCGTCTCCGCGCAATCGGGCAGCATCGAGCCGGGTTCCGGCAACGTCACGATCGACGGCACCGCGCTCGCCTCCGGATCGGTTGCACGCGCGGACGGCGTCTCGCTCTCCGTGATGCCGATCACCACGACGGGCGGCATCACCATTCGCGGCCACGCCGCACTCGATGGCCCGCTTGGCGGCGGCGTGACCATCGAGGGAGCGGGCGAGGGCAACATCACGCTGCGTTCGGGCCTGCCCGGCATCCGCGTCTACGGCAGCGGCAACGGCTACGAAGGCGTCTCGACCTCGGCGGGCGGCGTGGACAGCGGCCGGGGCGTCTTCTTCGTCGCGTCCAACGGCAACGGCACCGGTGGCCCGATCGACATTCGCGGCGTGACCAACGGCACGGAAATCACCGCGTCGGGCGCCGATGCGCGCTTTCATTCGGGCGTGAAGCTCGTCAACGCGAGCCTCGACGGCTCGGACATCACGCTCGCCGGCTCCATCTCCGGCGGCGCGACGGTGGAACTGGCGGGGCTGCAGATCATCGATTCCAGCGTGGGCTCGACGGCCACGAAGACGCTCACGCTGCGCGCGTCGAACACTGCCGCGAACACGTCGTCCATTGCGTTCGATACCGGCTCGACCTCGCTCGATGCACGCTCGACGCTGGCCGCGCCCCACGGCACGCTCGTGCTCGCGCCGGGCAGCGTGTCGGCGACCGCGTTCGACATTGCCGCCGACGATGCCGCGCCGATCAGCATCGGCGTGACGGGCGCGACCGGGCGCGGCTTCACCATCGACAGCACGCTGGGCACCCGCTTCACGACGAGCGTCGATAACATCTATATCGGCTCCGCGTCGCACACCGGGCATATCGCGGTCGGCGCCACGTGCGCCGCCGCGCCGTGCGCGGGCCTGCCGACCTTCGGCAATCTGTCGGTCGCCAACGGCGGCGCGGGCAGCCAGGGCATTTCCTTGCTCTCGGGCATTTCGCTGGGCGGGAAGCTCACGCTCGATTCCGCCGGACCCGTGACGCAGGCGGCGCCGATTGGCGCGGTCGGGCTCCTGCTCACCGGGCCGGGCACGTTCACCCTGACCAACGCGAACAACGTCTTCGGGCCGGTCACGCTCGTCGGCACCGGCAATACGTCGCTCAGCGGCACGAGCCTGACGCTCGACAGTGGCAGCGGAACCGAATTCGATGCGGCCACCAACGCCTTCAGGACGATCGACGGCACAACCCGCTCGACGCTCGCGGGCAACCTGACGCTCACATCGACGACCGGCGATATCGAGATCGGAACGCCGCTCCAGAACGCATCGGGCCACGACATCACGCTCGATCTGCACAGCGCCGATTCCGTCACCATCGGCTCGAACATCACCTCGACGCTCGGGGCGCTCAATCTCGTCGCCGACGCGCTGAACGAAGTGTTCGTCGGCGGTTTCGCGAGCGGCGACGGCACGGCTTCGCGCGTCGCCATCCAGACCAACGGCGGCAACGTGACGCTGACCGGGCATGGCGCCACCGTGACCACGTCGGACGGCCCGACCAGCACCACCGGCGCGGGCGTCGTGCTGCGTCTGGCCGACATCGATACGCGCACGGGCGCGGCGAACGACACGCCGACGTCCACGGGCGGCGCCGTGACGATCCACGGCACCATGCCCGCGCCAGCCGGCGCCGCCGGATCGTTCCTGGGCACGCGCGCGGGCATCGAAGTCAACGACGCGACGATCGCGACCGGCAGCGGCGACGTCACCCTCATCGGGCAGAGTCTGAATCCCGGAGTGAATCCGGGCGGCGGCGTGGTGCTGGGCGATGCCGCGCAGTTCAAGTCCGGGCCGGGCGGTCCCGCGCGCATCACCACGGGCACCGGCGCGATCCGCATTTACGGCACCGGCAGCGGCCCCGGCTATGCCGGCGTGACGGTGACGGACGGCGCGTCGATCACGAGCGCGGGCGGCCTCATCGACATACGCGGCAGCAGCGCGAGCGTCTACGACATCACCGGCGCGAGCGCGTCTTCGCCTACTTACGGGGTGCTGCTGCTGAACGGCTCGATCAACGCGAGCGCGCCGTCCGGCACGGTTTCGATCGCCGGGTCGACGCCCAGCGCCGATGCGGGCATCGCCTACGGCGCCGTGCCGCTGCCGGGCTTCCCGCCGCTGACGGCCGGGCCGTTCTCGATCACGACGGGTGAGGGCGGCGTCATCTCGCTGCGGGCGTCCAACAACGGCACGGCCACGAGTCTCCTGGGCCGCGTAGGCGCGGGCTCGATCGATCCGAAGGGCGGCACGCTCGCGATCTCGGCTGCATCGGTCGATCCGTCGAGCTTCAACGTGACCGCGCTGAACGGCGTGCCGATCACGCTCTTCGGCACGAGCGCGACGCCGGGCCTCTCCATCGACAACGCCACGTATCAGACCTTCTCGACCAGCCTGCAAACCCTCGTGCTCGGCTCGCCGACGCAGACCGGGCGCATCACGGTCGCGGGACCGTGCGCGGGCGGCGCGGGCTGCGCCACGCGTCCGGCGGTTGCGACGAGCCTCACGCTCGAAAACACCGGCGCCGGCAGTCAGGGTATCGATCTGCCTTCCGGCATCGCGCTGCCGGCCAACGCCACGCTCGCGCTCGACACGACCGGCACGGTCAGCGATCCGGGCGGCGTTCAGACCGGCACGCTGGTGCTCGCGGGCGGCGGCGTCTTCAATCTGCTCGATCCCAACGACGTCGGTACGCTCGTCATCGCGGGCGCGGGCACGGTGAACTTCAGGAACGCGGGCAGCTTCACGATCGGCACCGGCCGCGCGAACGGCGTCGATGCGAACGGCCGCGTCGTCCCGATCGGCGGCCAGCCGGGCACGCTCACGGGCAATCTCGTCGCAATTTCCGACAACGGCCAGGTCACGCTCGGCGCGCCGAACGCGCCGCTGAATCTGCAGGCGGGCGGGAGCATCGACCTCGTGATGGAGAACGCATTCTTCGCCAATCCGTACGGGAGCACGCTGGGCGCGGGCAACGCGTGGCGCGTGTGGGCCATGACGTGGCAAGGGGAGAACCGCAATGGCATCGATCCGCGCGGCCCGCTGCCGAACTTCTACGGCTGCGTCTACGGCGGCGTGTGCGGCTGGAACGGCCGGCAGTCGATGGATGTCGTGTCGGGCAACGGCAATCATTTCGTGTACACGCAGCGGCCGGCGATCACCGTCGATATCGGCAATCAGGATCGTTACGCCGGGCAGGATAACCAGCCGTTCAGCTACTCGTCAGGGCAGCGCTTTCTGAGCGGCGATCAGCAGGGCAACGTGCTCGCCGGTTCGATGAGCTCGCCGGCGAACCGGAATTCCGCCCCCGGAACATACGCGATCAACGGCACGTTCTCGTCGGCCGTGGGCTACGACGTGACCGTCGTTCCCGGCACGCTCACGGTGATGGCGCCGCCCCCGCCGCCTCCACCGCCGCCCCCGCCTCTCGAAGGCGCGGTCTTCAACCGCACCGGCCTGCAACCGCTCTTCACCGCGCAGGAGCAGAGCTTCGTCTACGAGAGCAATCTCGGCGGCGTCAATGTCTGTGTTGGCACGAGCGAGCCGATCCTTGCCTTGCAGCAGTCCGAAGGACCGGCCGACTCGCTCGCCTCCGAATGGAAGCGCGTGCGCTCGCGGCCGAACCTGAACAACTGTCTGGTGGTGAACGGCCAGCACGGCTGCGGCGAATTCTGAGAACGGAGCCGTGATGATCGATGTAGAACCGCTGCTCGCGCCCGCCGAAACGATGCCGCCCGCCGGCGTCGATCTCGAATACGATCCGGCATTCCTCGCGTTCGAGGCGCTCGCGCGCGGCAATCCCGAGCGCCAGTTCGAGGCGCTCGCTGAACCGACCGCGTGGCCCGATGTGCTCGAAGAGTCGCGGGCGCTGCTCGCGAAGTCGAAGGATCTGCGCATCGCCGTGGTCTACGCGCGGGCCGCCGCGCGCGTCCACGGCCTCGCGGGTTTTCATGCGGGGCTGCGGCTTCTGACGGGCTTGTTCGAGCGCTACTGGGACAACCTCTATCCGCCGCTCGATGCCGACGACGACAACGATCCCGTGCTGCGCGTCAACGCGCTCGCGCCTCTCGCGGACGCCTACACGCCGTTCGCGGAAGCCGAAACCCTGCTGCACGACCTGCGCGAGACCGAAGTGTGCCGCGCGCGCGGCGAGCGGCTGACGGTGCGCGACATCCTGATCGCGCAGGGGAGGCTCATGGCGGCCGAAGGGGCGAGCGCCGCGACGCCCGCGCGGGTCGAAGGCATGCTCGCCGATGCGCTCGCGCAGGATCGCGACGTCTTCGCTGCCGGTATCGATCTGCCGCGCGTGGTGCAGACGCTCGGCATCGTCATGACCGGGCGGCTCGGCGCGGAGCGTACGCCGCTCATCGAAAAGATGATGGACACGGCGCGCTGGATCGCCACGCAGTTGCGCGCGGCGGCGCAGCCGGATGCGTCGGAGCCGGCCGATGCGGCTCCTCTCGGCGCGATGGCCCCGACGCCCGCGAACGCTCCCCGCGTGGCGGCGCGTCCCGGCGAGATCGCGACGCGCGAGGACGCCATCGCGCTGCTCGACGCGGTCTGCGCGTTTCTCGAACGCACCGAGCCTGCGCATCCCGCGCCGCTTTTGATCCGGCGCGCGCGTGGATGGCTCGGCAAGGACTTCCTCTCCGTGATGCAGGACCTGGCGCCGGAGAGCCTCACGCAGATTCACCTGATCGCGGGAACCAGGCCGCGTTGACCGCGCGGGCCGCAACCCGCTTTAAAACAAGCCACGCGTGAATCGTCTTCCAGGCGTGGCTCATGCACATGCACAGGAGGCCTCATGGCAACCAGCAGTCAGAAGTTCATCGCCCGCAATCGCGCGCCGCGCGTGCAGATCGAATACGACGTCGAGACTTACGGCAGCGAGAAGAAGATCCAGCTTCCGTTCGTGATGGGCGTCATGGCCGACCTCTCCGGCAAGCCCGCCGAAGCGCTGCCGCCCGTCGAACAGCGCAAGTTCCAGGAAATCGACATCGACAACTTCGACAGCCGCATGAAGGCGATGCAGCCGCGCGTCGCGTTCCAGGTGCCCAACAAGCTGACGGGCGAGGGCAATCTGAGCGTCGATATCACCTTCGATACGCTCGACGATTTTTCTCCCGCCGCCGTCGCGCGCAAGGTCGACTCGCTCTCGAAGCTGCTGGAGGCGCGCACGCAGCTCGCCAATCTCGTCATCTTCATGGATGGCAAGAACGGCGCGGAGGAACTGATCGCGCGCGTGCTCGACGATCCCGCGCTGCTCAAGACGCTCGCGACCGCGACGCCCGACAAGGCCGCCGCCGACGACGCTTCGACCCCAGCCGCCGCGCCCGCCGCCGAGTGAGCACATCGCGCAAGCCATCACGAACGAGCCCTGAAAGGTAACGACCATGTCCGACATTCCTCAAACGGCGGAAGCCGCACCCGAACTGCAGGGCGCGACGCTCGAAGGCAACGACCTCGCCTCGCTGCTGAACCGCGAGTTCCGCCCCAAGAGCGACGAGGCGAAGACCGCGGTGCAGACGGCGGTGCAGACGCTCGCGCAGCAGGCGCTCTCGCAGACGCAGATCATCTCCGGCGACGCCATCCGCTCGATTCAGGCGATGATCGCCGAGATCGACAAGAAGCTCACCGAGCAGGTCAACGAAGTGATGCATCATGCCGACTTCCAGAAGCTGGAAGGCTCGTGGCGCGGGCTGTACTACCTCATCAACAACACCGAAACCGACGAGATGCTCAAGATTCGCGTGATGAACATCTCGAAGAAGGACCTCGGCAAGACGCTCAAGCGTTTCAAGGGCGTCGCGTGGGACCAAAGCCCGCTGTTCAAGCAGATCTACGAGCACGAGTACGGTCAGCTCGGCGGCGAGCCGTTCGGCGCGTTCATCGGCGACTATTACTTCAATCAGACGCCGCCCGATGTCGAACTGCTCGGGGAGATGTCGAAGATCGCGGCCGCGGCGCACTCGCCTTTCATCGCCGCAGCCGATCCGAGTCTCCTGCAGATGGACTCGTGGCAGGAACTCGCCAACCCGCGCGATCTCACGAAAATATTCGGTACACCGGAATATGCGAGCTGGCGTTCGCTGCGCACGTCGGAAGATTCGCGCTATATCGGCCTTGCGATGCCGCGCTTTCTGGCGCGCGTGCCGTACGGCGCGAAAACCGAGCCCGTCGATGAATTCGACTTCGAGGAAGAAACGGGTTCCGCCGATCACTCCAAGTACACATGGGCCAATTCGGCCTATGCGATGGGCGTGAACATCACGCGTTCGTTCAAGCTCTATAGCTGGTGCTCGCGCATTCGCGGCGTGGAGTCGGGCGGCGCGGTCGAAGGGCTGCCCGTGCACAGTTTCCCGACCGACGACGGCGGCGTCGACATGAAGTGCCCGACGGAAATCGCCATCTCGGACCGCCGCGAGGCCGAACTCGCAAAGAATGGCTTCATGCCGCTGATCCATCGCAAGAACTCGGATTTCGCGGCGTTCATCGGCGCGCAATCGCTGCAGAAGCCATTCGAATACGAAGACCCCGACGCCACCGCGAACGCCGCGCTCGCCGCGCGCCTGCCGTATCTGTTCGCCTGCAACCGCTTCGCGCATTACCTGAAGTGCATCGTGCGCGACAAGGTCGGCAGCTTCAAGGAACGCTCCGACATGGAGATCTGGCTCAACAAGTGGATCACGCAGTACGTGGATGGCGATCCGGCCAATTCCTCCGAGCACACCAAGGCGCAGAAGCCGCTCGCCGCCGCCGAAGTGAAGGTGCAGGAAGTGCCGGGCGCGCCGGGCTACTACACGTCGCAGTTCTTTCTGCGTCCGCACTATCAGCTCGAAGGGCTGACGGTCTCGCTGCGGCTGGTGTCGCGTCTGCCATCGCAGAAGGAAGCGGCCTGAACGTTTCAGATGTTTCGTACGCTGATGCCCGCTTCACGCGGGCATCAGCAACACCGTGGTTTCCGACGCATCGCCCACCCACACCGCGCTCGCGGTGAAATTGTCGTGTCTGGGCCGCGCGCTGCCGCGCAGACGCGTCACCATCAGATCGAGCCAGGCGGCAGGCGTCTGCGCCTGTCCGATCGCCTCGATCATCATGGATTCGTCGAGATACTCCCAGAAGCCGTCGGTGCAGAGCAGGAACGCGTCGCCATCGGCGATCGGGAACGGCTCTCCGGACGCCGCAATGTCGAGATCGTCCGCCGTGCCGAGCGCCGAGAACAGCACGTTGCGTCGTGGATAGCTGCGCACGTCGCGTGCTTCGAGCAGGTTCGCATCGATCATGCTCTGCACGAGACTGTGATCCTGCGTCTGCACGACCGTCGCGCCGCGCCGGAAGCAGTAGAGCCGTGTGTCGCCGCAATGCGCCCACGACGCGAGGCCCGCCGCTTCGTCGATGCCGAGCAGCACGGCCGTCGAGCGCATCTGCGCCAGATCGCCGTCATGCTCCTGCGCATCGATGATGGCGTCGTTTGCGCGCAGCAGCACGCGCAACAGGTTCGGCCCCGTGAGTGCGACGCCCGTTTGCGCGACGCGCGCGAGTTCGGCGAGCACGGTATCGACCGCGATGCGCGAAGCGGTATCGCCGCCGCCGTGACCGCCCGCGCCGTCCGCAACCACGCTCGCGAACAGCGCCGCGTGCCGCCATTGCCCGTAAGCGTCCTCGTTGCGCGAGCGTCCGCCCACATCGCTCACGCTTGCGGTTTGAAGTTGCATGTCGGTTCTCCGGCGCGCGTCACGGGCGGCCGCGGCGTTTCAGTTCGCTGATCTGCGCTTCGTAGGCGGCGACGAACGCCCGGCCGAACAGCATGTGGAAATCTTCGGTCGCCTCGCTCGACAACTGGCCGTAAAGCTCGGTGAAGAGATCCCAGCAGCGTGCGCGGCGCTTCTTGCCGGACATGAGATCGTCGAACCGCGAGCGCCCGGGCAGACGCGCCTCGATGCGTTGCGGCTCGAAGCGCTCGAACACGCCGTCGAGCGCCGCGCGCATGCCGGCGACCATGCCGACCTGATGCGCGCGCAGATCGGCGCAGGCATCGGCGAGCGCCGCGGCGGGCGGCATGAAGCCGCGCGTGGGCCCGCTGAGCAGATGCGCGAGCGCGGCGTCCACGTTCGGCGAGAACTTGAGCGGATTGTTGTCCGCTGCCGCGATGATCGTCGCCTCCGTGCGCATTTCGCGCTTGAACGCGGCGCGCGCGGCGAGCAGTTCGAGCGTGCCTTGGATCGACTCGCGCAACAACGTGCCGATGAGCTGCATCAGCGCGGGCGTGAGCGCTTCGATCCGCACGCCGGGGGCGTCGAGGCCTTGCAATAGGGCTGCGATGAGGGCGCGCTGATCGCCCTGCACCGCAGGCGCGGGCGCAGGCGCGGCCACCTGCGCTGGCGCGGCGCGCGCGGACGGCGGCGTGAACGCGCTGTGCAACTCCGAGCCGGCGTCGGACAGCGTGGCGGGCGGCGCGACCGGCCGCGCCGCGCCGGTCAGACTCGCGAACGGGTCGTCGTCGTGGGCGGTGTTAGGTTGCGTGATGGGATCAATAAGCGGCTCGATGAGCGGTTCCGTCAGCGGATTCGACGCCCCCGGCGCGAGACCGAAAAGCTCGTCGATGGAACGCTTCGAAGCCGGATCGTCGAACTCGAAGTCGAAACGCTCATGCGGCGCGCCGGACTCGGGCGCGGCGAGCGGTTCGGCCGCGGCGGGCGCATCGAAGAGGCCCGCGAACGGATCGTCCGGAGTCGCGGCGGCGCTCGCGTATGCCGTCTCGAAGGACGTCTCCGTGCGATCCTCGTCGCACACTTGCGCGCGCAACTGATAGCCGCCGATCTGCACTTCGTCGCCGTGCGCGAGCGGCACTTCCTGGCCGGGATCGAGCGGCACGCCGTTGACGAGCGCGGGATTGCTGCCGCGATCGGTCAGCCGGTACGCGCCGTCGCGCCACGCGATCTGCGCGTGCATGCGCGAGACGGTGCGCTCGGCGTCGTCGAGCACGAGCCGGTTCGTCACCGCGCGCCCGATGGTGCCGCCCTCGGCGCTGAAGCTCGCCGCGAGCGGCGTGCGCGGCGGCTGGCCGTTGTGACGGGTCACCGTGAGTGTGAGCATGGTTCAGTCGAACGCGTAGACGAAGTCGTTCCCGCTCGCCGACAGCCGGATGCGCCCGAGCGCGCCGCCTTCGGTGAGCCGCGTCAGATACTCCGTGGAAATGCGTGGCAGCACGGTGTTGGTGAGCAGCGCGTCGATCACGCGTCCGCCCGATTCGGCCTCCGTGCAGCGCGACACGATCAGCCGCACGGCGTCGTCGTCGTAGTCGAACGGAATGCCGTGATTGTCCGACACGCGCCTGCGGATGCGCTCCAGTTGCAGACGCACGATATCGGCCATCATCGCGTCGGAGAGCGGATAGTAGGGCACCGTGACGAGCCGCCCCAGCAGCGCGGCGGGAAACACGTCGAGCAGCGGGCGGCGCAGCGCGGCGGCCAGCGCGTCCGGCGCGGGCGCGTGCGCGGGATCGCGGCACATCGACATGATCAGCTCCGAGCCGACATTCGACGTCAGCAGGATGATCGTGTTCTTGAAGTCGATGTAGCGTCCCTCGCCGTCCTCCATCCAGCCCTTGTCGAAGACCTGGAAGAAGATCTCGTGCACGTCGGGATGCGCCTTCTCCACTTCGTCGAGCAGCACGACGCTGTACGGGCGGCGGCGCACGGCTTCGGTGAGGATGCCGCCTTCGCCGTAGCCCACATAGCCGGGCGGCGCGCCCTTGAGCGTCGAGACCGTGTGCGCTTCCTGGAACTCGCTCATGTTGATGGTGATGACGTTCTGCTCGCCGCCGTAGAGCGTTTCGGCGAGCGCGAGCGCGGTTTCCGTCTTGCCGACGCCCGAAGTGCCCGCAAGCAGGAAAACGCCGACCGGCTTGTCGGGATTGTCGAGACGCGCGCGCGACGTCTGGATGCGCTTCGCGATCATCTCCAGCGCGTGGCGCTGGCCGATCACGCGGCGATCGAGCGCATCGGCGAGATTGAGCACGGCGGCCAGCTCGTTCTTGAGCATCCTGCCGACGGGAATGCCGGTCCAGTCCGCGACCACGCCCGCGACCACGCCCGCATCGACGCTCGGCAGGATCAGCGGCGCGTCGCCCTGCAGTTCGACGAGCCGCGCCTTGAGTTCGGCGAGACGCGCGAGGCGTTCATCGCGCGAGGGCGGCGCTTCGCCTTCCGCCGGGGTATCCACGGCCGCGCCGCTTTCGCGCAACGCGGCCCGCAACGCCAGCAATTCGTCGACGACCTGCTTCTCGTCCTTCCAGCGCGCTTCCAGGCCGGCGAGCGTGTCGCGTTCGCGGGCGAGCGCCGCTTCGACATCCGCCGCACGCGTGCCGACATCGACGCCCACGTTCGCCTCGCGCGCGATGATCTGCGCTTCCACGTCGAGCGACTCGATGCGCCGCTGGCAATCGTCGACCTGCGGCGGCGTCGCGTGCTGGCTGACCGCGACGCGCGCGCACGCGGTATCGAGCAGCGACACGGCCTTGTCGGGCAACTGCCGCGCCGGAATGTAGCGATGCGACAGCCGCACGGCCGCCTCGATCGCCTCGTCGAGCAACTGCACGCGATGATGGCCTTCGAGCACCGCCGCCACGCCGCGCAGCATGCGCACCGCTTTCGTTTCATCGGGTTCGTGGACCTGCACGACCTGAAAGCGCCGCGTGAGCGCCGGGTCCTTCTCGATGTGTTTCTTGTACTCCGCCCATGTCGTCGCGCCGATGGTGCGCAGGTCGCCGCGCGCCAGCGCCGGCTTGAGCAGATTGGCCGCGTCGCCGGTGCCCGCCGCGCCGCCCGCGCCGACGATGGTATGCACTTCGTCGATGAACAGGATCACCGGCTTCGGGCTCGCCTGCACATCCTCGACGACTTGCCGCAGCCGCTGCTCGAATTCGCCCTTCATGCTCGCGCCCGCCTGCAACAGACCGAGATCGAGCGACCAGAGCGCGACTTCGCGTAACGGCGGCGGCACGTCGCCGCGCACGAGACGCTGCGCGAAGCCTTCGACGACGGCGGTCTTGCCCACGCCCGCCTCGCCGGTCAGAAGCGGATTGTTCTGGCGCCGGCGCATCAGAATATCGACGAGCTGGCGGATTTCCTCGTCGCGGCCCGTGACCGGATCGAGCGCGCCACGGCGCGCCTTGTCCGTCAGATCGGTGGCGTATTTGTGCAGGGCTTCCTGCTTGCCCATGCTCGCGGGCGCGGTCTCGCCTTCGGGCGCGCTCGCTTGCGTGCGCGGCTCATCGGCGCTTTCCTCGACGGAATCCGCGACGATGCGTGCGAAGTTGTCCGAAAGATCTTCTGGCCTGATGCGCTCGAACTGCCGCGAGATGCCGACGAGCACGCCGCGCAAACGCGGTGTCTTCAGCATGCCGACGAGCAGATGGCCCGTGCGCACCTTGCTCGCGCCGTACAGCAGCGTGCCGTAGACCCAGCCGCGCTCGATCGCATCGGTGATGTGCTCGGAGATGTCGGAGATGGACGTCGCGCCGCGCGGCAGCCGGTCGAGCGCGGCGGTCAGCTCGCGGGCGAGCGCGGCGGCGTCCACGTCGTAGTGCGCGATGATCCGCTGAAGATCGGAGCGCGGCGTCTCCAGCATCTGCATGAGCCAGTGCGCGAGTTCCACGTAGGGATTGCCGCGCATCTTGCAGTACACCGTCGCGCTCTCCACGGTTTTGTAGCCGAGCCTGTCCAGCTTGCCGAACAGCGCCACACGACTGATTTCCGCCATCGTCCGACTCCTTTGAACGCGCGCGCGCCGACTGGAGGCGCGGCTTCATCCGATAAGACGGCGCTCGTGCGGTGTTTTTGCAAAGCGCATCGATTCAGGCGACATGCGCATCGGCGTCGAGCGCGAGATCGGCGCGATCGGTCTTGCGCGCGAGCGTGCCGAGCCACGCCGAATACCCGAGGCGGCCGTAGCGCCCCGGCTGTGCGGTCGGCACTTCCTTTGCGGCGAGCACGAGTTGCGCATCCCATGCAAGCTCGCCGTTCAGATGCCGGCGAACCAGCGCAACGAGCGTCGATAGCGCCGCGCCGCCCGGCAGGAACGATTCGTACTGCGCGAGCGTGAGCGGCCCGAGCACGAGCCGGAATGCGTGCTGACGGTCCCACACGCGCGCGCCGAGCACCGCGCCGTGGCCGAGTTGCGCGAAGCCCGCCGAACGCGATGACAAGCGCGCCGCACGCGATCGCAACGCGGTGCGCTCGGCGCGCGGCAGCGTCATCCAGTGCCCGCGATACGGCTCGATGCGCACCGGCACCCGCAACAGCGCGGACGCGATGCCTTCGAGCACGTCGGCCGGACGTGTCTGCATGTTCAGGAGACCCGCGAAATGCAGCTTCGCGTGATCGGACACGGCGTCGCGCGCCCGCGTTGCCGGATCGGCATGACCGATCAGCGCGCCGGCATAGAACGCGAAACGATCCTGCGCCGGACGGTCCAGCCCGTTGACCGGACGACCCTGCGCCCACGCGCGATAGAACAGCAGCAGAAAGCGATGCAGCAGCGTGTCGAGCAGCCGCGCGAACGCCGTGTCGCCATGATGCAGCGCGCGCTCGCGGGCGAAGTCGGTCAGATGCAGGGGCAGCGGCCCGTTCGGTCCGAGAAAGCCGAAGAAGCGCTGCGCGAGGCGCGGCGCATGGCCGCCGTCATCGCGTGCGAGCGCGGCGAGCGGCGCGGGCGCGAAGGCGAGCGAAACATCTTGCGCGAGCCGCAACGGTTCGTCGGCGGGCCGCGCGCCCGCGCCGAGACGCGGCAGCTCCGGCGTGAGCGCCTCGATATGGCGCATCAGCCGATAGAAGTCGTGGCGATGCGGCTCGGCGGCGACGGCGTCGAACAACTCCAGCAGCGCGCGCGTATGCGCGGGCGCTTCGGCGGGCGCTGGCCGCGCCACGGCTAGAAGATCGCTCGCGTGCCGCATCGCGCGGGCAGGCTCAGGATTTCGCCGCGCGCGCCGGTGCGCAGCACCGTCTGCACGAACGAATTGATCGACACGTAGCGCGCGAAAAAGCGGTCGAGCACGCAGCCGAAGAGCCACGCGCTGCCGCCCTGAAACGCGAGATCGTCGACGGTGACGTCGATCGAGAGGCCGCGCCCGAAGGCGATCGGGCCGGGCATCGGCAGGCGGCGCACGACGGGCTTCGCATCGACCGCGACCACGCCCGCGACCTGATTGCGGCCGGTGTGATCGGCGGGCGCGACATGCAGCGCCAGGAGGGCGCGCAGCGCCGCCGCCGCTTCGCGCGGACCGTTGCAGAGCGACAGATAGTGCAGCGACAACTGATCGATCAGACGCCAGGTCTGCGCGGCGTCGAGCGGCGCGGGCGCGGGCCGCGACGGTCCGCTCACGCATTTCACCGCGGCGACGGGCGCCGCGATGTCGAGCGAGAAGTCGCTG
The DNA here is from genome assembly GCF_014384845.1 of Caballeronia sp. EK. Taxonomy (NCBI): domain Bacteria; kingdom Pseudomonadati; phylum Pseudomonadota; class Betaproteobacteria; order Burkholderiales; family Burkholderiaceae; genus Caballeronia; species Caballeronia sp. EK. The sequence goes on from NZ_JACSUE010000001.1 coordinate 162,761, forward strand.
CCCGGACCGCTTGCCGCCATCATCATCGGCAGGTCGCGGTTGCTGCAAAGCGTTTCGAACGACAGTTGCCGCAGCGAGCCGCGATACGGCGCGGCGCGCGGATCGACGATCGACACATACGTCTCGCTGCCGACGTAATCGGTGCGCGCGCCGCTCTTGCGCCGCGCGGCGGGCACGAGGCGCGGCTCGCGCTCGGTCGTGAAGTACGCGGCCTCGGCGGGGCGGTCGGCGAGATAGTCCGCGTAGAACGGATGAAAGGTCTGCTCGCTGTCGTCGTGCGCGCCGTAGCCGGAGACGCCCGTGACCGAATGCACTTCGAAATCGAGCGGATGCGTGCGGTCGGGCACCACATGAAAGCGCGCGCTGGAATCGGTGACGAGCGCGCGATCCGCGTGCCTCGGAAAGAGATTGACGGCGGGCACGCAGTCGAGCAGCACGTTCTCCTTCGTGACGATGCGTTCGAGCGTGGCATCGCCCGCATCGAAGAGCAACGTGAGTTCGATGTCGCGCACGGCGAAGGCGGGCAGCACGTCCGCAAGCGCTTCGATGCGCGCGAAGCGCAGGCGCTGCGGCAGCGCGAAATATTCATGCAGCAGCCGATAACCCTGGAACGCGTTGGGCGTGACGGGCAGCAGCGCTTCGTCGTCGGCGAAGCCCGCGGGCGCGACGGCATCGCCCGGCAGCACGGCGAGTGTCGTGGCCGGACGTTCGGGCGTCGATACTACGATCGCGAGCGTGTGACCGAGCACGAGCTCGTGCAGCCGGAACGCGATGTCGTCGCCGCCGGCGAAGTAGAGGCTCAGCGCATCGAGACGCAGCGCATCGAACGAAAAGCCTTCCGGCGTCGCGAGCCGGATGCGCAGCGCGCCCTTCACATGCGGCGCGAGCGCGCGCGTCGCGGGCAGCGCGGCGAGCGGCAGATCGGGCGTCTGCGCGAGGTAGCGCGCATCGGTTACCTCGACGGGCCAGAGCGTGAGCGCGGCGCCGGTGCGGAACTCGCACGGCGTCGTCTGCGCGGGCGTGCGCAGCGAAAACAGCGCGGTGTGACGCGGCACGGTGAAGCCATCGGCGAGATTGGGATTGGCGAGATCGGGCGCAAGACGCGCGATCAGCATCGCGGGTGTGGGACACGCGGCCTGCGGCAGCACGACGTGCGTGAGCTGCTGCGTGAAGCGCGGAAACTCTTCTTCGAGCTTCAACTGGACGCGTGCGGCGAGAAACGCGGTGCCTTCGAGCAGCCGTTCGACGTATGGATCGGCGACGTCGATGCCGCTCATGCCGAGCCGCGCCGCGATCTTCGGAAACTGCTGCGCGAACTCCGCGCCCATCTCGCGCAGATGCGCGAGCTCGGTGTTGTAGTGACGCAGCAGGCGCGGGTCCATGAGTGTGCTTTCGTCCTTCGCGCGCGATCAGCGCGGCAGTTCCATCACCGTGATGCCGCCTTCTTCGAGATCGATCTGCGTGCGCAGCGCGAATTCGAGCGGCACCGGCTGCGCCCACAGGAGACCGCGAATGACGAGCGCGATCTGGTTGTGCATGTCGAGCACGGAGCGGTCGAGGACGGGTTCGATCTCCAGCGTCGACGGATCGATGCGCGGCTCGAAGCGCTCGATCGCGGTGCGGATCGCCTGTTCGAGCACGACGGGATCGACCGTCGATGCGAAGCGCCCCGACAGGCACGGCAAACCGTAGTTGAGCACCGACGCGAACGCATGCGCGAACTGGTCCTCGTCGATCTCGCTGCCGAGATTGGTCGTGTTGAAGAGCCACGAGACGTCGCGCAGCACCGCCGCGCGCAGCCCGCGATGCGAGAGAAAGCGCTCGCCGGCGGGTTCGGTGCGCGACGCGGGATCGTCGTCGATCAGCCGGTCGAGCAACGTGGGCTGGAGGCGATCGGCGGCGCTGGGTGCGTTCATCGACATGATGCTCAGCCGATGCGTCGCGTGGACACGTCGAGTGCGAAGGTCACGTCTGCGCCGCGCGCGCCGGTTTCGGTCTGCGGCGCGCAGGTCATCGTGAGTTGCTGCGCCGACAGCTCGAAAATTTCGCACAGGCGGCCGAAACGCGGGCTCGTGAAAATCTGATAGTTGCGCAGATACGCCTGTTCGAGCTTCATCGACAGGAACTCGATCTGCACGCCGTGATCGGTGCCCGCCGACTTGAAGCAGCGGATGTGCGCGAGCGCGAGCAATTCGGCCTGCGCGCACAGTTTGGCGATGACGGGCGAGGCCGAATCCACCGTGCGGATCAGGCCGAGCGAGCTCACGCGCAAGTCGCTCGCGTTGAGCGCGGCGGTGTGCTGTACCGCGTCGTAGCCCTGCGCCCAGCGCCAGCCGTGGATCTGCATCGGCGTGTCCCAGTCGCCGCGCTTGCTCGCTTCGCCCTTCACGGGCGTGTTGCTGCGCTTGGGCACGACCTGCAACAGCATGTCGTTGGATTCCGGCAGCGCGAGCTCGTCGAACTGGCGAAGGGCATCGAGCGAGAGGCAGTCGTGCGGGCGCGGCTCGCGCGTGTCGGAGCTTGGCATCGTCCTGGTCCGGGAAACGGTCATCGAACATAAGACGGCGGCTGCGCTGCGATTTTGAACGCGATCGATATTGAAAATTTTCCGCCGATGTTCGTCCTACCTGCAAGCGCGAATTCGCGCGACGCAAACCGGACCACTACGGAGGACCACATGGCAACGATCGACTGCTATCTGAAGATTGACGGAATCGAAGGTGAATCGAAGCACAAGGGCGCGGAGAACCAGATCGAGGTGCAGTCCTTCGACTGGGACGTGACCAACGCCGGCAGTCCGGCGGTCGGCGGCGGCAGCGGTCAGGGCAAGGCGAAGCCCGGCATGTTCACGTTCGCGCATTTCTACGACAAGGCCTCGCCCACGCTCGCGAAGAGCTGCGTGAGCGGCAAGCACCTCGCGAACGCGAAGCTCACCGTGAGCAAGTCGGGCGAAGGGCAGAAGGAATTCCTCACCGTCACGATGAAACAGGTGACCGTGACGCACGTCGGCATGGGCGGCGGCATGGGCGGCGAGTTGCACGAGAACGTGAGCCTGCTCTATGCGGACATCGAGTTCGAATACAAGCCGCAGGACGACAAGGGCGCGCTGGGCGGCGCCGTCAAGTTCGGCTACGACGCCTTGACGACCGAAGTGCGCTGACCTTCGCAACCGACTCTCAAGACGCGGGTGCGCCGATGTCCACCACCGATGTCGCAACGGCGCAGCCGCTCGCAAGCGTCGAGACGCCGCTCGCCGACGACTTGCGCTTCCTCTCGCTGCGCGCGAGCGCCGAGCTCGGGCGCATGCCGCGCTGTGAACTCACGCTTGTATCGAAGCGCGCGGATATCGACTTCAGCAAGATACTCGGCAAGCACGTGAAGGTATCGCTGCGCGTGGACGGCGCGAAACCGCGTGTGTTCGGCGGCTACGTGGTGAGCTTCCGGCAGACCGGGATGCGCGGACGTCTGTACGCTTATGAAGCGGCGGTGCGTCCGTGGCTGTGGCTGCTCACGCGGCGCAGCACCTGTCGCATCTTTCAGAACAAGACGGTCGAGGAGATCGTGAAGGCGGTCTTCGCCGATCCGGTCTACAAGCAGCTCGAACTGGGCGAGATCAAATGGAAGGCCAATTCGCGCGCGCACCGGGCGCGTGAGTACTGCGTGCAGTACCGCGAGTCGGACTTCAATTTCGTGAGCCGGCTGCTCGAAGACGAAGGCATCTACTACTGGTTTCAGGACAAGGACGGCAAGGAATCGCTGATTCTCACCGACACGCTCGCCGCGCACGAAAGCGTCGCGGGCTGCGAATCGCTGCCGTACGGCGCGGTGATGAGCGCCGCGCCCGGCATGGAGTACGTGAGCGAGTGGCGCGTGAATCACATGATCGAGACGCGCAACTGGGTGCTCACCGACTACGACTTCAAGCATCCGTCGCGGCCCTTGCAGAAGCAGGCCGTCAAGCAGATGCCGGGCTTCGACGCGTTTTCCGGGCTCGAACATTTCGATTATCCCGGCGGCTATGTCGAGGCGGATCACGGCGAGAGCCGGGCGAAGTCGCGCGCGGACGAAGGGCTCGTCGAGGCCAGCGTGACCGATGATCCCGCCATCAACTGGCATCAGGTCGATGCGCGCAGCAACGGCAGGAGCGTGCGCGCCGGCACGCTGCTGAAGCTCACGCGCCATCCGCGCGCCGATCAGAACGCGCAGTATCTCGTCACGCGCACGAACTACGAGATCGATCTCGCCGACTACGAAGCCTTCGACGGCGCGCAGTCGAATCGCTGCGAGTGCTGGTTCTCCGCGATCGACGCCAAGCAGCACTTCACGCCCGCGCGCGTGACGCGCAGGCCCTTCGTGCAGGGGCCGCAGACGGCGGTGGTCGTCGGCCCCGGCGGCGACGAGATTCATACGGATCAGTACGGGCGCGTGAAGGTGCAGTTCTTCTGGGACCGTCAGGGCAAGCGCGACGAGAACAGTTCCTGCTGGATTCGCGTGTCGCAGCCGTGGGCGGGCAAGGGCTTCGGCGCGGTTGCGATACCGCGCATGGGGCAGGAAGTGATCGTCGATTTTCTGGAGGGCGATCCGGACCGGCCGATCATCACGGGGCGCGTCTACAACGCCGAGCAGATGCCGCCGTACGACTTGCCCGGCAACATGACGCAGACCGGCATCAAGAGCCGTTCGAGCAAGGGAGGCAGCGCCGCGAACTGCAACGAGTTGCGCTTCGAGGACAAGAAGGGCGCGGAGCAGGTGTTGCTGCATGCCGAGCGCAATCAGGACATCGAAGTCGAAAAGGATGAGACGCATTGGGTCGGGCACGACCGCAAGAAGAACATCGATCACGACGAGACGACCGTCGTAAAGCACGATCGCACGGAGACGGTCGGGAACAACGAGAAGATCGACGTGACGATGAACCGCACGGAGACCGTGGGCGTCAACGAGAGCATCACGATCGGTGCGAACCGGACCAAGACCGTGAAGGCGAGCGAGACCGCAACGGTGTTGCTGCAACGCACGCATAGCGTGGGCATCAACGAGACGATTACCGTCGGCGCGGCTCAGGAAGTGACGATCGGCGCGTTTCAGGCGGTGACGGTTGGCGCTTATCAGGCGGTGACGGTCGGGGCTTATCACACTGAAACCGTCGGCGCGAGTCAGACGGTGAGTGTCGGATCGAGTCAGAGCGTGACGGTGGGTTCGGATCAGACGGTCAATGTCGGCGGGAAGCAGGCGACGACCGTGGGCGGGGATCAGTCGTTGAGCGTGAGCGGCGGGCAGACGGTGTCGGTCGCCAAGGACGCGAGCGAGTCGATCGACGGCGCGCAGGCGAGCAAGGTGGGGAAGGGGCGCACCACGGAGGTGGGCGAGGACGATGCGCTCAAGGTCGGGAAGAATCTCGTCATCGAGGCGGAAGAGTCGGTGGTTATCAAGACTGGCGATGCGAGTTTCAGCATGAAGAAGGATGGGACGATTCAGATCAAGGGGAAGGATATTACGGTGATTGGGAGCGGGAAGATCAATGTGAAGGCGGATGGGGATATCACGATGAAAGGGTCGAAGATTTTGCAGAATTGAAGGATGGAAGATCCGCGTACCCGAAACCAGGCACCCGATCATTTACAAAATCGCGTGCCCTTATTTCCCGAACACCCACCCCCACCACGCGTTACCACGCCGCGCCTCACTAAGCAATCGATAGTCATCCCAATCGTATCCGACATGCCCTCGCGTACGATCAATATTCCTGAGCGAATGCGATGCAGGGAGACACATCCAGTGAAAGCATCCCGTTTGATGGTCCTCTGCGCCGCGCTTGCCTCGTCTCCCATGACCAGTCACGCGCAATCCCTGCAGAATCTCTACGTCACCGCCGGCTGGTTCCATCTGGCGCCGCAGGACAGCAGCGGCCCCTTCACGGTGACTTCGGTGAACGGCCGGCCCGTCAACATCGTCCAACCCAACACAGGCGCGGGCGCATCGAGCGCCGACACGTTCGGCGGCACGATCGGTTACTTCGTGACCAGTCATATCACGGCGGAGCTCGAAATCGGCATCCCGCCGAAATTCGATATCACCGGCACCGGGTCGCTCGAAAGCTTCGGCAAGCTCGGCACCGTCAAGCAATGGAGCCCCGCGCTGATCTTCAAGTACGTGTTCTTCGAGCCGCAAGCGAAATTCAGGCCGTATATCGGCGTGGGCGTCACGCGCACTTCCTTCAGCGACGCGGAAATCACCAACACGGCGTTCGAAATGCGTGCGCTCGGCGGCACGACCACCGCCGACGCGGACTCCACCTGGGCGCCCATCTTCAACATCGGCTTCAACTACGCCGTCAACGAGCACTGGTTTGGCGTGATGTCGCTGTCCTACATTCCGCTGCATACGACCGGACACTTCACGACCACGAGCCAGACGCCTCTCGGGCCCGTCACCCGGCGCTCCGAGGCCAAGCTCACGCTCGATCCCATCGTTTTCTCGCTGCGCGTCGGCTATCGGTTCTGACGCGAAAAGGCAGCCCGGCTTTTCAAACCGGGCACGCGCGCTTCGTCTTGTCGGCATGATCCGCCCGAAATAGCACGGACGGATGGCGTAGCATTCCTAACGTCTGTCGGGAGGACATGCTGCGTCTGTCACATAGTGAATCGGCGCGAGACACCGTGACACGTGTGCCTGCCCAATCGACGGGAGCTCGGCGATGACCAGTATCGTGGTACTTTCGGACGGCACCGGAAACAGCTCCGCCAAAGCACAGAAGACCAACGTGTGGCGCATGTTCCAGGCGCTCGATCAATCGGCGAGCGATCAGATCGCGTTCTACGACGACGGCGTCGGCACATCAGCCAACAAGTATCTCGCGCTCGTCGGCGGTGCGTTCGGCTGGGGCCTCAAGCGCAACGTCATCGATCTCTACAAGTTCGTCTGCCGCAACTATCGGCCGGGCGACGACATCAGCGGCTTCGGCTTCAGCCGCGGCGCCTTCACGATCCGCGTGCTCGTCGGCCTGATCGACTCCGAAGGTCTGCTCGAGCCGACCTCCGAGGAAGATCTCGATCGCGATGCCCGCAGGGCTTATCGTCACTACCGTTCCGCGCGCTTTCCGTCGAAGAGTCCGCTGGTCTGGGGACTGCGCGCATTGCGCGACGGCTTGCTGTGGGCATCGGACCGGGTGCGGCGGCGGCCGCTCTATGCGCAGGTCGAGAAGCGGAAACAGATACCGATTCGATTCCTCGGTCTGTGGGACACGGTCTCCGCGTACGGCGTGCCGATCCTGCCGCTCAAGCGCGCAATCGACGCGACCATCTGGCCGATGATGTTCGGCGATCTCAAGCTGTCGCCGCATGTGAAGCGCGCGTGCCATGCGCTGTCGCTCGACGACGAGCGCTCGACCTTCCATCCGCTGCCGTGGGATGAAACCGGCGAACCGCAGACCGGCGACGCGCACGGCGGCATCCAGCCGGGGCGCATCACGCAGGTATGGTTTCCCGGCGTGCACTGCAACGTCGGCGGAGGCTATCCCGAAGATCAGCTTTCGCTCGTCTCGCTGCACTGGATCCTGAACGAGGCGATCGCGGTGGGAATTCGCGTGCTGCCTTCGGCGCTCTCCGATATCGTCGCGACACAGTCGCCCTTCGCGCGCGTCTACGATTCGCGCAAGGGGCTCGCGGGCGGTTATCCCTATCTGCCGAGGCTGGCGTTGCCCTGCGTGACGAAGGATGGGAAACCGTTCTGGCCGATCGTGCACTGGAGCGTGCCGGTGCGCGTCGCGTTCGGCACCGACCGCTATGCGCCCGTCGCGCTGCGCGAGAGCTTTCAGGTGCTCATGCCGGACGGCACGCTCGAAGCGGTTCCCGCGAATCCGGGCATCGCCGCTCCGCCGTTGCTGCGTCCGGCGCAGGCCGCGACGCGGCCCACGGGCGAAGCCGCCGCCAGGCTAAAGGAGAACGAAACGACCCTCCAACAGGCTCTCGCCTCGCTGAAGGAGCGTGACACCGCTGCGATGGGCCTCGCCTGGGACACGGTGTTCTGGCGCCGCGCAGCGTATCTCGCGACGCTCATCCTATCGGCGCTGCTGATCCTCTTCCCCTGGTTCACGATCGGCATCGAATGGCTGGAGAAGTGGCACAACGGCGCGCTGAGCGTTTCGAATCCCGCGCAACTCGAAGACGACATGTTCAACACGGCGCTGACCTTCATCAAGGGCATGCTTCCGTCGTGGAGTTCTCCGTGGACGAGCGCATTCGGCGCACATTCGAGCGTCTTCGTGCTGACGCTGCTCGTCTGGCTGGGCTCGCTCCAGTTCGGCGGCGTGCTGAGAAAGCGCGTGCATGACCGCGCCTATCTCGCGTGGCACCCGAAGCTTTGCCTCAACTATCTCGAATGGCGCCGGCTGTCGGAGGCGGGCAGCCGCAACATGACGCTGGCCGGCGCGGCGTTGTTCGCACTGCTCGCGGCCTTCGCGTGGGGCACGGTGAAGAACCAGCGCACCAGCTGGGAGCTGACGGGAGTCGCCGTCGCGCTATGCGCCCTCGCGTTGTGGCGACAAGCGCGCGTGAGGCGGCTCGACCGGAACCACAGGGCCGTGAACCAGCGCGATGCCTCGCCTGCGGCGATTGCGCAGGCCATGAAAGGCGGATTCGCGCTGAGCCTCGCGCGCAGGCTGCGTGACAACGGCGCATTCGGGTATGTCTGCAAGAAGATCGAATGCGTGATTCTGCCGGGCCTGTGCCTGGCGTTTGTCGGGCTGCTCGGCATCGCCGTGGCGAACCGCGCGTTGTTCGACGGGCTGAGCGCAGTCGGCAAGGTTTGCGCAATCCAGAAGGCCGGCGATACGGCGGCCGATCCCGCGAGGCCGATGGGCGTCGCGTTCCACACGAAGGATCTGTGCTGGGATTCGGGCGTGACGCTTGCGAAGGACGCGCGCTACGAAATCCGGCTCGTGACCGACGGCGACTGGCTCGACCGGAGCGAGCGCGCGGACGTGGGCGGTTTTCCGACGGATACGGCCGCTCACTTCGCCGCGGCCGGGCTCAAGCGCTGGTGGTTCGAAGACTGGTTCAAGCCGATCGCGCGGATCGGCGAGAAAGGGCACGACGAATATGTGCTCGAACCCGAAGCGCCGTTCGCATCGTATCGATATGCGAACAATCATCGCGCGGGCGGCGTGATTGCCGCGGGCTCGAAGCCGCCGCTGTGCGACGTCGGCGGCGTACATCTCGAACCGCTCGGCGCGCAGCAGGCCGCGTGCGTCGTGGGCGGCGATCCGACGCCCGCCGGCCGCAAGGTGCTCGTGTCGCAGATCACCGCGAAGTCGAGCGGGCGGCTCTTTCTGTACGTCAACGACGCAGTCGCCCCGATAGGCTTCGACAAGGGCCGCTTCTACCCCAACAACCTCGGCTGCGCGCAGGTGATCGTCTCGCAGGTGATGGACGACCGCACGCGTAAGCTCGTCGGGCAGAGCTTGCCGTGCTCGACGGCGTTGCCGGCCGCGAACGCAATCGTGCAGAACACGCCGCCGTCGCGATAGCGCGCGACGGCGTCTACTCCGGCGTCGCGCATGTCGACAGCAACTGCCGCGCTTCTGTGACGAGCGCGCAGTCCTGCTCTTCGGCGAAGCTGGCGACGAGCGCTTCGAGACACTCGCTCGCTTCGTTGCCGCGTCCTTCGATGCGCAGCACGCCGGCAATCTCGATGCTGGCGCGCAGTTCGAGCAGCCGCAGGTTCTGCGCCCGTGCGTCGGCAGCCGCTGCGCGCAGCAGCGTGAGCGCGCGACCCGGCTCGGCGCGCGGATCGGCTTTCTCGACGACGCCCGCCGCGTAGGAGAGATCGACGAGACCGGTCCGCTGGCCCGTGCGCAGGCAATCGGCGCGCGCCGCAGCAATGCACTGCCGCGCGTCGTCGTGGCGTCCGAGATGCGTGAGCGCCTGCGCGCGCCACGCGTGCACATAGGCGAGGTCGTTGCGCCCGCCGTTGCCCGCGAGATGCTCGACCGCTTCCTCCAGCCGTGCAAGCGCGCTCGCGTGCTGTCCTTCCCGCGCCGATGCGACGCCCTCATATACCATCGCCCAGCCTTTCCAGAACGGCAGACGCTGCGTATCGCACAGGTCGATGCAGCGGCGGCACAGCTCGCGCGCCGCGCCGATATCGCCGATCTCGACGAACGGCCGCGCCCCGACAGCCAGCGCCTGCGACAGCACGAACGGCTGAGCGAGCGCGTCGGCGTGATCGATCGCCATGCGCGCGAGCCAGCGGGCGCGGCCGAAGCGGCCCGCCGACAGCTCGCAATAGCCGAGCCAGCAGCACGCGGTCACCTTGGCGTCGTTGAAACGCCCGTAGCCGGTCGAATGCGCGAGGTCGTAAGTATCGATCACATACTGCAGGAGCTTTGCGCAGCGCTCGAACTGGGCTTGCTGATAGAGAATCGGCCCAACCGCTGCATAGGCCACGATCTTGCTGTCGGTATCCTGCGTGCCGGAAGCAAGCTCGATCAGCCGTTCCGAGGTCGCGACGCACTTGGGCGAATCCGCTGCGGCATAGGCAAAATTGTTGATGCCGACGAGCGCCAGCACGCGCAGCCGTTCCTGCGTCACGCCGTCGAGCAGCGCTTCGGCGCGGGTCCACAGCGCGGCGCATTCCTCGCACGCGTAACCCTTGAGCGCCCAATGGCATGCCGCGCCCATCACCAGTAGCGCGACCTCGCAGTCGGCGCGCCGGGCCGGATTCGAGTGCGCGACGAGCGCGAGCCCCGAATCGACATGCGCAAGCGCCTCGCGATGCCGATACCGCGCCATCGCGACCCGCGTGGCCGCGATCCATTGTGCAAGCGCTTCGTCGGTCAGGCCCGCGCGCGTCAGGTGCAGCGCGAGCAGTTCGGGACTCACCTTGACGCGATCGGCGAACACGTCCGCGAGCGCCTTCGCGATGCGCGCATGGATGCGCACGCGCTGACTCTTCAGGAGACTGTCATAGGCGACATCGCCGACGAGCGCGTGCTTGAAGCGGTAGATCGCGTCGTCGCCGCCGCCGCGCCGGAAGACCAGCCCGCTCGCTTCGAGCGACGCGAGCGCTTCGGCGAGCCGCGCATCGTCGACGGGCGCGATCGCGGCCAGAAGCGCGTGATCGAACTCGCGCCCGATGCACGCGCCGATCTGCGCGATGGTCTTGACTGGCGCGAGGTGATCGAGCCGCGCCATCAGCGAGTCGTGCAGCGTGAACGGAATCGCGAGCGGCGCGGCGGGCCCGTTCGTTTCCCAGTGATCGCCGGCGTCGCGCAGCAGCCCGGCTTCGAGCACGGTCTGCGTCAGTTCCTCGACAAAGAGCGGCACGCCGTCGGCGCGTTCGAGAATCTGTTCCAGGACGTCGGGCGGAAGCGGCTTGACGGCGGTCAGCTCCGCCGCGATCTGCGCACCCTGGCGCCTCGCGAGGCGGTTCAGATGCAGGAGCGTCACGTTGCCGTGCGCGGTCCACGCGGGGGTGAACTCGGGGCGGCAGGTGATCAGCATCAGGATCGGCCAGTGGCGGATTCGTTCGATGAAGCGCGCGATGGTTTCGAGCGTGTCGGCGTCGGCCCATTGCGCATCCTCGAAAATGATCAGGAGCGGCTGTCCGCTCGACAGCCGGATAGGCTGCTCGACGAGCGCTTCGATGGTCACTTCGCGCAGCCGCTGCGGGGAATCCATGCGCGGCGGATAGCGGTCGGTCGGCAGCGAGAGCAGCGCGGCGAACAGCGGCGCGACCTCGGCGCGCTCGCCGGGTTCGAGCCGCAGCGCCGCTTCCAGCTTGTCGAGGCGCGTTTCGGGCGAGTCCTGGCGCTGGAAGCCGCTGGTTTCCGACAGATGCCCGATGATCGGGTGAAACGACGAGCTGGTCTGAAACGGCGAGCACTGGTAGAGCAGGGTCAGATGCTGCTCGCCACTCAGCCGTTCGCGCAGCACATGGGCGATGCGGCTCTTGCCGATGCCAGGCTCCCCCATGAGCAAGACGGCCTGGCCTTCGCCGTCGCGCGCGGTGCGCCAGCGCGAGACGAGCAGATTGACTTCGTGTTCGCGGCCGACGAACGGCGTCGCACGAATCGGTCGGAACGCGCTGTAGCGGCTTTCGCGGTACGCGAGGCCCGCGACGCGGGAAAGGTTGACGGGCACGCTAATGCCCTTGAGTTCGTGCTCGCCGAGCTCTTCGAGTTCGAAGGTGCTGCCGAGCAGGCGACGCGTGCTCGGGGCGATCACGATTTCGTCGGGGCCGGCGTGGGCGCACAGGCGCGCGGCGAGGTTCGGCGTCGCGCCGACGGCGGTATCGAAAGGCGAGGATTCGTGGCCTTCGAGCTCGCCGACGACGACCGCACCCGTCGCGACGCCGATATGCACGCGCAGCGGCGCGCTGGCGGAAAGCCGCCCGACTTCGGCGACGATTTCGAGCGCGGCGCGCACCGCGCGCTCGGCGGCATCTTCGCGCGCCTGCGGGAATCCGAAATAAACGAGAACGCCGTCGCCGAGATATTGCGCGACGTGTCCCTCGTAACGCGTGACGACCCGTGCGCAGGTCTCCTGATAGATCCGCATCACTTCGTGCAGTTCTTCGGCGTCCAGACGCTGCGCGAGTTCGGTCGAGCCGGCGAGATCGCAGAAAAGCACCGTGAGCTGACGCCGCTCGCCCGGCGCACGATGACCGCGGGAGGGCAGCGGCGCCTGCCGCGCGGCTTCGCGCTGGGGTTGAGGGTGCGACAAGGCATCGAGCAGACGCCGGCGGTGACCGAGCAGCATGCCCAGTTCGGCGAGATCGCGATCGGTCAGGAGCGGCAGCGATTCCAGGTCCACGCCATTGGCCTCGAATACCGTCGCGTAACGTTCGAGGCCAAGCTCGCCAAGCCATGTCGAAAGCGGATCCATCGAGCGACTCCTCTGTGCCAACGTGCGTGCGCAACATCGGCACGCTGCGACTCGCGCGTGCATCGGCGACGGGTCGAATCGGCAGGACTACATGACGCCAGCGTTCCTCTGGCCTATTAGATTATCGTGGATATGCGCGCTTTTAATTAGCCCTAAGTGGGCTGTATCGAAATGATTTGCGCAGGCGCGACAGACGACGATGAAGCGGACGCTTCAAATGTGCCGATTGCCGGTCCGACGACGCACCGATCGCGCTCGCGGCGAACGATCGGTCACGTCAGGGTGAAGACGCGTGGGGCGCGTGCCGCGATCATCCGCGTCTTGCGTCTTCGAGGATCACGTCGCTGGCTCTCTCGCTGATCATGTACACGGGCGTGACGATGAAGAATCCCGGAATGCGCGGAAAAATGGACGCGTCCAACGCTCTCAGACCGGTCGTGCCGAACACGCGTAAGCGCGAATCGACGACCGCGGCCGGGTCGCCCGGCTTCATTTCGCGGCGCACGACCGCGCGCGAGCGGTGCATCACGCGGCGGGCGAACTCCACGCCCCTCACCACCGCATCGAGATATCGGGCATGGCGGCGCGAGTCGGTATAGCATGCATCGCATGTACATACTGCTTATCGGACCGGCGGGACTGCTTCGCGACGGCGTTGCGGCGCTCCTGCGCGCGTTCGTGCCGGATGCCGACGTGCAGGGATGCGAGCGTCTCGGCGCCGAATGGCCGGAGGGCCGCAAGCCCGATTGCATCGTGATGGATGGCGACTCCATGAGCGAGTCGAGCGAGGCGCTCGATGTCGTGCGCGGCCATGCACGCACCACGCCCGTCATCGTGCTGCTCGCCAGAGCGAAGCGCGAACATGTCGATGAACTGATCGCGGCGGGCGTCGCGGGATGCGTCGAGAAATCCGCGTCGGCGGAGCTGCTGACCGGTGCGTTGAGTCTCGTGCTCGCGGGCGGCGTGTCGCTGCCGCGTTCGCTTCTCGTAGCGGGGCGCGACGCGCCGTCCGCGTCATCGGAAAGGGCCGCGCCGCGCGCCGCGGCCGAGCCCGGTCCGGACCTGCATCTGACGCCGCGCCAGATCGAAGTGCTCGCGCTTCTCGCGCGCGGACGCTCCAACAAGATGATCGCGCGCGAGCTCGATTGCGCCGAAGCTACCGTCAAGACGCATCTGACGACGATCTTCAAGGCGCTGAACGTATCGAGCCGCGGCGAAGCGAGCGCGGTCGCGGCGCGCATGGAAAAGATCCGCGATACGCAGGTCAATCATGCGGTCAACGGCCTCTTGCCGGTTGCGCGGCTGCTCGGAAGGATGGAGAGCCAGCGGTTTCGCGCCGGCGAAGTGCTGTTTCGCAAGGGCGACCCGAGCGGCCAGATGTTCTACGTCGAGACAGGCGTCGTGCGGCTCTCGGAGCTCGGCATCGAACTGGGCGCGGGCACGGTGCTCGGCGAGATCGGGCTCTTCTCGCCGGAGCGCCGGCGCACGTCCACGGTGATATGCAAGACCGACTGCGAAATGCGCACCGTTTCGGCCGCCGACGCGATTCGGCTCTACTATCAGGAGCCCGAATTCGCGCTGTATCTGGTGCAGCTCATCGCGGGCCGCCTGCAGGCCGACAAGGAACGCGGCGCATAGGCGTTTCGTGACCCGAAGCATCGCCGCGCGTCGCTCATTCGTGCGCTTCCAGCGCGAGCAGGTTCAGCACGATCAGGATTGCGTCGCGATTCTCCGGCGTGATCTCGATGCCGAGCGTCTGCACCATCCATCGGCCGATTTTCGTCGCGGCGAAGCACGCCGGCGTCGCGTCCTTCTTCATCGTCACGCCGAGCTTGCGCGCGCGATAGTGATACGAAGGCACGTCGTATTGCTCGGCGACGCCCTTGAGGCCGCCCTTGCGTTCGCTGCTCGCGCCGAGGCTGCCCGCGAGGATGAGCCGGTCCGGCGCGTCGCACATCGCGATGAACACCCGTGCGAATGCCCGCACGCGCGCCTCGTTCAGCCCGAAGTCGGCGAGCGTGGCTTCGACTGGATCGTCGGGTGCATGTGCGCGGGAGTCGACTTCGTCCTGCACGCCGTCGACTTCCAGCGACAGATTGCGCTGCAGGCTCGCGCTGCGCAGGCAATCGATCAGAAAGCGGCGAAAGTACGCGCACAGCGCATACGCGGTGGACGGCGCGCTCTCGGCGGACGCGTGCGACGGGCGCTGCTCCGAGTCGAGCCGCAACACGCGCGAGAAAAAGAACTGCGAGATCAGTTCTTCCTTGTCCTCGTGCAGGCCGCGCAGTTCGGGCGGGTAGTAGGACCGGAGCGTCGACAGCACCAGCCGGTAGATATGCCCGATCTCGATATCCGAGAGGCTTGCGCGGCGATGCCAGAGGTCGGCGAGCGAATAACCCTCCCGCGCGAAGGCGCCGGCGTCCTGATGGGTCAGTGCGTCCATGACGGCACCGCATCGTGTGGAACCGGGGCGCGGCGCGCCGTGTGCATCGCCGTGAAGTCGAGTTTCTTGAACATGGCCCCTCCTGGGGAGACCGGTTCGCTGCCAAGCGAGTGGCCCGAGGCGCTTCGGCTTTGCAGCCGTTCCTGCGAGTCGGCGCTTACAAATTAGTGGCAGGAGGAGGGGGGCGAAATCAGCCGGACGACCTACATCGAAAGTCGTAGAGGGGCAATGCGGGTGCTGTAAGGCCAGCCGGATTCATCGGAGCCGGAGCGTCAGGGCGACGTCCATGCTCGTCACAGATAAGGACGATGGTGGACGCGGTATTTCGAACGCTTCACGACGCCTTGTCGGAGGATGCGCGCCCTAGCGAAGCTGTTCGTCCCGCTTTTGCTTGCATAGCTCGATGAATCTCTGCACCGGAGCGGTCGCCGTGGCTCCGCGACGCGTCGCGATTCCATAGGGCGCGCCGCGCCGCTCTATGCGGATCGGCAACACCGCCATCATTCCGTGCACCTGAAAGTACTGGGCGACTTTCAACGGCATCAGTGCGACGGTCCCCGCGCTGGCTCGCAGCAACGACAACGTGGCGAACGTCGAAGACGTTTCGATGGCGTAACGCGGAAAGGGCACCTCGGCGTCGTCGAAAAGCTGTTCGAGCAGGGAGCGCATCGGCAGGGCTGCCTGCGGCACGATCCAGGGGTTGTCGGCAAGCTCCGCAAGCGTCATGCGCTGCACGCTCGCGAGCGGATCGGCGCCGTCCACGACCAGACACACTTCCTCCACCTCGAGCGGAATGAAGTCGTAAGCTTCCGGATGCACGCTGATGCTCGGCCGCCCGATCACGAGATCCAGGAGACGCTGATCGAGCATCGATAACAAACGCGCGCTGTTGTCCTCCCAGACCTCGACGGACACGTCCGGCTGAACTTCCCGCAACGAGCGCAGTATGGGCGCCAGCCATTCGGGCATCGAGCCCATCACGGCGCCGATGGCGAGCATGCCGCCGCCGCCGCGCATGATGGCCGCAAGCTCGTCGCGCAGCGCACCGATCTCGGATCGCACGGCGCGCGCATGCCGGATCACGCAGCGCCCGAGTTCGTTCGGCACGATGCCGCGCGGCGAACGCGCGAACAGCTCCGTGCCGAACATCGACTCGATTTCGCGCAGCGACTTGGTCGTCGCGGGCTGCGAGAGCGACACCTGCTGCGCCGCTTTTCGCAGCGAGCCGTGGTCGTCCAGCGCGATCAGCAGCGCGACATGATTGCCGCGCAGCCGCCTCAATATCGCATCGATACTGGTTATCACCGATATAACTCCAACGTCTCACCTGATCGGAAGGTTTCATTATCTGGCCGCGTCGATGCCTCTTTAAACTGGCCCGGTCGATGTTCGTCACGGCGCGGCGCCCGGCGGCGCGGCTCGATCATAGCCGGAACACACGCGGCATGAGCAAGCGAACCAGAAATCACGCATCCACAGGAGAGAAGCAAATTGAAAAGAATCGGACTCGATGTCGGCGGCACCTTCACCGATGTCGTGATGGTGGACGATGAGACTGGGCGCATCTGGTCGACCAAGGTGCCGACGACGCCGAAGGATCGCGTCATCGGCACCATCGAAGGCTTCCGCAGGATTCTCGAACTGTCGGGCACCGACAGCGCGGACGTCTCGTTCCTCGGCCACGGCACGACGATGGCGACCAACATGGTCGTCGAAGGCACCGGAGCAAAGACCGCGCTCGTCACCACGCGCGGCTTTCGCGACATCCTCGAATTGAGGCGCGTGTCGCGTCACGATCGCGCCGATCTGTACGATCTGCTGTTCGACAACCCGCGTCCGCTCGTCGAGCGCCGCTGGCGGCTCGAAGTGAACGAGCGTCTGCGCCATGACGGCAGCATCGAAACGCCGCTCGATCACGCGCAGCTCGAAGCGCTCGCCGATCAGATCCGGGCGTCGGATATCGAAGCCGTCGCCGTGTGCTTCCTGCACGCGCATGTCAATCCAAGCCATGAACGCGAAGCCGTCGATACGCTGCGCCGCCTGTTGCCGGACCACTTCATCTGCGCATCGCACGAAGTGAATCCCGAATCGATGGAATACGAGCGCGCAAGCTCGACCGTCATCAACGCGATGCTCGGACCGGTGTGCGGACGCTACATCGGCCGGCTCATCAGCGCGCTGGCGCAACACGGCTTCGCGGGCAAGTTCCTCTTCATGCAGTCGAACGGCGGTCTCGCGAGCCCGGCGATGGTCGCGGACAAGCCCATCGTGCTGCTCGAATCGGGGCCGGCGGGCGGCGTCTCGGCGGCGATCCGCAACTGCGAGAAGAGCGAACTCAGGAACGCGATCCTCGGCGACATGGGCGGCACGACCTTCGACGTCTCGCTGATACGCGACTTCCGCCCCGAGCTGCGCAACAAGAGCCTGCTGCATACCTATACCGTGCGCTCGCCCAGCATCGACATCGATTCGGTCGGCGCGGGCGGCGGCTCGATCGTGTGGATCGACGCGGGCGGCGGCGTGCGCATCGGGCCGGAGAGCGCGGGCGCGGACCCCGGTCCCGCGTGCTACGGACGCGGCGGCACGCGTCCGACCGTCACCGACTGCAATCTGGTGCTCGGCTATATCGATCCCGACAGCTTTCTCGGCGGCGAATTCAAGCTCGATGCGCAGGCGGCGTGGCGCGTGGTCGATGAAGTCATCGCGCGGCCGCTCGGCGTCTCCGTGCCCGAAGCCGCGCAAGTCGTGCGCTCGGTCGCCAACGCGCTGATGGCTCAGGCCATCCGCATCATGACGGTCG
Source organism: Caballeronia sp. EK (assembly GCF_014384845.1). Lineage (NCBI taxonomy): Bacteria > Pseudomonadati > Pseudomonadota > Betaproteobacteria > Burkholderiales > Burkholderiaceae > Caballeronia > Caballeronia sp. EK. Next base: position 180,888 of record NZ_JACSUE010000001.1, read on the forward strand.
AGCGCGGCTACGATCCGCGCGAGTTCTCCTACATCTGCTACGGCGGCGCGGGGCCGGTGCACGCGGTCGATCTGGCGCACGAAATGGGCATCCGCCGCGTGGTGATACCGCCGCTGCCGGGTCTCTTCAGCGCGTTCGGCATGACGGTCGCGGACCAGCAATACGACTATCAGCGCCCGCTCGAAAGCGATCTCGCGAGGATCGACGACGCAACCCTGCACGCCGCGCTCGACGAACTGACCGCGCAAGGCATGGACGAGCTGCGGCGGCACGGCGTCGAAGCGCAGGGCGTGAAAGCCGTGCGCCTCGCCGATTGCCGCTACGCGGGCCAGCCGGATGTCATCACCGTCGAAGTGCAGGGCGAGGCGCAGGGCATCCGCGAGGCGCTCGTGCGCGCCTTCGAAGACGCGCATCTGCGGCAATGGAATTTCATCAGCAAGGACAAGCCGGTGGTGGTCGCCAACGTGCGCCTGCAACTCGTGACGACGACCGGCTGGCGCGGCGGCGTGGCGAGCGCCGATGGCGGCGAACTGCCGAAGCCGGTACGCACCCGCGAGGTGTATTTCGATGGCGGCGTGCGCACCCTGCCGGTGTTCGCGCGCACGCAGATTCCGGTCGGCGCGACCATCGAAGGGCCGGCGGTCATCGAGGAGCACAGCAGTTGCGCGGTGCTGAAGGCGTCGCATGTCGCGCGCGTCGATCCCGATCTCAATCTCGTCATCGAACTGGCAGCCTGAATCCATGGACATCGTCACTTACGAAATCATCCGCAGCAGTCTCTTCGCGGTCGCGCGTGAAATGAAGATCGCGATGATGCGCACCGCCGGCAGCCCGCTCATGCACGCGAGCGGCGATTCGTCGGCCGCCATCTTCGACGCCGACATGCAACTCGTCGCGCAAGGCAACGACATTCCGACGATGCTCGGCTCGGCCGTCATCTCGACGCGCGTGTCGGTCGAAGCGGTCGGGCGCGAGAACCTGCGCCCCGGCGACGTCATCGTCAGCAACGACGCCTACGTGGGCGGCGGCAATCATCAGCCGGACGTGCAGTTCACGCGGCCCGTGTTCGCCGGCGGCAGGATCGTCGCGTTCGTGATGACGCGCGGCCACTGGACCGATATCGGCGGGCAGTCGCCGGGCAGCTACACCGTCACGACCTGGGACGTGTTCGCCGAAGGCATCCGCATTCCGCCGGTGTTTCTCTATCGCAACGACGAGCCGGTGCAGGACATGCTCAACCTGCTCACGAGAAACAGCCGCAACGCGCACGAACTGCTGCTCGACATCCAGGCGCAATACGCGGGCACCTTCGTGGGCGACCGCCGCATCGGCGAACTGGTGGCGAAGTACGGCGCCGATGCGCTGCGCGACGTGATGAGCCAGAGCCTCGATCACTCGGAAAAGCTGATCCGCGCGGAGATCGCGCGCATTCCCGATGGCGTCTATGAAGCGCAGGAGTATCTCGATCCGATCGAAGCGCCGGGCTGGAAACAGGAGCGCCCGCTGCTCAAGGTGAAGATCACCAAGACCGGCGACCAGATCACTTTCGATTACACCGGCACCGGCCCGCAGGCGCGCGGCGGCATCAACTGCCCGCTGTCGGTCACGTGCAACAGCACGTGGTTCACCGTGAAGGCGCTGACCGATCCCGGCATCCCGATCAACCAGGGCTGCTATCGGCCGGTGACGATCATCGCGCCCGAGGGCAGCGTGCTGAACTGCCGCTATCCCGCATCGGTCGTGTCGGGCAACACGGAAACCTCGCCGCGCGTGATCGACCTGCTGCTCAAGGCGCTCGCGCCCGCGGTGCCCGAGCGCATCACGGGACAAAGCAACTGCGCGTCGTGCGCGGGGATTTTCAGCGGACGCGATACCGATGCGGCGCGCGTCGTTCGCACCGGCCAGGAATTCGTCACGATGCACGATGTCCACGCCGGGGGCATGGGCGCGCGGGCACAGAAGGACGGCGTGAGCGGCGTGCGCGTCTATGTGGGCAACGCGGGCAGTCAGTCGGTCGAGATGATCGAAGCGACTTCGCCGCTGCTGGTCGAGGAATGGTCGCTCGTCACCGACAGCGGCGGCGCGGGTCGCCGGCGTGGCGGGCTGACCTCGCGGCGCGTGTATCGCGTCGAGTATGACGAAGCCACCTTCACGGTCTCCGGCGAGCGCGGACGTTCGGCGCCCGAAGGCCACTTCGGCGGCCAGCCCGGCACGCGTTTTCAGTGCGTAGTCGAGCGCGCGGACGGCAGCGAGCACAAGGTCGCGGCGAAGGGCGGGCAGACGGTCGTGTATCGCGGCGATCGAGTGACGGTGCAGCCCGCGGGCAGCGGCGGCTACGGCGATCCGGGCGAACGCGAGCAGACGCGTATCGACGCCGATGTCGCCGATGGCTACATCAGCGCGGACGCGGCGGCCCAACTCTACGGGCAACGTAATCATGCGGCGCCGGAGCAGGCGGCCGACGCGCCGTTGGAAGTGGCGGCGCCATGAGCACGCACGAAACCATGAGCCAGACACTGCCGCTCGCGGGCGTGTGCGTGATCGAGATCGGCCATAGCCTCGCCGCGCCGTACGCGGGCATGATCCTCGGTTCGCTGGGCGCGGAGGTGATCAAGATCGAGAGCGCGGAGCATGGCGACTACGCGCGCGACTGGGGCCCGCCCTTCGTCGATGGCGCGGCCGCGCTGTTTCATGCGGTGAACCACGGCAAGCAGAGCATCGCGATGTCGCTGTCGAATCCGGATGAAGCGCAGGCGTTGCGCGAACTGATCGCGCGTCGCGCCGACGTCGTGCTGCAGAACCTGAAGGCGGGCGGCACGGAGAAGTACGGTCTCGGCGGCGAGCAGATGTTGCGCATGAAGCCGTCGCTCGTTTATTGCAACCTCGGCGCGTTCGGCACGGCCGGGCCGCTGCGCGACAAACCCGGCTACGATCCGCTCGTGCAGGCGTTGTCCGGTCTGATGAGCTTTCTCGGCCAGCCGGGCGAACCGCTGTCGCGCATCCCGGTGTCGGTGAACGACATGGGCACGGGGCTTTGGGCCGCGATCGGCGTGCTCGCCGCGCTCTTCAGACGCCAGGCGACGGGCGCGGGCGAAGTCGTGTCGGTGTCGCTGTACGAAACCGCGATCAGCTGGGCGGGCATCCAGATCGCCGACTATCTCGCCTCGGGCGTGTTGCCCGGACGCTGGGGCTCGGGGACGGCCGCGATCGTGCCGCATCAGGCCTTCGAATGCGCGGACGGCACCATCATGGTCGCCGCCGGCAACGACCGCCTGTTCCGCCGCCTGTGCGACGTGCTCGCGATTCCCGCGATCGCCGACGACGCGCGCTTCGTCACCAACGGCGCGCGCGTGAGCAACCGGGTCGAGCTGATCGATCTGCTGCATGTCGAATTCGGCAAGCGCGGCACCGCGCACTGGCTCGATGCGCTCGATCGAGCCGGCATTCCGTGCGGACCGATCCAGACCATCGATCAGGTGGTGCGGCACGAGCAGACCAAGGCGCTCGACCTGCTGCGCACCACCGACGACGGCGCGGCGACGATCGTCGGCGTGCCGATCTCGTTCGGCGGCGCGCGGCCCGCGCACACGGGCGTCACGCCGAAGCTCGGCGAACACAATCATCTGCTGGCGAAGACGCCACTGGAGACATCTTGAAACTTGCATCGCAACTGGCTGGCGCGCTCGACGCGCTGACGCTCGAAGAAATCGACGAACAGATCCTCATCGTCAAGCTGAACCGTCCGGAAGTCTCGAATGCGATCAGCACGGCGATGGGCGAGGAAATCATCCGCGTATTCGGCGCGCTCGAAGCGAACCCGGCGCTGTATCGCTGCGTGATCCTGACGGGCGCGGGCGAGCGCGCGTTCTGCGGCGGCGCGGACCTCAAGCAACGCGAAGGCATGACCGACGAGCAATTCGGCGTGCAGCACTATCTGTTCGAGCGCATGAACCGCGCGATCACTTATTGCCCGGTGCCGATCATCTGTGCGGCCAACGGATCGGCGGTCGCGGGCGGGCTGGAACTGCTGCTCGCCTGCGACTTCGCCTATGCAGCGTCGAACGCGGTGTTCGGCTTCACGGAAGTGAAGCGCGGCATCATGCCGGGCGGCGGCGGCACGCAACAATTGCCGCGGACCATCGGCGTGCGGCGGGCGAAGGAGCTGATCCTGCGCGGCGCGAAGTTCACGGCGCAGGAAGCGCTCGCGTGGGGCGTCGTCAACCGGCTGTGCGAACCGGGACGTGTGCTGGCCGATGCCATCGACGCGGCGCGCGACATCTGCACGAGCGCGCCGCTGTCGGTCGCGCAGGCGAAGAAGGCGATCGACCTCGGCATGCAGGGCGACCTGCGCACCGGGCTGTATCTGGAAATCGAAGCGTACAACCGGCTGATTCCGACCGAGGATCGTCTCGAGGGCATCAGCGCCTACAACGAGAAACGCTCACCCCGATTCAAAGGCCGCTAGACCATAACGGCACGGCCGACCCGAAACCCGGATTCACCGGAGGAGACAGACATGACACCCGACATCGGCAGCTTCGACAGGCCGGACGCCGAAGCGACCTACGGCAAGATCACGCGCAGGCTCATACCGTTCCTGTTCCTGTGCTACGTGTTCGCGTTTCTCGATCGCATCAATATCGGCATCGCGCAGCTCGACATGAAGCACGACGTGGGCTTCAGCGATCTCACCTACAGCATCGGCGCGGGCATCTTCTTTCTCGGCTATGTGCTGATGGAAGTGCCCAGCAATCTGCTGCTCGCGCGCATCGGCGTGAAGCGCACGTTCTCGCGCATCATGATCCTGTGGGGCTTGATCGCGGCGGGCACGGCGTTCGTCACGCTGCCTTCGCATCTCTACACCGTGCGCTTTTTTCTCGGGCTCGCGGAGGCGGGGCTTTATCCCGGCGTGATTTTCTATCTCACGCGCTGGTATCCGGTCGAGCGGCGCGCCAAGGTGATCGCCATCTTCACCTGTGCGACCGGCATCGCGGGTCTTTTCGGCGGGCCGCTGTCGGGCGCGCTGATGACCTACTTCAACGGCTACTTCGGCCTGCACGGCTGGCAGTGGATGTTCATCGTGCAGGGCTTGCCGGCGAGCGTGCTCGGCGTGATCGCGTTCTTCTTTCTCGATGACGGTCCGCAGCAGGCGAAGTGGCTCACCGAGCGCGAGAAGGCCGTCGTGCTTCACGACATTCGCCGGAGTTCGAGCGTTTCGACGACCCACACGGAGCACACCTTCGGCCGCGCGCTTCGGGACTTCCGCGTCTATGTGATGGGCTTCGTGTGGTTCACGCAGATCGCCGGCGTATTCGCGATCGGCTTCTGGCTGCCGACGCTCATCAAGAGCGCGGGCGTGTCGAGCGCATTGCAGATCGGCTGCTATTCGGCGATCCCGTATTTCGTGAGCTGGATCGCGCTCATCATGCTGAACCGTCATTCCGACCGCACCATGGAGCGGCGCTGGCATTGCGCCATCGCGATGGTGTTCGGCGCGGCAGGCCTCGTCGTCGCGGCGTTCACGACGGGCAACCTCGCGTTGTCGCTGGCGGCGCTGTCGGTGGCGACGGCGGGCATCCTCGCGCCCAATCCGCTCATCTGGGCGATCTCGACCGATTACATTCGCGGCAGCGGCGCGGCGGGCGGCGTCGCGGTGATCAATTGTGTCGGCCTGCTTGGCGGCTTCGTCAGTCCGATGATCATCGGCTCGATCAAGACCATGACCAACAGCATGGCGGGCGGTCTCGGCGCGATCGCGCTGCTGATGGTGCTCGGCGCCATCGCCGCCGTGGTGCTCGCGCCTGCGACATCGACTGCATCGGCTACCGCCGGACATACCGATGAAAGCAGCGATGCGGTCGCCGATGCGACGATCTGAACCGGAGCTCACATGAACGATAGAGAAGTGCAGATTCGCGAAGTCGGCTTGCGCGACGGCTTGCAGATGGTGCGCACCATCCTCACGAGCGAGCAGAAGCTCGAATGGTGCGCGCGTCTCGTCGATGCGGGCGTGACCGATATCGAAGTGACGTCCTTCGTGCCGCCGAAAGTCGTGCCGCAGTTCGCGGACGCGGTCGAGGTCGCGGCGGGCGCGCTTGCCATCGACGGCCTTCATGCCGCGGCGCTGGTGCCGAACCTGAAGGGCGCGCAGCGCGCATTCGACGTGGGCCTCGCCAAGGTGCATTACGTGCTGTCCGCGAGCAACGAGCACAATCTGAAGAACGTGCGGCGCAGCACGGCGGAGTCGGTGGACGACTTCGTGCGCATCGCGGCGGCGCGCGACGAACTTAGCCGCGATATCGTGCTCGGCGCGGGCGTGGCGACCGCGTTCGGCTGCACGATCGCGGGCAAGGTGGACGAAAGCATCGTGCTGGGTCTGGTCGAAACGCTCATCGAAGCCGGCGCGCAGGAGATCACCATCGCCGACACGGTCGGCTACGCGAATCCCGCGCAGGTGCGTGCGCTCATGCGGCAGGTGCTGGCGCTTGCGGGGCAGGTGCCCGTCGCCTGTCATTTTCACGACACGCGCGGTCTGGGCCTCGCCAACGTCATGGCCGCGCTCGATGCCGGCGTGCGTGCGTTCGATGCCTCGCTCGGCGGTCTGGGCGGCTGTCCATTCGCGCCCAACGCGACGGGCAACATCAACACCGAGGACACGGTGTTCATGCTCGAAGCGCAAGGCCTGCGCACAGGTATCGATATAGACGAACTGCTGGCGATTCGCGAGACGATCGCCGCATGGCTGCCAGGCGAGCCGTTCACGGGCGCGATCGCCCGCGCGGGATTGCCGAAGACCTTCGTGCATCGGCAGGCAATCGCCGCGTGAGTCGCTCGAAGGCTTAGGACGCCGCCGCGAGCCGTTCGAGCAGATCGGCCAGCAGGACGGGCGCGAGTACCATCGCATCGTGGCCTGTGTCGATGCTCTCCCAGCCCCAGTCCGGCTGTCGCGACCGAACGTGTTCGCGCACGTGCGCCAGCGTGTCGTACGAAGGATTCGCGCAATGCACGTAGGTGCAAGGCAGCGCATTGCCGGGCGGATGCTCGAGCAGAAGCGGCGTGGTATAGGTCGCGAGCGGATGCGGCGTGAGCCGCCGGAGAACCCAGCCGGCAAGCGGATGATCGTCCGGAATGCCGGTGCCCTTCAAGCCGCTGACCGGCATGCCGAGTGACTGGCCGCTTGCCCTCACCGATTCGCGACGCTCGTCGACCACGCTTGCGGGCAGGACATCGAACGCGCACTGTCCGCTTTCCACGAGCAGGCTGTCGAGGAATACGATGGTGCGCAGCGCGTGGGGAATACGATCGGCGACGCCCGATGCAACGAGACCGCCATAGCTATGACCCACGAGCACGACATCGTTCAGTTCCTCTGCTTCGATGACGTTGACGATATCGGCGATGTTCACATCGAGCGACGTTGCCGATGCGATCAAGTGATGGCGCTCGCCGAGTCCGGTCATCGTCGGCGCCATCACGCGATGGCCGCGCCCGGTCAGTTCGTCCATGACGGATCGCCAGACCCAGCCGCCGTGCCAGGCGCCGTGGACCAGGACGAAGTTGAAGCGAAGCGGGGTATCGGGCGAGTCGTTCCGTGTGGTGTCGTTCAAGCCGGTCTCCTGATCGATGCATGCGTGCATGAAAGCACGGTGAATCGTCGCAGAGATAGAGCCGCTACGCAACCGATCGACGGGTGCTTCGAGCGTAGCCGGTTACTGGTTATCACCGATATAACCCGGGCGTCTCACCTGATCGGTACTTTTCATTATCTTCGCGCATCGATGTTTCTTAGACTGACCTGATTGCCGGATTCTCGAGCCGATCACATTAGCCCTAGCCGCAAGACATGGAGACAGCGAGTGAACCAGTCCGTTCTAGAGTCCGATCCGACATCAGCCGATTCTCTCGAGTCCGGCTCGAGCGCAAGCGCGCGCGAGCGCGCGCTCTATCTGCGAGTCACGCTTCGCATCGTGCCGCTGCTCTTCGTGTGTTACGTCGTCGCGTTCCTGGATCGCATCAATGTCGGCTTTGCGAAGCTGCAGATGCAGGATGCGCTCGGCTTCAGCGATAGCGTCTATGGTCTGGGCGCCGGCATCTTCTTTCTCTCGTACTGCCTGCTGGAAGTGCCGAGCGCAATGCTGCTCAGGCGCATGGGCGCGAAGAAGACCATCGCGCGCATCATGATCTGCTGGGGAATCGTCGGAGCGTGCTCCGCGTTCGTGACGAACGTCCCTCAGTTCTATGCCGTGCGTCTGCTCCTGGGCGTCTTCGAAGCAGGCTTCTTCCCAGGCGTGATCTTCTACCTGAGTTCATGGTTTCCGGAGAGAAGGCGCGGCGTGATCATCGCGTGCTTCATGGTCGGCTTCCCGGTCGCGGGGCTCGTCGGCGGACCGGTGTCGGGATGGGCGATGACGAGTCTTGCGCACGTCGCCAACCTCGCCGGATGGCAATGGCTCTACATCGTCGAGGCGTTGCCGGCGGTCGTGCTGGGTCTCGTCACGCTGTTCCTGCTCGACGACAACATCGACAAGGCAAGATGGCTCACCGAAGCGGAGAAGAGCGTGCTTCGTCAGGGCTTCGAAGTGGAGATGGAGCGAAAGCGCAGTGCCGGGCAGCATGGTCATGCGAAGCTCGCCGAGGCGCTTTCGGATCCGAAAGTCTATATGCTGGCGTTCATCGATTTCGCCTTTGTCTGCGGAACCTATTCGGTGACGTTCTGGCTCCCGACTGTGATGAAAGACGCGGGCATTTCGAATCTTTCCCTGCTCGGATGGCTTTCCGTCATACCCTACGGCATGGGCGCGATCGGCATGGTCGCGATAAGCCGAAGCTCGGATCGGATGCTCGAGCGCCGGTGGCATGCGGCCATCGCGGGCTTCATAGGCGCCGTCGCGTTATTGCTCGTGTCGCATCCGACTAATTCTCCCGCGCTGACCGTCGGGTTGTTGACGGTTGCCTGCGTCGGCATCTTCGCCACGAACGTGCTCATCTGGTCGCTCGCAGCGGACTATCTGAATGGCTCTCCGGCGGCCGCGACGAGCATCGCTTTCGTCAATTGCATCGGCTTGCTGAGTGGTTTTTGCAGTCCGTTCGTCATCGGATGGCTCAAGACCGCGACGGGCACGCTCGTCAGCGGCCTTTACGTGATGACGGCAATACTCGTGGCGGGCATTCTCGTCATGTTGCTCGGTTTCAGAGGCCGGGGCGAAGCGCAGGCATGATCTGCAACGAGAGGACCGATGCACAGGATGACGGACGTATCGGCCGAATTCGATTCGACAGGAACAGACTGAGACATATGCACAACATTGCCATTCTCGATGATTTCCAGAACACCGCGCTTCGATTCGGAGACTGGGACAGCTTGCGCGAACACGCCAACATCACCGTCTTCACGAACACGATCAGTGACGAGGACGATCTGGTCGAGCGTCTGCAACCCTACGACATCCTGTGCGTGATGCGCGAGCGCACCTGGTTCACGCAACGCATCCTGTCCAGGTTGCCGAATCTGAAGTTGCTGGCAAGCACGGGGCCGTGGAACGCAGCCATCGATATCGAAGCCGCGCATGAACTCGGCATCACGGTTTGCGGGACCGCATCGTCGCCAACGGCCGCGGCGGAACTTGCCTGGGCGCTTATCCTCGCGGCGACGCGGCACATCCCGAGCGAAGTCGCTTCGTTCCGGAACGGAGGCTGGCAAGTATCGGTCGGTGGCGACCTGCATGGCAGGACGATCGGACTTCTGGGCCTCGGCTACACCGGCGGCGCGACCGCGCGGGTGGCGCAGGCTTTCGGGATGCGCACGATCGCATGGAGCCAGAACATGACCCGGGAGTCGGCCGCGAAGCATGGCGCGCTTTACGTGCCGAAGGAGGAGCTGTTCGCTTCCAGCGATATCCTCTCGGTTCATGTACGGCTATCGGACCGAACGCGGGATCTGATCGGCGCAGCCGAACTGGCCACGATGCAACCGCACGCCTTGCTGGTGAACACCGCGCGCGGACCGATCGTCAACGAGCAAGCCCTGATCGATGCCTTGCGAGAGAAACGCATCGCGGGCGCGGCGCTCGACGTTTTCGATCAGGAGCCCTTGCCGGCAACGCATCCGTTCCGCTCTCTGGACAATGTGATAGCGACGTCGCACATCGGTTACGTCACCGATGAGTCTTATCGCATCTACTATGGCGAGTCGGTTGAAAACATTCGAGCCTGGATAGGCGGTACGCCCGTCCGCGTGCTTACGCCAGCGAAACGCGAAATCAGCTACATCGCGCAGAGTGCATAGACGCGCGTTTGCAGCCGACATGGCTGATACCGGCTAAGCGTCGACCGCTTCGCCGTTTCGCCGCCGCGCGGCTTTCGTTTTTCGTTGCAGCGACGGAGACCGTTCGGTCAGGCTGGTCGCCGTGTCCTTCTCCGCGATGCCCGCAGCCAGAAACCGACGCCGATACTCGGCCGGCGTCGTCTGCTTCGCGGCCTTGAACTGCCGATTGAAATTGGCGACATTCGCAAAGCCCGAGCGGGCAGCGATGACGGAAATGGGCAAGGACGTGTCGCCCAGCATCCGGCACGCATGGCCGATGCGAACCCGCGCGATATACCGTCCGACGCTCTCGCCGATATGCTGCACGAAATAGCGCGTCAGCGTGCGTTCCGACAGGCTGGCCGCCGCGCAGAGCTCCGCGAGCCGCAGCGGTTCGGCGAAGCGGGCATCGATCATCGAAAGGACGCGATTGATCCTCTCCGGTTCGTGGCCGGATGGGCCCGCGTTCGTCTGATTGAACGCGCTCGGCGACGCGAGCGGATGGCCGGGCGCTTCGCCGAGCGTGCACAGAATATCGAGCGCCGCGCTCAGGCGTTCGCGTGGCGCGTTCGAGAGCAACGGCCCGAGGCGGCCGCGCATCCATTCCCCTACAGCCGGCTCGAAAGCGAGTCCGCACGCCGCACGGCGCAAGAGCTTGCGAAGCGGCTCGTATTCACGGCAGCAATCCGCCATGCGCCGCGCCCACTCGCCGTCGAACCAGATGACGATGGCGACTTGCGGCAAGCCGGAATCGATCGACCGGTTCGATGACCACGTATGCGGCAAATCGGGCGGCACGAGCACGAGATCCTCGGCCTGATAGTCGTTGACCGAATCGCCGATGTAGCGCTTGCCCTGGCTGTTCATCGTCAGCGTCAGCTCGTATTCCGGGTGGTGATGCCATTCGAACGGAATGCGCGGAAGCCGCCGATGGTAAACCCGCACCGAACAATCCTCGCCGAACTCGACATGTTCGTACGCTGGTTTCATGGCCGAAAGTGCGAATGAATTGCCTGAATAGTATCACCCGCGCCTGCGCCGGCGTCATATGCTTTTCGCACAGAAATTTACGTGGAGACGATCATGGCGCTGAAAATCGATGACTTGTCGAGCGCGATCCGGCAGGCGAAAAAGGAACTGCGCGCGGCGCTGCCGAACTACCGGGAAGTCTTCGCAGAAGTCGAAGAATCGATCGGTGAAGAAGCGAAGCGAATCGCCGCGCAACGCGATCGCGGAGAGAACGTCATTCCCGAGATCCGGTTCTCCGACATCGCCGGACAACGTGTGAGCGCGGATGAAATTGCGCTCGTCAAATCGCGCGGCGCATGCGTGATCCGCAATGTCTTTCCTCGCGAGCAGGTGCAAAGCTGGGACGACGACATCGCGCAGTACGTCGAGCGTAACCATCTCGACAAGCGCCTCGAGAACCGCGCCGAAGACAAATACTTCGGGCAACTGGCATCGAGCAAGCCGCAGATTTACGGCGTGTACTGGTCGAAGCCGCAAGTGCTGGCGCGTCAGTCGGCGTCGCTCACGGCCGCGCGTGTCTTTCTCAACAAGCTCTGGCGCAACGAAAGCGAAGGGCGCGTTCACTTCGATCCGGAGCGCGTGCCCGTCTATGCCGATCGTCTGCGCCGCCGGCCGCCCGGCTCGGCGTCGCTCGGGCTGTCGGCGCATTGCGATGGCGGCTCGGTCGAACGCTGGATCGAAGGCAATTTCCGCAAGGTGTATCGACATGTGTTCGCGGGCGACTGGCGCGATTACGATCCGTTCGATGCCGCCTTCCGCCCCGATGTCGAAGAGATCGCATCGCCTGCCGTCTGCTCGATGTTCCGCACGTTCCAGGGCTGGACCGCATTGACGCCGCAAGGCCCTGGCGACGGCACGCTGCAACTCGTGCCCATCGCCAACGCGATGGTGTACATCCTCCTGCGCGCCCTTCAGGACGATGTCGCCGACGACGATCTGTGCGGCGCGATGCCGGGACGCGCGCTCTCGATCAAGCCGGAATTTCACGCGCCGCTGTTCGAAGCGCTGTCGTCCATCCCGAAGATGGAAGCGGGCGATACCGTGTTCTGGCACAGCGACGTCATCCACGCAGTCGAAGACGAGCACAAGGGCGCGGGCTACAGCAACGTGATGTATATCGCCTCCGCGCCCGCATGCGCGAAGAACGATGCCTATCTCAAACGGCAGTCGCCGAGTTTCCTGAAAGGCGAAAGTCCGCCTGACTTCCCGGCCGATCATTTCGAAACCGATTTCACGGGCCGCGCAACAGTCGACGATCTGTCGCCGCTCGGACGCGCGCAACTCGGGCTCGACCTGTAGCCGGCAAAGAACGCGTCGCATCACTCATAAAGACAAAATCGGAGACTGCAATGAATCACTCACTGACGTCGGCGGCAGCGGCCGTCGCGCTCGTCATCGCCGGTACGCATGCGGCACTCGCCGCCGAACAGATTTCGGTCCTGCACTGGTGGACGTCCGGCGGCGAATCGAAAGCCATCCGCGTGCTCAAGGACGACATGAGCAAACAGGGCTACGAGTGGAAGGACTTCGCTGTCGCGGGCGGCTCGGGCACGGCGGCCATGACGGCGCTCAAGACGCAGGTGATTTCGGGCAACGCGCCATCGGCTGCGCAGATCAAGGGGCCGCTGATTCAGGACTGGGCCGACCAGGGCGTGCTCGTCACGATCGATCAGGCGGCATCGGACTGGAAAAGCCAAACGCCCGCGCAGATCGATAAAGACGTGAAGGCCGGCGGGCATTATGTGGCGGCGCCATTTTCGGTGCATCGGATCAACTGGCTATGGATCAACAAGGCGGACCTCGACAAGGTGGGCGGTGCGCCGCCCACGACATGGCCGGAGTTCTTCGCGCTCGCCGACAAGTTTCGCGCAGTGGGCATCACGCCTGTCGCGCACGGCGGTCAGCCCTGGCAGGACATGACGATCTGGGAGACGGTGGTGTTGTCGCAAGGCACGGACTTTTATCGCAAGGCGCTCGTCGATCTCGATCAGAAAACGCTGACGTCGCCGCAGATGGTGCAGGTCTTCGAGACCGTGCAGAAGATCCGGACTTACTTCGACAAGGCCTATCACGGCCGCGACTGGAATCTCGCCACCGCGATGGTGATTGCCGGAACGGGCGGCATGCAGTTCATGGGCGACTGGGCAAAAGGAGAGTTCGCCAACGCGAACAAGAAGGCCGATGTCGATTTCATCTGCGCGCCCGCGCCGGGCACATCGAACGCCTACACGTACACGGCGGATGCATTCGTGTTCTTTCAGCAGAACGGCAAGAAGGACGCGACGCCGGGACAGCTCGCGATGGCCAAGACGATCATGTCCCCCGAGTTTCAGGAGCAGTTCAGTCTCAACAAGGGTTCGATACCCGTCAGGCTCGATGTGCCGATGGACAAGTTCGATAGCTGCGCGAAAAAATCGCGTGCGGACGAACAGGCGACGATCAAGTCGGGCGGATTCTTTCCTTCACTGGCCTTCGGCGAACTTCAGTCTCCGGTGACGGCCGGCGCAATCACCGATGTCGTGACGAATTTCATGAACTCGAACGAGGACGCGAAAGAGGGCGTGCGCAAGCTCGCTGCCGCGGCGAAGGTCAAGTAAAGGAATTCGATCAGAAGCCGTACAACGCCGCCGGATTATCGACGAGTATCTTGCGGCGAGTCTCGTCCGTTTCCACGAGCCGCATCGCCCAGTCGAGCATGCGCGTGTTGTCGGGAACGGGCTTGACGTTGGGGTGCGGCCAATTCGATGCCCACACGCCGCGCTCGGGAAATCGTGTCGAAATCGTGCGAACGAGCCACGACACGTCATCGAAACCGGGCGCGCCGTCGCGCGAACTTTCGTACGGCGCGGACAGCTTGATCCAGCAACGCGGCCCGTCGAGCAGACGGCACAACGACGCGAACCCGGGGCTTTCCGGCGTGACCGGCGCGAGAAACTTGCCGAGATGATCGATCACGAGCTTCGACGGCAAGCGCGCGAGCATCGCTTCGTGTTGCGGCAGCGTGTGGCCGTCGAGTTGAAGATTCACATTCCAGCCGAGCGGCGCGATGCGCGCCGACATATCCACGAGCGCGTCCCACGGCAACACGCCGCCCGGAAGCATCATGAATCGCACGCCGCGTATGCCCGCATCGTGCAGACGCTGGAGTTCGTCATCGCCGACGTCGGGCGGCACGACCGCGATGCCGCGCGCGCCGTCGCCGAGCTGCGCGATCGCCGCGAGCGTGCAGCGGTTATCGAAACCGTATCCCGTCGGCTGCACGACGATCGCGCGCGAGAAGCCCAGCGCGCGCTGCACGTCCCGATAGGCAGAGGCAGGCGCGGGCGGCGGCGTGAACGTCGCGCTCGCGGCCAGCGGATAACCCTTCTCGTACACGTGAATGTGGCAATCGCACGCGCCTTCGATGTTCATCGCGCGTCCGCCTGCAAGTGGAAACCCGAAAGGCGGAACGCATGCGCCGCATTCACCGCGCCGGCCGGCACGCGGCCCTGAAACAGCGCTTCGGTCTGCGCGACCGTTTCCATCGACTGATGCTCGATCGCGCCCGGCGTCAGTCCGCCGATATGCGGCGCGGCGATCACACGCGGATGCGCCGCGAGCTTCGGCGCGGGCATCTGATCGGCGGCGCGGCCCACATCGAGCGCGCAGCCCGCCAGATGACCACGCTCCAGCGCGGCGAGCAACGCGTCATCGTCGACGAGCTCGCCACGCGCGGCGTTGATGAAGTACGCGCCGGGTTTCATCGCGGCGAAGCTTTGCGCGTTCATGAGATTCGCGGTCTGCGCATTGGCGGGCGCGAGGCACACGACGAAGTCGGACTGCGCGAGCAAGTCATCGAAACGCACGTGTTGCACGCGGGCATCGTCGACGGTCGCGTATGGATCGGACACGAGCACGCGCATGCCGAATGCCAGCGCGAGATCGCACAGATAGCGCGCAATCTGTCCGTAGCCGATCACGCCGAACTTGCTGCCGCGCAACTCGCGGCCCATCTTCGGCACGGGCGCTTCGTGGCGGTGATACGCCTCGGCATACGCGGTCGTGCCGCGCGCGAGATCGAGCATCGCGCCGATCACCCATTCGGATACGGAGGGCACGAAGCCCGCGCTCGCCTGAGTGACGAGCACGCCCATTTCGCTGGCGGCATCGACATCGACGGTGCGGATATCCACCGCGCAGCGCACGAAGGCGGCGAGCTTCGGCAGCGCCTCGAACAATGCGCGCGGCGCGGGCGTCTGCCGGTACGCGATGATGACATCGGCATCGCGCGCGGCGTCGGCGAGTTCTTCGGTCGTCAGTTCGCGGTCTTCGGCGTTGTACGCGACGTCCGCAAACCGCGCGAGCGCAGCCGATGCGCGCGCGCCGAAGTAATGGTCCAGCATGTGCCGGGGATGACTCACGAAAACCTTGTTCATATCCTCGTCCTGAATTGCTTCGCGGGCCGCGCGACCGACTCGCGCTCGACCAGCGTGATATCCGTGAAAAGCGCCTGCTCGGATGCGGGCATCGGTTCGTCGTGCGGACGCATCGCGCGTTCGACCATCGCGGCGGCCATCGCGGGCACCGGAAGCTGGACGGTGGTCAGCGCCGGGTTCGAGATTGCCGCGAGGAAATGCCCATCCATGCCGACGATCGACACGTCTTCGGGCACGCGCAAGCCGCATTCGCGCAAGCCCGCCATCAGGCCGAGCGCCATCAGATCGTTGACGGCGACGACGCCCGTCGGACGCGCATCGTCTTTGGCCAGAAGACGCGCGAGCGCGCGGCCGTTTTCGGCGATCATCGAATCGCCGTATTCGTTCACCGGGCCGCTGTCGAGCACGCGCGCGTCTTTCGACAGGCCCGCATCCTCCGCCGCCGAAAGAAAGCCGTCGATCTTGTCGCGGCGGCTCATCGTCATGCCGGTCAGCGTGGCGAAGGCGAGCCGCGTGTGACCGTGCGCGATCAGATGCCGCGTCGCGATTCTCGCCGCCTCGAAATTGTCCGGCGTGACGTGCTCGACACGCGTGGTTTCGCCTTCGGTCGCGCGGCGGTCGTAGCTGACGACGACCATGCCGCGCTCGACGGCGGTTTCCAGATGGCGCTCGTTCGCGAGCGACGAGATCACGATCACGCGCCGCACGCCTTGCGACAGCAGGTCTTCGAAGAACGACGCTTCCTTCGCCGGATCGCGATACGTATTGCCGATCATCACGCGATAGCCGTAGCGCTCCTGCGCGCAGGTTTCGACTTCGCGCGCGATATAGCCGTACATCGGATTGGCGATCGACGGCACCAGAAGTCCGATCAGCGGCGTCTGCCCCGTCTTCAACTGACGCGCGAGCGTGCTCGGCCGGTATTGCAGCGCGCTCATCGCGGCCTGCACGCGCGCGAGCGTTTCCTGGCGCATCTGGTCGGTGCGGCCGTTGAGCACGTTGGATACCGTGCTGACGGACACACCGGCCTCGCGGGCGACATCCTGAATGGTGCTCATAAGGTTTTGCTTCTGCCGGCTACAGGCCGAGCCGGGTCGGCAACCACAACGAAAACGACGGCACCAGAATCAGCACCACCAGTGCGACGCACAGCACCAGCAGGTATTTGAGCATAGGACGCGCCACCGCTTTCATTTCCGTGCCCGTGATCGCGCAGGTCGCGAACAGGCCGAGGCCGACCGGCGGCGCGAACAGGCCGAGGCCCATCGCGACGACGATCACCGTGCCGAAATGCAGCGGGTTGATGCCGAGCTGCGTCGCGATCGGCGTGAGCAGCGGCCCGAAGATGATGAGCGCGGGCGCGCCTTCCAGCACCGCGCCGAACACGATCATGATCAGCACGGACAGCAGCAGGAACATCGTCGGTCCGTATTGATGCGCGAAGGCGATCATCGAATCGGACACGAGCGCGGGAATCTGCTCGATGGTCAGCGCGAACGACACGCTCGACGCCGCCGCCACGATGAACAGAATGCTGCTCGCCATCGACGCCGAGCGCACGAACACGCGCGCGACCGATTTCGGCGTGAGTTCGCGAAACGCCAGCCAGCCGACGACGAGCGCATAGACCACGGCGAACGCGGACACTTCCGTCGATGTCGCGATACCCGAAGTCACGCCCTTGCCGATCATCGTGATCATGACGAGCGCGACCAGCGCGCCGCCGGCAAGCGGCATCCACGCTCGCGGGTTGGAGAGCGCATCGGCGAGATTGATGCGGCGTCCGAAGATCACCGCGACGATCGCCAGCGCCACCGCCAGCACCGCCGCCGGCACGACGCCCGCGAGAAACAGCCCCGCGATCGAAATGTTCGCGACGAAGCCCATGATAATCATGTTCACGCACGGCGGAATGGTCTCCGCCATCACGGCGCTGCAGGCGAGCAACGCGGCGGCTTCGTTCGGGTCTTCCTTGCTCTGGCGCACGGCCGGCATCACGACACCGCCGACCGCCGCGATATCCGCGAGCTTCGAACCGGACACGCCCGAGAAGAACGCGGTCGCCATGATCGTGATGAGGCCGAGACCGCCGCGCACGCGTCCGAACATCCGCAGCAGGAGTTCGATCAGGCGTGAGGACATGCCGTTGGTTTCCATCAGCAGGCCGGCGAGCACGAAGAACGGAATCGCGAGCAGCACGAAGTGATCGGTGCCGGCCATCACCTGCTGCGAATAGACGAGCATCGGCAGGGACGGCTCCGCGAGGAAGTACAGCAGCGCCGAAAACGCGAGCACGAAGCCGATCGGCACGCCGAGCACGAGCCCGCCTATGAAGCCGGCCATCAGCAGGAAGCCGGGCCTGAGCGCGTGATCGGGCACGAACGCGTTCCACGCGAACACGGCCGCGGCGAGCAGCACGCAGCCGATCAGCGTGCCGAGCACGGTCTTGCGCGCGCCGTTGACGGCATTTGCGAGCGCGAACACCGTCATGAAGACGCTGCCGATCACGAGCGGATAGACGTTGATCCACGCGGGCAGGCCGCTCGGCGTCATCTGTCCGTAGGAATCGATCAGCAAGAGACACGACGACACGCACAGATTCCCCGCGACGCCCGCGATCACCCAGTGTCCGACATGCACGAGCGGGGTCTGCCAGCGCCTGGGCAGCATGCCGCGAAACAGATCGACGCCGACATGCTGGCTGCGCCCGAGCACCGTGGCGGCGCCGAAGAACACCAGCACGATCATGAGCGCGCCGGCGACTTCCTCGGCCCAGTCGAACGGATCGTGCAGAAAATAGCGGTAGATCACAGAGAGGAACACGACGAGCACGTCGGCCGCCAGCACGGCCGCGCACAAGTATTCGATCCAGTGCATGAGGCGCACGAGGCCGCGCGCGAGCACGGTCTCATGGCCGAAGCCCGGCGCGGCGAGCTGCGCCTCCGGTCCGGGCGTCGCGGAGAAAGTGGTCATGGTGTGCCTGCCTCGTTAGCCGCGCGTGGCGGCGATGGCGGTGAAGAGCGGCGCGGTCGCGGGATACTGCTTCGAGAAGCTCGCATACAACTGCGACTGCATCTCGCCGCGCGCGGTGTCGCGGTCGGCCTTCGACATCGGATAGAAGGTCATGCCGCGCTTTTTCAGCTCCTGCTCGGCGCTGGCAGCCGTCTGGATGGCCGAGACGCGCTGCTTCGCGGTTGCGTCCTGCGCCGCCTTCTGAAACGCGGGGCGCAGGTTCTCCGGAATCTTTGCGAGCGCGCGGCGGCCCATCGCGACGACGAGCGGGCTGAAGACGTGCTGCGTCTGCCAGCACGACTTCACGACTTCGTCGTACTTGCTCGCGAGCACGGTCGCGCAGTCGTGCTCGAAGCCATCGACGACACCTGTTTGCGCGGCCATATACAGCTCGCCGATGGGAATCGGCGTCGGAACCGCGCCCATCAGCTTGAAGGTCTCCATGAAGGCGGGCGTGGGCAGCACGCGCAGCTTCACGCCCTTGATATCGGCGAGCGATTGCGTGGGCTTCTTCGTGAACACGTTGCGCGCGCCGAACGAATAGCCCCACGTGAGCACCGAGCAGCCCGCGCGCTGTTGCAGCATGGTGTCGAACGACTTGCCGACGGTGCCATCCATCGCGCGGCCGACATGGTCGAAGTTGTCGAACACGTAGCCGAGATCGAGCATGCCGAGTTCCGGCAGCACGGTCGCCCAGATCGACGAGCCGGTGACCATCATGTCGACCGCGCCGACCTTCACCTGCTGGACGACGTCGCTTTCCTTGCCGAGCTGGTTGTTCGGGAAATAGTCGATGCGAATCTGGTCGCCGACGCTCGCCTTCAGGTTCGCCGCGAGATTCTGATACCACACGTAGTGCGCGGCGTTTTCGTTGGGCGGCATCGATGACGAGAGCCGCAACGTGGCAGCGGGCTGGGCGCGCACGATCGCGGGAAAACCGGCTCCCGCCGCCGCGAGCGAGGCCGCCGAGGCCGTTTGAAGGAATCGTCGCCGGGAAATCGAATGCATGGTGTTGTCTCCTGGATGCCGCTCCGAGCGCGGGCGGACGGGTTCAGTGCGACACCATGGGGCGGCGCGACTGTATCGATTTAGTGTATCGATACAGTAAGTCATCGGATCGGGCGGTCAAATGGGCGTTTACCCGCAACCGGGGCTCACTATGCGTTGTGACAAAACGAGGGAGCGTCGGTAGTAAAGTGAGCGCGTGTAGGAAAATCCGCCGGTGCGGATTTCGTGTCATGAAGATTCACAGCAGCTACGGAGATAAGAATGACCAAGGTAAAAGTGGCCGGCTTCAGTGTTTCGCTCGATGGCTTCGCGGCGGGCACCGATCAGAGCCTGGATAATCCGCTGGGTATGCGAGGCGCGGAGCTCTTTCAGTGGTTTTTCCCGACGCGGACGTTTCGTCAGATGCAGGGAAAAGACGATGGCGACACGGGCCTCGATGACAGCTTCGCGCGACGCGCAATGGATGGCTTCGGTGCCTTCATTCTCGGCCGCAACATGTTCGGACCCATTCGCGGGGAATGGCCGGACGAGGAATGGAAAGGATGGTGGGGCGACAATCCGCCTTATCACGCCCCGACCTTCGTGCTGACGCATTACCCGCGTGCGCCGATCGAGATGCTGGGCGGCACGACATTTCATTTCGTCTCGGAAGGCATCGAGGTTGCGCTGCAAAAGGCGCGCGAAGCGGCAGGCGAAAAGGACATCAAGATTGGCGGCGGCGCCGAAACGGTGAGGCAATACATTCAGGCCGGCCACGTGGATGAAATTCACCTCGCGTTCGCGCCGGTGGCGCTCGGCCAGGGGGAATCGCTTTTCAGCGGACTCGATTTACGCGCGCTGGGATATCGGACGATCGAGCATGTTCCGACGGAGCGAGCCACACACATCGTTCTAGCGAAGTAACTCGTCTGACCGGACGGTTCTCGGTCGAGAACCGTCTCTTGTCCAGCAGGTTAAAGAATACGGTCCAGTGCCTTGGCAAGCCTGTTCACGGAACCTTCGACGTCATGCAGTTTGTCCAGCCCGAACAGTCCGATACGGAAGGTCTTGAAATCCGCGGGCTCGTCGCATTGAAGCGGAACGCCGGCCGCGATCTGCAAGCCGGCATCCGCAAACTTCTTGCCGGAACGGATGCCGTCATCGTCGGTGTAGCAGACCACCACACCCGGAGCCTCGAAACCATCGGCTGCCACGCTCCTGAAACCTTTCTCGGCCAGCAGTGAGCGAACGCGCTTGCCGAGTTCGAGCTGCTCCGCTCTCACTTTGTCGAAACCGTACGCCTCGGTCTCCTTCATGACGTCACGAAGAATCGTGAGGCCGTCCGTGGGCATCGTGGCGTGATACGCGAACCCATTGTTCTCGTAGGCTTCCATGATTTGGAGCCACTTGCGAAGGTCGCAAGCGAAGCTGGTGCTGGTTGTCGAATCGATTCTCTCGCGGGCGAGCGGGCCGAGCATGACGAGTGCGCAACACGGTGAGGCGCTCCATCCCTTTTGCGGCGCGCTGATCAGGATATCGATGCCACTCGCCTGCATATCGACCCATACCGTGCCGGAAGCGATGCAATCCAGCACGAACATTCCGCCTGCTTCATGCGTCGCGTCGGCCACCGCGCGCAAGTAGGCATCGGGCAGCATCATTCCGGATGCGGTTTCGACATGCGGCGCAAACACCAGATTCGGCTTGTTTTCCCTGATCGCCGCGACCACTTCTTCGACCGGAGGCGGTGCATAGGCGGCCTGCCTCCCTTCCGCGACCGGACGCGCCTTCAGAACGATCGACTCCGCCGGAATGCCGCCCATGTCGAAAATCTGCGACCAGCGGAAACTGAACCAGCCATTGCGGATGACCAGACACTTCTTGTTCGTCGCGAACTGACGGGCGACGGCTTCCATGCCAAAAGTCCCGCTGCCCGGGACGACAACGGCCGACTTCGCGTTGTAGACTTTTTTCAGGGCATCGGAGATGTCGCGCATAACGCCTTGAAAGAGCTGCGACATGTGATTGATCGATCGGTCTGTGTAGACGACCGAATATTCGAGGAGCCCCTCGCGGTCCACATCGGGAAGTAACCCTGGCACGTTTGCCTCCTTTGAATTACGAATTCGACGTTCAGAAACAGATTCTAACGAAAGCGACCCACGGCTGACGTGACGACCATTGTGCCGCCAAATCGCGGGCTAACGCTTGAGCGCTGCCGCTTCGATAGGCACGCCCGTCGGCATGATGCAAAATACGCGCACGTCAATTGCGAGGATGGCTTGTGGGCGTTAATTTCGACCTGAACGATTTGCAGGCGTTTCGAGCCGTCGTCGAGACAGGCAGCTTTCGCAAGGCAGCGGAGGCCGTCAGCATTTCTCAACCGGCGCTGAGCCGGCGCATCGAGAAGCTCGAGGCGGCGCTCGGCGTGCGGCTCTTCGATCGGACCACTCGCAGCGTGATGCTCACCACCGTGGGCCGCGTGTTCGCCCACAGCGCGGAACAGCTTCTCGACGATCTCGATGTCGCATTGCTCGGCATCCGCGACGTCTCCAGCAGCCGCCTCGGTCACGTGACCATCGCGTGCGTGCCGTCGGTTGCCTACTATTTTCTGCCGAGCGTCGTGGCCGCCTATCACAGCCGCTATCCGCGGATCCGGATCAAGCTGCTCGATTCGAGCGCCAACGAAGTGCTCGGCTCGGTGATCAGCGGTGAAGCCGATTTCGGCGTCAGCTTCATGGGCAGCCAGGAAACCGAGGTCGAGTTCAAGGTCCTGCTGCAGGAACGGTTCGTCGCCGCGTGCCGTCGCGATCATCCGCTGGCAAGAAAGACACGCGTGTCCTGGAATGAGCTTTATGAACACGAATACGTTTCAGTCGACAAGACTTCCGGCAATCGCCTGCTGCTGGATCAGGCGTTGACCAGCGTGTCGCCGGCCGCGCCGAGCGTGTGCGAGACTCGCCATGTCACCACCATGCTCGGCCTGATCGAAGCGGGACTGGGTGTAGCGGCCGTGCCTTCGATGGCGATGCCCATGCGTGACCATCCGATTCTCACGAGCGTCCCGCTCGTCGATCCGGTCGTGACGCGGCGAGTGGGCATCGTCAGGCGGCGGGGACGCCCGCTCGCGCCGGCCGCGCAACAGTTCTATCAGATGATCCTCGAAACGAAACGCAGCGGCATGGGCCGAGCGGCGAAGAAGACCTCGAAGTGAACCTGCCAAGGCCCTTCAATCTGCTGTACGTACAGGTACTGCTCGGCATGGGGCTCGGCATGACCGTCGGCCACTTCTGGCCACAGGCCGGCGCGGCGCTCAAACCGCTCGGCGATGCGTTCGTCGCGCTGGTACGCATGATGATCGCGCCGATCGTCTTCTGCACGATCGTCACCGGCATCACGTCGCTGTCGAGCGGTTCGACAATCGGCCGGACCATCCTGAAAGCGCTGGCGTTGTTCTACGTCCTCACCGTCGCCGCGCTCGTTCTGGGCCTCGCGATGGCGTTCGCGCTGCAACCCGGCGCCGGACTGCACATCGATCCACGCCATCTCGACGCCGCCGTTCTGGCGCAGTATTCGCCGCGCACGCAGCCGCGCGGGTTCGTCGAATTCGCGCTGCATGTGATTCCGAAGACGTTCGTCGGCGCTTTCGAGAAAGGCGAGGTGCTGCCGGTCCTGTTGCTCGCGCTTCTGTTCGGCTTCGCGTTGAACGCCAGCCAGAGCGCCGGGCAGCGGGTACAGGAATTCATCGACGGCATCGCGCACGTGCTGTTTCGCATCCTCGCGCTGATCATGCGGCTCGCGCCCGCCGGCGCATTCGGCGCGATGGCGTTTACGGTAGGCCGCTTCGGAATCCGATCGATTGGCTCGCTCGGCATGCTGATGGTGACGTTCTATGCGGCATGCCTGCTGTTCATCGTATGCGTGCTCGGGCCGCTCGCGCGCCTGCATGGCTTCTCGCTGTGGCGGCTGCTGCGCTACATTCGCGAGGAACTCGTCATCGTGCTCGCGACGTCGTCGACGACACCGGTGTTGCCGCGCCTCATCGTCAAGCTGGAAGCGCTGGGCTGCGACAAAGGGATCGTCGGTCTCGTGCTGCCGGCCGGCTATTCGTTCAACCTCGACGGCACGGCGATCTACCTGACGCTCGCTACGATGTTCATCGCCCAGGCGTGCGACGTACAACTCTCCGCCGGCCAGATCGCGACGATGCTCGCGGTCATGCTGTTCACGTCGAAGGGCGCGGCGGGCGTATCGGGCAGCGGGCTGGTCGCGCTCGTCGCCACGCTCGCCGTCATCCCCGATCTGCCGCTGGCGGGTGTCGCGCTCCTGGTCGGCATCGATCGCTTCATGTCCGAGGCGCGCGCTCTGACGAGCGTGATCAGCAACGCCTGCGCGGTGATCTTCGTATCGATGTGGGAGCGCGCCTGTGACCGGGCGCGTCTGAAGAAAGCGTTGAGCGTTGCGCGCGAGCCGGAAGAACCGCTCGATCAGCCCGCCGACCTGCCGGGCTGAGGCGTTGCCGTCGTCTCAATGCGTGGCGACGGAATCGAGCCCGGTCGATGTCACCTCGGGCTGCACGGCGGGCGACGCGAGATAGTCGAGCAGCGCTTTCGCCTCCTTCGGATGCTGTGCGCCGACCGGTATGCCCGCCGCAAAGCGCGTGACGGATTGCACCGACTCCGGAATCTTGCCGACGTACGCCGCGCCCTTCACCGGCAGCAACTCGCTCACCTGCTGAAAGCCCACGTCATAGTCGCCGGTCGCAACCACCGACGCCACCGGGATCTTCGGAATCATTTTCGCCTTGGCCTTCACCTGGTCCTCGATGCCGAGCCGCCTGAACAACTCGCGCTCGATATAGACGCCGCTCGCGCTGTCCGAATAAGCGATCGACCGGGCATGCAGCAAGGTCTCCCTGAGCGCCGCCTCGGACCCGATGTCGGGCTTGGGCGCTCCGTCGCGCACGACCATGCCGATGCGCGAATCCGCGAGTTCGACGCGTGAATCGGGGATGACCTTGCCCTGCCTGATCAGGTCGTCGAGCGCGTAGCCGACCATGATCACGACATCGGCAGGCTCGCCGCGCTGAAGACGGTTCGGAATGGCTTCCGGCGACTTGCCCATCGACGGGCCGAGCGCGGTATCGAGCGTATTGCCCGTCGATGCCGCGAACTTCGGGCCGAGCAATTTGTACGCCGCGGTGAACCCGCCGGAGCTCATCACATGCAGATCGGCGGCCTGTACGTTTGCCGCCGCGACGGCGCAGCCGAGCAGCGCGGCGGTGCAGCATTTCAGCAGGATGGATTTCATGTTCGAACGCATCCGATATGTCAGGACGCCACTTGCAACGCCACAGGACGGCGCCGAAACAGCATCAGCGTCGCGGCGAGCCCGCACACGGCCGCGAAGCTCATCCAGTAGCCGGGCGCGGCCTTGTCGCCGGTCATGTGAATCAGCGCGGTCGAGATGACAGGCGTGAATCCGCCGAAGACCGCCGTCGCGAGGCTGTAGGCGAGCGAGAATCCGGCGACCCGCACTTCGACCGGCATCACTTCGGTGAGCGCGACGACCATCGCGCCGTTGTACATGCCGTACATGAACGAGAGCCACAACAGCACGAGCAGCATGTTGACGAAGCTCGGCGCGTGGGCAAGCAGCGACAGCGCGGGATAGGCGGTCGCGATCGCCAGAATCGTCATCGCGAGGAGGAGCGGGCGGCGACCGATCCGGTCCGACAGCGCACCGCCGATCGGCAGCCAGATGAAGTTGGAGATACCCACGCACAGCGTGACGAGCAGGCTGTCGGCGGTGCTCAGATGCAGGACCGTCTTGCCGAAGGTCGGGGCGTACACGGTGATCAGATAGAAGCTCGTGGTGGTCATCGCGACCATCAGGACGCCGGCGATCACGACAGTCCAGTTTTGCGCGAGCGTGGCGAAGACTTCCTTCATGCCCGGACGATGCTGGCGCTGCTTGAATTCCCGCGTTTCCTCGAGATTGCGCCGCAGAATGAAAATGAACGGCACGATCATGCAGCCGACGAAGAACGGCACGCGCCATCCCCACGCGGCGATCGTCGCCGTGTCGAGCCATTGGTTGAGCGCGAAACCGAGCGCCGCCGCGACCACGATCGCCACTTGCTGGCTGGCGGATTGCCAGCTCGTGAAGAAGCCCTTGCGTCCGGGCGTCGCCATCTCGGCAAGATAGACCGATACGCCGCCCAGTTCCGCGCCCGCCGAGAAACCCTGCAGCAGGCGGCCGATCAGAACCAGCGCCGGCGCAAAGAGTCCGATCGACGCATAACCGGGGACGATCGCGATCAGGATGGTGCCGGCCGCCATGATCGACAGGGTGACGATCAGGCCCTTGCGCCGGCCGACCTCGTCGATATACGCGCCGAGAATAATCGCGCCCAGCGGCCGCATCAGGAAGCCGGCGCCGAATACCGCGAAGGTCATCATCAGCGAGGCGAACTCGCTTCCCGCCGGGAAAAAGACGGAGGCTATCTGCGTGGCGTAGAAGCCGAACAGGAAGAAGTCGAATTGTTCGAGGAAGTTGCCAGCCGTCACGCGCAGCACGGCGGATGCCTTCGATTGAGTGGAAGCGAGGGGCGTAGGGGAAGGGTGCATCGAGGTGTCTCCAGATATTCTTGGCTTACGGTGTTCGGGCGATTTATTGTTTGCCGAATACTCGCCCGAACCTCGCGACACGATAAGTGCTATTTTTGGAACGATTGATGTGCGCCGGTTATCAATGCCGATCGGGCGCTCGTGCCTCAGTGACCGCGAGGATGCGCAAGGAAAAAGCGCACCATCTCCGCGCTGGCGTTCGGTCCAGTGGGGTCCGTATAACTGCCGTTCGAGGAACCGCCCGACCACGCATGAGGCGCGCCGTGAATGGTCCACAATTCCGCGGGCGTGCCTTCTGGCGACTTCATGCGCTGGACCGCGTGCTTGCGTGCGCCGCTATCGGTCGATGAGCGGTGTCCCGCTTCGGCCTCGTTCGGCGTGAATCCGCGCAACAGTTCGGTCGCGTTGACGGGATGCACGGTCGTGTCGGCATCGCCGTGAAAGACGATCAGCGGGCATCGGGATGTCGAGGTTGCGGCCTTCGGCTTGGTCTTGCCGCCGCGCATGGCCGCGAGCGCGGACGGCAGATCGTGTGCGCATCCGACAGGCAGGCCCGAGTGGACGCCCGCCGCCGCGTACAGATCGGGGTAGCGCTGCGCCATGACCGCCGCCATCGCGCCACCGGCAGACAGGCCCGCCACATACACACGCTTCGGGTCCACGTTGTGTTGCGTGATGATCTCGCGCGTGATGCCCGCTATCAGCGACGGCTCGCCCTGATCGCGTTGCTGATCCGACGGCTTGAACCAGTTCCAGCACCTGGACGGATTCGCGCCTTGCGGTTGAATCGGATACGCGACCATGAAGCCGTGGGTTTCGGCGAGCGCGTTCATCTGCGTGCCCGCTGCGAAATCGTCGGCGTCCTGCGTGCATCCGTGCAGCATGACGACGAGCGGCAGCGGCTCATCGCGATAGCTGCTCGGCACGTAAAGCTTGTAGCTGCGTTGACCCGCGCCGTTCGCATAGTGTCGGGTGCTGAAGTGCCCGCGATCCTGCACGTCGGCGTCTGTCCGAGCGGGCTGCGAGGGGCGCCGGGCGCGAAAGACATCGGTGAAGCGCGTTCGCGCCTTGTCGATGTCGATACCGATATCGGCGTCGTTGTGCGTGCGTGCCACGTTCGTCTGCTCGCCGTGCATGGCGCGCTTCACGATTTCAGCCGCCGCGGCGGGATCATTCTTGCGAAAGAGCGCAAACGCCTCTTTCATCGAGTCGAGAAAGCCTTCGTTGAGTTTCATGTTTTCCATTGCCGAGTATTGGGTGAGGCCGCTATCGGATGCGATCCGCCAGCGCAGCCTTGACTGCCGGTGATGCATGCAGCGCGCCGCGAACCAGGATCGAGTCGATCGTTGCCAGCGCGAGTTCGGGCGATACGTCGCTGGCGATGCTGGCAAGACCCAGCACCTGGATCTTGAGCCGCTGATTGGCGGCGCGCGCCGCTTCGAGGTCCTGCTTGGAAAAGTACTGGAGGCCCAGCACCAGTTCGCGTCGCGTCACGGTGTCCTTGACCACCGGCGCGTGTATGGACAACTGGTTGCGGATCGCCGTCCGGATGAGATCGGTCCGGTTCGAGTAAAAGCCTTCCTCCACAAGCAAATCGATCTGGCCCAGGTCGATCGGGCCGAGATTGATCGTGATTTTTTCGGTATCGCTGCCTCGGGAGCGATCGACCGGTTCTTTTGCCATATAGTCCTCTTGCCTTCCGGATACCATCCATATGGATGGTTATAGGCTGATTTCAAGGAAGAGGCAACGAAAGATTTCGATTCGGCTGGTCACCGGCGGAACAAGCCGCGCGCAGGTGTTCGGTCCGAGGGGGATCGTGAGATGATTGATGAACGCGCGCCATCATCCATCGCTCGAACAGACCGCTTTACAGCAAAGAGACGCGTGCACGTTCGAGCAGATCCAACCTTGCCACCAAACGACCATGAATAAGGGAAAGACGAAACTGACGCGTCAGGATGCCGAGCGCCTTTTCGAGGGGTTGCCCCCGTCGAATGCGAAAGTGTCTAGCCGGCCCGAGAATCCTTTTGGACCGGCGGCGCCCGACGTCGTCAAACGCGTCGAGGACGAATCCGCCCTCTGGAAGGACAGCCTGATTACGCTCCCGATCGCCATCGAGTTGCCTGCGGGCTACGCGTCGGTGGCTCGCCTGCGCGAAGCGGTCACGCGAGCGTGGCGCGTGAAGTGGGTGAGGGAGACCAAAGACGAGGTCGTCGCCGATTTTCCCGACGGATGGACCGCGGTTCGCCCGAAAAGCGGCCCCATCGAGTTGCGGGATCCGTCCGGCGTGGTCCGCGGCGTATTCGGCTGGGCCAAGGATGCCGAGCTCAGAATCCTGCCGCGCTATCTCATCGAATCGCAGGCAAACAGCTCGAACGGACTCGGCAGCGTGCTGATTCGCGATCGCGGGAACGGCCGGATTCTCGAGCGCTCTTCGACCTGGTCGGCGCGCACGGGTGTCAATCATCCGGATTGGCCCAGACTTGAAGCGTGGCTCGACCAACGCTATCCGGACCATCATGACCCGCTTCGATACTGGGACGATTGCGAGGAAAATCTTCGAGGCTGAGCGCGTTCGGATTCAGGCATCCGCGACTATTTCGCGTCGCGCGTTTCTGCGCAGCACATCGGCGGGCACACCGTAGGTTCGAACGAACGCGCGACGCATACGCTCCCTATCCGCAAAGCCCGTCTCCTGAGCCACGACGTTGATCGTATGTCGCCCTTGCTCGATCATGAATCTTGCCGCTTCCAGCCGAAGCTGTTCGACCGCCTTCGCCGGCGATTGACCGGTTTCGGCCAGAAACGCGCGGCTGAACTGGCGGGGGCTGAGGTTGGCCACATCCGCGAGTTCGTCGATGGTGAGCGGATTGCGCAGGTTGCGCCGTATGTGCGCCAGGACCAGTTCGATCCGATCTGACTTCGGCGTCATGTCGAGCAAAGCCGAGTGTTGCATCTGCCCGCCCAGCCGGCGCTGATTCATGACGAGGAGCCTCGCGACCAGCTTCGCGGCATCGGGACCGAGGTCGTTATCTAGCAGGGCCAGCGCAAGGTCGATACCGGCTGTCATGCCCGCCGAGGTCCAGATCGGACCGTCGTTGATGAAGATGCGGTCCTCTTCCGTGACGACATCGGGGAAACGTGCCCTGAACTCGGACGCATGCGCCCAGTGCATCGTCGCGCGCCTGCCGTTCAGAAGTCCCGCCTCGGCAAGCACGAATGCGCCGCTACAGATGGAGGCTATGCGTCTCGACGCTTTCGCGGCCTCTTTCACGAACGCGATGACGGCCGGATCGAATGGCGGAATCCGCATCTCGGTGATCGAACCCACGATGACCGTGTCGAATGCCGTCTCTTCGAATGCCGTGGTTTGAAGAGTCATTCCGCCGGACGATACGACGGGTCCGCCGTGTTCGGACAGCAGGCGAATGTCATAGCACGGGCCTCGCGGCGGCATGTTCGCAAGCTCGAACGTGGTGAGCGCGGCAAGACTCATCAGCTGAAATCTTTGCGGCACGATGAAGCCGATCCGATGCATATCCACTCCTGCCTTTCGTGATCCGGACGCGGTTGCCAGCGAGCCCGATCGCGACTCGCGCCCACGCGACGGATGGCACGAATGGT
Organism: Caballeronia sp. EK; assembly: GCF_014384845.1. NCBI lineage: Bacteria > Pseudomonadati > Pseudomonadota > Betaproteobacteria > Burkholderiales > Burkholderiaceae > Caballeronia > Caballeronia sp. EK. Next base: position 210,890 of record NZ_JACSUE010000001.1, read on the forward strand.
GGCAACAACGACATACATGCTAATGGCTCGCGGCGCTAAGGTATAGGCACTTCTTCAACCGCCAAGGAACGACGTCATGTCGAAAATCATCCGGGCCGCAGCCGTGCAGATCGCCCCCGTTCTCTATAGCCGCGAAGGCACTGTCGCCAAGGTCGTCCAGAAAATTCTGGAACTCGGTCGGCAGGGCGTCCAGTTCGCGACCTTCCCCGAAACCGTCGTTCCCTACTACCCGTATTTCTCGTTCATCGAATCTCCTTTCGCCATGGGCGCCGAGCATTACAAGCTGCTCGATCAGGCAGTGACGGTCCCGTCGGAGACGACCCGCGCGATCGGCGAAGCGGCGCGACAGGCGGGGATGGTGGTGTCGATCGGCGTCAACGAGCGCGACGGGCGCACGCTCTACAACACCCAGTTGCTGTTCGATGCCGATGGCACGCTGGTGCAGCGCCGTCGCAAACTCTCGCCGACTTATCACGAGCGAATGGTCTGGGGGATGGGCGACGGCTCGGGCTTGCGCGCGGTCGATACCGCCGTCGGCCGCGTAGGCCAGCTCGCCTGCTGGGAACACTACAACCCGCTCGCACGTTACGCGCTGATGGCGGACGGCGAGGAAATCCATTCGGCCATGTATCCCGGGTCATTCGCCGGCGATCTGTTCTCGGAGCAGATCTCCGTCAACATTCGTCAGCACGCGCTCGAAGCAGGCGCGTTCGTGGTCAACGCGACGGCGTGGCTGACGCCCGAACAGCAACAGCAGATTCTGCTCGATACGAACACGTCGCAGATCGGCCCGATATCGAGCGGCTGTTTCACCGCGATCGTGTCGCCGGACGGCGAGTTCATGGGCGGTGCGCCGCTGCGTGAAGGAGAGGGCGAGATCATCGCGGATCTGGACTTCTGGCAGATCGACAAGCGCAAACGCATGATGGACTCGCGCGGCCATTACAGCCGCCCCGACGTGCTCGGACTCGTGATCGACCGGGCGCCGAAGACGCACGTCATCGAACGTTCATTGCACGCGCCGGCAGAGGCGTCGCCCGTGGACCTGGAAGTTTCCGCCTGATGTGGCACGCGCTCATGCGGGCGCGCAGCGACGGCCGAAACGAAATCAACCGGGCGGCTTCGCCCGAACAACTTGGAGTGAGAATGGACTTCAACGATGTCATGCTCGAGCGCAATGCCGAGTTCGCCGAAACGGCTTTCTCGGCCGAACTCAAGATGATGCCGTCGACCGGAACCGTGATCGTCGGTTGCGTCGATCCTCGCGTCGATCCGGTGCACGTGCTGGGTTTGAAGCAAGGCGAAGCGGCAGTGATTCGCAATGTCGGCGGCCGGGTCAACAAGCCGCTGCTCGAAACGCTGGCGGTGCTTGCCGTCGTCGCGAAAGCGGCCGGACGTCCGGACGGCGCCCGCAATCTGGTTCTGCTCCAGCATACGGACTGCGGGATCATCGGTTGTCACAGGCATGCGCCGGCCTTGCTGGCGAAGCATCTCGGCGTCGAAACGGACGCGCTCGACGCGCTTGCCATTACTCAGCCCTACGAAGCAGTCGCGCTCGACGTCGCAGCACTCAGGGCGAACAAGGACTTGCCGGACAGCCTGATCGTGTCGGGGCTCGTCTACGACGTCAAGACCGGCCGTATCGAGACGGTCGTTCCTGCCGCGCCCTTGCGTGCGCCCGCAGCCTGAAGGGCTACGCGCGGAATAGTCAGCGCGTGAACTCTTTCGCCGACATCAATTTCGCATACCCGAAACGCAGCGCCGCCATGAAGGCCGCATGCACGTGCGCTGCCGGGACATGCACGCCATCGAATTCGAGATCGTGCGTCGCGCAGGCATCGTGGATCACGGTGGTCGCATAGCCGAGGTCCACCGAATGACGCGTGACCGCGTCGATGCACATGTGGCTCATGTTCCCGACCACGACAACGGTTTCGATACCATTCGCCTTCAACACGTGCTGAAGGTCGGTCTCGCGAAACGGATTCATGTGGTGTTTCAGGATCACTCGCTCGCCCGGAAGACTCGCCGCCTTCGGATGAAGCTGCGCGCCTTCGGTATCCGGCACGAAGAACGGCGCGTCTTTCGCCAGAGTTTCATGTCGAATATGAACGACGAGGTCGCCGTTCTTTCGCGCCTGCGCGAGCACGGCGGCTGCATTGTCGGCGGCAGCATCGACTCCGTTGAGAATCCACTTGCCTCCCGGAAAGTAGTCGTTCTGAATATCGACCGCGATAAGCGCCTGCTTTGTCATGCTTCCTTCTCCGCGTATGGGGATTGATGTCGTGCACCGCATGCTGCGATGCGATAGAAGGATCATGACCAATCCGACAGGATAGGGGAATGGCCCGATAGCGCAAACCACAATTCTCGCTTCGAGAATAATGTGGAGACGACAGCGCATGCGCGGCGCGATGCATGGTCATCGCGATCGGCGATGGTGCCTTTCCAAAAGACCACGAACAACCGCGCTCGCCTGGTCCATGATGCTCGCAAACCACAACCGATTGCGAAAGCGCATACCCGCGCTTGCCGCAGCCGGCAGATCGATGGAGCGAGACGAAGCAATGCAACTCGACCAGAAAAGCGATGGTCCGCGGACGCTTTACGACAAGATCTGGGACAGTCACCGCGTGATGTCCCGCGACGATGGACAGGATCTGCTATTCATCGACCGGCATTTCATCCACGACGTCACCGCGCAGTCGTTCGACCTGATGCGCCAGCGCGGGCTCAAACCTCGCTCGCCCGAGCGCATCTTCGGCACGGCGGACCACTACGTTTCCAGCACGGCAAACGACATCGCGGCAGTCGCCGATCCGGAACGGCGCGCCATGATCGAAGCGCTGCAGCGCGACACAGCCGAGTCGCGTATCACCCTGTTCGACATGAACGATCCGCGACGCGGCATCGTGCATGTCGTCGGACCCGAGCAGGGGCTGAGCCTGCCGGGTATGACCGTCGTCTGCGCCGATAGCCACACGTCGACGCACGGAGCAATGGGCGCGCTCGCGTTCGGCATCGGTGCGACCGAAGTGGCCCACGTGCTCGCGACGCAATGCCTGTGGCAGCGCAAGTCGCGAAACATGCGCGTCACGCTCGACGGCGAGCCGGGTGCGGGCGTCACCGCGAAAGACCTGATCTTGGCCGTGATCGCGCGGATCGGCGTGGCCGGGGCAGTGGGCCACGTGATCGAATATGCCGGCTCCGCGATCGCGGGCTTGTCGATGGAAGGGCGGCTCACGCTGTGCAACATGACCATCGAGGCTGGCGGTCGCGCGGGCATGATCGCGCCGGACGAAACCACGTTCGCGTATCTCGACGGGCGTCCCTACGCGCCTTCGGGCGACGAATGGAACCGGGCAATGGCGCACTGGCGCACCTTGTTCACCGACCCCGGCGCGACGTTCGATCGCGAAGTGCACATCGACGTGGCCGGCATCGCGCCGATGGTGACCTGGGGCACGACGCCCGAATATGCCTGCGCCATCGACCGCCGCGTGCCCGATCCCGCGATGCAGTCCGATCCCGATCTGCGCGCCGCGATGTCGCGCGCGCTCGACTACATGGGACTGGCCCCGGACGAAGCACTGGAAGGCGTGGCGATCGACAGGGTGTTCATCGGCTCGTGCACCAACGGACGCATCGAGGACATGCGCAGCGCAGCGGAGGTCGCGCGTGGCCGCCACATCGCGCCCGGCGTCGAGGCGTGGGTGGTGCCGGGCTCGCACGAGGTGCGCACGCAGGCGGAGGCCGAAGGGCTCGACCGCGTGTTCAAGGACGCGGGCTTTCAGTGGCGTTTCCCCGGCTGTTCGATGTGCCTCGCGACCAACGGCGATATCGCCGCGCCCGGGCAGCGCTGCGCTTCCACGTCGAACCGCAATTTCGTGGGCCGTCAGGGGCCCGGCGTGCGCACGCATCTGATGAGCCCGGCGATGGCGGCTGCGGCCGCGGTGACCGGCCGCCTGACCGATGTGCGCCGCCTCCTGGGAGCCTGACATGGAAAGCCTCACGCACCTCGACGCAGTGGCGGCGCCGATCGTCGCCATCAACTGCGATACCGATCAGATCCTGCCCGCGCGCTACCTGCAAAAACCCCGCTCCGACGATTTCGGCCAGTTTCTGTTTCGCGCGCTGCGCTTCGGCTCGGACGGCGCGGAACAGCCGGACTTCGTGCTCAACAGGACGCCTTTTCGCGAGTCGCGCATCGTCGTCGCCAACCATAACTTCGGTTGCGGCTCGTCGCGCGAACACGCGGTGTGGGCGCTCTACGACTACGGTTTTCGCGCGGCGATCGCCCCGAGCTTCGGCGACATCTTTTTCATCAACTGCCTGAAGAACGGACTGCTGCCCATCGTGTTGTCGGAGGCCGTGGTCCTGCCGCTCTTGGAGACGCTGTCGGCCAGTCCCGGCAGCCGCATCGCCATCGATCTGCCCGCGCAGACCGCGACCTTGCCCGACGGTTCGTCCCATGCCTTCGACATGGAGCCCTTCGCAAAGGAGTGTCTGCTGCGCGGGATGGACGAGATCGACTACACGCTTTCGCATCGGGACCGCATCGATGCTTTCGAGCGCAATCGTGCCGGAGACTTTTGAAGGCGCGCGCTTCCTGAAATCGACCAAGGAGAAGTACAGATGAAGATTGCAGTCATGCCCGGTGATGGTATCGGTCCCGAAGTGGTGGCGCAGGCGCTCAAGGTGCTGCGGGTCGTGGCGCCTCAGGCCGAGACTCAGGAGGCGCCCATCGGCGAGGCGGGCATTCAGGCGCATGGCGTGCCGCTGCCCGAGCCCACGCTCGCGATGGCGCGCAAGGCCGATGCCATCCTGTTCGGCGCGGTAGGCGTGGCCGATGAAGCCGCGATCGAGCGCGAACGCCGTCCCGGTACCGGCTTGCTGCAATTGCGCGAAGCGCTGACCCTTTACGCCAACTTCCGCCCGGCCTACATGTTCCCGGAGCTTATCGGCGCTTCGACATTACGGCCCGAAGTAGTCGACGGGCTGGACATCGTGATCGTGCGCGAGTTGAACGGCGACGCCTATTTCGGCCAGCCGCGCGGCTTCGAGATCAATCAGGCGGGCGAGCGGGTGGGTTTCAACACGATGCGTTATTCCGAATCCGAGGTCGAGCGGGTCGCGCATGCCGCGTTCCGGGCGGCGCGCCGTCGTCATCACAAGCTGTGCTCGGTGGACAAGGCGAACGTGCTGGAGGCGAGCCAGTTGTGGCGCGAGGTTGTCACGCGTGTCGGGCAGGATTACCCGGACGTCGAGCTGAGCCATCTCTTCGTGGACGCCGCCGCGATGATGCTAATGCGCCGGCCCAAACAGTTCGACGTGATCGTCACGGGCAACCTGTTCGGCGATATTCTCTCGGACGCCGCCGCGATGCTGACCGGTTCGATCGGCATGCTGCCTTCGGCCTCGCTGGGTTACGAGCGCAAGGGGCTGTACGAGCCGGTGCACGGTTCGGCGCCGGACATCGCCGGCAAGGACGTGGCCAATCCGCTCGCCGCCATTCTTTCGCTCGCGATGATGTTGCGCGAGAGCTTCGAGATGGACGATGCGGCGAACCGCGTCGAACAGGCTGTACGCGCGGTGCTGGCCGCAGGCTACCGCACCGCCGATATCCGCCAGGACGGCACGCAATGCGTCGGCACCCGTGACATGGGCGATGCGGTGGTCGAGGCGCTTCACGGGCAGGCGGCCTAGTCTCGAAGCGCGTCAGGCGGACCGGGTTCGGCATGAGGCCCGGTCATCCCAGGCAGTTGTTGCACCAGAAAATCCCGCGAAAGGGAGGAGACGATCATGAAGCTGAAACTTGGCATTGCGCTGTGCGCAGCGTTCGGGCTTGCCTTCGGTTCCGCCACGGCCGTGGCCAAGGATGTGCCCGAGAAGCCCGACCTGCACATCGCGGCGGCTTCGACAGGCATCACCTATCTGCCCATGCTCGTCGCCAAGACGCGTGGCTACTTCAAGGACGAAGGGCTCGATGTGACCATCGCCGCCTTCTCCGGCGGCTCGAAGACGCTGGAGGCGCTTCTTGGCGGCAGCTCCGACATGGTGGCGGGCGCCTATTCGAACACGATCACGATGGCGACCAAGGGCCAGCATCTGGTGGTGGTGGCGGCGCAGGTCATCTGTCCCGGCTGGATCTTCGGCGTTTCCCAGAAACGCCAGGCCGAAGTCAAATCGCCGAAGGATCTGAAGGGCATGCGCATCGGTGTGAGCGCGCCGGGTTCCAGCACGCACATGGCGGTCAATTACATCCTGCACAAGGCGGGACTGCAGTCTTCGGATGTGTCGATCATCGGCGTGGGGCAGGCGGCGGGAGCGGTGGCGGCGGTGCGGGCGGGACAGATCGACGCGCTGATCGTCAATGATCCGAGCGCCACGATTCTCGTCAAGGACGGCAGCCTCAAGCCGCTGGAGAACATGCGCACCGCCGACGGCAACGTCAAGGTGTTCGGCTCCGACTACCCTGAATCGAGCCTGTTCGCGACGCAGGACTTCGTCAACAAGAACCCGAAGACGGTGCAGGCCGTCGCCAATGCGATCGTGCGGGCCGAGAAGTGGATCGCGAAGGCCACGCCGGAGCAAGTCGCGGACAATGTGCCTCCCGAGTTTCTGGGCGACAACAAGGCGCTCTATGCCGAGGCCTTCACGAACAGCCGCCGCTGTATCGCGCAGAACGGGGAGATCACGGCCAAGGGCGCGCAGACCGTGCGCGACGTGCTGGCGGCGTTCGATCCGACCGTGGCCTCGGCCAAGATCGACCTCGCCTCGACCTATGACAACCGGTTCGTCAGGAAGGCCGCGGAGATCCAGCCATGAGCACCGCGACCTGCAGCATCCCGATCGATAGCGGACAAGCCGCGCGGCGCGAAGCCCTGCGCTTCGACAACGTGACATGCACTTTCGCGGGCAATGGCAAGAACGCGCAGACCTACACCGCCATTGCCGGGGGCAACCTGACGATCGGCGATGGAGAGTTCGTCTCGATCGTCGGGCCCACGGGCTGCGGCAAGTCCACGCTGCTGAATGTCGCGGCGGGACTGACCCGGCCTTCTTCCGGCAGCCTGAGCGTGTTCGGCGAGAAATTGACGAACGGCCTGAACAGGCAGGCCGCCTATCTGTTCCAGGTCGATGCGCTCATGCCGTGGAAGACGGCCGAAGAAAACATCGCGATGGGTTTGATCTTTCGCGGCACGCCGCGCGAAGAGGCCCTGAGCGTGGCGCACGACTGGTTAAAGCGCGTGGGTCTGCACGGGCACGGCAAGAAGTACCCGCACCAGCTCTCCGGGGGCATGCGCAAGCGTGCGGGCCTCGCGCAGGCGCTGGCGCTGAACCCTCGCATCATCCTGATGGACGAGCCATTCAGCGCGCTCGATATCCAGACCCGGCATCTGATGGAAAACGAGCTGCTGCAACTGTGGTCCTACGATCGCAAGTCGGTGATGTTCGTGACGCACGATCTGGAAGAGGCTATCTCGTTGTCGGACCGCGTCATCGTGTTGTCGGCGGGGCCCGGTACGCGGCCTATCGCCGAGTTCGAGATCGATCTCGAGCGGCCGCGCGAAATGTCGGAGATCCGCATGACGCAGCGTTTCCTGCAACTGCACACCCAGATCTGGGACGTGCTTCGAGGCGAGGTACTGAAAAGCTATGCGCGCAACCGTGTTTGACCCCAACAATCGATTCACGGTGCTGGTCGCCCGGCTGGCCATCCTGTTCGGTGTCCTGTTTCTGTGGTGGCTCGGCACCGGTCAGAAATGGCTGTCGCCGTTTTTCTTCGGGGATCCGGTCGGCGTGGCGCTGCGCATCGTCGACTGGTTCGTGACGGGTTCGGTGTTTCGCCATCTCTACACGACGCTGGTCGAAACCATGCTGGCGTTCGCGATCGGGACGGCGTTCGGCCTGGCGTTCGGTCTGTGGCTGGCGCTCAACCCGTTCCTCGCGGTGGTGTTCGATCCGTTCATCAAGGCCATGAATTCGATGCCGCGCCTGATCTTCGCGCCGATCTTCGCGCTCTGGTTCGGCCTTGGCATCTGGTCCAAGGTGGCGCTCGGCGTCACGCTGGTGTTCTTCGTCGTGTTCTTCAACGTCTATCAGGGCGTGCGCGAGGTCAGCCCGACGGTGTTGTCCAACACCCGCATGCTGGGCGCCAATTCGCGCCAGCTATTGCGGCATGTGTATCTGCCTTCGGCGACGAGCTGGGTCTTTTCCAGCCTGCATAACGCGATCGGCATCGCCTTCGTGGGCAGCGTCGTCGGCGAGTACCTGGGATCGGAGAAGGGCGTCGGCTATCTGATTCTGCTGGCCGAAGGCGTATTCGATATCAACTCGGTGATCGCGGGCATTCTGGTGCTGACCGTGTTCGCCCTTCTGCTCGATACGGCGGTGTCGATGGTCGAGGACCATCTGCTGCGCTGGCGCCCCGTCGCCGGCCAGACCGTGGCCGCGGGCGCCTGAACTTCGAGGAAACCATCTTGCAGACCAACGCGATCAATCTGAAGGACCGCGTCGCTGTCGTGACCGGCGGCGCGCAGGGCATCGGCCTCGCGGTCGGGCAGCGGCTGCTCGCCTCCGGCGCGCGGCTCGCGATCTGGGACATCAACCCCGCGGGCATGGAGCAGGCCCGTGCCGAACTGGGCGGGCACGATGTCCATTTCGAGCGTGTCGATATCGCCGATTACGAGAGCGTGCAGGCCGCGGTCTCGGGGACGCTGAAAGCCTGCGGGCGTATCGATATCCTGATCAACAACGCGGCGATCGTCGGGCCGAATGCGACGTTGATCGACTATCCGGTCGACGTGTGGAAGCAGGTGCTCGATATCGACGTCAACGGCACGTTCCACTGCTGCCGCGCGGTGGTGCCGGGCATGATCGGCCAGAACTACGGCCGCATCGTCAATCTCGCTTCGGTCGCGGGCAAGGAGGGCAACCCGAATGCGGCGGCCTACAGTTCGGCCAAGGCTGCCGTCATCGCGATGACCAAGTCGCTCGGCAAGGAGCTGGCGAGCCACGATATCGCCGTCAACTGCGTCACGCCCGCCGTGGCGCGCACGCCCGGCGCGATGGAGCAGTCGCCCGAGCATATCCGCTACATGCTGGGCAAGATCCCGCGCGGCCGTTTCCTCGAACTCGACGAAGCAGCCGCGATGATCGCCTGGCTTGCCAGCGAAGAGAATTCGTTCACCACCGGCGCGGTCTTCGACCTGTCCGGCGGACGCGCGACCTACTGAGTCGAGCCTCTGCATGAGGCCGGGAGACAAACCATCGTGAAAGCGCTTTGGCGTCTGGTGTTGCCGGTGCTGGCCACCTGCGCGGTCGTCGTGAATGCGTCGGCCGCCGGAGCCGCGCCTGTGCCGGAGAAACCGAAACTTCATCTGGCTGCAGCGGGCGTGGGATTCCCTTATCTGCCTTTCGTCATCGCGGACAGCCGCGGGTATTTCAAGCAGGCAGGGCTGGATGTGGAGATCGGCGTGTTCAGCGGCGGCGCGAAGGCACTTCAGGCGCTGATGGGCGGCAGCGCCGATATCGTGGCGGGCGCCTACTCCAACACGATCACGATGGCCGCCAAAGGGCAGCAACTGGTCTCTTTCGTGACGCTGGCCTCCTGTCCCGGCTGGGTGTTCGGCGTGACGCGCGCGAGCCACGGCAAGGTCAAGACGTATGCCGATCTCAAGGGCATGCGCATCGGCGTGAGCTCGCCCGGATCGAGCTTTCACATGGGCGTGAACTACCTGCTGAGCAAGTCGGGCGTGAAGCCGGGCGATGTGTCGATCATCGGCGTGGGATCGTCCGCCGGTGCGATCGCAGCGGCACGCAGCGGGCAAATCGATGCATTGATGAGCAACGATCCGGTCGCGACCGTGCTGCAAAGTAGCGGCGATCTCTTCCCGCTGGCCGTGATGCGTGATCCGGCCGGCACCCGCGCCACGCTGGGCGGCGATTATCCGGAAGCGGCCATCTACACGACGAAAGCGTTCGCCGCCAAAAATCCGAATACCGTGCAGGCGGTGACCAACGCGATACTCGCGGCCGAACGCTGGATGGCGCAGGCGACGCCCGAGCAGGTCGCGGCAGCCGTGCCGCAGCAATACGCGCTGGCCGACAAGGATGTCTTCGCCCAGGCCTACGGCAACATGCGAAGCTGCATCTCGCGCGACGGCCTGATGACGGACGCCGCCGCGCATACCGTACACGATGTGCTGGCCGCCTTCGATCCCGACATCGGCAAGGCGTCGATCGATCTGAAGGCCACCTACGACAATCGCTTTGTCGAGAACGCCGGCAAACACTGACCTGGCGAGGGAGCGACGATGGAGAGCGGCATCCGCATTCTGGCCGAAGGCCTGAAATTTCCCGAGGGACCGGTGGCGATGCCCGACGGCTCCGTCGTGCTGGTCGAGATCGAGCGCGAGACCATCAGCCGCGTGGCCGCCGACGGCACGGTGAGCGTGATCGCGCAGGTGAGCGGCGGGCCCAATGGTCTCGCGCTGGGACCGGAAGGCGTCTTCTACATCTGCAACAACGGGGGCTTTCTGTTCCGCACGGTCGCCGGGCTGAATCGCACCAGGCCGGGCGTGCATCCGGGTTATACCAGCGGACGCATCGAGCGATTCGATCCGCGCACAGGCGCGCTGACGACGCTGTACGACCGCTGCGGCGACCATCCTCTGTGCGGTCCCAACGACATCGTGTTCGATCACGACGGCGGCTTCTACTTCACCGACTTCGGCAAGAACCGGCTGCGCGATCGCGATCATGCGGGTCTCTACTACGGGCGCGCCGATGGTTCGATGATCGTCGAAGTCGCTTATCCGCTGACCACGGCCAACGGCGTGGGCCTGTCGCCGGACGACAGTGTCGTCTATGTGGCGGAGACCGAGACCGCGCGGCTGTGGGCGTTCGATCTGGAGGCGCCCGGCCGGGCGCGCAAGCATCCGTATCCGTCGCCGCACGGCGGGCGTCTGGTGTGCGGCCTGCCGGGTTATCAGCGCTTCGACAGCCTGGCCGTGGACGCGGAGGGCAACATCTGCGTGGCGACGCTCGTCACCGGCTGCATCACGGTGGTCGCGCCCACGGGCGAGGTGCTGCGGCAGGTGATGGTGCCGGACGGCATGGTGACCAACATCTGCTTCGGCGGCGCCGACATGAAGACGGCGTATGTCACGCTCTCGGGCACGGGGCGGCTCGGAACGCTGCCCTGGCCGCAGGCCGGACTGAAGCTGGCTTACTCGTGATCGCCCGATGCCGGGTGCGCATTCTGGCTCGCGAGCAGATGCTTGAGAAAGAGCTGAACCGGCGCGGGAAGCGACTCCGCCTCGCGCACGCAGATTTTCCAGTGCCGCTCGGCCCAGGGTTCGTCCAGCGTCACGGCGACCAATGGAGCCGAGCTGACATAGCGCTCGGCATGATGCTCGGGCACGAGGCCGATACCGAGGCGCGCTTCCACCATGCTGCGCACCGGCTCGAAGCCGTTGACCCGGATCGACAGCTTGAGCGGGTGATCGAGGTCCGCCGCCGCGCGCAACACCAGAGAGTTCAGATAGCTGCCCGCTTGCGGTCCCACCAGCGGGTACTTCGCCACTTCGCGGAACTTCACCCGACCGGCGTGACTGAGCGGATGATCGGGCGGCATGATGACCACCAGCCGGTCGCTGCGATAGGGAAAGACTTGTAGTCCGGTGGTCACGGTCGTGCCGCCGAACACGCCGATATCGGCCGTGTTTTCCGCCACCGCGCGGACCACCGCGGGGCTGAGGCTTTCCTGAAGATCGATGCGCAGCCCCGGGTGCAGCTCCAGGAACTCGCGGATGTCGTTGGCGATGTACTGCACGATCGTCGAGAGGCTGGCATGCAGCCGGATCTGACCGCGCACGCCTTCGGCATGATCGAGCAGTTCGCTTTCCATCTGCTGGATATCGCGTAGGAGCACGCGGGCATGCTGCAAGAGGGCCGCGGCCGCCGCGGTCAGTTCCAGCCCCTTGTTGCTGCGCACGAAGAGGGCGGTCTTGAGCGTGTCTTCGAGATGCGACATGCGCTTGCTGAGAGCCGAAGGCGCGATATTCTCGGCCTCCGCCGCGCGGGCAATGCTGCCCTGCTCGCAGACAGCGACGAACAATTTCAGCGATTGCAGATCGAAACGCATCGACTCTCCGGGAAGCCGTCTCCCAACGGCAGTGTTGCTTCGGTGCAGAGAGTATGCACGCGGGCAGTTGCAAGTGCAAAGCCACGGCAGTGGCAGGACCGATGCGCCGATTCGCCTCGCGCGAGTGTCAGTCCTCGTCCTCGTCGATATCGTTGTCGCCCACGCCGATGGGATCTTCCTTCGCGGCTTCTGTGAACATCGTCGTGAACTGATCGAGCGTGGCGAGCGTGTCGCGGCCGGTTCGCGTGATGCGATAGAACGACAGCGGCACCTCGGGTCGCAACGCATCGACGCGCACGTTGTAGCGGTAGCAGATATGTTCGCTGAAGGACGGCATGACCGCCGTGCCGAGCCCTTCCTGAGCCATCGCGATGGCCGTCTGAAGATGGCCCACGACGATGCGGCGGCTGACCGTCACTTCCTCTTTCGACAGCGTGGCCTCGATCAGCCTTTGCAGCGGATTGTCCTTCGGCAGCGTGATGAGCGGCTGATTCTCCAGCGCGGTCCAGCGGATGCCGGGACCGCGCAGCGGCGTGCCGGCTTGCGCGGGCGACACCGCGACGAGCCGCGTCGGGAAGATCGGCGTGCGGTCGATGCCGGAAAGCTGCGAGAAGAACACGCCGAACGCCGCATCGAGATGACCTTCCTCGACCATCTGCACGAGCTCGGTCGGATTGCGATCGACGAGTTCGATCTGCGCATTCGGATACACGCTCGAAAAGCGCGCGAGCACCGAGGGCATCAGGCTCGCGGCGATCATCGGCGTGCAGCCGAGCAGCAGCGACGATTGTTTCTGACGTCCCAGCTCATTGAGCTCGATGACCGACTTCTCCAGCGACTCGACGATCGCCATTGCGGTGGGATAGAAAAGGCGGCCCGCTTCGGTCAGCGAGACCGTGCGCGTGGTGCGTTCCAGCAGCCGGCAATCGAGCTGCGTTTCCAGCTCCCGAATGATCGCGGAAAGCGCCGCCTGGCTCAGATGCATGCTCTGCGCGGTCTTCGTGAAGCTCGACGCGTTCGCGACACCAAGAAAAACCTTGAGTTGTTTGAGGGACAGGTTCATTGACGACAGCCGTTTCTTTTTCGCGCGTGGAGCCCGATTCTATCCCGTCCGTTGCAGCGGCTGCCGTACCCTGGAACTGCGGTTCGGCAGCCGCCGGGGCGTTACGCGAGGACGTAGCGGCCTTCTTCGTCCCGCGCGATCCCACGGCGTTGCGCCGTGTCTTCGAGCCAGCGCACGACTTCGCGGCCGTCGCGCGTGCCCGTCGCGGCCATCAGCTCGGAAAAGCGCTTCGGCCCGTCTTCGAGCGCCGCGTCGAGCGATTCGAAGCGCGCGCCGCGATACGCAGGCGGCGTCGGCACGCGATGCTCAAGGTCGCGCTCGGCGCCCGGCGCAAGTAGCGGCAACGTGAGATCGAAGCCGGCCTTCGCGGTCTTCGTCGCACCGAGCAGCGACGGGTCGAGCGGCATCGCGCGCAGGCTGTCCTGAAGCACCAGATCGCGATCGGCCTGGAAACGCGTGGCGAGCGCCCAGTCCATCTGTTCGTCGGAGAACACGTCGATGTCCGGATCGACCACGAACACATGCTTCACGTTCGCGAGCGACGCGAACACCGCCGCGATCGCGTTGCGCGCCTCGCCCGGCACGCGCTGCTGCATGGCGACGCGCACGTTGAACATGCCGCCGGTGGCCGGGTTCGCATAGACGGCCTTCACTTCGCGCACGGCGGTTTCGAGCGCGCGCCACACCGTCACTTCCGTGCGCAGCGCGGCGAGTTGCGCGGTGTCGGTGCGCGCCATCGAGCGGCCGCCGATCGTGCAGGTCTGAAACACCGCGTCGCGCCGATGCGTGATCGCGGTCAGATGAAACAGCGGATTCGTCTTCACGCCGCCGTAGTAGCCGAGGAATTCGCCGTACGGGCCTTCGGGCTCGGCGTGGCCGCGTTCGTCGAGATAGCCTTCGAGGATGAACTCGGCGTCGGCGGGCACGAGCAGGTCGTTCGTCACGCACTTGACCACGCCCATCGGCGCGCCGCGCAGTGCGGCGACGAGTTCGAGTTCATCGGCGGGAATGCGCATGGTCGCGCCGACGTGATCGATCGGATGCGTGCCCACCGCGAACGCGATCGGCGTGCGCTCGCCGCGCTTCGCATGGCCGATGGCGATCGCGCGCAGATCCGATGGCGCGACGAGATCGATGCCGGCCGTGCGACGCCCGCGCAGCATCAGCCTGCGAATGCCGACGTTGGTCCAGCCCATTTCGGGATCGACCGCGAAGTCGATCGACGCCGAGATGTACGGCGCGCCATCCAGTTCGTGCTGGAGATGCACGGGCAGGGCGGTGAAATCGCAGTCGTCGCCGGTCAGCACGACCTGCTGCACGGGCGCTTCCTCGCGGCTCACTTCGACGAGCCGGCCCTTCGCGCGCAGGCGTTCGCGCACGGTGTCGAGCAGGCGTTGCGGCGTCGTGTCGAAGGCTTTCGCGAGGCGCGAGCGGCTCGCGGCGACGCTGCCCGCGAGCGAGATCGCGCCGCCGGACGGACGGCTGAACCACACGGCGCGCGGATTGCCTTCCATGATGCCGGCGATGTCGGCGAGATCGACGCTCGCGTCATGGCGTTCGAGTTCGGTCTCGTCGAGCGATTCGAGAAAGCGCCGCAGGCGGAAGCGTTCGAGGTCGGGCGCGGGCGTGCCGTCTGCGGTCGAGGGAATGGCGGTCTTGGGTCTCAATCTGGGTTCCTTGATGCGTGTCTTAGAAGCGCGCGGAAAGCGCCGTCGCCGCGAGATGGGCGGCGAAACCGCTCGCGCCGCTCGCCGGCATTTCAGGCGCGAGATGCAGGAACTGCTTCACCGCGCGCAGCGTGACGGCGCTGCAGCCGAGCAGGGTCTCGACGAGCGCGTCCGCTTCGGCGTCGAGGCTTGCGGCCGGGACGACGCGGCTCACGAGACCCGCCTGGAGCGCTTCGCTCGCGGACAGCCGCACGCGGCTCAGCACCATGTGCGCGACGGTCTTCACCGGCACGCGGCCGATCAGCGCCGACATCACGAGCGTCGGCGGAATGTCGCGTTCCATTTCGGGAATCTGGAACACGGCGTCGTCGGAGGCGAGCGCGATGTCGCATACGCCCGCGAGCGCGCAGCCGACGCCGAGCGCATCGCCGCGCACCACCGACAGCACCGGCACGCGCACCGCCTTGAGCGCGTCGTACAGCGCGAGCGGCGGCGCGGCGACCACGCGGCGCAGCGTTTCGGCGGACGGCTTTGCATCCTTTGGCGGCATCGGCGAGAGGCGGCCCTTGCAGAAGTCCGGGCCGCTCGAAAGGATGCGCACGAGCTTCACTTCGTCGTCGAGCGTCGTGACGGTGTCGATGATCGTTTCGCTCATCGGCGCATCGATCAGGTTGCCGTTTCCGGGATGGTCGAGCACCACGTCCACGAGCGGGCCGTTGCGTCGAATCGCAACGTGAGGGCTGGTCATGCAGGTCTCCTTGTTGAGCGTATTCATGCGTCGCGGTGGATGAATTCCCACACGACTTTCGGCGTGGCCGGCATCGCGAGTTCTTCGGTGCCGTATTCCTTCAGGGCATCGGCGAGCGCGTTGAAGATCGTCGCCGTGGCGGGCGTGATGCCGCTCTCGCCGCCGCCCTTCACGCGCAGCGGGTTGCCGTGCGTCGGGTCTTCGGTGAGTTCGAGATTGAGCCGTGGAATCACGCCGGCGCGCGGCATGCCGTAGTCCATGTACGAGCCGGTCAGCACCTGCCCCGTGTCGCGATCGAGATAGCAGGTTTCCGAAAGCGCCTGCCCGATACCCTGCGCGAGACCGCCATGCACCTGACCTTCGACGATCAGCGGATTGATCGGCTGGCCGACATCGTCGACGGACGTGTAGTTGACGAGCTTCACGACGCCCGTGTCCGGGTCCACCTCGAGTTCGCACACGGCCGCGCCCGTGGGATGCGCGGGCACGCGCGTGTTGACTTCGGCTTCCGCGTAGAGCTTGCGCGTGGAGCGCTCGCCGGGCATGCCGTCGCGCGCGATATGCGCGGCCACGTCGAAGAGGCCGATTTCGCGCGATGAAGCCGCATCGGCGAACACGCCGTTCGCGAAGCTCACGCGTTCCGGCGAGACATCGAACAACTCGGCGGCCACACGCTTGCCCTGCGCGACGATCTGCGCGGCGGTATCGACGAGCAGCATGCCGCCGAGGCGCATCGAGCGGTCCGAATGGCTGCCGCCGCCGACGCTCACGAACGCCGTGTCGCCGGTGCGCAAAGTGATCGATGCGATCGGCACGCCCAGATGCTGCGCGATGACCTGCGCGAAGGTCGTTTCGTGGCCCTGACCGGTGGACTGCGTGCCGGACACGATATCGATGCGGCCTTCCGGCAGCACCGTCAGCTCGATGCGTTCGCGCGGCGCGCCCACCGGCGACTCGATGTAGTTGGCAAGCCCGATGCCGCGCAGCATGCCGTTCGCACGCGAAGCCGCGCGACGCGCCTCGAAACCGTCCCACTCGGCGAGTTCCAGCGCGCGCGCCATGTTGCGCGCAAATTCGCCGCTGTCGTAGGTGAGGCCCATCGGGCTGCGATACGGCAGCTTCTCGTGAGCGACCAGGTTGCGGCGGCGAATCTCCGCGCGCTCGATGCCCAGTTCCGCTGCCGCGAGATCGAGCATGCGTTCGATCACGTGCGTCGCTTCGGGGCGGCCCGCGCCGCGATACGGCGCAGTCGGCACCGTGTTCGTCAGCACGGCGCTGATGTGCACGGCGGCGAGCGGCACGTCGTAGACGGTCGTCATGATGCGCGTGCCGTTCGACATCGGCACATAGGACACCGTATGCGCGCCGACATTGCCGATCCACGCGTTGTCGATGGCGAGAATGCGGCCATCGCGCGAGAAGCCGAATGTGGCGCGCACGATCTGGTCGCGTCCCTGATAGTCGGAGAGAAATGCTTCGCTGCGATCGCTCGTCCACTTCACCGGCCGTCCGATGCGCCGCGCGGCCCACACCACGGCAAGCTGCTCGACGTAGATGAACGAACGCGGACCGAAACCGCCGCCGGTATCGGGACAGACCACGCGCACCTGCGCGGGCGGCACTTTCAGCGCGACGGCGAGGCAGAGCTTCTGGCGCACCGCGCCCTGGCTGCCCGAGATCAGCGTATAGACGCCGCTTGCGCCGTCGAACACGCCGATCGCGCCGCGCGGCTCCATCTGGCAGTTCACGACGCGGCTGTGATGGAATTCGCGCGTGAGCACGAACGGCGCATCGGCGATGATGCGGCGCGCTTCCTCGCGATCGCCGATCTGCGTCTGAAAGCACAGATTGTTCGCCGCGCCGTCCCACAGTTGCGGCGCGCCGTCCTGCATCGCATCCGCCGCGTTGACTACGGCGTCGAGCACGTCGTAGTCGACGTCGATCATCTCCGTCGCGTTGCGCGCGGCGAGCGCGGTCTCGGCGATCACCATCGCGATCGGCTCGCCGACGTATCGCACGCGGTCGATCGGCAGCGGTATATGCGGCTGGTTGAAGATCTCGCCGGTCAGCGAGCTAAGGAAGGCTTTCTTCGTGGCATCGACGGCGTCGATGGGATTCGGCACGTGATCGACGCCCTGAAAGCCGTCATCGAGATAATCCTGGCCGACGAGCACCGCGATTACGCCGGGCGCTTCGCGCGCAGCCGATACGTCGACCGAGCGCAGCGCGGCATGCGCGTGCGGCGAGCGCAGGAAGGCGGCATGCACCTGGCCTTCGACGCGCAGATCGTCGGTGTACTGGCCGTTGCCGGTGACGAAGCGCCGGTCTTCGAGGCGCGGGATGGGTTGGCCGATCATCGCGTGGCTTCCTCCGTCGCGGCGTCGCCGGGCGTCGGATACATCTCGCGCGCCGCATGCCGCACGGCCTCGATGATGTTCACGTAGCCCGTGCAACGGCAGATGTTGCCTTCGAGCGCATGGCAGATGCTTTCTTCGTCGAGCGACGGCTGCTCGCGCAGATAGTAGCTCGACGCCATGATCATGCCCGGCGTGCAGAAGCCGCACTGCAAACCGTGACACTGCACGAACGCGTTCTGCACCGGATGCAGCGGCGCGCTGTCGTTTTCGCGCAGTCCTTCGACCGTCGTGACCGCGCCGCCGCTCGCCTGCGCGGCGAGCACCGTGCACGACTTCACCGAGACGCCGTCGAGATGCACCGTGCACGCGCCGCACTGGCTCGTGTCGCAGCCGACGTGCGTGCCCGTCAGGCGCAGCGTTTCGCGCAGGAACTCGACCAGGAGCGTCTGGTCCGGCACCTCGCGCTTCACGTCGACGCCGTTCACCCGTAGTTGGATTTCAGCCATGATTCACCTCGTTCGTCTTCCTGCGTGCTTTACTGCGCGGCGGCGGCGCTGGCTTCGGCGCTCATCGTCGCGTTGAAGCGCGTGAAGAATTCCGCCGCGAGCTTGTTCGCGACCGACGTGACGAGGCGCGAACCGATCTGCGCGAGCTTGCCGCCCACTTGCGCATCGGCGACATAGGTGAGGAGCGTGCCGCCCTCGTCGGCGTCGACGAGCGTGACCGTCGCGTTCATCTTGCCGAAGCCCGCGATGCCGCCTTCGCCCTGGCCCAGAATCCGGTAGCCGTTCGGGCCGTCGCGATCCGAAATCACGAGCGTGCCTTTGAAGCGCGCCTTCACGGGGCCGACCTTGGCGACCACCACGGCCTTGTATTCGTCGTCGCTTTCGCCGATGAACTCCTCGCAGCCGGGCACGCATGCCTGCAACACTGCGGCATCGTTCAAGCCTTTCCATACCTGCTCGCGCGTGGCGGCGATGGTCTGCGATCCGGTGAATTCCATGTCTTTGTCTCCTGAAAACGGTTTAGGCAGGCTGGCGCAGCGGCTGCGCCAGCAGCGCCCGCAATGCGCGGCGCGTGTAGGTTTCGATCAGATGGGCGCGATAGGCGGACGAACCGTTGGCGTCGTCGGGCAGTGCGGCGGCGTCCATCTTCAGCGGGGCGAGCGCGGCTTCGGACAGATCGGCGGCAAGCGCGGCTTCGGCATCGAGCCAGCGGAATACCGACGCGCCCGCGCCCGTCACCGCGACGCGAATCGCATCTTCGAATTGCGCGATGAACACGCCCACCACGGCATAGCCCGACGCCGGCTGGCGGAACTTCGCATAGGCGGCGCGCGAGGGAAGCGGATACTCGAATCCCGTCACGAGTTCGCCGGGTTCGAGCGCGGTCTCGAAGGTATCGACGAAGAAGTCGTCCGCGCCGATACAGCGTTGTGAAGTGAGCACGCGCGCGTTCAGCGCGAGCACCGCGCTCGGATAATCGGCGGCGGGATCGTTGTTCGCGACCGATCCGCCCATCGTGCCGCGATTGCGCACCTGCGGATCGGCGATCACGTTCGCAAGCTGCGCGAGCGCGGGGATCGCCGCGCCGACCACTTTCGATGCGGCCACTTCCGCGTGTTTCGTCAACGCGCCGACGCGCAGCACGCCGCCTTCGACGCTCACGCCGCGCATCGCTTCGATGCGCGTGAGGTCGATCAGATGCGACGGCGCGGCGAGGCGCTGCTTGAGCGTCGGAATCAGCGTCATGCCGCCCGAGAGCGGCCGGGCCTCCTCGTGTTCGCGCAGCAGGCCGAGCGCTTCGTCGAGCGAGGACGGGCGCAGGTAAAGGGTTTCGTACATGAAGTCTCCCGCGGCCAGTGGCCGTCAGGCCTGTTTCAGCCAGTTTTCGAGTGCTGTCGCGAGCGCGACCGGCACTTCGTACATCGGGTAATGTCCCGCGTTCGCCATCGTTTCGACGCTCGCGTGCGGATACCACGCGAGCCAGGTGCGATTCATCACGTCGGCGGTGAGCGTCGGGTCGTGTTCGCCGATGAAAAGCTTCACCGGCGTCGCGTTGCCCATCACCTCGGACGAGAAATCGCTCGCGGCCCAGTGCGGCAGATAGCCCGCGAAGGCATCGGCGCGCGCTTGCCGCTGCGATTCGCGCGCGAGATGCGCGGTGAAACGCGGCGCGAGACGATTGCCGGTCGAGAACGCGATGATCGCCGCGCGCCGCTCGATGTCGTCCACCGCCGCGCGAAATCCGGCGAGGCGCGTCTCATCCATGCGCGAACCGCACGCGGGCACGGCGCACACGCCCGCCATGCGATCGATACGCCCGTTCGCGGCAAGCAGCACACGCTGGATCGCGACACCGCCCATCGAATGGCCGATCAGACTGAAGGTGCCCCAGCCGAGATGATCGGCGAGCGCGAGCGCGTCGCCGGCGGCTTCGTCGAAGGTGAAGGCGCCGTCGCGTTCGCGTGAGCGGCCGTATCCGCGATAGTCGAAGAACACATAGGTGAAGGCATCGGTGTCGAGTGCGGGCACGAGCGGCTGCCAGTCGGCGGCGCTGCCGAACCAGCCGCTCATCGCGAGCACCTTGCGCGGACCGTGGCCGACCTGCACGTAGCCGTTGAGCGTCTGCGTCATGCCGCCACTCCCGCTTCGCGCGACGCGAACGCGAACGCCGGCGCGATGCGGCCACGGCATTCGCCAAAGCCGATCGATACCGCGCCCGCCTTCGACGCGCGCGCGCTCAGCACGATCTCGTCGCCGTCTTCGAGCGCGGTGCGTGTTTCGCCGTTCGGCAGGCGCAGCGGATCGCGGCCCGCGTTCGTCAGCTCGGTGAGGCAGGCGCGCGCCGCGTCGTTCGCGCCGGAAATCGTGCCGCTGCCGAGCAGATCGCCGCTGCGCAGATTGCAGCCGTTGCTCGTGTGATGCGCGACCATCTGCGCGAAGCTCCAGTACAGATTGTCCAGATGCGTGTGCGTGATGCGCACGTCGTCATGTCCGGCTTCGCGCAGTTGTCGCGTCGACAGATCGGCGTGCAGTTCCAGATGCAGCCCGCCTTCTTGCCGGTCGCGCGCGCCATGCAGATGCGCCATGAGCGGCGGATCGTCCGCGGCGCGCGCAACGGGCGCCTTGCGGAACGGCGCGAGCGCCTCGGACGTGACGATCCACGGCGACAGGCTCGAATGAAAGCTCTTGCCGAGAAACGGGCCGAGCACTTGTTCGAACCACTGAATGCTTTTCGCGGACCAGTCGTTGAGCAGCGAATAGCCGAAGATGTGCGCGTGCGCATCGTCGACGGAAATCGGTTGCGTGAGCGCGTTGCCTTCGCCGATCCACGCCGCCAGTTCGAGCTCGAAATCGAGCGCGGGCGCGGGGCCGAACACGATCTGTCCGTTCGCGTCGCGATACTGGCCGTGCGGGCGGCGCACGTCGCCGCCGCTCACGCGCAAGGACGATGCGCGGCCGTGATAGGCGATCGGCAGCGACTTGAACGCGGGCGGAAGCGGATCGGCGAGACCCTTGTAGCGCCCGTGCCGCTCGGTGTGATGCAGCGACGTGAGGAAGTCCGTGTAGTCGCCGACTTCGCAGGGCAGGCGCAGCTCGAGCGTATCGATGCGCGGTAGCAGGGCATCGGCTTGCGCCTGCATGCGCGCGCGCTGCGGCGCGTCGCTCTTCAGCAGATCGGACAGCGCGGCGCGCAGGGCGCTCGCATGGCGGGACGGCATCGCCATCAGGCGGTTCAGCGTGCCGCCGCGCGTGGCTTCGCAGGCGATCGCCGCATCGCTGCCCGCGTCGAGCAGGCCGCTGTCCGCGAGCGCGTGCAAGTCCACGGCATGTTCGCCGATGGCGACGGCGGCCCGAGCGACGCCGTCGCGCACGAACGCGCCAAACGGCAGGTTCTGGATCGGAAAGTCTGCTTCAGGAAGGTTCGCCGAGTCGATCCAGCTACGCCGGGCCGGATCGTGAGTGGAGTTGAGCGCGGTCATGCGAGCGGCGTCTCCGCGATGGCGCTCTTGCCTTCGCCTGCCCACGCGTCGAGTGCGGGCCGCGCCTGTCGTCGATAGGCAGCGAGCGTTTCGAGCGACGCGACGGGCACCGTCAGTTCGAGCCGCAGGCCGTTCGGATCGAAGAAATAGATCGAGCGCACGAAGTGATGATCGACGACGCCCAGCACTTCGATGCCGTGATCGACGAGGCGCTGCTTCATCGTTTCGAGCTCGTCGAGCGTGCCGAGCCGCAGCGCGATGTGGTTCACCCACGGCGGCGTGTTGGGCGAGGGCTCGGCGGCCGTGTCGTCGCCGAGATCGAAAAACGCGATGTTCGAGCCGTCCGCCATCTCGAAGAACAGATGCACGTAGGGGCAATGCTCGCCGGTGCTCGGCACGCGGTCGAGGCGGATCAGATGAACCAGCGGCAAGCCGAGAATGTCCTCGTAGAAATGACGCGTTTCTTCGGCATTGCGGCAGCGCCAGGCGAAGTGATGCAGGCCGCGCACGGGCGGCAGATGGTCGGACATGCTGTGTCTCCTTGATGCTGCTTGATGAAGCGAGCTTTGCGCGCTCAGACTTCGATGGCGTCGACGTCGTATTCGAACAGCCAGTTGTAGCGTTCCTTCACGCGCTCCTCGCTCCACTCGCGATCGACGTATTCCGCCGCGCCTTCCGCATGCGCGAGCGCGGGGTTGTGAAAGCGCTGCGTGTTCGCTGCCGAACCGCGCACGATGCGCGCCGTGCGTTCTACGCGCAGCGCCTCGTAACGTTCGAGCGCGCGCGGCAGATCGTTCGCGTGGCGCGCGAGGCAGCGCGCGATCAGATAACCGTCTTCGAGCGCCATGCCCGCGCCTTGCGCGAGGAACGGCAGCGTGGGGTGACAGGCGTCGCCGAGCAGCGTGGCGTTGCCCGACGTCCAGCGCGTCATGGGCTCGCGGATCATGAGCGCCCACTTGTACGGGATGTCGATGGCCGAGATCATCGTGCGCACGTCTTCATGCCAGCCGTCGAAATCGGCGAGACATTCGTCGATGGTGCCGCGCTCCGACCACGATTCGACCTGCCAGCCATCGCGCTCCACCGCGCCGACGAAGTTGATGAGCTTGTGGCCGCGCAGCGGATAGTGGATCACGTGTGCGCCCGGACCGACCCAGTTGGTGCCGTAGGGCGTGCGCAGATGCTCGGGCAGCTTGGTGGCGTCGATCACGCCGCGCCAGGCCATCACGCCCGAATAGACCGGCTCGTCGGCGCCGAAGAGCGCACGGCGCACGCGCGAGTGCACGCCGTCAGCGCCGATCAGCAGGTCCGCTTCGAACGTCGCGCCCGAGACGGTCTGCACTTCGACGTGGTCAGCGTGCTGAACGATCGACTCGACCTTGTGATCGAGCTTGATCGCATCGGGGCTGAACGCACGCACCGCATCGACGAGCGCTTCGTGCAGATCCGCGCGGTGCACGGTCAGATAGGGGAAGCCGTACACTTCGCGCGATGCCGCGCCGAGATCGAAGAGCGGCCAGGTCTGCCCCGTGTTCCAGAGGCGCACGCGCTTGCCGGGCGGTTCGCACGCGAGGCTTTCGAGGCGCTCGCCGACGCCGATTCCGTAAAGCACGCGCGTCGCGTTCGGACTCAGTTGCACGCCCGCGCCGATTTCCCCGAGGGCCTTGGCCTGTTCGAGAATGGTGACGTGAAAGCCTGCTTTCAATAATGCGGCTCCCGCCGTCAGGCCGCCGATACCGGCCCCTGCAATGACGATCTTCATTCGACCTCTTTCGTATTAACGCTGTCTCTTATCGAGAAGATTTATGATTCGATCGATAAATCTTTTAAATGGGGTTTCGTTCTGAAACAAAACCACTTTAAATGAACGTCAGCCGCTAAAGAAGCAAAAGAATTCGAACGAGTTATCAGTGAAAATTGATAATGCGAGAGAGCGCGCGCGTGAATCTCACATGCCCCAGCGATGCACCACGGAGGATTCGATGCCGAAGAGATCGAGCACGCGCCCGATGGTGTGATCGACCATTTCGTCGAGCGATTCGGGGTTCGCGTAGAATGCCGGCACCGGCGGATAGACGATTGCTCCGGCCTCGGTCACGCTCGTCATGCTGCGCAAGTGGCCCAGATGCAGCGGCGTTTCCCGAACCATCAGCACGAGCCGGCGGCGCTCCTTGAGCGTGACGTCGGCGGCGCGCGTGAGCAGGCCGCTCGTCACGCCCGTGGCGACTTCCGAGAGGGTGCGGATCGAGCAGGGCGCGACGATCATGCCCATCACGGGGAACGAGCCGCTCGAAATCGCCGCGCCGATGTCCGTGTTCGGATACGTGACCGTGGCGAGCGCGCGGACATCGGCGACGCTGTAGGGCGACTCGTGCGCGAGCGTGACCTGCGCGGAGCGGCTCATCACCAGATGCGATTCGATGTCGAGTTGCCTGAGCAATTGCAACAGGCGGACACCGTAGACGACGCCCGATGCGCCGCTGATGCCCACGATCATGCGCCTGGGCTGTACTGCGCTGAAATGCATCTGTGCTCTCCGTTTTATCGGTGATGAATTAAACGTCGCGGATGTTAGCACGGCGATTCAATCTGTCGATGAGGTTATCGGCATTTTTGGAATCGATGAGTAAATACCCTGAGCGAGTATTCGGGATGTTCGATTGATTGATAAATAACTCGTGATTCAAAAGCCGAATTGAAGTAGTTAAACTCGGTTCCGCATCGGGCAGAGCAGCACTGCGCGATGCAAGAAGCCGGCGCCGACGAGCGACCGGCCAACGATAAAAACATTGGAGACTTCGGTTGAGAACTTGTCTGCTGGTCGGCGGTTGCGCCGCGATCCTGGCTGGCCCCGCGTGGGCGCAGTCGTCTGTGACGCTGTATGGGAGCGTCGATGTTGGCGTCGATTTCGTATCGAACTCCCAGGGCAAGCGTCTGTATCAGGAATCGTCCGGCAAGCGCACGCCGGATCGCTGGGGCCTTTTGATCAAGGAAGATCTGGGCGGCGGCAATTCCGCGTTCGCGCGGCTGGAATCGGGCTTCCTGACCAACACCGGCGCGCAGATCAACCCGACGAGCTTCTTCAACCGCAATGCCTACGTCGGGCTCTCGAACGATACCTGGGGCTCGCTGAGCTTCGGGAACATCAACGACTACATCTACCAGTACGTCGGGCGGCTGAACAACTCGGTGCCGGGCATCTCGTCGTACTACACGCCCGGCAATCTCGACGGCCTCGCGAACACCCATGCGCTGAACAACGCCGTCAAGTACGAGACGATCAACTTCCACGGCTTCCAGGCCGGCGCGATGAACGCGTTCGGCAATCAGGCGGGCGACTTCAGCGCGGGACGCCAGTACAGCGTCGGCGCACAGTATTCGAGCGACACAGTGAATTTCGGCGTCGCGTACACGATGTCGCATAACCGCACCGCCGACATCTTCGGCACCTTCAGCCTCAACTCGCTGCTCGGCCAGCCGTTGAGACAGGGCACGATGTTCAATGCGAGCCGTTACAGCACGCTCGCCGCCGGGGCGTCGGTGAAGTTCGGCATCTTCACGCCGCACGTGACGTACACGGGCGTCAAGCTCCAGAACGCGCAGGGCTCGACCACGCTCAACAACTATCAGGCCGGCGTGAACACGGAACTGGTCGGCAATCTGGGCTTTTTCGTACTCGGCCTGTCCGCGGATCACTCCCTGTTTCAGGGACTCACGATCAACCAGTACAACCTGTTCCTGACCGATTATTTGTCGAAGCGCACGCAGGTCTACGCCGGCGTGGGCCTGCAGCGCGCTTCGGGCCCCGGCGCGCGCGCCGCGCAGTTCGGCTATCAGCCTTCGTCGAGCGGCAGCCAGACGGTCGCGCGCATCGGCGTCAACCATATGTTCTGAGGACACGGAGGGCGGCCATCGTGCGGTGAAACATTGTGCAAACGGGGTGCGAATGAGCGCGCGAGGCGGATTCATCACTTATTTCGATCGCATCATCGTTTCTTTTTGATTGAGCCGCGCGGGGCCGACTCTTATATTGTGGCTCGGGCCACGGCGCCGTCATGAGAGACATTCAGCAGCAGTGCAGGCGGGCGCGCCCCTCGGGTGCGTCCCTTGGCACGAGGTAAATGGGACATACATGCAAGCAGACCGGACTTTCAACATCGCGACATTGATAGAAGAGCAGAAGACGGGACGCTTCGCCGCCGGTCTGCTCTTCTGGTGTTTCCTGATCATGCTGATGGACGGCTACGACCAGACGGCCGTGTCGTTCGCGGCGCCGGCCATCATCAAGGACTGGCACGTCGCGCGCGGCGGCTTCGGCCCCGTCTTCGGCGCGGGCCTGTTCGGCACGCTGATCGGCTCGTTCATCTTCGGCTACCTGGGCGACCGGCTCGGCCGCAAGCGGGCGATCATCATCGGCAGTCTTTTCTTCGGCGCGCTGACCTACGCCTCGGTGTGGGTGACCTCGCTGCAGGAACTGATGCTGCTGCGCTTCCTGGCCGGCATCGGCATGGGCGGCGTGGTGCCGAACTCGGTCGCGCTGGTCGCGGAATATGCGCCGAAGCGTTTGCGCGCCACATGGGTCACGCTGATGTTTTCGGGCTTCTCGATCGGCGCGGGCTCGGGCGGTCTGGTGTCGTCGTCGCTGATTCACCGGTTCGGCTGGCCTGTCATGTTCGCGGTCGGCGGCGTCGGCTCCTTGCTCGTCGCGCTGCTGCTGATATTCACGCTGCCCGAATCCGCGAAGCTGCTCGCCATCCGGCAGCGCGATCCGCAGATGCTGCGCAAGCTCATCACGCGCCTGCGTCCCGATCTGACGATTCCCGCCGATGCGCAGTTCGTCGCCGGCGAAGTGCGCGAAAAGCAGCGCTTCGTGCTCAAGCTGATTTTCTCCGACGGCCTCGCCGCGATCACGCCCTTGCTGTGGATCGTGTTCATCGCGAACTCGATGGCGCTCTATTTCCTGCAGAACTGGCTGCCGATCCTGATGGAAGGCATGGGTATCGATCCGCGCGGCGCGGGTCTCATCACGATGATGTTCTCGGTCGGCGGCGTGATCGGCGGACTCGTGCTGTGCCGATTCGTCGATCGTCACGGCGTCGCGGCGATCATCTCGCTGCCCGTCATCGGTCTTCCGGTCGTGGCGGCGCTCGGTCACGGTTCCTCGCAGGGCTGGCTCATGCTCGCTGTCTTCGCCACCGGCTTCTGCGTGGTGGGCGCGCAGTACGGGCTGTATGCCGTGGCGGGCATGATCTATCCGACGTCGTTCCGCTCTGCCGGTGTGGGCAGCGCGATTTCGGTGGGCAAGATCGGCTCGGTGTCGGGGCCGGTGATCGGCGGTCTTCTGCTGTCGATGCATCTGCCGATCACGCAGCTTTTCTACGCGGCGTCGGTGCTGTTCCTCATTGCCGCCGTGTTCTCGACGATCCTCGCACTGCTGTACCGCAAGCGCTTCGGCGAAACGCCGGGCGTCGGGGCGACTGCTGAAACGGGCGGGGGTTCGCTGGTGCAGGACGCGTAATTTCCACAGCGAGGCATGTCGTATCGATGCCGCGCTTTGTGAATCGGTTCGGATACCGAAACATAAATGCGTCGACGAAAATAAAGGAGACAGAGATGCACCGAAACGGCGTGTCGCCGCGACATGAAGCCCACGGAGGTTCACGACGATGAGCAACGTCGCCGCCCCGGAGACCACCATCAACGTTTCGGCGTTGATCGAGCGCCAGAAGCTCAGCGGCTTCGCGCTCTTCCTGATCATGTGGTGCTTCCTGATCGTGTTGATCGACGGTTACGATCAGGTCGCGGCCGCCTTCGCCGCGCCTGCGCTGATGCACGCCTGGCACACGAATGCGGCCGGCTTCGGACGCGTGTTCGGCGTGGGACTGTTCGCCGTGCTCGTCGGGTCGCTCTTGCTCGGCTTCAGCGGCGACCGCTTCGGACGCCGCCTCACGATCATCTACGGCTCGCTCTGGTTCGGCATTCTGACCTTCATGTGCGGCTATGCGGACTCGCTCGGGCAACTCACGCTGCTGCGCTTTCTCGCGGGCATCGGCATGGGCGGGGTCGTGCCGAACACGGTCGCGCTCGTTTCCGAGTACGCCCCGAAAGCGCGCCGCGCGACATGGATCACGCTGATGTTTTCCGGCTTCTCGATAGGCGCGGGCGGTGGCGGAGCGGTCGCCTCGTGGCTGCTGCCGCGCTTCGGCTGGCCCGTCCTGTTCACGCTGGGCGGCGTCGCGGCGATCGTTGTGGCGCTGGCGTCGTTCGCGCTGTTGCCCGAATCGATCCGCTTTCTCATCATGAACGGGCGCGACGTTCGCAGGATTCGACGCATCGCGGCGCGTCTCGGCGCAACGGCCGAGGGCGAAGGCGTGCGCTATGTCGTGGATGATGAAACCCGCGTGCGCGTGCGGCCAGCCGCGCTGTTCCAAGATGGCCTCGCCAAGGTGACGCCATTGCTTTGGGCGATCTTCATCCTCAATTCGCTCGCGCTGCACTTCCTGCAGAACTGGCTGCCGATCCTGTTCAGCATGAGCACGCTCGCGCCCGCCCGCGCGGCTCAGGCGGCGATGATGTTTCCGGCCGGCGGCACCGTCGGCGCCCTTGCGCTGAGCCGCTGCGTGGATCGCTATGGCGTGCGCGTGATTCTGCTGCTTGCGCTGGCCGGTTGTCCCATCGCCGCATTGCTCGGCATGCAGATGCCGACGGCGTGGCTCTTCGCGGCCGTGTTCGCGAGCGGCGTGTGCGTGATCGGCAGCCAGTTCGCGCTCTATGCGGTGTCGGGCATGGTGTATCCGACCACGCTGCGCTCGACCGGCGTCGGCACGGCGATCGGTATCGGCAAGCTTGGTTCGGTCGCGGGATCGATGCTCGGCGGCGTGCTGCTGTCGATGCATCTGCCGGTCGCGCAACTGTTCTTCAATCTCGCCGCGGTGTTCGTGCTGATCGTGTTGCTATCGGCGTGGCTCGGCGGCGTGCGGCGATACGAGCGACGTATCGCAACGGAGCCATGCTGAACACGGGCATCGTCGCGTCGGGAAATGTCTTTGATTCGGGCGTCGTACGTGGCGCCCGTTTCTTCGTTGACGATCTCGCGTGATCGAATAATTTGTCTAGACAAGACTCGACGATTCATAGAATTCGCAAGAATAGAACCGGCCGCGCACGCTCCGCGCGGCCGTCGAGCATCGTATCCAGATACGCTTCGTCTCCATCCCGAACCGCTACCCGACGCGATAAAACCGGCCTAGGTGTTTGCCCGCATGGCTGTCACATCTTCTTGATGGAAAAGTCGAGCGGGTTTAGATTGCAAATCTTGTATATACAAGCGTGCGATTTGCCTAAGGCGCGCATTCGCTGGCGCGTCGCGGCATGCACCGAGCCCAAGGTCCCAAATCACTGGAGCGCAAATGTCTTCCGCCGAATATCTGCAAGGTGCGTGTGTGTGGAATGGCGTCGAAATGCGGGAGAATCAGCGATGGATCAAACAGATTCCTTCTGCCGTGCTCGACGAGATCGACGCGGCTGTCACCCGAACGGCCGATATCGGCTGGCGTGACATCACGCGCGAGAACTTCCCGCTGCCGGGCGCCGCTGCGTTCTTCGACGACGTGCGCGCCGAACTGGAAAACGGCTCCGGGATGGTCAAGATCCGTGGCCTCGATGTCAGCCGCTACGACGCGGAACAACTGCGCCGCATCTGGTACGCACTGGGTCGGCATCTCGGCACGCCGATGTTCCAGAACCGCCGCGGCGAACTGATGCGCGAGATCAGGGACGAAGGCGCGGGCGTCGGTGCGAAGCTCTATGGCTCGACGGTGGACGCATCGGGGAAGGAGTTTCTTTCGTCGGGTGCGCGGACACTGTCGCCGGGCGAGTTGCGTTTCCATACGGACCGTTGCGATGTCGTCGGCTTGCTGTGTGTGCGGCAGGCGTCGGAGGGCGGCGTGAGCAAGCTCGCGAGCAGCGCGACGATCTACAACGAAATGCTCAGACGCCGCCCGGACCTGCACGCGCTGCTTTGCAGGCCCATTCCGCGAAGCCGCTTCGGCGAGGAAGCGGGCGGCGAACACGTCGCCTACGATCTGCCGGTGTTCGGCGTACGCGACGGCAAGCTGACGAGCCATTTTTCGCTGACGTACATCGAGAACGCGCAACTGCTTCCCGGCGTGCGCAAACTGACCGATGCCGAGCACGAAGCGATTCGCCTGCTGCTCCAGCTTGCGCAGGAGCACTGCTTCGAGATGCGTTTCGCCCCCGGCGATATCCAGCTTCTCAACAACCACGTCATCTATCACGGACGCACCGCGTTCAAGGACGACGTGAGCACCGGCCAGGACAGGATGCTGATGCGTCTCTGGCTTTCGGTGCCCAACTCGCGCGCGCTGCCTGAAGATCATGCGATCCTCTGGGGCGATGTGTCGGGCGGCATGCCTCATGGCGGCATCGCGCAACCGGCGACGCCGTGCATGAACTGAGCGTGTTGCCGGTAGAAGTCGTGCTTCATTCCACCAAGAGGAGACTAACGTGATGCAAAGCAGTATGCCTCGCGCAACAACAGGTGCACTCCGGCTTCAACGAGCGATCGTTTCCATCGCGATGAGCGCGTTCGCTGTCGCGGCGAGCGCCGCGACGGACTATGGGAATTGCGAAGTCAAGGGCGACAAGGGCTCCGTCAAACTGACGACCGTCACGCCCGGCGCGCTTTCGGTGCGCCCCGTGCTCGGCGTGCCCGGCTGGTGGAACGGCGACTCGCTGGAGACCATCAAGGATGGCTTCGAGTACTGCATGGCCGCCAACATGGCTTATCGTGCGGGCCTCGATCGCGTCGTCCTGGTGAGCCGATCGTTTCAGCAGGTCCTCACGGGACAATCGCAGGGATTCGATATCGCGTTGAGCGAGATCACCATCACCGACGCGCGCAAGAAGGTGGTCAACTTCACCGAGCCTTACTTCAGCTCCGATCAGGGCGTGCTCGTGAAGGCAGGCACCAAGGTCGACAAGAGCAACCTGAGCAGCCTCCGTTATGCCGTCGAGCGCGGCACGACGGCCTACGATTACATCATGGAGAAGATCAAGCCCGCGGAGCAGCCCAAGGTGTTCAACGATCCTCCGTCGATGTACACGGCGCTGGCAGCCGGACAGGTGGACGCCGTGATCTACGACACGCCGAACGTGCTGTTGCGCGCGAAGAACTCGAATGGCGCACTGCAGGTGGTCGGACGCTTCGATACGGGCGAGAAGTGGGGCGGCGTGGTCAACAAGGATTCGCCGAATCTCGCGGCCTTCAACCAGCTGATCGAAGGTCTCAAGAAGGACGGCACGCTCGAACGGCTGAGCGCCAAGTATCTGACGCCGGAGCTCGGCACCGATCCGACCAAAGTGCCCGTGCTGAACCCCTGAGCGAGCCTGAACCATGAGCAACGCAACGCGACACACGAGCGAGGTGGGACAGGCACAGGCTCCGGTGACGAACGGCCGCCGCCTGAAGACGGGCGGCATGCCGTGCGTGCCGACGTCCCTGCTGAGCACGTCGATCGTGACGGTCGTGGCCGTCGTCCTGGCTAGCTGGTACACGATTGCCGTGATGCGAAGCTCGCTGCTGGCCGCGCAGCTCGACAGCGCGGCGGTCAACGCGCTCGCTGTCGTGCTGGCGTTGCTCTCCCTCGCGATCGTCGTGCCGCTCGTCAGGGCGCTGCGATTCGGCAATGCCATCCGCGATGCCGCCGCGCGCCGCGATCTGGCGAAGGCGCGCGGGGCCCGCTCGGCCACGAGGGATCAGTGCTTCATCGCGCTGGGTTATGCGCTGGCGCAACTGGTTCTGGTCATCGTGCTGCAGTTCTTCCTGATCAATCATCAGGCGGTCGCCAAGACGTTCTTCGCGGTGCCGTTGATGATCAAGACGTTTCCGCTGGTGCTCGCCGCCTTCTGGATGAACGTCAAGATCGCCGTCATCACGGAGATACTCGTCCTGATCTGGGGCTTGATAGTGGCCCTCGCGATGTTCGCGCCGGGCGCGGCGGGCAAGCCGGTGCGTCTCATCGCGACGGCGTATGTCGATATCTTCCGCGCCGTGCCCGCGGTGCTCGTGATCTATCTGGTCGGCTTCGGCATTCCGCTGACCGGCATCCCCGTTCTCAAGGACCTTTCGCTGACGATCTTCGTCATCGTCGCGCTGACGTTGACGGTGGGCGCGTACGTCGCGGAAATTTACCGCGCCGGGATTCTGAGCATCCACTGGAGTCAGAGCGCGGCCGCGCGCTCGCTCGGCCTGTCGCACTTTCAGACCCTGCGATTCGTGATCGTTCCGCAAGGCGTGCGGCAGATCATTCCGCCGCTGCTCAATTCGTTCATCTCCCTGCAGAAAGATACCGCGCTGGTGTCGGTGGTCGGCGTGATCGATTCGTTCAATCAATCCATGCTGATCGCGTCGAACTACTACAACCTGTCCGCGGTCAGCACCGTGGCGCTGCTGTTCATCGTGATATCGATTCCGCAGACGCGCTTCGTCGAGCGGATGATGCGACGCGACCGGGCGCGCATGCGTGCCGGCGAAGCCTGAGGAGACGAGCCCATGTCGTTCATCGACATCCGTGACATATCGAAGTCGTATGGCAAGGTGCCCGTCATCCAGCGTCTCGCGATGACGGTCGAGGAGCACGAGGTCGTGTGCCTGATCGGGCCGTCCGGCTCGGGCAAATCGACGCTGCTGCGTTGTATCAACGGTCTGGAACTGATCGACGACGGCGAGATTCTGGTCCACGGCGACCCGATCACCGGCCCCGGCGTGGACGTGGACGCATTGCGCCGGGACATCGGCATCGTGTTTCAGGGCTATAACCTGTTCCCGCATATGAGCGTGCTGGAGAACGTGACGCTCGCGCCGATCCGCGTGCTCAGGCAATCCAGGGCCGAGGCCGAAGAGCGCGCGATGGCGCTGCTCGGGCGCGTGGGTCTCGCGCACAAGGCGAAGGAATATCCCGACCGGCTCTCGGGCGGGCAGCAGCAGCGCGTGGCGATCGTCCGCGCGCTGGCGATGGACCCGATGGTGCTGCTGCTCGACGAAATCACTTCCGCACTGGACCCCGAACTCGTCTCGGAAGTGCTCAACATCGTGCGCGATCTCGCGAGCGAAGGCATGACGATGCTGCTTGCCACGCACGAAATGGGCTTCGCGCGGGAAGTATCGTCGAAGGTCTGTTTTTTGTGCGACGGCGCGGTGTATGAAGAGGGGCCACCGGAGCAGATCTTCGGCGACCCCGTGCGCGACAGAACCCGCGCGTTTCTCAGAAGCATTCGGGAAGCGAAGCGCATCTAGGCGACGGCTTCCCGGCGATCACATCAACGCGGCGTCAATGCTTCTGCTGCGGCTTCATCGGCCTTCGCATCGCGCGAGGGCGTCGCGGGGCCGGGATCGTTCGGTTCCCGTGCGCTCGTATCGTACAGGCGGTCGGGAATGAAGAACGCGCAGACGCCGCTCAGGAAGAACACCGCGCCGACCATCAGAAAGCTCACGCCGAACGTAAATTGCGTGGCGACATAGCCGATCACGACCGGCGCCGCGCCGGAGCAGAAGCGTCCCACGTTATACGAACCGCCGACAGCCGTGCCGCGAATGCGCGTGGCGAAGCTCTCGGACATGAACGCGCCCATCGTTCCCAATGGCACGCCGTAGAGAAAGCCGAAGAACAGCATCAACCAGACGATGTTCTCGCGCGTGTGAAGAAACACGATGACCGGCAGAAACAAGGCCGCGCCGATGCAGCCGAGCACATACACGCCGCGCCGGCTCCACAGGTCGCCGACCCAGCCCGCGACGATCTTGCCCACGAACGCGACGACGTACGTGCCGATCATATAGCCCGCCATCGAGCCGAAGCGCACGTGCAGTTCCTTCTCCAGATAGGTCGGCAACCAGTTGTTCAGCCCGTAAAAACCCGACAGCGCAAACACGGATGCGAGCGCCCACAGGATGAATATCTTGCGTGCCTCGCGATCCGAGAAGATCAGGTAATAGCGGTTCTCGCGCCACGGGCGGCGCACGCGCGGCGCGCCTTGCCGCATCGCCACGCTGGCGCGCCAGCCGGGCGGCTCGGGCACGAACCAGTGAATCGCCAGCGCCAGCACGACGGGAATCGTCGCGACGTAGAAAAGCATGCGCCAGCCGTAGAGCGGCAGAATCCAGTTGGCGAGCGAGATCACGACGATATAGCCCGCCGATACACCCGTCTGCAACATGCCGAGAATCAGCGAGCGCCGTTCGGTCGGAACATATTCGGCGACGAGCGTGCTCACGAGGACCATGCAGCCGATCCCGAGCGAGCTGATGAAGCGCACGAGCGCGAATTGCGCGAAGGTGTGCGTGAGTCCGAGCAGGCCTGCGCCGAGCGAGAAGAGCGCGAGCGCCCACACGACGACGCGCACGCGCCCGAGCGTATCGCTTGCCCAGCCGCCGAGGATGCCGCCCACCGCCATCCCGACGAGCGTGAGGCTGCCCAGCGCGCCCGCCTCGACATTGGTGAGGCCGAATTCGCTTTTGATGCGGGTGAGCGTGAGGCCGTACATCATCACGTCGGCGCCATCGACGAGCAGCGCGAGATAGCCGAGCGCGAACACCATCAGCCAGCGCCCGGTTTCAGGAGAAGCGCGATTCATGAGCGCGGTTCCTCGTCGGCGAAGAGCGGCATGCGGGCGACCAGCGCGGGCGCGAGAAACGAGCCGAGCAGCACGCCCGTGTCTTCGTGCTCGCGCTTGTACCAGTGCTCGACGTGCGTGAGATTCATCGTGCCGATGCATTCGCCGTCATAGGCGATCGGGATGTTGAGGATCGAGCCGAGGCCCATGTTCGCCATCGTCATGTGATCGTCGAACGCGCGGCGGATGTCGTGCGCGGTCTCGCCGCGAAACGGCCGCAAATCGTGGAGGATTTGCGTCGCCCAAGCGGTGCCGCGCTTCTTCTTGCGGCCCCCGGTCGGATAGACCTCGGGCATGTTGGTGAAGACGCGCTCCACTTCGTGATTGCGCGCATCGTAGGCCATGATGGTGAAGAGCCGGAAGCCGATGGTCTCGGCGGCGACCGCCGCGACAGCGTCGAAGAGCGTCGCGGGCTGGGCTCGCTCGCGCATCGCGTGTGCGAGCCGTTGCAGGTCGTTCAGTTGCAACGGGCGCGTGGTGTGTGCTTCGGTGTCGCGCATGATGTCGTTATCGGTGTAGGCGCTCAGCCGCGCAGATGGGTGGAGGCGAGACGATCGCGCGCATCGTCCTCGATCGCGCCGTTGATCTCGATGTCTTCGAGCGAGCGATTGCGCGTCTCCATGCCGAGGAAGAACACGACGCACGCGCCCGCGAGCAGCACGGCGGTCGTCATCGCGAAGACGCCGAAGAAGCCGAACGACGGATACACGATGCCGACGAGAATCGGCGCGCTCACCGAGCCGATGCGCCCGAACGAGGACGACGATCCGGTGCCTGTGGTGCGCACGGCGGTCGGGAAAATTTCCGGCGTGTAGGCATAGACGCCCGCGAACGCGCCATTCATGAAGAACGACAGGCAGATGCCCGCGGCCATGATCTGCACGCCGGTATGCGACAGCGACAGCATGATCGCCGCGATGCCGCCGAGCGTCATGTACGACGCCACCACGCCCTTGCGGCCGATCTTCTCGTTGAGCCACGCCGCCGAGAAATAGCCCGGAATCTGCGCGCCGTAGATGGCAATGGAGAAGCCGAAGCTCTTCGTGATCGTGAGCCCTTCCTTGACGAGCAGGCTCGGGATCCACGAGAAGAACGAGTAGTACGCGAAGGCCACGGCGAACCACATCAGCCAGCTGACGGCGGTCGTACCCGCGAGGCGCTTCGACCACAGCGTCTTCACGTTTTGCCAGGCGCTGCCGCTGCTCTTTGCGGTGGACGGAATCGCGCCCACGGCGGACAGCGGCGCGAGCGCGATGCCGCGTTGCGCATACCATGCCTCGATATCGTCGACGATGCTGCCGGCCTCGGCGACGCGGCCCTGGCTTTCCATCCAGCGCGGCGATTCGGGCAGCGTGCGCCGCCACCACAGCAGCATGACGACGGGCAGGGCGGTGATGACCGCGAGATAGCGCCAGCCGTCCGGGAAATTGCGCACGACGGTATAGCCGAGAATCGACGAGCTCAGATAGCCGAACGACATGAAGCCGACCAATGCGCCGCAGAACATGCCGCGATAGCGGCGCGGCACGAATTCGGCGAGAAACGGCGCGATCACGACGGTTTCGGCGCCCGAACCGAAGCCCGCGACGATGCGCAGCGCGAAGAACGTATGCCAGTCGTTGGCGGTGGCGCTCGCGAGCGACGCGACGCAATAGATCGCGAGCGCGCTCATCATGATGCGGCGCCGGCCGATGATGTCCGCGAGCACGCCCGACAGGAACGCGCCGAAGAAATAGCCGATATACGTGCTGCTCGCGACCAGCCCTGTCTGCGCGCTCGTCAGGTTCCATAGCTTGCTGACGACCGGAAGCAGGAACGCGAGCGACGACGAATCGAGGCCGTCGAACAGATAGCCCATTCCGCCGATGATCAGCAGCTTGCGATGAAAGCCGGATAGCGGCAGCCGTTCGAGGCGGGCGGCGACAGCGGACATGATCGATGTTCTCCGGTGGATGCTGCGTCAGCGCCCGATGGCGTAAGCCTGCATCTGGCGCGGCGTGGCGGCGCCGCGCATCAGGCCGTGGCGGATGCCCACGGCGCACACGCGCCCGAGCGACCAGGGTTCGGCGACCGTGAGTTCGTGGCCGCGCGCGCGCAGTTCGTCGAGCGTGGCTTGCGGAAACGCGCCTTCCGCCGACATCTTGCCGAGCTGAATGTCGCGCGGATAAAACGAGCCGGGGAAATGCGCGGTCTGGAACGAAGGCGAATCCACGGCGGCTTGCAGATTCAGGCCGAAGTGCACGTGCCGCAACAGCAGTTGCAGCGACCATTGATCCTGCTGATCGCCGCCCGGCGTGCCGAGCGCGGCATACGGCTTGCCGTCGCGGGTGACGAGCGTCGGCGAGAGCGTGGTGCGCGGACGGCGTCCCGGCCCGAGCGACGAGGGCAGTCCTTCTTCCATCCAGAACATCTGGCCGCGCGTGGTCACGTTGAAGCCCAGTCCGGGCACCGCGGGCGATGCCTGCAGCCAGCCGCCCGACGGCGTCGCCGACACCATGTTGCCCCAGCGATCGACGACATCGAGATGCACGGTGTCGCCGCGCAATTCGGGCAGCGGCGCGAACGTGGGCTCGCCCTGACCGAAGCCGCCCGGTTGCTGGCGGCCCGCGTTGGCCAGAATCTTTGCGGCGCGCGCCTCGCTGTCGAGCAGATTGCCCGGACGGAATTCGAACGATGCGCGGCGCGGATCGATTTGCCGGCGGCGTGCATCGTTATAGGCGTCGCTTAGAAGCGTGTCCATCGGCACGTCGGAGAAGTTCGGGTCGCCGTAGAAGACGTCGCGGTCCGCGAACGCGAGCTTCGCGCATTCGATGATCGTGTGAACGAAGTCCGGTCCCAGCGGGTCCATGCTCGCGAGATCGAAGCCCTTCAGCAAAGCCAGTTGCTGCAGGAACATCGGGCCCTGGCCCCACGGTCCCGTCTTGTGAACCATGAAGCCTTCGTATTCGTAGGAGACGGCGTCTTCGTAGGTCGCTTCCCAGCGCGCGAGATCGGATGCATCCAGCAGCCCGCGATTACGCTGGCCCGACGTATCGAGCACGTCGGTCGAGCGGAAGTACTGATCGATCGCATCCGCGACAAAGCCGCGATAGAACGCCAGGCGCGCGCGCTCGCACTGCTCCGCGCGGTCGCCGCGCGTGTTCGCTTCGCGCAGGATGCGCTTGTAGGTTTCCGCGATGGCCGGATTCGCGAACAGATGATTGGGTCGCGGCGCTTCGCCGTCGCGCAGCCATTGCTCGGCGGACGTGCGCCATTCGCGCTTGAAGAAATCCTGGATCGCGAGAATCGACGACGCCATGCGCGGCAGCACCGGATAGCCATGTTCCGCGTAGCCGATGGCATAGCTCAGCACGTCTTCCAGCGGCAACTGCCCGTAGTCGCGCAGCAAGGTCATCCAGCCGCCGAACGCGCCCGGCACGACGGCGGGCAAGAGGCCCGTGCCGGGCATCACGGTGAGGCCCAGCTCCTTCATGCGCTCGATGGTCATGGCGGCGGGCGTCACGCCCTGGCCGCACAACACGCGCACGCGGTCTTCCTTCGCGCTGTAGAACACGGCCGGCAACTCGCCGCCCGGCCCGTTCAGATGCGGCTCGACGATCTGTAACACGAAGCCGGCTGCCGCCGCCGCGTCGAACGCGTTGCCGCCTTTTTCGAGCACCGCCATCGCGGACGCGCTGGCCAGCCAGTGCGTCGACGCCACCATGCCGAAAGTGCCGATCAGTTCGGGTCTTGTCGTGAAGCTCATTACTGTCGTCCGTTGATTGAACCATTGTCGAATGGTTCGGTTTTTCAATACCGATGCGCGTATCGTAATGCGAAACATAAAGCGCTTCACGTAGCGTAAATCATCATAAAAAGTAAAGCAATCCGTGTGATTCAGCCGGCGATCTGCTACATTGAACCAATGCACATTGGTTCAAAAATAGATCATGGAAAAGCCCACGCTCGACAGACTGCTCGACTACGTCGCGCAACACAATCTGAAGGACGGCGACGCGCTGCCGTCGGAACGCAGTCTCGCCGAGGCGCTCGGCCTGAGCCGGCGCGAATTGCGCGGGGCGCTGGCATCGCTGGAAGCAGCGGGACGCGTGTGGCGCGGCGTCGGGCGCGGCACGTATCTGGGCACGCGTCCGCTTAAGTTTTCGGCGTCGCTAAGCAGTCTGCGCGCGGGGTCGAGCCCGGCGGATATCGCGGAAATGCGGCTGGTGCTCGAACCGGCGTTCGTCGAACTGGCGACGAGCAAGGCGAGCCCGGACGATCTCGCGGAACTGGAGAAATGCGCGCGGCGCAACGCCACGGCGAAGGACGATGACGAGTGGCAGCAGTGGGATCACCGCTTTCATTTGCTGATCGCACAGGCCACGCGCAATCCGGCGATCATCGCGCTGATGGAAGTGGTGAACGGCATGCGCATGAAGCCCACCGCACGCGAAAAAACCGCCGATCAGGACACGCGGCGGCATTTCGCGGAGCAGCATCAGGCTGTCGTGAAGGCGATGATCAAGCGCGACGGCGCGACGGCCGCCGCGCGCATGCGCGACCATCTACTGAATGTGCAATGGCGGATACCGTCGCAAAAAGGATGAGCGTGCCTGGCAGCCTCAGAACGCGTGCCGCACGGCCACGCGCGCGATGAACTGCTCCGCATTTGACGACACACCCTGCGCGCCCGGAATGTACGCCTGATCCAGAACCGAACCGGTCGATGCGCCGGCGATCTTCTGATACGCGCCTTGCACGTACACGTCGGTGCGTTTGGACAGGAAGTAATCCGCCATCAGACCGGCCGAATGGATACGCGGCTTCACGGTGCCGGCGGCCGAGTCGTAGGTTTCGATCGAATAGACATACTGCGCGCCGATGAAGAACGCCGGCGTGAACTGATACTTGCCGTTCACTTCGAAGTTCTGATAGCGGAGATTCTTGAGCGTGTTGCCCGCCGACGCGAGCGGCACGCCGATGTAGCCGTTCGTGACCGGATCGCGATAGCTGGAATTCGTGTATGCGAAGCCGACCGTGGCCTTGTCGAAGGTGTAGTTCACGCCCGCACCGAAAATCTGCATGCGTTGCGCGATGAAGCTCGCATCGTTCGCCGCGATCGCGCCATTGGCGTTGAGGCCCGTGCCGTCGGCGCGCAGATAGGCGGCGCCGAGCAGCAGGCCGGCGTTCGCATACGACGCGCCGAAGCTGTACTGGCGGTTGTTGGCGAAGTTCGTGTCGTTGCTGAAGCTGTACGTGCCGCCGAACCGGAAGCCGCCGAGCGCCGGGCTCGTGTACTTCACCGTGTTGTTCACGCGAAACGAGTTGTCCGTGTTGTCGTTGTCGAACGGATGCGCGAACAGGTAGCCCGCGAAATTGCCGTTGGCGGTGGTGGGCGCGAGATAGTCGACCACGGAATCGTATTGACGGCCGAGCTTGACCGAACCCAGGCGATCGTTCGCCAAGCCGACATAGGCCTGCCGTCCGAACATGCGGCCGCCTTGTCCGGCCGCACCATTGCTGATGTTGACGCCGCTCTCCAACTGGAACACGGCCTGCGTTCCGCCGCCCAGATCCTCGACGCCGCGCATGCCCCAGCGGCTGCCCGACGCATAGCCGCTGGTCAGTTCGTAGGCCCGGTTCGAGCCGACATTGCTGGTGAAATCGAATCCTTCGTCGAGGATGCCGTAGAGCGTGACGCTGCTTTGAGCATGCGCTGAAGTTGCGATGCAGGCGAATGCCGCCAACGAGATGGCTGTGATTCTCATGAAAGTCTCAAGTCTTTTAATTTTCGTCAAAAGTCCCGGCCATCAAGCGTCACCGGGACCGCGAGCGAGCGATTGTGCGACACGGAAGCGAGGGCTGCCAAAGGATTAAGTTGAAGGCCAAACGTGAGTTTTTCGAATGTTTCGCCCGCGAATTCTTCGCTTGTTGCTGCACTGCGAAGCGCGAAAGAATGGGCCGCAAATACTCACGGGACAGCGCTGCCAATGAAGCCAGAACGGAATTTTGTGAACGGGCGTTTCATCGCCCCTTTGAGCGATGACGTCGTCGCGATCCTGAATCCCGCGACCGAAGCGATCGCGGGTCACGTCCACAACGCGTCGCGCGATCAGGCGCTGCTGGCCGTCGAGCAGGCCGCCGCCGCGCAACGTCTGTGGCGCGCGCTGCCCGCCGTCGAACGCGGCGCGCACATGCAGCGTCTCGCGGATGAGATCACCAGCGCGTGCGCCGAAATCGGCGCCGCGCTCGCGATGGAATCCGGCAAGAGCGTCGCCGATGCGGGCAACGAAGCCGTCTACGCCGCGCAGATCACGCGCTATCACGCGGAATGGGCGCGCCGCATCGAAGGCGAAGTCATTCCGAGCGATACGCCTGACGAAAACCTCGTGCTGCATCGGGAGCCGATCGGCGTGGTCGCGTGCCTGATCCCGTTCAACTTTCCGATCTACACGCTGATGCGCAAGATCGCGCCGGCGCTGATCGCGGGTAACACCGTGGTCGTGCGGCCGAGCAACAACACGCCGCTGTCGGCCTTCGCACTCGCGCGTGCCGTCGAGCGCGCGGAGCTGCCCGCGGGCGTCGTCAACATCCTGGCGATGGATCACGCCACCGCCGAAGCCGTCTGCACACATCCTAAGGTCGGCATGATCACGCTGACGGGCAGCGTCAACGCGGGCCGCAAGGTGCTGGACTACTGCAAGGCGAATATCGCGAAACCGTCGCTCGAACTCGGCGGCAAGACGCCCGCCATCGTCGAGCCGGACGCCGATTTGCAGAAGGCGGCGCGCGAACTGGTCGCCTCGAAGCTCACGCATTGCGGGCAGCTCTGCACGGCGATCGAGCGCGTCTATGTGCACGAAAGCATTCACGACGCGTTCGTCGGCATGCTGCGCGACGAGATGCGGGCGAAGCGCATCGGCGATCGCAGCGAAGATGCGGGCTTCATGGGACCGCTCGTCAATGCGGCGTCGCGCGACGGCATCCACGCGATGGTGCGCCGCGCGATCGAAGCCGGCGCCCGGCTCGAAACCGGCGGCGAAGTGCCGGACCGCAAGGGCTTTTTCTATCCGCCGACGCTGCTGTCGAACTGCAGTCAGGACATGGAGATCGTGCAGGAAGAGACCTTCGGTCCGGTGCTCGCGGTGCTGAAATATTCGACGCTCGATGAAGCCATCGGGATGGCGAACGATCATCAGTTCGGGCTTTCTTCGGTGCTGTACACCGAGAACTACCGCAACGCGATGAAGGTCGCCAATTCGATCGAAGCGGGCGAGCTTTATATCAATCGCACGCCTGCCGATCCGTATCAGGGCTTTCACGCCGGATGGAAGCGCTCCGGCATCGGCGGCGACGACGGCAAGCACGGCATGCTGGAGTTCACGCAGACGCGTCTCGTCGTCATGAAGTACTGAGTTTCGCGGCCGGTTGTCAAAACGCAACCGGCCGTTTCGCAGCAACAAGTCCATCCATAAAAACATATCGAAGGCCAGCCGCGCGGCGTCCACATGCCGCGCGCCGCTGTCCTTTCAGGAGTACAAACGTGTCATCGAATCCCGCTCAATCCAGCCGGAGTGTCGCCGCGTCGCGCGAAGGCTCGCGCGCCGACCGCTATATCCAGCTCACCTTGCTCGTTCTGGCCGCCGGCGCCATTTATCCGATTCTGTATCTGCGGCAGGTTTATCAGCCGACGATGCTCGAAGTCTTTCACATCACCGAATCGCAACTCGGTTATCTGTATTCCGCGCTCGGCACGATCTTTCTCGTCTGCTATCTGCCGAGCGGCTGGCTCGCGGACCGCATCGCGCCGCGCGTGCTCATCAGCTTCTCGCTGATCGCGACGGGCGCGCTCGGCCTGTGGTACTCCACCGCGCCGGCGTTCGGCTCGCTGATCGCGATCTTCGGCTGCTGGGGCCTGACGACGGGCCTCACGTTCTGGGCCGCGATCATCAAGCGCGTGCAGATGATCGCCGGCACCGACGAACAAGGCCGCTTCTTCGGCTTTCTCGACGGCGGGCGCGGCCTGATCGAAGCGCTGCTCGCGACCATCGCGATATCGCTGTTCGCGTGGGCCACGCAGACGCACGGCGAATCGACGGCGGCGGGCTTCCGGCTCGTCGTCTACATGTACGCGTTCCTGTGCATCGGGCTCGGCGTCGTGCTCGGTCTCGTGCGCGATCCGGCCGCTGTCGAGGCGAAGGAAACGAAGCGCCGCGACAGCAACGTCATGCGCGATCTCGCCGTGCTGCTGAAGAACCCGCAACTGTGGCTGCTCGCCGCGATCGTGTTCTGCGGCTATCAGGTGTTCTGGGCGACTTACAGCTTCTCCGCGTATCTGCATGAGCGGGAAATCGGCCTGTCGGTGGTGGCAGCCGGCTTCATCACGACGCTCAAGCTGTGGATGCGCCCGATCGGCGGCATCGGCGGCGGCTTTCTCGGCGACCGCTTCTCGAAGACCTCGGTGCTCGTGTTCGCGCTGTTCGCGGCGGCCGCCGCGCTGCTCGTGCTGATGGCCGCGCCGTCCATCGGCAGCCACGCGGTCATCGCCGTGGTCGTGCTGTTCATCGGCGTGATGACCTACGCGATTCGCGGCCTCTACTGGTCGCTGCTCGATCAGTGCAAGGTGCCGCCCGAAACCATGGGCCTCGCCATCGGCCTCGTCTCCGTGATCGGCTATTCGCCGGATGCGGTGCTGCCGCTCATCAACGGCTATCTCACGCAGAACTATCCGGGCGTGCATGGCTACCAACTCTACTTCGGCTATATCGCCTGTATGTCCGTGCTGGGCGGTGTCGCCGGTCTCGTCTTCAAGCATCGTCTCGACAAACAAGAGGCTCAAGCATGAAAATCGCCGCGCTGGAAACTCATATCGTCGCCGTGCCGCCGCCGCATGTGGGCGGCATGTACTGGATCTTCGTCAAGCTGCGTACCGATTGCGGCATCGAGGGCGTGGGCGAGATCTATTCCGCGACGTTCCATCCGAAAGCGATGACGCCGATCATCGAGGACGTGTTCGAACGCTATCTGCTCGGACACGATCCGCATCATGTCGAGCGCTTCTATCGCGAATGCTATTCGAGCGGCTTCACGCAGCGCCCCGATCTCACGATGATGGGCGTCGTCAGCGGCCTGGAAATGGCGTGCTGGGACATCATCGGCAAGGCGGCGAACAAGCCGGTGTACGAACTGCTCGGCGGCCGCGTGCACGAGCGTCTGCGTTCGTACACGTATCTCTATCCGAAGAACGCGCGCGGCGAATACGATTACGACGATCCCGATCTCGCCGCCGAATGCGCCGCGCATAACGTGGAACTCGGCTTCACGGCCGTCAAGTTCGATCCGGCCGGCCCGTACACCGCGTATTCCGGACATCAGGTGTCGCTCGACGTGATGGACCGTTGCGAACTGTTCTGCCGCAAGGTGCGCGAGGCGGTCGGCAGCAAGGCCGATC
This sequence comes from Caballeronia sp. EK, assembly GCF_014384845.1. Taxonomy (NCBI): domain Bacteria; kingdom Pseudomonadati; phylum Pseudomonadota; class Betaproteobacteria; order Burkholderiales; family Burkholderiaceae; genus Caballeronia; species Caballeronia sp. EK. The sequence continues at coordinate 254,984 of NZ_JACSUE010000001.1, forward strand.
TGCTGTTCGGCACTCACGGACAGATGGTGCCGTCGTCGGCGATCCGTCTCGCGCAGCGTCTGGAAAAGTACGATCCGCTGTGGTTCGAAGAGCCGGTGCCGCCGGGACAGGAAGACGCGATGGCGCAGGTCGCCGCGAAGACCAGCATCCCGATCGCGGCGGGCGAGCGTCTCACGACCAAGTACGAGTTCTTCAAGCTGCTCGAAGCGCGCGCGGCGTCGATTCTGCAGTTCAACGTCGGACGCGTGGGTGGCCTGCTCGAAGCGAAGAAGATCGCAAGTCTCGCCGAAGTCCATTACGCGCAGATTGCGCCGCACCTCTACAACGGGCCGGTCGGCGCGGCGGCGAGCATCCAGATCGCGGCGTGTTCGCCGAATTTCCTGATCCAGGAAAGCATCGGCACATGGGACGGCTTTCACGCCGACGTGCTCAAGTCGGGCATTCGCTGGGAAGACGGCTACATCATTCCGTCGAGCGAGCCGGGTCTCGGCGTGGAACTGAACATGGACGTCGTGCGCGCGCACACGCCGTACACCGGCGAGCGGCTGCATCTGCAGATGGCGGCGAAGCCGTTCGACGTAAAGGACCTCGCGCCCGCAAGGGGCTGAACCGAAGGCACTGAAGGCGACAGAATCATGGAATTCGATTACATCATCGTGGGCGCCGGATCGGCGGGCTGCATTCTCGCGGACCGGCTCTCGGAGTCGGGACAGCATTCGGTTTTGCTGCTTGAGGCGGGCGGCGCGGACAGTTCATTCTGGTTCAGGGTTCCGGTCGGGTTCACCAAGACCTACTACAACCCGGAATACAACTGGATGTACTACAGCGAGCCGGAAGCGCAGCTCAACGGCCGCCAGCTTTATTGTCCGCGCGGCAAGGTGCAGGGCGGCTCCGGCTCGATCAACGCGATGATCTACGTGCGCGGCCAACCCCACGATTTCGACGACTGGGCGCGTGCGGGCAACCCCGGCTGGAGCTTTCGCGACGTGCTGCCGTACTTCCGGCGCGTCGAATCGCACTGGGCGGGCAACACCGAATATCACGGCGCGGACGGCAAGATCGCCATTACGTCGATGAAGGACGGCGCGCATGCCATCTGCGGCACGTTCCTGGAAGGCGCGCGTCAGGCGGGTTATCCGGTTACCGGCGACATCAACGGCCCGGACTACGAAGGCGCCGCCATCTATGACCTCAACGCGCGCAACGGCGAGCGCTCGTCGAGCAGCTTCGAGTATCTGCATCCGGCGTTGTCGCGCAAGAACCTGCGCGTCGAGCGCAATGTCTCCGTGCGCCGCGTGATGTTCGACGGCAAGCGCGCGACGGGCATCGAGGCATCGCGCAAGGGCGAGCCGCTGACGTTTCGTGCCAAGCGCGAAGTCATTCTCTCGGCAGGCGCGGTCGATACGCCGAAGCTGTTGCAACTGTCCGGCGTCGGCGACGCGGCGCTGCTCGCGAAGCATGGCATTGCCGTGCAGCACGCGTTGCCCGCGGTGGGCCGGAATCTGCAGGACCATCTGTGCGTGAGCTTCTACTATCGCGCGACGGTCAAGACGCTGAACGACGAACTCCGTTCGCTGGCGGGCAAGGCGAAGGCGGCGCTGCGCTATCTGCTCTCGCGCAAGGGGCCGCTGTCGATGAGCGTCAACCAGTCGGGCGGCTTCTTCAAGGGCGACGCGCAGGAAGCGGAACCGAATCTGCAGCTTTACTTCAATCCGCTGTCGTACCGTATTCCCAAAAGCAGCAAGGCGCAGCTCGAACCGGAACCGTATTCGGGCTTTCTGCTGTGCTTCAATCCGTGCCGTCCGACGAGCCGGGGAAGCATCGAAATCACGTCGAACCGCGTCGAAGATGCCGCGGCGATCCGCATCAACGCGCTGACGACCGAAAAGGACCTGCATGAAGCCGTGCAGGGCAGCAAGCTGATCCGCAAGATCATGAATTCGAAGGCGCTGCGCGGCATCACGGCCGAGGAGATTTCGCCGGGACCGGACGTGCAAAGCGACGAAGCCCTGCTCGATTATTTTCGCGATCAGTCGGGCTCGATCTACCATCTGTGCGGATCGTGCGCGATGGGCGCGGATGCGGCCACATCCGTCGTCGATGCGCGGCTGCGCGTGCATGGCGTCGACGGGCTGCGTATCGTCGATGCGTCGGTGTTCCCGAACATCACGTCCGGCAACCTCAATGCCCCGACGATGATGGTCGCCGAAAAAGGCGCCGACATGATCCTCGAAGACACGCAGGCCGACCCCGCGCAGGCGTCCACGCCGGCGGAACTCGTGCCGGTGTGAGCTTCGCGGCGCGAGTACGCGTCGCCGAAGCTGCATAATTTGCCTCGATTCGTAAAATGCCGTCAAAGAACGGCATGCTCCGGTGCACTTGCGTGTCGAATGCGCGTCGCGTGCCGGAGCCGCCTCCGGCGGCGAAAAGGAGATCGTCTTGAAGCGAAAAATGCCCGCCCTCAATGCGCTGAGGGCTTTCGAGGTAGCCGGACACACCGGCAACTTCACACGTGCCGCGGAAGTGCTGCACGTCACGCAAAGCGCGGTGAGCCGGCAGGTCCGCCAGCTCGAAACGCAACTCGGCGAGACGCTGCTGGTGCGCCGCCATCATCATCTCGAACTTTCCGCGACGGGGCGCCTGTTGTTGCAGGCGCTCAAGTTGTCATTCGACCGCATCGAACTGACGGTACGCAGCATTCAGGAGAAGACGCACCTGAAGCGCCTGCGCGTCAACGTTCCGCCCACGTTTTGCAGCCGCTGGCTGATGCCGCGTCTGCAATCGCTGCGCGCGGCGGCGCCCGAACTCGAACTCACGGTGACATCCAGCGTGAAGGACGATCTCGTCGAATCGGGCTCGCTCGACTGCGCGGTGCGTTTCGGCGACGGCGAGTGGGACGGCCTCGACAATCAGTTGCTGATGAACGAGCGGCATCTCGCCGTGTGTGCGCCGTCGCTGCTCGGCGGAAGCACAGGCGCGGCGGAGAATTTCGGCGCGTTCACGCTGCTGCACGTTCTGGCGAGCAGCGATCAGCGCTACCTGACGTGGCAGCACTGGCTGAAGGCCGCGCATATCGACGATGTCGATCTCGGCGGCGGCCACGAATTCGATCTGCTCGATCACGCGATCCGCGCGGCGGTGGACGGGCTCGGCGTCACGATGGCCGACCGCCACATGATTTCGTCCGAGTTGCGGCAGGGGACGCTCGTGCCGCTGAGCGACGTCGAAGTGGACGGGCATCAGTCCTACTGGCTCGTGACGCGCACCGGCCAGGACGACGCGCCGCCGGTCGCCGTGTTCCGCGACTGGCTGCGTCGCGAGATCGAAGAACAGGAGCGCGGCTGGCCGTTGCGCGCGAGAGAATAGGACAGGCGGCCGGAGCGCCGCCGCCAATAAGAAACCAGGAGACAACCGTGCGCCGTCTGCCATCCCTGACCGCATTGCGCTTCTTCGAAGAAAGCGCGCGCCATATGAGCTTCAACAAGTCGGCGGCCGCGCTGTGCGTGACGCCGGGCGCGGTCAGCCGGCAGATTCGCCTGCTCGAGGATGCGCTCGGCACGAAGCTGTTCGACCGCGATCACAAAGGCATTCGCCTGACGCGGCAAGGCGAGGAACTGCTTCAGTGCCTGGCGCAAGCGTTCGATTCGATCGAGCGCGTGACGCGATCGCTGTCCAGCGCGAAACCCGGCGAACGCAAGCGGCTGACCGTGACCGCGCCGCCGACCTTCGCGTCGCGCTGGCTGTCGCCGCGGCTCGGCGCGCTGATGGACGCCGTGCCCGATATCGACCTTTCCGTGCGCACCGATGCCGCCGACGATCGTCATTGCAGCATTCGCTTTGGATACGAAGCGCGCGCGGATCATCGCTCGGAGTTGCTGTTCATCGAACGGCATGTGCTCGTCGGTGCGAAGAAATATGCCGGGCAGCCGGTCGAAACGCTGCTCGAACGCACGCCGACGCTGCATGTGCTGCACAACGACGTGCGCTTGACGCTCTGGCCCAACTGGCTCGATTCGGCCGGTTTGCCGCGCGCTTATGCGGAGAACGGCATCGAGTTTTCCACGCTCGATCAGGCGATCCATGCCGCGCGCGCGGGCTCGGGCCTCGCGGTGGTGGACCGCAACATGATCGTCGATGATTTGCATGACGGCGCGCTCGTGCAGTTGTCGCCGGTGGAATCGAGCGGGCCTTATGGCTACTGGCTGGATATCGCGCCGTCGCACGCGGGGCTGGATTGCGTGCAGGCGTTCGCGGAATGGCTGCGCGGCGAGGGGGCGAAGGCCGCGCAGCTCTGAGCGGGCGATCAGTTGCCGCTTGCCTGGTTCAAAGTCAGATGCTTCGTCTCCGGCGCCCAGGCAATCGACACGATCATGCCGACCAGCAGCACCGCGGCCAGCGCGAGCATGGTCATCTGGATGCCGGCTTGCGCAATGCCGACAGGCAGCAGAAACGTCCCGACCGCCGATCCCAGCCGGCTGCACGCAATCGACAGCCCCACGCCGCAAGCACGCGCCTCGGTCGGAAAGCACTCCGGCGGAAACACGCCGACGAGATTCGAGAACGCCGACATCGTCAGCGTGAAGATGCCGAACGCGACGATCATCCCGAGATTCGCCGAAGCCGGCAGCACCGCCAGCGCAAGCAGCGACGCGCAGCACACCGCGAAGGAACCGATCAGGAACGAGCGGCGCGACAGCTTGATGGTCAGCCAGATGCCGAGCAGCGCGCCGAGCACGAGAAACGCATTCAGCAGCAGATCGGCACCCGAGCCTTCGGGCACGCGAATCGCGGTGAGAATGCTCGGCAGGAACGTGTAGATCGCGAAATACGGAATCACGAGACACACGAAGAATGCGCAGTTGAAGATCGTGCGCCGGATCAGATCCGGCTTGAAGAGCCGCGCGAAACCGCCCGCGGGTGCGTGGTGTCCGCCAGAATCGGCGCCGAGCGTCACGTTCGGACCGAAGTGCTTGCGCACGATGCGCAACGCTTCGTCCTTGCGTCCCTGGCCAAGTAGCCAGCGCGGCGACTCCGGCGTGCCGATGCGCAGGATCAGCACGAGAAACGCCGGCACGCCAGCCGACGCGAGCAGCCAGCGCCACGCGTCCGGCGAGGCGTCGGCGTAATGCATACCGAGCACGTTCGCGATCACATAGCCGATCGTCCAGATCACACTGAACGAGCCGAGCAACGTGCCGCGATGCTTGCGCGGCGAAAACTCCGCGAGAATCGCGTGTCCTACGGCGAAGTCGCCGCCCATGCCGAAGCCGATCAACACGCGCAGGCCGACGAGCATCGCGGGCGTCGTCGCGTAGAACTGCGCGAAGGCGGCCGCCGTGATGATGACGAAGCTCAGCAGGAAGATCTTCTGCCGTCCGAGCTTGTCGGAGAGCCAGCCGAACACGAGACTGCCGATGAAAATGCCGATCAGCGCGGACGAGCCGAGCAGGCCCATCCAGAATGCATCGAGCGGAATCTGCCTGTTCAGCGACGTCAGCGCATAGCCGATCGTGCCGAGCGCATAGCCTTCCGTGAAATGCGCGCCGAAGGTCAGACCCGCGATCTTGACGTGAAAGCGGTTCAGCGGAACATCGTCGAGCGCGACGCGATCGGGGGTGCCGGCGAAAGGCGCGGCGGCATGCACAGCGAGCGCGTCCGCGCTCATGCTTCGAGTATCCAAGAGTATCTCCTCCAGTTCGGAGTGCAGCGGCGCGGATCGCGCCGCATGAAAGCCGCGCACGCGATGGTTTTATCGTTCGTGCGTGCGCGGCGGGGGTGATGCCTCAGCGACCGAGGCCGGCCATCATCATGTACTTGAGCTCCATGTATTCATCGAGCCCGTACTTCGATCCTTCGCGGCCCAGTCCCGACTCTTTCACGCCGCCGAAGGGCGCGACTTCCGTCGAGATGATGCCTTCGTTGATGCCGACCATGCCGCTTTCCAGCGCTTCGCCGACGCGCCATGCGCGACCCAGATCGCGCGTGTAGAAGTACGCGGACAGGCCGTAAGGCGTGTCGTTCGCCGCGGCGATGACTTCCTCTTCCGTCTCGAAGCGGAAGCACGCGGCCACCGGACCGAAGGTCTCTTCACCGGCGATCAGCATCGACGGCTTTGCGTCCGCGAGCACCGTCGGTTCGTAGAAGGTGCCGCCGAGCGCGTGCGGCTTGCCGCCGGTGAGAATCTTCGCGCCGTGGCTCACGGCATCGGCGACATGTGTCTGCACCTTCGCGAGCGCCGCCTCGTTGATGAGCGGACCCTGATCGAACTCGCCTGCCAGGCCGTTGCCGACGCGCAAGGCATGCACGGCGCGCGTGAGCGCCTGCGTGAACGCGTCGTAGACGCCGTCCTGCACGTAGAAGCGGTTCACGCAGACACACGTCTGTCCGGTGTTGCGGAACTTCGACGCGATCGCGCCCTGCACGGCGGCGTCGATATCGGCGTCGTCGAAAACGATGAAGGGCGCATTGCCGCCGAGTTCCAGCGAGAGCTTCTTGAGCGTATCCGACGATTGCTTCGCCAGCAGCTTGCCGACGCGCGTCGAGCCGGTGAACGACAGCTTGCGCACATCGCGCGATTCCGTCAGCGTCTGGCCGATAGCCACGGCGTCGCCGGACACGATATTGAACACGCCCGGCGGAATGCCGGCTTTCTCTGCGAGCACGCCGAGCGCGAACGCGGACAGCGGCGTTTCCTCCGACGGCTTCAGCACCATCGTGCAGCCCGCCGCGAGCGCCGGGCCGGCCTTGCGCGTGATCATCGCGAGCGGAAAATTCCACGGCGTGATCGCCGCGACGACGCCGACCGGCTCGCGCGTCACGATGATCTTCGAATTCGGCTTCGGACTCGGAATCACGTCGCCGTAGCTGCGCTTCGCTTCTTCCGCGAACCATTCGAAGAAGCTCGCGGCATACGCGACTTCACCGAGCGCTTCGGCAAGCGGCTTGCCCTGTTCGCGCGTCAGCAGTTCGGCGAGCGTGTCGCGGTTGGCGAGCATCAGTTCGCCCCAGCGCTTCACCCGAGCGCCGCGTTCCTTCGCGGTCAGCGCGCGCCAGGCCGGGAAGGCGCGCCGGGCGGCGTCGATCGCCTGGCGGGTTTCCGCGCTGCCGCCGCGCGCGACGTTCGCGATGACTTCGCCCGTCGCCGGATTGCGCACGGCATAGGTGCTCGCGCTCTCGCGCCACTGGCCGTCGATATAGTGATTCGTCTGCAACAGGGTCTTCATGCTGCGCGCTCCAAGGTGTCGTCGAACACGCCTTGCGCGGCACGCGCCTCGCGCGCGATGCGCCGTCCCGCCGTGTAGTCGTTGATGAGATCGCACGGCGTGTAGTTGCGCTCCAGCTCGTGCAGTTCGTCGGCGTCGAGGCGCGTGTCGAGTGCGGCAAGCGCGCTGTCGAACTGCGCCGCCGAGTCCGCGCCGACCAGCATGCTCGCGATGCCCGGACGGCTCAGCACCCACGCCTGCGCGATCTGCGCCGCCGATACGCCGCGCCGCGCCGCCACGCGCGCCACCGACGACGAGACTTCCTGCGAGGCATGGTCGCCGTACATTTGCGCGGTGAAGAAGTCGGTCTGATTGCGGTTGGACTTCGCATCGCAGGTCAGAAGGCCGCGCGCGAGCGGGCTGAACACCGAGATGCCGACGCCCTGATCGATGCAGTACGGAATCATCTCGCGCTCTTCCTCGCGATACGCGAGATTGAGCTGCAACTGCATGTTGACCGGCTTGTGCCAGCCGTGGCGCTCGCATGCCTGCATGATCTTGGCGAACTGCCAGGTGTACATCGTCGATACGCCGATATAACGCGCCTTGCCCGCGCGCACGATGTCGTCGAGCGCGCACATGGTTTCCTCGACGGGCGTGTTCACGTCGAAGAAATGCAGCATGTAGACATCGACGTAATCCATGTCGAGACGTCTGAGCGACGCGTCGATGCCGTCCATGATGTGCTTGCGCGAATGGCCGCCCGCGTTCGCGTGGCTCGCCATGCCGTAGCCGACCTTCGTCGTGACGACGATTTCGTCGCGCTTCACGAGACGCTTCAGGATGCGGCCGACGACTTCCTCGCCGACGCCCGTCGAATAGAAATCGGCCAGATCGATGAAGTTCACGCCGTGATCGAGCGCGTGCTTCACGATCGGCTCGCTTTGCGCTTCATCGAAAATCCACGGCTTCCATTGCGGCGTGCCCATGTTCATCGTGCCGAGGCACAGACGCGAAACCTTGAGGCCGGACTGGCCGAGACGCACGTATTCCATTTGCGAGAACTCCTCAGCTTTTCTTCGGCGTGTAGAACGGGTTCGACACTTCGCGTGCGGCCTTGAACACCGCTTCCTTGCGCGGCAGACCTTCCATTGCGGCGATGAGCGCGTTCTTGCACGCGCGATAGTTGTTTTCGTAGACGGCGTCGAGATCGTCGGTCTTCGGGTTGACCCAGTTCGCCGACACGACGACCCAGTCGTTCTCCGCTTCCGGCGGCAGCGTGCCGTTTTCGAGCGATTCCGCGACCGCCTTTGCGATGCCCGCCTGCGATGCGCCCCACGTCGCGTTGCCGTGGAAGTCGCCGTCGATCTGCGCCTTGTTGACATACAGCGTGAGCGGCTTGGTCGGCACGCCCGGCTGTGCGATCACGACGAACGGCGCGTGACCGGCCGAGGGTGTCGCGAGCGCGGTCGAGAATGCCTGACCGGCCGGGCCGTTGCGCGGTCCGACCAGCACGTTGATGTGGGCGAGGTTCACGCCCGGTCCTTCGAAGCCTTCGCCGATGAAGAGAGTCTTTTCCATTGCCACGTTCCTGTTTTCCGTCAGAGAGAATCGGTTGCGCCACCGCCGCGGTGGATGAAGGGCATTCTGCGGCGGCGCTCGCGCGAGCAGGAATCGACGATTTTTCAGGCCGGCGTTGAGGAAAGCTCAACTCGGGGTTGACCCGTAGGTTTTTCGGATTGGGTTGTGGCAATGTCCGCGCGGCGTCGTTATTTGCTGACCGGTCGGCGACGCGGGTTTCGTATTCGGTCAATACGAAACTTCATCGATGGTGTTTCGTCAATTCGAGGTAAAAACCGGTAATCCCGATTACGATATTGACGCCATCAGCGCGAGAAACTCAGGGATCAGTTTCGTATTGCCAAAGCGCAATCGATCGAGTCAATCGGTATAAAACTCGGCCCCATTTGGCGCGACAGCGCAAGCGCAGGTTCTGCCGGAGCCACGCCGGGAAGCTTTCAGATAGCGCCTTTGGACCTGTCTGCACGGCGAATGCTTTCTTGAAAGACATAGGCGTCTATCAGAAAAGCATTTCTCATAAATTTAATCGACTACCCAAAGCGGCGATTTATATTATCGGTCTAAGCCACGACCTTTCGCCAGCGCGACTTGTCGGAAGTTTCTCTTTAAACGGCTGAATTATCCGTTCGAGATTCAGAGCAATCCATACGAAGCGGCGCAATTTCCGGGGATGCGTAGATGATTGCCGAATTGTTCAGATCTCAGCCGGAAATTGCGTTGTTCGCGAGTCTTGCATTCGGCTATCTGATCGGTTCTTTCAAGATCGGCCCGATCCAGCTAGGCGGCGTGTGCGGCACGCTGATCGTTTCGCTGCTGCTCGGCCAGACAGGCGCGCGTCTGTCGCCCGACCTCAAGAACATCGCGTTCGCGCTCTTCATCTTCGCGCTCGGTTTCACGGGCGGCCCGCAGTTCTTCGCCAATGTCGGGCGCGGCTGGCGTTACGGGGTGCTGTCGATCGTCGAAATCGTCTCGGTGCTCACGCTCGTGATGATCGCCGTCGCCGTGCTGCATCTCGATCCCGGCACGGCAGCGGGACTGCTTGCGGGCGCGGCGACCGAATCGGCGGTGATCGGCACGGCGTCGGAAGCCGTCGCGAAGCTCGGCTTGCCCGACGCGGACACGGTGCGCCTGCAGGCGAATATCGTCACCGCGTACAGCGTCAGCTATCTGTTCGGACTTATCACCATCGTGCTCTTCACGAGTCAGTTCGCGGCGCTGCTATTGCGCGTGAATCTGCGCGAAGAAGCCGAGCGCGTGTGGCGCAAGCTCGGCGGCGGCGATTCGCTGGGCGAAGGCGAGCGGCTCGCCGCGCCCGCGCTGGTGGGACGCGCGTTTCGCGTCGGCCGGGCGGCGGGCGTGAGTGTCGGCGCATTCGAAGCGCAATACGGCCACAACCTGACCATCGAGGAGATCGAACGCGGCGGCGCGGCGCTTGCCGTCGCGCCCGGCCTGGTGCTCGCCGCGGACGATCTCGTGCTGGTCGGCGGGCGGCGCGAGGCGCTGATCGAGGCCGCGCCCGCGCTCGGGGAAGAGGTCGCGTCGGGCCATCATTTTTCGACGGCGCTCGCCGATATGGTCGACGTCGTGCTCACGCGCAAGGACGCGCGCGGCGCGACGATCCGTCAACTGCGCGAGCGCTCGGACCCCGAGCAGGGACGCGGCATCTACATCGCCGCCGTGACGCGGCTGGAGAACCGCATACCCGCGCTTCCGGGCACCGAGCTCAATCGCGGCGACGTGCTGACGCTGGTCGGCGCAAAGGCCGACGTGCTGCGCGGCGCGAAGCGGCTCGGCTACCTGCTGCCGGCGACCCTGAAAACCGACTTCGTGTATCTCGGCCTGGGCGTGCTCGTCGGCATGGCGATCGGCCGGCTGTCGGGCACCTTCGGCGGCGTCACGCTCGCGCTCGGCACGGGCGGCGGGTGTCTGCTGTCGGGGCTGCTGTTCGGGTGGCTGCGCTCGTTCCATCCGATCGTCGGTTCGCTGCCGCCGGCGGCCGCGCAAATCCTCAAGGACTTCGGACTCGCGACGTTCATCGCGGCCGTCGGGCTGTCGGCGGGGCCGGACGCGATCAAGCTCGTGCATCAGTACGGTCTCGCGTTGCCCGTCGCCGGGATTCTGCTGGTGCTGGTGCCGGGGCTGTTGTCGCTGTGGATCGGCCGCGCGTTTCTCAAACTCGATCCGCCGATGCTGCTCGGCGCGATCGCCGGCCAGCAGTGCAGCACGCCTGCGATCAGCGCGCTCGTCGGCGTGACGGGCAATTCGACGCCGGTCATCGGCTACACGATCACCTACGCGCTTTCGAACATTCTGCTGCCGCTGATGGGGCCCGTGGTGGTCGGCCTCGCCGCGCAGTTCAAGGGCTGAAGGGCGTCATGCGCAATGGACGCAACCGCGTCGATCGCGTTGCAGGCGCCGATTTGCGATCGGGCAAGGGAAGGTAGTGCCATGTCGTCCGCCGCGTTTCGTAGCGGACCCCAAGCGCGTTTTCAATGAGAGGGCACGATGGACTGGATACACAACATCTTTCACAAGTCACCCGAGATAGCGTTGTTCCTGTCGCTGGCCGTGGGGTATTTCATCGGCCAGATCAACTTCGGCAAGTTCCAGCTCGGCGGCGTCGGCGGCTCGCTGCTGGCGGCCGTCGTGATCAGCCAGGCGGGCGTGTCGATCGACAACGGCGTGAAAGCCGTGATGTTCGCCGTGTTCATCTACGCGGTCGGCTACGACTCGGGGCCGGGCTTCTTCAACTCGCTGAACCGCAAGACGCTGCGGGAAATCGCGATGGCGGTGTTTCTCGCCGTGTCGGCGCTCGTCACCGTCATCATCTGCGCGAAGATCTTCCATCTGAACAAGGGCCTGGCCGCCGGGCTCGCGGGCGGCGCGCTCACGCAATCGGCGATCATCGGCACGGCGGGCGATGCGATCGCGCGGCTCGGCCTGCCAGCCGAAGAAGTGAAGTCGCTGCAGTCGGACGTGGCCATTGCGTACGCGGTGACGTACGTGTTCGGCTCGCTCGGCGCGATCATCGTGTGCGTGAACATCCTGCCGAAGTTCATGGGCCGCGATCTGCGCTCGGCCGCGCTCGACGCCGAAGCGAAGCTCGCGGGCGGCACGCCGTCGCGCGCGCCGGGGCAACTGGCGGCGCTGCCCGAACTGGTCGGGCGGGCGTTCAGGGTCGGGGCGGCGGCAGGGCGCAAGGTCTCCGAGATCGAAATGGCGGCGCAGGACTTCGTGTCGGTCGAGAAGATACGGCGCGCGGGCAAGGAGGTCGAGCCGGGGCCCGATGTCGTGCTCGCGGCCGATGACGTCGTGCTCGTGGTCGGGCGGCGCGAAGGCATGGTGCCCATCGCGCCGAAGATCGGCACCGAAGTGTCGGACGTGACGGATGTCAGCGCGGTCATGCAGACGCGCCAGGCCGTATTCACGGCGAAGGGCCTGAACCATACGACGATCCAGAAAGTGCGCGAGACCGTCGACCGCGACTTGCGTCACGGCGTCTTCCTCGAAAGCATCACGCGCGTCGGGCAGCCGGTGCCGATCCTGCCCGAAACCAAGCTCGAACACGGCGACGTGCTCACCTACTTCGGCTCCGCGAAAGACACGAAGCGCGCGGTGGCGGCGACAGGCTACGAGCTGCCTTACTCGATCAAGACCGACTTCATCTATATGGGCGTCGGCATGGTCGTTGGCCTGTTGATCGGGCTGGTCGTGGTCAATATCGGCGGCGTGCCGCTCACGCTCGGGTCGGGGGGCGGCTGCCTGCTCGCGGGCCTCGTGTTCGGCTGGATGCGCGGCAAGCATCCGATGTACGGCGTGATGCCGCCCGCCGCATCGCGCCTGTTGCAGGACTTCGGGCTGGCGGCGTTCGTTTCGGTGGTCGGTCTGAACTCGGGACTGCAGGCGGTGACGACGATCAAGGAACTCGGCGTCACGATCTTCCTGCTCGGCGTGGTCGTGACGATGCTGCCGCTGCTGCTCACGATGCTGTTCGGCCGCTACGTGCTGAAGTACGACAACGCGGCGATCCTGGCGGGCGCGCTGTCCGGCTCGCGCAGCGCGAACCCCGCGTTCGGCGGCGTGCTGGACAAGGCCGAAAGCGCCGTGCCGACCGTGCCGTTCGCGATCACCTATGCGATCGCGAACGTGCTGCTCACATTACTGGGGCCGCTCGTCGTCGGCCTGGTTTGAATCTTTCACTGGAGAACGCATCATGGCAAAGGCCAACAAGAGCAAGGATCAGGCAGCGCTGCAGGCATTGAGTCCGTTCGAACTGAAAGACGAGCTGATCAAGGCGGCGGGCGGCGGAGCAGTCGAACGTCCGGCCAACATCTCGATGCTCAACGCCGGGCGCGGCAACCCGAACTTTCTCGCGACGATCCCGCGCCACGGCTTCTGGCAGCTCGGGCTCTTCGCGATGCGCGAGTCGGAGCGCTCGTTCGCATACATGCCCGAGGGCGTGGGCGGCTTCCCGAAGCGCGAAGGGCTGTCCGAGCGCTTCGAACTGTTCCTGCGCGAAAACAAGGGCGTGCCGGGCATCGCCTTTCTCGCGGGCGCCGTGTCGTACGTGCGCGATCAGCTCGGCCTGTCGGGCAACGATTTCCTCTATGAGATGTGTGAAGGCATTCTCGCGTCGAACTATCCGGTGCCGGACCGGATGCTGAAGCTCTCGGAGACCATCGTCGGGCAATATCTGCGCCGCGAGATGATCGGCAAGTATCCGTTCGTCGGCGAATTCGACATCTTCGCCGTCGAAGGCGGCACGGCCGCGATGACGTACATCTTCAACACGATGAAGCAGAACCACCTGATCAAGGCGGGCGACACCATCGCGCTCGGCCGTCCGATCTTCACGCCGTACATCGAGATTCCGACGCTCGGCGAGTACGACCTGAATGTCGTGAATCTGGATGCCGACGTCGAGAACAACTGGCAATACTCGAAGGCCGAACTCGACAAGCTGCGCGATCCGAAGGTGAAGGCGTTCTTCCTCGTGAACCCGAGCAATCCGCCTTCCGTGAGAATCAGCGACGAGAGCCTCGAATACATCGCGCAGATCGTCAAGGAACGCCCCGATCTGATCCTGCTGACGGACGACGTGTACGGCACCTTCGCCGACGACTTCGTGTCGCTGTTCGCGCTCGCGCCGAAGAACACGATTCTCGTGTACTCGTACTCGAAGTATTTCGGCGCGACGGGCTGGCGTCTGGGCACGATCGCGACGCACAAGGACAACGTCCTCGACAAGCTGATTTCCGAGTTGCCGAAGGACACGAAGAAGCTCCTGCACCATCGCTACGAGTCGATCACGACCGAGCCCGACAAGCTGAAATTCATCGACCGGCTGGTCGCGGACAGCCGCACCGTCGCGCTGAATCACACGGCGGGCCTGTCGACGCCGCAACAGGTGCAGATGGTGCTCTTCTCGCTGTTCTCGCTGATGGATACGCCGGATGCCTACAAGGACGCGCTCAAGCGCCTGATCCGCAGCCGCAAGCGCGCGCTCTATGAAGAGATCGGCATTGCGTTCGACGAGAAGGACGCGAACCAGGTCGATTACTACTCGATCATCGACATGGAATATTTCGGGGAGCGCGCGTACGGGCGCGAGTTCGTCGACTGGCTGCTCAAGCACACGGAGGCGTCGGAGCTGCTGTTCCGTCTCGCCACCGATGCGCGTGTCGTGCTGCTGCCGGGCATGGGCTTCGGCACGAAGCATCCGTCGGGGCGCGTGTCGCTCGCGAATCTCAACGAGTCCGACTATCGGAAGATCGGACGCGCGATCCGCAAGCTCACCGACGAGTATGTCGAGCGCTACAACAAGGAGACCGGCAAGAACATCGAGAGAAAAGAGGTCAAGTGAAGGCGTCGCGGCCGCGCCGCCGCGTTAGATGACCCGAACGACCGCTCGCCGCTCGCCGCTCGCGTCTCGCGAAGCGGGCGGGGTTTCCCTTACGTATAAACCCCTGAAGTCTCGGGGCTGAGCGGGCTCGATCACGGCTCGCTCCCCCGTTCAGGGGATGGTTCCGAATCCTGTTCCCTTCGATCATTCTCTTACCGGAAACGACACCGCCGCCAGCCGGCGATGTCCGCCCCTCTAACAGAATGAGACAAGGAGACACAGATGCGGGACGACCTCCAGGCCGCCGCGCCCTCGGCCTACGCCTACCCGTTGCTGATCAAGCAACTGCTGCACACGCCATTCCTTCAGGCGCCCGACCAGGAGATCGTCTACCGGGGCCGGACGCGCATGACCTACACGGGCCTGCGCGAGCGCATCGCGCGGCTCGCCGGTGGCCTGAGCCAGCTCGGCGTACAGCACGGCAGCACCGTCGCCGTGATGGACTGGGATAGCCACCGCTATCTGGAATGCTACTTCGCGGTGCCGATGATGGGCGCCGTCCTGCAGACCGTCAACGTGCGTCTCTCGAATGCGGAGATCGCGTACACGATCAATCACGCTGGCGCGGAAGTTCTGCTTGTCCATACCGATTTCCTTCCGGTGCTGGCGGCGATCAGGGATCAGCTCGAAACCGTGCGCACCTTCATCCTGATCGACGAACAGGACGGCGAGACCTGCGAGCACGCCATGTCGTTCGCGACCGAATACGAGGCGATGCTCGCCGCCGCCGCCGATCACTACGATTTTCCGGACTTCGACGAAAACACGCGCGCCACGACCTTCTACACGACCGGCACGACGGGTCTGCCGAAGGGCGTCTACTTCTCGCATCGCCAGATCGTGCTGCACACCATCACCGTGATGGCCGCGCTGGCGAGCCCCGAGTCGGGTCAGCGCTTTCATCGCGGCGACGTGTATATGCCGCTCACGCCGATGTTCCATGTGCATGCGTGGGGCATGCCCTACATCGCCACCATGCTGGGCGTAAAGCAGGTCTATCCGGGACGCTACGTGCCGGACCGGCTGGTGCGGCTGCTGCACGATGAAGGCGTGACGTTCTCGCATTGCGTCGGCACGATCCTGCACATGCTGCTCACTTGCGGCGAAGCGAAATCGGCCGACCTCAGCAGATGGAAGGTGGTCATCGGCGGCGGCGCGCTGACGCACGGGCTGGCGCGCGCCGCGCTCGATCGCGGCATCGATGTCTTCACGGGCTACGGCATGTCCGAGACGTGCCCGGTGCTGAGCCTCGCGCAACTGAAACCCGGCGACGAATCCCTCGACCTCGACGAGCAAGTGCGCCTGCGCTGCCGAACCGGTTCGCCGATTCCGCTCGTCGATCTGCGCATCGTCAACGCGAACATGGAAGACGTCGCGCACGACGGCAAGGCCAACGGCGAAATCGTCGTCCGCGCGCCGTGGCTCACGCAAGGCTATCTGAACAACCCCGAGGCATCCGGACAGCTCTGGGACGGCGGCTATCTGCATACGCAGGACATCGCGAGCATCGGCGCGAACGGCAGCCTTCTGATCACGGATCGCATGAAGGATGTGATCAAGTCGGGTGGCGAATGGATCTCGTCGCTCGAAGTCGAGAGCCTGATTTCGATGCATCCCGGCGTCGCCGAAGTCGCCGTGATCGGCGTCAGCGACGAGAAGTGGGGCGAGCGACCGGTCGCGCTCGTCGTGGTCCGCGCGGACGCGGTCATCACCGAGGACGAGATCAAGCGTCACGTGCTGACGTTCAGCGCATCGGGGCGCATCTCGAAGTACGCGGTGCCGCAAGTCGTCAGGTTCGTCGAGGGACTGGAGAAGACGAGCGTCGGCAAGGTGAACAAGAAGTGGCTGCGCGCCCAGTTCGTCTGATCGGTCACAAGGAGCCAGGCAATGTCGAGCATCAAGGAATACCGCGTCGCGTCGATCGAGGATTTCGTGGGTCGGGAGCTGGGCGTGTCGGACTGGACGGTCGTGGATCAGGCGCGCATCGATGACTTCGCGCGCTGCACCGGCGATACGCAGTGGATCCACGTCGATGTCGAACGCGCGAAGCGTGAAAGTCCGTTCGGCGGAACCATCGCGCACGGCTATCTGACGCTGTCGCTGCTGGCGCCGCTCGCAATGGAGATCGGCGTCATCCCCGAGGACGCGTCCGCCGGTCTCAACTACGGACTCGACAAGGTGCGCTTCATGACGCCGGTGAAGGCCGGCGCGCGCGTGCGCAACCGCGTGAGCTTGTTGTCAGTTGAGCGAAAGAGCGGCGGGCGGGTCATCGTCAAGACGAAGAACGAGCTGGAGATAGAAGGTGAGGACAAGCCGGCGCTCATCGCCGAGACGCTGGCGATGCTGATCGCGTAAGCAAACATAACGAAGAACCTGAGAGCAAGTCGGAGGAGCATCAAAATGGCGGTAAGCACTAAAAGACTGGCGCGCGGAGCGGCAGCGAACGACCTCGTGCATTCGGCAACGGAAGGCATGTCGGGCCCGAATCCGTTCGTCGGATTGCGTCCTTGCGACGTCGTCGCGACCGCGCGCCATATCGGCGCGCAGGCGTGGCGGCAACCCGCGCTGATCGTCGAACAGGAAGCCGCGCTGGTCCGCGATCTGATCGCCGCGCTGAGCGGCGACGCGCCGGGCGCGCCGCAGAGCGACAAGCGTTTCGCGGATGTCGCGTGGCGCGACAACGCGCTCTATCGCATGACGATGCAGGGCTATTTCGCGTGGCGCGATGCGCTCTCCGGCTTCGTCGACCGCTCCGCGCTCGACCCGAAGAGCAAGGAGCGCGCGCAGTTCGTGATGTCCCTCTTCACCGACGCGATGTCGCCGACCAACACCCTGCTCGGCAACCCGGCCGCGCTCAAGAAAGCCGTCGATTCGGGCGGCGCGAGCCTGATCGGCGGCCTGAAGAACGCCGTGACGGACATGGTGAAGAATCAGGGCATGCCCGCCCAGGTCGACCGGACCGCATTCGAGGTCGGCAAGAATCTCGGCACGTCGAAGGGCGCTGTCGTGTTTCGCAACGAAGTGCTGGAGCTGATCCAGTACGCGCCGGCGACCGCGAACGTGCATAGCCGGCCGCAACTGATCGTGCCGCCGCAGATCAACAAGTTCTACGTGTTCGATCTTTCATCTGGCAAGAGCATCGTCGAGCATCTGTTGAAGAGCGAGTTTCAGGTGTTCGTCGTGAGCTGGCGCAATCCGACCGCGGCGCAATCCGGCTGGGATCTCGACACCTACGTGACGGCGCTTCTCGAAGCGATCGCGGCCGTGCGCGACATCACCGGCAGCGACGATGTCAACCTGCACGGCGCATGCTCGGGCGCCATGACCATCTCGGCTTTGCTCGGACTTCTGGCAAGCCGTGGCGATAAATCCGTTCACGCCGCCACGCTGATGGTGGCCGTGCTCGACAACACGGCGGACTCGCAGCTCGGGCTCTTCGCGACGCCCGAAGCCATCGCGGCGGCGAAGCATGCGAGCACATCGCGCGGCGTGCTTGCCGGCGAGGAGATGGGACGCGTGTTCGCATGGATGCGGCCCAACGATCTCGTCTGGAATTACTGGGTCAACAACTACCTGATGGGCAACACGCCGCCTGTGTTCGACATCCTCTACTGGAACAACGACACGACGCGTCTGCCGGCGAAGCTGCACGGCCAGCTGCTCGACATCTTCACGGACAACCTGTTCACGAAGCCCGGCGCGCTGAGCGTGCTGGGAACGCCGATCGACCTGAACGACGTGGCCTGCGACAAATACATGGTGGCGGGCATCACGGACCACATCACGCCGTGGAAGGGCGTCTACGACACAGCGCGTCTCTTCGGCGGCAACACGCGCTTCGTGCTGAGTTCGAGCGGTCACATCCAGAGCCTGATCAATCCTCCGGGCAATCCCAAGGCGAAGTTCTATCTCAACCCCGAGCTGTCCGCGAGCGCCGACGCCTGGCTCGACGCTGCCGAACCGAAAGCGGATTCGTGGTGGAACGACTGGAGCGTATGGCTCGCCGCGCGCTCAGGCAAACGCCGCGCGGCGCCCGCCGCGCTCGGCAACGAACGGCATCCGTCGCTCGCGGCCGCGCCGGGCACTTACGTCCTGCAGGACTGACTTCGATGCGCCGGCCGCGTCGCGGCTGGCATCGACTTATTATCATCGAAAGGAAAACGGATCATGGAATCGACCAATCAAAGCAATTTCTTCGACGGATGCCTCAAGTTCATCAAGCCTTTGCGCTTGTCCGGCTTCAATGCCAACGCCATTCTGGATTCGCGCCGCAAGGACGTCGAAGCGCTCGCGACCGTCGGCACCACCGCGCTGACGGGCATCCAGTCGCTCGGCCAGAAGCAGATTGAAATCCTCTCCGGAACGATGACGCGGGTCCGCGCGCTGACCGGCAAGCAACCCGGCCAGGAGGCCAGGCCGGCCGCCGCGAGCGAAGCGGTGCAGCAGGCGTTCTACGCGACGCTTTCCGACGTGCGGGAACTCTTCGGCACGGCGTATCGGGCCCACTCCGACAGCTACGCGGTCATTTCGAAGCGCGTCGCGGAGAACGTCGAGGAGTTGAGGGCGCTGCTGCAACCGCGCAAGTAACGCGTCCCGCGCGGCGCATCAACGAGATCAGGTCTGGATGAGAGCAATGAATAACACTTCCGAGTCTGTCGGCATCATGGAAACCCAGACCGTCGATCTCGACGGTCAGCTCGTGCGCGTCGGCGTGCGGCAAGGAAGCGACGCATCGCCGCCGCTTCTGATCTTCAACGGCATCGGCGCGAATCTGGAACTCGTCGAGCCGTTCGTCGAGGCGCTGGGGGATGTCGGCGTCATCATTTTCGATATCCCCGGCGTCGGCGGTTCGCCCGTGCCGCTCGCGCCTTACCGCTTCTCGACGCTCTGCGTATTGACCGACAAGCTCCTTAAGCGGCTGGGACACGATGGGCCCGTCGACGTGCTCGGCGTATCGTGGGGCGGCGCGCTCGCGCAGCAGTTCGCGCGGCAATATCCCGAGCGCTGCCGCCGATTGATTCTCGCATCGACATCGGCGGGCGTGCTCATGATACCGGCGCGGCTTTCCGTTCTGTCGAAGCTGATCGGCCCGCGCCGTTACACCGATCCGGCGTATCTTCAGCAGGTCGGGCCGGAAATCTACGGCGGCGCGTACCGGCGCGATCCGGAGCTTCTCAAGGAGCACAGCCGCCATATCCAGCCGCCGCGCGGCCGCGGATATCTCTATCAATTGATGGCCGCCTGGGGCTGGACCAGCCTGCACTGGCTGGGCACGCTGCCGCAGACGACGCTCGTCATGCACGGCAACGACGATCCGATCGTGCCTTTGTCCAACGCGAAGATTCTGGCTGCGCGCATCCGGCAATCGGTGCTGTATGTGATCGACGACGGTCATCTGTTTCTGATCACGCGTGCGAAGGACGTCGCGCCGGTCGTGCGCAGGTTCCTGCGTCAGGAGCCGGGTTGAGCTTGCCGTTTCGCGACGGGCGAGGGGCGGCCGCGAACGCGTCCGCCGCGACGGAAAGCGAGAAGGAACGCCGGATGACCCGCATGCGGCGCGCGGCGACCGGTCTGCTCGGATGCATGGCCGTGCTGCTGTTCGCATGCGTCGTTCTCGAGGAGCGGTATCCGTGGCTCGCGTGGCTGCGATCGTTCGCCGAAGCGGGAACCGTCGGCGCAATCGCGGACTGGTATGCGGTGGTCGCGCTCTTCCGTCATCCGTTCGCGCTGCCGTTGCCGCATACGGCGATCATCGCGCGGAATCAGCCGCGCATCGCGGAGAGTCTCGGCAGGTTCGTCGAAGAGAATTTCCTGGAGCCCGAACTGATCGTCGCGAAGCTCGGCGGTCACAATGCCGCGAAGTCGCTGGCGCAATCGCTGTCGAATCGCGCGAACAGCGAGATCATCGCGGCGGCGCTCGTCGAATCGCTTCCCGGCGTGCTGGACACCATCGACGAGAACGAAGCCGCGCGCTTCATCGAATGGATGCTGCTGCCGCGTCTGCGCAGCTTCGACGCGTCGCGCGCGGCCGGCCGCGTGCTGGGCATGCTCGCCGAGGGCGACCGGCATCGGCCGCTCGTGGAGCACGGACTTCGCGCGCTCGAACGCTGGCTCGTGCGTCATGCGGGCGTGCTGAATGCGAAGTTCAGCGAGGCTTCGCGATACACGCCCGCGCGCTTCGACGCCTATGTCGTCGACCGTTTTGTTGCGGGCATCGTCGCGCTGGTGCAGGAAGTGGCCGCGACGCCGGATCATGCGCTGCGCCGCGAGATCGACCGCGCCTTCCTGACTTTCATCGAGCAGTTGCAGACATCGGATACGCATCGCCGCTTCGGCAAGTCGTTGCTGCGCGACTGCATTCGTCAGGTCAGGCGAGCGGGTCATGCGCGCGTCGTGCTGAGGCGCATTCGCCGCCATGTCGCCGAGGATGCCGGCCACGAGCGCTCCGTCACGCGCGCCATCGCGACTTCCATGCTGGTCTCTTTCGGCGACGGCGTGGCGCGCTCGCCGGCGCTTCAGCACACGCTCAACGCGTGGTGGCTGGAAGCGGCGCGCGCACTCGTCGTGCGCTACCGAAGCCGGTTGACGGAACTGATCACCGAGGTCGTCAAGGGTTGGGACGCAACCGAGGTCAGCCGGAAGATCGAGGCGGAAATCGGCCGCGATCTGCAGTTCGTGCGCGTCAACGGCACGCTGGTCGGCGGCATCGCGGGCGTGCTGCTTCACGCTGGCACGCTCGCCGTGGCGCATTACGCGATCTAGTCAGCCGTGGCGCACGAGCCCCAAAGCTTGCGCGCGCGCGACGGCGTGTGCGCGCTTGTCGACCGCCAGCTTCACGAAGATGTTCTTGACGTGCGACTTGATCGTCTCGGGCGTGACGCCCAGGTCGCGCGCAATCTCCTTGTTCGACAATCCCTGCGCGATCAGCTCGACGATGTTGCGCTCCCTCGCGCTCAGCGGTTCGCGTCCGGCGTCGCGGCGCGATGTGCCATCGGGCTGGTACTGCGCGCGCCAGCCATCGAGCAGACGGTCGATATAGCTCAGCACGTCGCGGGTCTGCGCCGAGTTGCGCGTGTCGTCGCGAAGCGCCTGCAGCAATGGTCCGATCTGCTCGCCCTGATCGAGCAGCGACTGATGGAGCCCCGCGGGCGCGGCCATCCTCACGACTTCGCCGATGACCTCAACCGCCTCGCCGCGCATGCCTGCGCTCATCCACGCAAGCGCCTGCATGGTGCGCAAGCGCAAGCCCAGGTAATGATTGTGCCGGCGCCCGGCGCTTTGCCGCGCCTCCTCCAGCAGATCGACGGCTTCGAGGCTGCGGTTCTGGCTCATCGCGACGCAGGCTGCCGCGAGCGCGCGATAATTCTCGATCTCCGCCGACACGGGAGCGTCCGCCCCGGCGCCGTGCGCGGCGAGCGCATCGAGCTGTGCCACGCATGCCGACGCTTCCATCGTTCTGCCTTCCCGCAGATGCAGCCGCGTGCGTTCGACGAGCCCCGCGGCAAGGAGGCGTTGCCAGCCGCGCTTGTGCCCGAGCGTCTGCGCGCGGTCGAGGAGCGCGTAGGCATGCGCCGGGTTCGAACGGGCGATCGCGATCCGGATCAGCACGCGATAGGCGCTCAGCACGCTGTCCAGCATGGCCGCCAGATCGACGACGGGCATCAGGTCGAGGAGCAGCGCTTCGGCTTCGTCGAGGCGTCCCTGCTCGTAGCGCAACTGCGCGATCATCGGCGCGCACAACGCCGCGGAGACGGACTGCGGGCCGGCGTAGCGCCGGGCCATGTGCATCGCCTCCGTGAAGTACTGCTCGGCCAGCGGGAAGTGCAACTGCTGCATTTCCGTATGGCCGAGCAGGCACAGCCGATAGACCGGCGTAACCACATTGCGCTGATCGTCCTCGATGGCGCAGGGAATCCAGGGCGTCGCATACAGCGCTTCGAGATTGCCCGCTCGCCAGTGCGCGAAGCGCACGACGTTGGAGACGACGTTGACCGTCCAGAGATCGCTCGACGGCCGTTCGAGACAGGTCTGCGCGAGTTCGAGCGCGCGTTGCGGGTCGTCCTGCAGGCCCGCCAGCACGGAGCGGATCGCCAGACATTCCCGGCGCAGTTGCTCCGCCTCGGCGGCGACGGCAACGCCGTCGGCATCGCGCTCCAGAGCGTCGATCATCGCGAGCGCGTCGTCGAAACGCAGCGCGAGCGCCATGCCCCACGCGATCGCCAGCCTCACCTGCAACTGCGCCTGCATCAGATTCGCCGGGAACTCGCGCTGCCAGCCGAGCAGCGTGAGCAGATCGCCTTTCATCACCAGCGTCATCGCGCAACGGCTCATCAGCGCGAGCGCCTCGTCGGTCGCGCCCGCGGCGAGCGCGTGCCTGACGGCGTCGGTCCATTGCGTCTCGCGTGCGTACCATCGGCACGCGCGCAGATGCAGGTCCGCCACCTGACGGCGATACAGCGTGTCGAGCCGCTGGCGCAGATAGTCGCGCATCAGATGGTGGTAACGGAACGAGCGCCCTTCGAGGTCCATCGGTTCCAGCAGGAGCTGGCGCGCGGCGATCGTCTCCAGCATGCCCTGGCTGTCCGCGACGCCGGTGATCGCCTCGCACAGCGACGCGTTTAGCCCCTCGACGATCGACGTGCGCAGCATGAACTCGACCACCTCGGCGGGCAGGCGCTTCAGCATCTCCTGCAGATAGGCCGCGAACGGCCGGGACGCGCCGGACGGCATCGGCGATTCGGCGTCCGCGCGAGACTCCTCGCGCGCCAGCACCGCCGCGGAAATTCGCAGTGCGGCGGCCCAGCCCTCGGTGTTCGCGAAGAGCGAGCGGAGCGTCGACGCGTTCAGCTTGCCTGGACACTCGCGTTCGACGAAGGAACGCGTTTCGTCGAAGTTGAAGCGCAACGCCGATGCATCGATTTCCAGCAACTCGTTGCGCGCCCGCAGGCGTGCGAGCGGCAGCGTTGCGTCATCGCGGGTGCAGATCACGACGTGGACATGCGACGGCGCATGCTCGATAAAAAACGCGACGACTTCGCGCACGACCGGCAGGCCGATCAGATGATAGTCGTCGAGAAAGAGATAAAGCTCGTCCTCGACTTCGATCAGCTCGTTGATCAGCGTCGCGACGATCGATTGCGCGGGCACGAGCGACGCATCGGCGGTCAGCGCGATCGCGGACGCACCGATGTTGCCGCACGCCTGCCGCAACGCCTGCGCGAGATGGTGAAGGAAGCGGGCGGGTTCGTCGTCGTCCGCGTCGATGGAAATCCACGCGACCAGCGCGCCGCGCTCGCGCAGCCAGCCGAGCCACGTGAGCGCAAGCGAAGTCTTGCCGAAGCCCGCGGGCGCCTTGATGACGGTGAGACGCCTGTTTTCGGCCTGCGCGGCCAGATCGACGAGCCGCGGCCGATCGATCAGCCCGGCGGGAAGACGTGGCGGAAGGAGCTTCGTGGCGAGCAGAAGGGTGGGCCTGATCGGCTCGATGACTTCGGTCATATGCGTCGGCGGCTGCGGTCCTCGGGTGACGCCCGGCTGCCATCTCCCGCCTATGCGAATCGCGCTCCCCTGTACGGGGGATATCGCGCGGCACCACGCTGGGAGACCATGGATTCCCATAGGGGAGATCGGCGTGCAGCCTGGCAACGGCGCAGTGCGAGGCACTGCTCACCCGATGATACGCGAGTCTCGATCGCGTGCATCGCATTGCAACGCACAAATCGATCTCGCCGGACGATACGACGCGATCCGCGTCCGCCGTATGTACCGAACTCATAACCGACAAACTTAGAGACAAACGATGAGCACTTACATTGCACCCGTGCGCGACATGCGCTTCGTGATGATCGAACTTGCGGACCTCGACGCGCTGTCGTCGCTGCCGGGTTTCGAAGAAGCCACGCCCGAGCTGGCCGACGCGGTACTCGAAGAAGCCGCGAGATTCGCCACCGAAGTGCTCGCGCCGCTCAACAAGACGGGCGATGCACAGGGCGCGCGTCTCACCGACGGCGGTGTGATCGCCGCCGATGGTTTCGCGCAGGCTTACCGGCAATTCGCGGAAGGTGGATGGACCGGCCTCGGCGGCGATCCCGAATTCGGCGGACAGGGATTGCCGGAACTGTTGCACGCGGCGGCGGTGGAGATGTGGAATTCGTCGAACATGGCCTTCGCGCTGTGTCCGCTGTTGAACGCGGGCGCCACCGAGGCATTGCGGCACCACGGTTCGGACGATCTCAAGCAACGCTATCTGCCGAAGCTCGTCAGCGGCGCGTGGACCGGCACGATGAATCTCACCGAGCCGCAGGCCGGATCGGACCTCGCCGCCGTGCGCACGAAGGCCGTGCCCGAGGGCGATCACTATCGGCTGCACGGTCAGAAGATCTTCATCACGTGGGGCGATCACGACATGACCGACAACGTGATCCATCTCGTGCTCGCGCGCACGCCGGATGCGCCCGAAGGCGTGCGCGGCATCTCGCTCTTTCTCGTGCCGAAGTTCCTGCCGAACGCCGATGGATCGCCGGGGCAACGCAACGACGTGCATTGCGTGTCGCTCGAACACAAGCTCGGCATCCACGCGAGCCCGACCTGCGTGATGAGCTTCGGCGACAAGGAAGGCGCGATCGGCTATCTCGTCGGACAGGAAAACAAGGGCCTCGCTCATATGTTCACGATGATGAACGAAGCGCGCCAGAAAGTCGGCATTCAGGGTCTCGCGATCGCGGAGCGCGCGTATCAGCAAGCCCGCGACTATGCGAAGGAGCGCGTGCAGGGACGTCTTGCGGCGAGCCGCACGGGCGGAGCGGTCGCGATCATTCAGCATCCGGACGTGCGGCGCATGTTGCTGACGATGAAATCGCAGATCGAAGCGATGCGCGCGTTCGCCTACGTGATGGCCGCCGACATGGATCGCGCGCATCGGCATCCTGACGCCGCCGAACGCGCGCTGCGTCAGGCGCGTGTCGATCTGCTGATTCCGGTGGTGAAGGGATGGTGCACCGAGCTGGGTGTCGACATCGCGTCGCTCGGCGTGCAGGTGCATGGCGGGATGGGCTTCATCGAGGAAACCGGCGCGTGCCAGTATCTGCGGGATGCGCGTATCGCTCCGATCTACGAGGGCACGACGGGCATTCAGGCGGCGGATCTGGTGGGACGCAAGCTCGCATCGGACGGCGGCGCCGCCATGTCCGCGCTGCTCGCCGAGATGCGAAGCGTCGCGCACGAACTGGAGCGCAACGCCGACGCGCGGCTCGCGCCGATGGCGCCCGCCTTCGCCGCGAGCGTGCAGGCGCTCGAAGACGTCACGAAGTGGATGTGCACGGCCGCGAGCACGCACGTCGATGAAGCGCTCGCGAGTTCCGTCGACTTTCTGATGATGACGGGCTATGTCTGCGGCGGATGGCAGATGGCGCGCGCCGCGCTGATTGCATCGGCGAACGAGGAAGCGGGAGAGGATCAGGAGTTTCACCGGACCAAGGTCGCTACCGCGCGTTTCTATATGGAGAAGATTCTTCCGAAGACGCACGCGCTTCGCGAGATGATTCTGCGCGGCGCGGCTGGAGCGATGGACATCGGGATCGAGCAGTTCTGAAAGCAGGCGCCACGGTTCGTGGCGTCGCTTTTATTTTCGTTAGGCATACGTATCGATTTAACTTTTCTAAGACGCAAAGAGAAAATCGATCCGACATGCCGGTTTCACACAAACATAAACGTGAGACAGGATGCATCACATGAAGGAGACAAAGAGGAGAATGAACAGCCGCCCGGTGAGCCTGCTGGCAGGACTCATGTCGACGGCGACGCTGCATGCCGTCCCGGCGGCGGCGCAGTCGACGGTGACGCTTTACGGACTTGTCGATGCAGGCGTTCGATACTCGACGCACGCGAACGCGGCCGGCGATTCGCAATATCAGGTGACGAGCGGGGCGAGCGAGAGCCACTTCGGCTTCAAAGGCACGGAGGATCTAGGCGGCGGCACGAAGGCCGTCTTCAATCTCGAGAATCGCTTCTTCCCGAACACGGGGCAGAGCGATCCGGCTTATCCGTTCTTCAATACGGCATTCGTCGGCCTGCAGTCCGACAGCTTCGGCAGGCTGACGATGGGACGCCAGCTCAATCCGCTGTCGGATGCGGTGATCGGCGCCTTCGCGAGCAATCGCTGGCTGCCGACGTTCTACCGCTTCCGCCCGGAAGTGACGATGGCTCAGGGCGTATGGACGAGCAACATGGTCAAGTACGCCGCACGATGGGAATACCTCAGGGCCGAAATCTCGTACGCGTTCGGCGGCACCGCGGGCCAGTTCGGCGCGGGAAGTCAGATCGGCGCATCGGTCCTGTATCTGCCGCCCGCGCCGCTCACTTTCGGCGCCGCCTATCTCGATTCGCGCGATGCCGTGAACACCTCCGCGCACTTCAAGTCGTGGACCGCGGGCGGCTCGTACACGTTCGGCTCGACGACCTTATCGGCGGGATGGGCCGTCAACCGGCAGGATCAGGGATTCGTCGGCAATTTTCCCAACGGCCCGTTCACGCCGCCCGAGTTGAGCGCCCTGAAATTCAACACGTTCAGCTCAAGGCAGATGTTCTTCGGCGGCGTGACGCAGCAGATCGGCTTCGCGACGCACCTCTCCGCGAACGTGTGGCGCACGATTCAGACCGGCAAAACCCAGTCCGCCGACGGCAACGCGACGCAATTCCAGTTGCTCGCCGATTACAACTGGTCGAAACGCACCGACACCTATCTTGAAGTCGATTACTCGCAGTATCGGGGAGGACTGGTGGGCGCGCAGTTGCAGGGGGTCAACGCGATAAGTTCGTCCTTCGGCACGACGCAGCTCGGCGTGATGGCAGGCCTGCGTTACATGTTCTAGTGGACGGATGTAATGACGCTCCCGCCAGCCGGTGGGAGCGTTGCGGCCTCTGGATTCGCCCGTCAGGCTTGTTTCGTGTTGTCCACC
Organism: Caballeronia sp. EK; assembly: GCF_014384845.1. NCBI lineage: Bacteria > Pseudomonadati > Pseudomonadota > Betaproteobacteria > Burkholderiales > Burkholderiaceae > Caballeronia > Caballeronia sp. EK. Next base: position 282,625 of record NZ_JACSUE010000001.1, read on the forward strand.
AGTGTCTCGAGATTCGTCACGCTATACGCCATCGAGCCGCGGAATCCGGCGCCCGTGCGTACGGGCTGGAGATCCGCGATCTCTTCGCCGTCAGCGAGCGGGAATGACAGCGCGCCTTCGCCGGTCCACACGTCGGTGATCTGCGCGTTATCCATGACCGACAGCACCAGCTCGTTCACGGCCGGCGTATCGTGCTGGCCGGCGGCGAGGCGCGGGAAGTAGCGCAGATTGACGACCGGCCGCCCGGCGATGGCGAGCTTCGACACGTCATCGACCGCCGATTCAAGCCTGACTTCCGCGCGCGCGATGCGTTGTCCGGCGGCGGACGCCGTCGCGGCGAAGCGGGTGCCTGCCGCGACCGGCGCGGCGGCCGGACTCAGTGCCGCGAACGAGCGCGTCTGGTGTACCTGGCCGTAGCGCTTCGGGAAGCCCTGGATCAGCCCGCGCATCATCGCGGAATCGTTGTCGACGAAGATGTACGGGCAATACGAAACGGGCTTGCCTTCGTAGAGCGCGTCGACCAGTACGAAAAACTCGCGATACTGATAACGCGCCGGATCGAGCATCTCGTCGTTGTCGGCGGTGAACTGCCAGTCGATGAAGAGCGCGGTTGCGTGTCCGGGCGACGCGGAGTCGGCGCTCAGGCCTTTCGGCAGCACGGCAGCCGCCGCGGTGGGATCCGCCCAGAACTCGACGAGCATGAAGTCGCCGGCATAGTGCCAGGGCGGCGGGGGCGCGATGCTCGACAGACCGCGCTGCGAAAGGGGAACGGCAAATTGCTTCGGCATGGAGAACTCCGTTTGGCGATGCCGCAATCGCTGCGGATCGCCGTGTTGAGATCGACTTCTCAGGCGTCGATCAGGCCATGAATCGCGGTTTCGGAAGCCGGCAGATACGGCGCTCGCATCAGCAGGTTCGACTCGCCGCCCACGCTCTGGAACACGACCGGTTTCGCGTGGCTGAACGTGCGGTATCCGTATTCGCCGTGGTAGTGGCCCATGCCGGATGCACCCACGCCGCCGAAGGGCAGCGTGTCGAAGAACACGTGGGTCATCGCGTCGTTGACGACGAGTGCGCCGGATGTGGTGCGAGTCGCGACCTGCCCGGACTCGGCTGCATCGTCGCCGAAGTAGTAGAGCGCGAGCGGTCGGGGACGCGCGTTGATGTACGCCAGTGCTTCGTCGAAGGTCTCGTACGTCACGACCGGCAGCACCGGGCCGAAGATTTCCTCCCGCATCACGCGCATGGCATCGGTGGCGCTGCGAACGATGGTCGGCGCCATCTTGCGCACGAGCGGATCGGACAGTTCTTCGCCAGCGGGAGCGAGACTTACGACCTGCGCGCCCTGGCTGCGGGCGTCGTCGACGAGCGCAAGCTGGCGCTCGAAGCCGCGAACATCGATCATCGAGGTGTAGTCGGGATTCTCGCGGATGGTCGGATACATCTGCGAGACGGCCGCTCTGGCGTGCTCCACGAACGCGTCGGCGCGATCGGCGGGAATCAGGACATAGTCGGGAGACAGGCAGATCTGGCCGGCATTGAAGGTCTTCACGGTCATCACGCGCTCGGCGGCGAGCCGAAGGTCCGCATCCTTCCCGATGAGGACCGGCGACTTGCCGCCCAGTTCGAGCGTGACGGGCACGAGGTTCTCCGATGCCGCGCGCATGACGTGGTGCGCGACCTGCGTGCTGCCTGTGAACACCAGATGATCGAACGGCTGCGCGCTGAATGCCGCGCCCGTTTCGGCTGCGCCGAGCACGGTCGTGAGTTCGTCGGCGTCGAAGTAACGGGCGATCAGCACGGCCATCAGTTCCGACGTGGCGGGTGTCAGCTCGGAGGGCTTGAGCATGGCCCGGTTGCCCGCGGCGAAGGCGCCGCCGAGCGGTCCGAACGCCAGTACGACCGGAAAATTCCACGGACTGATGATCCCGACTACGCCGAGCGGCTGATAGTCGACCCGCGTCCTGACGCCGGGAAACGGCTCAGCCGTCGCCGGTTGCGCCGTCCATGTTTCGAGGTGTTCGCGATTGAAGCGCAGCCCTTCGACCGACGCGAGGATATCGGCGAGCAAGGTCTGTTGCGTGTTGCGACAGCCGTAATCGGCATTGATCGCGTCGACGAACGCGCGCTTGTTCGATCGAAGCAGATCGATTGCGCGGTCGATACGGTCGCGGCGCAGCGCGGCGGACGGCGGACCGTCCCTGAGTTGCGCCTGCTTCATGGCGTCGAGGTGAGCGCGAATCTGCGCGGACGTAGGTTCGACGGGCAGTCTGAATTGATTTGGCATGCTAAATATAAAGAAATGTTGAGCGGTTCATTGGACTTGCTTGCGACGCGGTCAGATCACGGCTTCGATCAGCATCGGGCCGCGACGCTTCATCGCGTGCGCGAATGCGGCGTCGAAATCGCGGGCCGATTCGGCGCGCACCGCTTCGACGCCCATGCCCTTCGCAAGGGCGACCCAGTCGAGCGACGGATTGTCGAGGTCGAACATGGATGCGGCCTGCGCGCCATCCGTGCGGGCGCCCACGCGCGCGAGCTCGTTGGCGAGGATCCTGTAGCCGCGGTTCGCGTAGATGACGGTCACGACGTCGATGTTTTCCCGCGCCTGCGTCCAGAGAGACTGGAGCGTGTACATGGCGCTGCCATCGCCCTGAAGGTTGACGATCTTTCGGTCGGGGCAGGCGATGCCCGCGCCGATCGAAACGGGCATCATGCAGCCGATCGCGCCGCCGGTCAGCGCCAGAAGATCGTGCGGCGCGGCCGTTTCGGTGAGACCCGAGTACGCCATCGCCATCGATGCCTCCTCGGTGATGATCGCGCCTTCGGGCAGGTGCTTCGCGACAGTGCGCATGATCGACGCCGCGTCGAGCGTGCTGCCCGGCGAAAAATCGGCTGCGGTGAGCGCGTTCGTCCGGGCGACGGCACGCTGCGCGCCGAGCATGTCGACGAGGGCTTCGAGGGCAGCCGTGCCGTCCTCGTGAGGATGCGACAGAATCGCGATGCGGCATCCTTCGGGCGTGAGCCAGCTGGGTTTGTCCGGGTACGCGAAGAAGCTGACCGGCGCTTGCGCGCCGACGAGCACGAGCAACTCGATGCCGGCGAGGAAATCGGCGGCCTGCTCCGCAAAATACGGCAGCCGTTCGATGGTCACGCGCCCCGCGCCGCGCTCGATGCGCGGTGCGAAAGTGTCGCTGAGAAGCCGTGCGCCGGTCTTCGCGGCGATCTTGCCGGCCGCTTCAAGCCCCCGGCCCCGCAATGCCTTGCCGCGCAGCAGAAACGCGGTGCGCACGCCGCTTTGCGCGAGGGCGGCAACGCGCTCGATGGTGTCCGCGCCGACGAGGGCCGGCCTCGGGACCGGCAGCGGCGAAGCCACGCCGTCGGCTTGCGACCAGGCCGTGTCGGCGGGAAGGATCAGCGTTGCGATCTGGCCTGCGCCTTCCAGCGACGCCTGAACGGCACGGGCGGCATCGGCTCCGACTGTCAGCGCGCTGCCCGACGAATGGATCCATTCCGACACGGGGCGGGCGAAGCCCTTGATATCGGACGTAAGCGGCGCTTCGTAGCGGGCGTGGCTCGATGCATGATCGCCGACGATATTGACGACCGGACTCGATGCGCGGCGGGCGTTGTGAAGATTCGCGAGACCGTTCGCCAGCCCGGGGCCGAGATGCAGCAACGTGCAGGCGGGTTTGCCCGCCATTCTGCCGTAACCGTCGGCCGCGCCGGTAACGACACCTTCGAAGAGGCCCAGAATGGGACGCATGCCTTCGACCGAATCCAGCGCCGCCACGAAATGCATCTCGGACGTGCCCGGGTTTCCGAAGCAGACATCCACACCGCTCGCGATGAGCGAACGCAACAAGCTTTCAGCACCGTTCATATTGGATCACCTCGTTATCGATTCAATCAGTCCTTGCTCCGGGCGTTTCGGCACCCGGATGGCAACGACGTACGGGCTGATCCTAGCTATTTCGCCATCGTGGGAAAATACCGTCGGATTCGAAAAATTGTTACGTCATGCGCAAAAATCTCGACTATGGACTGCTTCACGCGATGACTGCGTTCGTGCGGGTCGTCGATGCCGGCAGCTTCACCGCTGCGGCGGAGCAAATGGAACTGACCACGGCGCAGGTGTCGCGGCTCGTCTCCGAGCTGGAGAATCGGCTGCAGGCGAAGCTGCTTCAGAGGACGACCCGGCGCATGGCCATGACGAGCGCGGGCGAGCGTTATGCGAACCAGTGCCGGACGATCCTCGAACTGGTGACGGAGGCAGAGGGCGAGGTCAGCGGCGCGCGCATCCAGCCGTCCGGACGACTGAGACTGCTATGCATGGCGAGCTTCGGCGATCACTACGTGGTGCCGCTGGTGGCGAAGTATTGCGCGATGTATCCGACGGTGACCGTCGAGTACAGCGCCTCGCAGTACGTGCCGGATCTGCTGGCGGAAGGGGTGGATGTGAGCGTCTATCTGACCCAGCGTCTGCCGGATTCGAGCGTCGTCGCGCAGCGGCTCGGCGCGGTTCACGGGGTGCTTTGTGCGGCGCCTGCTTACCTCAGGCGGCGCGGTTCCCCGAAGAACGTGGCGGACCTCGCGGACCACGCATGCCTGCGCCTCGTGAATGCGTCGACGACGCCGGACTGGGAACTCAGCGACGGCAAGACTTCGCTGTCGTTCGAGCCGGCGGGTCCGCTGATCGGCGATCATCCCGAAGCGGTCGTGCATGCTGCTTCGAGTGGACTCGGCATTGCGCTGCTGCCGGCTTTTGCGGTGCTGGACAAGATACGCAGCGGCGAACTCGTGCATGTCTTGCCGCGATGGCGCTCGCCGGATGTAGGCGTCTATGTGCTGATGCCTTCGAGAAAATATCTCGAAGCAAAGACGCGGGCGTGGATCGAACTGCTAAAGGCAGAGTTGCCGGCGGCGCTTCAGAGCGACGCGGAACAATTGCAGGGAAACGAGAAAGCGAAATCGCGACGCGCTCGTGCGACCGGCAAGTCGCGTTGAGCGGCCGCTTTGCCGATCTTCTCTCAATGTGCGTTAGCGTGTAGACCCGGCATCACGGCGCTACTGCCGGTGCGTTCGTTGGCTTCTGTCCAGCCGCCTTCTGCTGGGCATTCTGGAGATTCTGCGGATAGTTGGTCTGGCTTCCTCCCGGGTTGTACCCATTCTTTTCCAGCGTGCTCAGCTCGGCGTTCTTCTTTGCGCGCCGCGCTTTGCTTTCCGCCTTCTTCTGCGCCTTGAGTTCCTGCTTCGACATCGTAGCGCCGGATGCGTCCGCGTCGCTGGCGGCGGCGTGAGCTTGAACCGCCGGGATCAGGACGAGGCTCAAAGCCATACCTGCCGAGCCAGCAAAAACGGACAGTTTCTTGAGGTTCATACGTATCTCCGCGTAGGGTAGGTTGGCGACGGAAGACTGCTTCAACGTTAACTGGCTGGTTCCTGATCGGAACGCCCGAACCGTAAACGATGAGGCGTCGAAAGGGATACGGGGGTTAACCGCAAGGATCAACACAGCATACCGCTGAAGTGCTTTTGCGCGCGAGCCTCAAGCGACACTTTCCCTGATTCCGCGAAAGAGATTCCCCCTTCCGCTCTTTGTTCGAGTGAATAGGGAAGATAGACTCGCCAAAAATACACAAGAGCAGTGCGGGAGAAGGCGACATGCGGAAGTATCGTACCCCACGCTCGATGAACGATAGACGGGCGCGAAAGAAGCGAGCGTCAGCAGTTCACGCGTAAATGGCGGCACAAGTTAGCGCGTGATAACAAAGTATGTATGTAGCATAACTAAATGAATGGAGACGGATAATGAAGAAGCTCTTGTTCGGCGTGTTCGCGTTGTCAGCCACGGCGACAGCCACGGCTCAGAGCAACGTCACGCTATACGGCATCGTGGATAACGGTATCGTCTACGAGACAAATCAGCCGAAGGGTCATGTATTCGGAGCGCAGAGCGGAGGCTGGGCGCAATCCAGATTTGGCCTCAAGGGTGCAGAGGATCTCGGCGGCGGCACGCATGCGATCTTCCAGCTCGAGTCCCGGCTGAACACGATGAACGGCAGTGTCGCGAACGGGAGCTTCTTCGAAGGACAGGCGACTGTCGGCCTGCAGAACGACACGTGGGGGCAAATCAAGTTCGGAAACATGGGCTCGGCGGAGATTAGCCAGTATTCGGGCGATGTCGATCCGCAGCAGACGAAGAAGTACGCGATCGGAACACTGGTTCGCGGCCGCATCTTCTCGCAGGCAGCGAATGGCGTCGAGTATCTCTCACCGACAATCGCGGGCTTTACGTTGCAAGGCCAGTATGACCTGACCAACGCACCGACGTGGAATGCCGGCAACCCGGGCAGCGCGCCTGGTCAATTGGGCACGTCCACCGGACTCGGAAGCGCTCAGGGACGTTCCGATGGCATCAAACTGTCGTACGCGAATCGTGGTCTCTTCTGGCAAGCGACCTACGACGAAGTCCGCGACCCGAACGGCCAGTTCAGCAACGTGTACCTGACGTCGCGCTCGATTCTCACGGGCTTGACCTATGCATTCGGTCCTGTGACGGCGTATCTCGGCTACCAGCACCTGAGTGCTCCCGATGCATCCAACGCGGGGTATTTCGGTGCGGCGGCGCCGTCGGCATTGCCGTCGGGTACCGGCCTCCCGACGACCGTCAATCACGAATGGATCGGCGCAATCTGGCAGACGACGCCTGCGCTCGCTATCACCGGCGCGGTGTATCACGCCAACGCGAACAAGGGGAACGGGAACGCAACGCTGTACACGCTGGGCGCAAATTACTCGCTCTCGAAACGAACGCTCCTCTACACTGAACTCGCCTACGTGCGCAACAGCTCGACGTCCAACCTGGGCCTCGACGGCAGTCTGTACGGTGCGAACACCAATGACGATCCGGTCAACGGAAACCCGTCGAGCACTAACCCCAACTATGGCAAGAGCCAGTTTGGCGTGATTGCGGGGCTGGCGACGAGGTTCTGATGGCACGCTCACGAAGCGAGTTGCGAGCGGTCGAGTCAGTCGCGAAAGCGGCTGGCAATGTAATCCGGGATATTTTCCGGAGTGACGACAACGACCGAAGAAGAAGTCGCGACGGATGATGCTGGCAGAAGCTTGTGATAGTGCATGATGTGATGACAGGCCGAGCGCATGTCCTGTCGCAGGTCGTGATGCAGAATGGCCTGTATCCGTCCATCGCGCAGCAACTGCACATTGTCTCTGTCGAGGTCGTGTCCGATGAAGAAGACCGGCGCTTGTTGCTGCGCCTCCAGCGCGCGAAGAATGGCGATGTTGCCGCCGCCCATCGAATAGACGGCTGTGACATGGGTATCGCCGCCGAGCGCGCTGCGGACCCGGTCCTCGGTCGGCATATCGAGGCCATGTCCACCGCTCGCATCGACCAGCTTCAGACGCGGATGATGTTTGCGCAATGCCCGGCGAAAGCTGATCTCGCGTTCCTCTTCGCCCCGGAAATGCTCGTCACTCATCGTTATCAACACATTGGCGGGCTGCGTTCCCAGCAACAGGCCAAGAAGATACGCGGCCGTGGCACCGGCAGCGCGATTATCGAGCCCCGCATAGGCGATGCGCCCCGACAGCGGTATGTCGGTGACGATCGTGACGACCGGAATGCCGTGGCGCTGAAGCTCCGCCACCGCCTCTGCAATCTCGGGAACGTCCCGGGCCTTCAGGAAAACACCGTGACTTCCGCGTCGAATAATCGACCGGAGCGCCTCCACGACTTCCGAGGTCGTCATCGTCTCCTGCAACATAAAGCGCGGTCGAACGACCGCGGGGTGCATCAGAGCGAGTTCGCCTTCGAGGGCATGCTTGATTTCATCGCTGAACCGCAAAGGCGCCTCGACAACAACATCGACGATGAGTTTTCGTCCCGTGGTCGCGAGATTCAACTCCTGCTTCTCCAGCTCCTTGATGGCCTGCTCGACCCGCCGGCGAGTGTGCTCGCGGACGTTGGCACGCCCGTTCAGTACGCGGTCTACGGTCGCCACACCGAGCCCTGCCTGAAGCGCGATTTCCTTGATCAAAAACCGGTGAGCCACTGCGACCCTCCGCTACAGATAGATTCTTGATGTGTTTATGAGACTTCAGAAAAGCTATACCGGGCTATCCTACATCGAAAAAAAGAGGGATTGCGCTGTCTTTAACCTTGAACGCGAACTGATAGATTATTGATGCGTTTTTGTAGCATCAAGATAGATCTGCCGCACTATGATGATGCATGCGCGACACCCAAATAATGATTCGACGAGATCGCGCGTGCTCCCTCATTCCAACGGAGTGCGGGCGGAGTCAAAAGGCGTGATGGTGCAAGGGCATGGACCAGTTCAAGGAACTTCAGTTGTTTGTGGAAGTAGCCGAGTCGGGCAGCATCAGTCGCGCTGCGGAATCAGTCGACCTGTCCATTTCGGCGGCGAGCCGGTATCTGATCTCGCTGGAGGCGAGACTCGGAGTCCAACTGGTTCGCCGGACGACGCGTAACCTCTATCTGACCGAGGCGGGCGCCGAATTTCATCGGCGCTGCAAATCCATACTGTCCGACCTCGGCGAAGCCGAAGCCGTCATCAAGGAAGCCGTCGTACGTCCGAGCGGCGTGCTTCGAGTCACCGCTTCCTTGTCCTTCTGCATGCTGCACATCGCGCCGATGCTTCCCGAGTTCACCGCGCGTTATCCGGACATCGCTGTCGATGTGGTCGCGGCCAACCGCTACTACGACATTATCGAGAACGGCATCGACGTCGCGATTCGAACCAAAGTGCTCGAACCGGATAGCAACATCACGATCAGACGGCTCGCATCGACACGCCGGATTCTCGCCGCTTCTCCGGGCTACATCGAGGCGAACGGTCGCCCCCGGTTCCCGACGGAGCTCGTGAAGCACAGGTTGCTGAACTATCAACTCGCCGACAATGCACGCGAGCTCTCATTCACCCGCGGCGGCGAGAACGTGGTGGTCAAAGTGAAGCCATTGGTCGAGTCGAATGACGGTCAGATACTCCGCGTCGCCGCGCTCGACAACATGGGCATCCTTGTGCAGCCGAAATACATCGTCTACGACGACCTCAAGGCCGGCCGTCTGATCCCGGTGCTGGACGATTGGGATCTTCCGCGGCTCACCATGAACATCGCGTTTCAGACTCGCGCGCATCTGCCCGTGAAAGTGCGACTGTTCATCGATGCGCTACTGGAGCGCTTCCAGCAGAACGACTACGAACGTCACTGGACGGCGTGAGCCCGCTTCGCGCTGCCGTTGAGGCGTATTCCCACTCAGCGCGAAAGACTTTCCCTTTCTAGCTCTGTTTTGCCAGCCACGGCGAATATAGACTGGTCTCAAAGCTACACAAGAGATCGATGGAGACAAGTGATGCAAAGCGCATTCCCCGCAGTTCAGTCCGCCTCGCCGTATTTCGATGAAGCACGCTCGGCAGACGTGGTCAACGCTCGCATGAGCGACGACGCCGACCCTCGTCTGAAGCAAGTGATGTCGGTATTGGTCAGGCATCTTCATGCCGCCATCAAGGAAATCGAACCGACTCACGAAGAGTGGTTCGCTGCCATCCGCTTCCTGACCGAGACCGGTCAGATGTGCACCGACTGGCGGCAAGAGTACATCCTGCTCTCGGACATCCTCGGCGTTTCGATGCTGGTCGACGCGGTCAATCACCGTCGTCCGAGCGGCGCCACGCCGAACACGATTCTCGGACCCTTCTATGTCGCCGATGCACCCGAATATTCGAATGGCACGAACATCTGCCTGGATGAAAAGGGTGAGCCCATGGTCGTTGAAGGCCGCGTGACAGACATCGAAGGCAATCCGATTCCGAACGCGAAGCTCGAAGTGTGGCAGACCAACGATGACGGCTTCTACGATGTACAGCAAAAGGGCGTTCAGCCTGACTCGAACATGCGCGGCGTTTTCACGTCGGATGCCGATGGCCGCTACTGGTTCAAGTCCGTCAAGCCGCGCCACTATCCGATTCCCTCGGATGGTCCGGTCGGAAAGCTTCTCGGCGCGATGGGGCGGCACCCCAACCGGGCCGCGCATTTGCACTTCATCGTGACTGCGCCCGGATTCGACCCGGTCATCACTCACATCTTTACGCCGGACTGCCCGTACTTGCCCGAGGATGCGGTCTTCGGCGTCAAGCGTGAGCTTATCGCTGACTTCAACAAGATCGACGACGCGGATGCGGCGAAGCGCGTCGGGTTCTCGTCGCCCTTCTGGTCTGTGTCGTGGGATTTCACGCTCGCGACATCCGGCAACCTGCATCGGCAAAACACGTAGTCGTTTGGCACGTCAGAACGTGCTGCATGATCACAGATGATATCGAGAGACATAGGAGTACTACACATGAATGCAAAGAAAGAACTGCTGGCGGCGTACTGGACCCTCGCAGGCGACGTCTATCCGTGCGCAGCCAATGAAATCAGTCCGTTCCCGCTGCGCGACCGCTGCGAAGCGGCGATGCGTGCGGGATGGAGCGGCGTCGGCCTCATCCTCGATGACCTCGAATACAGCATCGAGAAGTACGGTCTGTCGGGTGTCAAGAACATTCTGGAAGACACGGGCATGAAGTACTTCGAGCTCGAAATTCTGATGGACTGGTACTTCGACGGCGAGGCGCGTGCGAAGTCGGACCACTCTCGCCGTCGCTTCATCGAATTGGGCGGCGAACTCGGCATGCGCAATCTGAAAATCGGTGCGAGCCCGTTCGACAACAATCCGCCCGACTTCCCCCGCATGACGGACGAGTTCGCAAAGCTTTGCCAGGACGTGGCGACGGTCGGCGCGACGGTCGCAATCGAGTTCATGCCTTTCTCTCCGATCCGAAACGTCGCAGAGGCGCTGAAGGTTGCGGAAGGGGCCGCACAGCCCAACGGTGGACTGATGGTCGACCACTGGCACGTGGCCCGCGCCAATACGCCGTATAGCGAGGTCGCGCAAATCCCGGCGCGCTTCATCAAAGGCGTTGAGATGGACGACGTTGCCGCACACGTGAAGGGAACGCTCTTCGACGACTCGACCTTCAACCGCCAGCTCTGCGGCGAAGGCGCCGGCGACTGCGTTGCGTTCGTCGATGCGCTAGAGCAGGCAGGCTGCACTTTGCCTTACTACGGCGTCGAACTGATCTCCGAAGTTCACCGGAAATTCCCTCTCGACGAGATGGCAAAGCGCGCCTACGACACCACCGTCGCACAGTTCTCTGCGAAGCCCGCCACTACCGCTTAAGCGCTTCCCACCCTAAACGACAAAGTACTTTTGGAGACTCACATGATTCGAATCGCCGTACTCGGTGCAGGCCGCATTGGCCGCATTCACGCTGGCAACGTCGCCGCGAGCCCCAACGCGAAACTCGTCGTGGTCGCGGACCCGATCGAAAGCGCGGCACAGTCGCTGGCGACCAAGCTCGGCTGCGAAGCGTCGACGGACCCGGCAGGCGTGCTGGAGCGCAACGACATCGACGCGGTGGTCATCGGCACGCCCACGGACACGCACATCACGTTCATGCTTGAAGCCGTGAAGCGCGGCAAGGCTGTGCTTTGCGAAAAGCCCATCGATCTCGACATGGCAAAGTCGCTCGCCGCCGCGAACGAAGTCGAACGCCAGGGTGGCCGCGTCATGCTCGCTTTCAATCGCCGTTTCGATCCGACGTCCCAGGCGTTCCGCAAGGCGATCGATGCGGGTGATGTCGGCGAAGTGCGTCAGGTCATCATTTCGAGCCGCGACCCCGGCATGCCGCCGCGCGATTACGTCGAGCACTCGGGCGGCATCTTCCGCGACATGGTCATCCACGACCTGGACATGGCGCGCTGGCTGCTGGGCGAAGAACCGGTCGAAGTGATGGCTATGGCCAGCCGCCTTATCGACAAGTCGCTGGAAAAGCTGACCGACTTCGATACGGTGATGGTTCAGTTGCGCACCGCTTCGGGCAAGCAATGCCACATCAACTGCTGTCGTGAGGCTGTCTATGGATACGACCAGCGCATGGAAGTGTCCGGTTCCAAAGGCATGCTTCTGCAAGAGAATCTCCGGCCGTCGACGGTTCGGCGCTGGTCGAAAGACGTCACGGACGCGCGCGAGCCGCTCCTCAACTTCTTCCTCGAACGCTACGTTGAAGCGTACAAGGCCGAACTCGAAGCCTTTGTAGATGCGCTGAACACGAAGTCCCCGTTGCCGACGTCGGTGCAGGACGGGCTGAAGGCGCTGCGCCTGGCGGATGCTGCACTCGAGTCCGCGCTGACGGGCAAAGCCGTCAAGGTGTAACCGAGAATCCGGAGGAGATACGTCATGACACGAAAGATTGGTCCCAACGAAACGCTCGGTGTGGCATGTCTTGGCATCACTCACCCGCATACGTCCGGGCGAGTCAAGGCGATTGCCCGCCGTTCCGACGCGAAGATGCTCGGCGCGTGGGATACGAGCCCGCTGCTTACGCCGTTCGTCGATGCGCTCGGCCTCGAAGCCCGCTCGAAGGAAGACATTCTGGCGGACAAGAATGTTCATGTCGTGCTGGTTCATTCGAAGAGCGAGAAGATGGCCGACCTGACCATCGAAGCACTCGAAGCCGGCAAGGCTGTGTTGTGCGAAAAGCCGGCCGGACGCAGCTCGGCGGATGCGAAGCGCATCGTCGACGCGGTCGAGCGTACCGGCGGACTTGTGCAGGTCGGTTATTGCTGGCGCTTCGCGCCTTCCGTGGACGCCATGCAGGCGGCGCTCAAGAGCGGCCGTCTCGGGAAAGTCGTTCAGGTGCGCGCTCACGGCGGATGCTCGCACGATGAGGCGGGCACGCCGCATATGACCCAGCCCGGCGACATCGGTGGTGCAGTGTTCGTTATCGGCTGCCACCTCATCGACCGCATTCTTCTGCATTTCGGTTTGCCGCGTTCGGTGAACGCCCGCATCACGAAGTTCCCGAACTTCCATGGCGACGAATCGCGTGAAGACGCGGCAGGCGCGGTGCTGAACTACGAAGACAAGATCGTCAGCGTCGACTTCATGTCGTGGGACGTCTTGCCGTGGACGGAAAGCTGGGACATCACGGCCTACGGCACTGAAGGCATCATGTCATCCCGCTCGCTGCCCTCTAGCTACAAGATCTATGACGCGGGCAAAGGCGACTATCCGGAAGGCTGGACCGAGTGGCAGGAGACCAGCTTCCCCGAAATCTGGGCGACGAAGAAGACGGAGTATTCGCCTGACATCGCTGAAATCGGCAATCCGGTGTACTTCGACCGCGAGTCGAACGCATTCGTCGACGCATTGCGCAATGGCACGCCTTCGGTTGTATCAGCGACGCAGGCATACAACATCAGCCGAGTTATCGAGGCCATGTTCGCTTCCTCGAAAGAAGCCGGCGCAGAGGTCTTTATCGGATAAGCGCTTGCAAGACTGACGCGCAAAAGCGTCAGTCAAAAAAATACGCAGATCATAAATCGGGAACGTAAATTCGTATTCCTAATCAGGAGACAGTGTCATGAAGATTTTGAAGAGTGTCGTGGTGGTTCTCGCAGCTTCGGCTGCTTTCGCAGCAGCTTCGGGCGCCGCTTTTGCAGAAGATAAGGGCGTCGTCGGTATCTCGTTGCCGGACAAGACGGAATCCCGCTGGATTACCGACGGGAAGAGCATGGTCGACGCGCTGAAGGCGAAGGGCTACTCGTCGGACCTTCAGTACGCGAACTACGATGTTCCCACGCAGGTCAACCAGGTCGAGAACATGCTCGCGAAGGGCGTCAAGGCGCTGGTCATCGCGCCCATCGACGGAAAGACGTTCTCTGACGCGTTGGCTCTCGCCCAGAAGAAGGGCATCAAGGTTATCTCCTACGACCGTCTGATCAGCCAGACGAAGGACGTCGACTATTACGCGACGTTCGACAACTACGGCGTCGGCGTTCTGCAGGCGCAGAGCATCGTCAATGCATGGCAGAAAGCGGGCAGCAAGACGCCGTTCAACATCGAAGTGTTCGGCGGCTCAAGCGATGACAACAACGCTCACATGGTCTACGCGGGCGGCATGTCGGTTCTCAAGCCGTACATCGACAGCGGCAAGTTCGTGATTCGGAGCAAGCAGGTTGCCTTCGAGAAAGTCGCGACGCGCAACTGGGATGGTGCGACTGCGCAGTCCCGCATGGATAACCTGCTGAGCGCGTTTTACGGCAAGGACCATCTGGATGCGGTCTGGGCGCCGAACGACGCGCTGGCGATCGGCATCATCTCCTCTCTCAAAGGCGTGGGATACGGTTCGGCTCAACAAGCAATGCCGATCATCACGGGACAGGATGCGGATGTTCAGAACGTGAAGAACATCGTTCGCGGCGACCAGACTTCCACTGTGTTCAAGGACACGCGCAAGCTCGCCGGCGTCGCAGCCGATATGGTCAACGACGCGCTCGCCGGCAAACAGGTGCCCGTCAACGACACGAAGAGCTACAACAACGGCGCGAAGGTTGTTCCCACTTATCTCGTGAAGCCCGTTCTGGTCGACAAGGCCAACTATCAGTCGGAGCTGGTCACGAGCGGCTACTACACGCAGGCCCAGATCAAGTAAGGCGCCTGAACGTCAGCGTGGCGCGGAATGTTGCAAGGCCCCGCCACGCGGGTACGCCTCGGAGCGTGACCAATCGGAGAAAGTTTGACCATGGATACCATTCTGGAGATGCGCGGCATTCAGAAAAGCTTTGGCCCTGTCAAAGCCCTGAATAACGTGAATATGAGGGTGCGCCAGGGCGAGATTCACGCCATTTGTGGAGAGAATGGCGCAGGAAAATCGACCCTGATGAAAATTCTCAGTGGCGTCTATCCGCACGGCTCGTACGGTGGCGACGTCCTTTACGACGGCCAGGAGCGAGCCTTCGCCGATATATCCGATAGCGAGGCGGTCGGCATCATCATCATTCATCAGGAACTCGCCCTCGTACCGATGCTATCGATTACCGAGAACATCTTTCTCGGTAACGAACAATCCAGGCGCGGGGTTATCGACTGGCAGATCTCGCGTGCGAAAGCCAAAGAACTGCTGGCGAAAGTCGGCCTCACGGATTCTCCCGACGCTGCAGTTGGCACGCTCGGGATCGGCAAGCAACAACTTGTGGAAATCGCAAAGGCGCTTTCTAAAGAAGTTCGTCTGCTCATCCTCGACGAACCGACAGCGAGCTTGAACGAGAAAGACAGCGACACGCTTCTTACGCTGCTGCTCGAATTGAAGGCGAACGGCGTAACGTCGATCATCATCTCGCACAAGCTGAACGAAATCTCGCGTGTCGCGGACGGGATCACCGTGATTCGCGATGGATCGACGGTCGATGTTCTCGACTGCAGTACTGAAGCCGTGAGTGAAGACCGCATCATCAAGGCGATGGTAGGGCGCGAGATGTCCGACCGCTATCCGCCGCGTACGCCGGATATCGGCGACGTGATTTTTGAAGTGAAGGACTGGCGCGTAAAGCATCCCACGCAGCGAGACCGCGCCGTCCTCAAAGGCGTGAATCTGACGGCACGCAAGGGCGAAATCGTGGGTATCGCCGGCCTGATGGGTTCTGGGCGCACCGAGCTTGCGATGAGTGTTTTCGGCGGCACGTACGGTCAGAACATCACAGGCCAGGTGCTGATGCACGGGAAACAGGTCGACACATCATCGGTGAAGAAGGCCATCAATGCGGGCATCGCCTATGTCACCGAGGACCGCAAAGGCAATGGCCTTTTGCTCGACGACAACATCAAGCGAAACATTACGCTGGCCAACCTGTCCGGTGTTTCGAAGCTCGGTGTCGTCGATGAGCATGAGGAGATCAAGGTCGCGACCGAGTTTCTCAAGAAGCTTCGAATTCGTGCGCAAGGCGTGACGCACGTCGTAGGAAACCTGTCGGGCGGAAATCAGCAGAAAGTTGTCGTCAGCAAATGGTTGTTTTCCGAACCCGAAGTGCTGATTCTCGACGAGCCCACGCGAGGCATCGACGTCGGAGCGAAGTACGAGATCTACAACATCATCAATCAGGCGGTTGCAGCGGGCAAATGCGTGGTCATGATTTCTTCGGAAATGCCCGAGCTACTTGGAATGTGCGACCGCATCTATGTCATGAACGAAGGCCGGTTCGTCGGCGAATTAACCGCGGAAGAAGCCTCGCAGGAAAGCATCATGCGAGCGATCATGCGAAATGGAGACATTCAAAATGCGTAAGGCACTCTCTCCGGTAGCCGCCGAAGGCGCCGAGGTCAAGAAAAGCGAAGTATTCGGGATGGTCAAGCGTATCGGTAGCGAATATGGGTTGCTGCTGTCGCTCGTCATCATCATGGTGTTTTTCCAGGTTGCGACGAACGGCGTGCTGATGCAGCCGCTCAATCTGACCAACCTGGTGCTGCAGAACAGCTATATCGTCATCATGGCGCTCGGCATGCTGATGGTGATTGTTTCGGGTCATATCGACCTGTCTGTCGGCTCGACGGCGGGGCTCGTGGGCGCATTGGCCGCCGTATTGATGGTGCAGTACGAAGTCAACTACGTGTGGGCGACCATCATCTGTATTGCGGCGGGCGCGCTCATTGGCGCTATGCAAGGCTACTGGATTGCTTTCTGGCGGATGCCGTCGTTCATCGTTACGCTGGCCGGCATGCTGGTGTTCCGCGGCATGACGAATCTCGTGCTCCAGGGACAGTCCATTGGACCGTTCCCCGAAGGGTTTGGCACGGTGAGTTCGGGTTTTATCCCGGATGTCTTTCACGGCCAGGCGCTTCACCTCACCTCCATCCTTCTCGGCGTATTCGTCGGCGTGCTCTTTTTCGTGATCGAGCTTCGGCATCGCGCTGGTGCGGCGAAACATGGCGTCGAGAGTGGCTCATTCACGATGTTCGTTACGAAGAACGTCGTGCTCACAGCGCTCATCGTGGGGTTCTGCTACCTGCTCGCATCTTATCGCGGCTTGCCGACGGTGTTGGTCATCATGGGCGTGCTGATCGGCGTGTACACGTTCCTCATGAATCGCACGACCATCGGACGTCGCATCTATGCGGTTGGCGGGAATGCAAAGGCTGCGCGTCTGTCAGGCGTCAGCGTGCCGGCAGTGAGTTTCCTGACGTTCGTGAACATGGGTATTCTCGCCGCGCTCGCGGGCCTCATATTCGCCGCGCGTTTGAATAGCGGTACGCCCAAGGCAGGTACCGGATTCGAGCTCGATGTGATCGCAGCGTGCTTTATCGGCGGTGCATCGGCCTCTGGCGGTGTCGGAAAGGTTGTCGGCGCGGTAGTGGGCGCTTTCATCATGGGCGTGATGAACAACGGCATGTCCATCATGGGTATCGGCGTGGACTATCAGCAGGTCATCAAGGGCATCGTGCTGCTCGCCGCCGTGTTCGTCGATGTCTACAACAAGAACAAGGCATAAAGCCCAGTTTCGACAGCAGACCAGATTCAGAAGTTGGCGGGACCGGTTGCGTGGTGAGGTTCCGCCGACATGCAGACTTGAATCACGAGATTGCATCTCGAACATTTGGCCTGTTTTTCAGCATCATCAATGGAAATGATTATGGTCAAGCATATCGTGATGTGGGACGTTCGCGGCAACACGCCCGAGCAGAAGAAGGAATCCGCAATGCTCGTGAAGTCCGCATTTGAAAGTCTGAGCGGAAAGATTCCCGGGCTTACGAAGCTCGAAGTTGGCGTCGATGTCAGCGCTGTCGACTACGCGTGCGATGTCGTCTTGTACACGGAGTTCGAAACCAGGGAATTGCTCGACGCGTACGCCTCGCATCCGGAGCATCTGCGGGTGAAGGAAGTCGTCGGTGATGTGCGTATCGCTCGTCATCAGGTCGATTACATCTGAGCGAGTTTCACGATGGACGAGCGAGGAAGCTACTCTCATGTATGAATTCACCTATACCACGCCTTCAGCCCGAGTTGTCTTCGGTGCAGGGAGCATGAAGCTTATTCAACAGGAAGTCGAGGCTCTGGGCGCACGGCGCGCGCTGGTGCTATGTACGCCGGAGCAGAAGGCTCAGGCGGAAGTCGTTTCGTCCCTCCTTGGTCCTTCGAGCGCGGGCGTCTTCGATGGCGCCCAGATGCATGTTCCGATTGAGAACGCTCGTCGCGCACGCGAACATGCGAAGGAAGTGGATGCCGACTGCGCGGTGGCCATCGGCGGAGGTTCGACGATCGGACTCGGGAAGGCGATCGCGCTGGAATCTTCGCTGCCGATCATTGCAATACCGACGACGTATGCCGGGTCGGAGATGACGCCCATCTACGGGATAACCGAGAAGGGCTTGAAAAAGACAGGCCGCGACGCCAGGGTCATCCCGAAGACGGTTCTGTACGACCCGGAACTGACGATGGGGTTACCCGTAAAGCTTTCGATCGTGAGCGGACTCAACGCAATCGCCCATGCTGCCGAAGGCTTGTATGCGAAGGACGGTAATCCCGTCATGTCGCTGATGGCGGAGGAGGGCATCCGCGCTCTTGCCACGGGTCTGCGTGGCGTGAAGAAAAACGAAAAGGACAAAGCCGCGCGCAGCGAATGTCTTTACGGCGCGTGGCTGTGCGGGATGGTGCTCGGCAATGTCGGCATGGCGCTTCATCATAAGCTCTGCCATACGCTGGGTGGCACGTTCAACCTGCCGCACGCCGAGACGCATGCGATCGTCCTGCCCCACGCGCTTGCGTACAACAGTGCGGTCGCGGGGGATGCCATGGAGCGGATTGCACGGGCACTGAGCGTGAGCTCGGCACCCGACGGACTCTATCAACTGAACAAGGAGCTTGGTGTGCCGCAAGGTCTCCGTGAGATCGGTTTGAAAGAAGCCGATCTCGATCATGCCTGCGAGGTGGCGCTGTCGAACCCGTACTGGAACCCGAGGCCGGTGGAGGAAAAGCCGCTTCGAGCACTGTTGCAGCGTGCCTGGGAAGGTGCGCGGCCTGCCGTCTAACGGTCGTTCGACCTGGTTCGTGAGGACGTCGCCGACTAAACAGCATCGGCCGCATCGCGCAAATCGTCGAGATCCCGGCCACGCGTCTCAGGCGTGTAGTACGTCGTCACGACACCGATCAGGCTCAGAATGGCGACATAACTCGCGAGCGGAATCCACGCGAGGATGCGTCCTTCGCTGCCGCCCCAGTGCGCGGTCGCCCACGCGATGATCGACGCTCCGATCAGCGGCGCGACCCCGCCCGCGATCACCGCGGACACCTCGCGGCCCACGGCGACGCCCGCATAACGATGCTGCGCGCCGAAGAGCTCGGGCAACAGCGCGCCTTGCGTGGCGAACATGCCCCAGACGCCCGCGAGCGCGACGCACAGCATCGCGATGCTGGCCGTCGCATTTCCCTGGCTCAGCACCCACCATGTCGGATAGGCGAGCAGCAACTGATACAGCGCAAAGGCGCGATAGACGGGCACGCGCCCGAAGCGATCGCTGAGCTTGCCGGTGAGCGGGATGATCACCGCGCCCGAGACACCGGCAAGCAGCAGCGCGATCGGCCCGATGGGACCTTTGAGTCCCGTCGCGGTCGCCATGTAGCTGATGGCGAGCGACTGATAGATCGACGAGCCGCCGTTTTCCGCCATACGCATGCCGATAACCTTGAGCAGCGTCGGCTTCGAATGCTTGATGAGATGTTTGAGCGGACTGTCATTGATCTGATGACGCGCTTCGAGTTTCGCGAACGACGGCGATTCCTTGAGCTTCAGCCGGATCCAGATCGCCACCGCGATGATGAGCACGCTCAGCAGGAACGGCACGCGCCACAGCCAGCTCTGCGAGATGTCTTCGACGCGCACCAGCGCGAAGTAGATCGCGGCCGCCATCACCGTGCCGAGCAGCACGCCCATGAAGGGGAGTGCGGCGAAGTAGCCGCGTCTTTTCGCGGGCGCGTATTCGGCCATCAGCACGGCGGCGCCGGCCTGTTCCGCGCCCGCGCCGAGACCTTGCAGCAGACGGCAGCCGACCAGCAGGATCGGCGCCCAGATGCCGGCGCTCGCATATGTCGGCAACACGCCGATGAGCGTGCTGGCGACGCCCATCAGCAGGATCGTCGCCATCAGCACGAACTTGCGGCCGTAGCGGTCGCCGAGGGTGCCGAAGACGATGCCGCCCACTGGCCGGATCGCAAAGCCGAGGAAGTACGCGCCGAAGCTCGCGATCAGCCCGATGGCGGGATCGGCCGAGGGAAAGAAGAGCGGCCCGAAAATCAGCGCCGACGCGAGGTTGTAGAGCGCGAAGTCGTAGTATTCGAGCGCGCTGCCGAGCGATGCGGCCCACGCGGCGCGATACAGGTCGCCTGTCGTGACCTCGTCGCGGTTCGTGCCGGCGCTGGCGTTGCGCGCGAGTCCGCCGTCGGCGGCCGCGATGGTTGGCTGGTGTTTCATGGTGTCTCTCTCCGTTCCTGCGACTACTGGCAGCCGTCCCGTTTCGTCTTCGCGCGAAATGCGGGACCGCCGGCTCTTCCTGATAGGCGAATGGGCGCTAGCCCACCCGGGCGATTTCGTCGAGGAGGGCGACGCTCATCGCTTCGAGCGGCGCCTCCTTGCCCGTGTAAAGCTCGACCTGGCCGCAGAACTGATGCAGCAGCATGCGCGTGCCGTCGATCACCCGGCAGCCGAGTTCGGCGGCATCGCGGATCAGCTTGGTGCGAACCGGGATGAAGGCCGCATCCATCACGACGAGATGCGGCGCGAGCTGTCCCGCCCGCAATGGATTCACGTCCGGCGCGCGGAATCCGGCGGCGGTCGCGTTCACGACGACATCGAACGCATGCGGATCGAAGTCGCCGAGATCGCCGCCGTATATGAGGCCGAAGTCGTGCGCGAGCGCCTGTCCGCGCGACGCGGTGCGATTGAACACGGTGACGCGCGCGCCGGCGCGCCGCACGCCCCACGCGATCGCGCGGGCAGCGCCGCCCGCGCCGAGCAAGGCGATGCGCCTTCCGTCGAGCGGCGTCGCCTCTTCGAGCGCACGCACGGCGCCTACGCAGTCCGTGTTGTAGCCCGTGAGATGCCCGTCGCGATTGTCGATGGTATTGACCGCGCCGATCTCGCGGGCGGTTTCGTCGAGCGCGTCGAGATGCGGTATCACCGCCTGCTTGTGCGGCATCGTCACGTTCAGTCCGCGGATGCCGAGCGTGCGCATCGCGTCGATCGCGCCGGCTGCGTCTTCCACGCCGAAGCTGACGAACGTGTAGTCCACGCCGAGCGCCCGATAGGCCGCGTTATGCACCTTGACGTTGAAGGTGAAGGGCTGGCCCGCGAGCGAGCCGCACAGGGAAGGAATCGAATGAGGCATGGTCGGAATGCTCGGTCAGTGCTGCGAAAGATCGAACGCGGCGACGGGCGCAACGCCATCGAGCGCTCGCAGCAGATTGTCGGTGGCGAGTTCGGCCATCGCGCGGCGCGTTTCGTGCGTCGCCGATCCGATATGCGGAAACGGCGTGACCTTCGGATGCGTGCGCAGCGGCGAATCCTGCGCGAGCGGTTCGACGGCGAACACGTCGAGCCCGGCCGCACGCAAATGGCCGCTTTCGAGCGCGGCAAAGAGCGCGTCCTCGCGCACGATCGCGCCACGCGAACCGTTCACGAAGATCGCGCCGGGCTTCATCGCGGCGAACGCCTGCGCGTCCATCAGGCCGCGCGTGTCGTCCGAGAGCGGCAGCGTCAGCGCGACGATGTCCGCGCGTGCGAGCACCTCGTCGAACGATGCGCGCGTTGCATGCCCGGCGAGCATCGCGGGAACCGGCACATCGAACGGATCGTGAAAGAGCACCGGCATGCCGAAGCCGAGCGCCGCGCGCCGTGCCACCGCCTGCCCGATACGGCCGAAACCGAGCACGCCGAGCGTCTTGCCGTGCACGTCCCAGCCGAACAGGTCTTCGCCGATGTTGCGCGTCCAGCGCCCTTCGCGCACATGATTCGACAGCTCGACCAGGCGGCGCGAACTCGCGATGATCAGCGCGAACACCGTGTCGGCGGTGGTTTCGGTCAGGACGCCGGGCGTATGGCAAAGCGTGATGCCGCGTTGTCTGAGATGCGCGAGATCGTAATTGTCGACGCCGACCGATATGCTCGAAATCACCTTCAGCCGCGGGGCGCGCGCGAGGTCGTCCGCGCCGATTTTGAAGCTGGAGCCGATCAGGCCGTCGGCGTCGCCCAAGGCTTCGCGAAAGCGCGGCAGTTCATCGGCGCGTCGCGGGTCGGCGACGGTCACGTCGTGTCTCGTCTGAATCCGGTCGAGCAGATCGTCCGGCAGCTTTCGAAAGACGACCACGTTCCTGCGTTCGGCGCTGGGCGTACGCATGCTTCTCTCCTGTTGTTCGTTGCGTGAAAGACGGGCGCGTCAGCGCGGCGTAGTGCGCAGGGACGAAGGTCCGCCCGTCAGTGAAATGCGTTGTCCGGTGTCGCGCAATTGGCCGCCGTTCACGGCGTAGAACGCGAGTTGCTTCTCGACGTTGAACTGCACGATCAGATGCTTGCTGTCGGCGGTGAAGACGATGCCCTGCGCCGCTTCGCCGCCCGGCGCTTCGGCGACCTTCACGGCCTGCCCATCGCGGATCGCGAACAGCAGCACCTTGCCGCGCGCGCGGCGTCCGGGGTTGTCCGGCGTCAGGTTGGAGCCGTCCATCGCCTGCACGCCGATCCATTTGCCGTCGGGCGAGATCGCCACGCCCTCGGGCAGCGACGGCACCGTCACGTGCTGAACCGCGCGAAACGGCGTGCGCGAGACGTCGATGAGCGTGACCGTATCGGCATCGCCCGCGAGCTTGCCCGGATAGCCGGGCAAGCCGGCCAGCCCGACATCGCTGACGACAGCCCACTTGCCATCGCTCGATACGTCGATCGTGTAAGGCGCGACGCCGCTCGAAAGCCGCGTGCCGCTGTCGGTCACGCGGCCGTTGGCGACGTCGAGCACGGCGACGCCCTGTTCGTCACGCAGCGCGACGAGCGCATGCGCGCCGTCATGCGTGAAGCTCACGCCGGCAAGCCGCTTCTGCGCGATCTTCAACGTGTCCAGAAGCGTCACGCGGTTGCCGTCGATGCCGAGCACCGCCACGCTGCCATCGACGCACGGGACGAGCGCGAGCGTGCCGCTCCGGTCGATGGCGATGCCCTGCGGATGGCTGCCGATATCGAGCCGGGTCACGGCGGGCGGCGTCGCCTGCAAATCGACGATCTGCACGAACGAATCCATCAGCAGTTTCTTCGCGGCGTAGTCGTAGCGCGTGGGCGCGCCGACCAGCGCAAGCCTCGCGTCGGGCGTGATGGCGACCGCCTGCGGCGGCCCTTGAATGCCGTTCTCGACTTCCACCTGCATCCTGACCCGCGGGGGAAAGACGCTTGCGTCCAGCAGCGTCAACGTGTCCGGCGCGGGGTTGTCCGGGTACGTGTCGCGGCCTTCGACGCGCTGATACTTGCCGTCGTTGCCCGACACGATCCAGTCGGACGCGTGCGCAGCGCACGCCGCGACGGCCATCGTCAGACCGGCGAGCGCCCGGACGCGGCGGCTTCGGTTTGCCAGTGAATCAAGCATCTTGTTGTCTCCTTTGGGCTCAGACCACGCTGGTCAATCCGCCATCGACGAAAAGCGTCTGGCCGTTCACGAAATCCGACGCCGCCGACGCAAGAAACACCGCCGCGCCGCACAGCTCCTCGACGCGGCCCCAGCGGCCCGCCGGCGTGCGCTTGCAGAGCCACTCGGAGAACGCCGGGTCGTCGACGAGCGCGCGATTGAGATCGGTCTCGAAGTAGCCGGGCGCGATGGCGTTGGCCTGAATGCCGTGGCGCGCCCACTCCGCGCACATGCCTTTGGTCAGCATGCGAACCGCGCCCTTGGTCGCGGCGTAGGGCGCGATGCCCGGCCGCGCCAGCTCGCTCTGCACCGAACCGATATTGACGATCTTGCCGCGCCCGCGCGCCAGCATGTGCCGCGCGACGGCCTGCGACACCTGGAACACGCCGTCGAGATTCACGCGCAGAAGGTCGTGCCAGTCGCGCTCGCTGAAGTCTTCGAGCGGCGCGCGGCGCTGGATGCCTGCGTTGTTGACGAGAATGTCGATTGCGCCGATATCTTTCTCGACGCGATCGATCGCCGCGACGACCTGCTCGCGGTCGGTCACGTCGAAGACCGCGTAGGCGGCGTCGAAGCCTTCGTCGCGCAGGTGTGCGGCGACGCTGGCTGCCTTTTGCTCATTGCGATCGTTGATGACGATCGCGGCGCCGGCGCCCGCGAGTCCTCGCGCCAGCGCCAGCCCGATGCCGCGCCCGGAACCGGTGATCAGCGCGCGCCTGCCGTGCAGGCTGAACAGTTTGAGTGTCTCGTCCATTTTTTAGCGCCCCATTCGTTGATGGATGCGGTTTGTCTCCGAATGCGCCTAGTTCACCCGAAGAACGGCCGTCGCGCCAATAGTCTTTCATGACGCTGTTATCATGAATCGTGATGACGGGCGCCGTACGCCCGCGAGCCGGGGGGTTTCATGGAGCTGAAGCATCTGCGCGCGTTCGTCGCGCTTGCCGAGGAATTGCATTTCGGCCGGGCTGCCCAGCGCCTGTGCATCGTGCAGCCGGCGCTGAGCATGCAGATCAAGGCGCTCGAAGAGGAACTCGACGTGCGCCTGTTCGAACGCGACCGTCACAAGGTCGTTCTTAACGCGACCGGCAGGCTTTTTCTGCCCGAGGCGCGCGCCACGTTGCATCAGGCGGGTCGTGCGGAGCAGATCGCGCGGCTGTCGGCGCGCGGCGAGATCGGCACGTTGCGCATCGCGTTCGTGTCGTCGGTGCTGCCGAAGCTGCTGCCGGCGCTCATCCGCGAAATGCACACGCGCTATCCGCTCATCACGCTCGAACTGAAGGATATGCCGACGCCGGATCAGATCGCCGCGCTCCGGGAAAATCAGCTCGACTTCGGCCTGATCCGCCTGCCGGTGAGTGTCAGCGGCCTCGACATCCGCGTGGTGCTCGAAGAACCGTTCGTCGTCGCGCTCCCCGACGATCACGCGCTCGCCATGCAAACGATGATTCATCCGCCCGATCTCCGGGGTTTTCCGGCTTTCGTCCTGGCGCGCCGTTACGCGCCGGGATTTCACGACGACATGCTGGTGGCGCTCAAGCGCGAGGGCGTGGACCTGAACATCGCGCAGGAACTCGGCGAATTCTCGACGATGCTCGCGCTGGTTTCAGCGGGGCTCGGCATCGGCGTGATTCCGGCTGCCGCAGCGATGGCGCTGCCGCCGAAGGTCGTTGCCCGGCCGCTCGAACTGCGCGATCACACGTCGGGCATCGGGCTTGCCTCGTGCGGCCCGGAAAATGCAATCAAGCGCGCCTTGCTCGATGTAATCGAGCTGTGCACCGACATTGGAAAGCAGGCGTGAGTAAGTGCGGCAGAGGCCTGAAAAAGAAAACGCCCGCGCTGAACGCAGGCGTTTCCGTGGCCCCGCTACCGCGCCCCAATGAACGGTTTCTCGTTCGTCTTTCTTCAGGGGCCGGCTTCCGCGCGGCTCACTTTCAGTATAGGCGATGCGGCGGGATATCCAAGCCGACGGATCATATTGCAGCGGTTAATTAACTGTCGTGGTTTTGATCGAGTGCTCACTTCCTCGTCAATGTAATTGGCAATCCAAAGCATTCGCGCGATGTAACTGAGGCCAGCGCTGATTTGCTTTCTTCAAAGCATTCGTTGGCGATGCGCGCATCGAGCTTTAGCATCGGGCGCCAGAGATGATTTTCACGCTCCAGCGCTTTCCAGGAAAACTTCATGCGATACAAGGGATATGACGTGGCACCGTCCGCACATGCATTGCCGAGCGGCCTGTATGCGGCGAACCTGATTATCGAGAGCCCCACGGCGGCAAGCGGCGCATCCTTCACCTTCGATGCGCTCGACTACTTCTTCGAGCCCGATCACGCCATCGCATATGCGGCGCGCTAGGCCCGGCTCTGGATCGATCAGCGCAGCAAGTCCGCGCGCGCCTAATGCCGATATGGCAATTCCTTATCGATAGAAATTGGATCGCCATGTGATCGCCCGGCGTTAGCATGAGCATCCTTTCCACTCTGTCTATCGGTTCATTCAAGCGATGTCCAAATTTCCCCGCTTCGGCGTCTGGGCGCTCGTGCATGGCAGCCGCGCGGCGCTGCAGGATCCCGAGGAGCCGTACGACGCCTCGTGGACGCGCAACAAGGCGCTCGTGCTGGAGGCCGAACGCCTCGGTTACGACTCCGTGCTCGTCGCGCAGCATACGATCAACCCGCACGATCCCTCGCTCGATCAGCTCGAAGCGTGGACGGCGTCGGCGGCACTGGCGGCGCTCACTTCGCGCATCGAGATCATCGCGGCCATCAAGCCTTATCTCTATCATCCGGTCGTGCTCGCGAAGATGGCGCAGCAGATCGAGCACATCAGCGGCGGGCGCTTCGCGATCAACCTCGTGAACGCGTGGAACCGTCCCGAGCTCGAACGCGCCGGCATCGGCTTTGCCGAGCACGACGAGCGCTATGCGTATGGCCGCGAGTGGATAGCTGTCGTCGAGGCGTTGCTGCGTGGTGAAGCCGTCACGCATCGCGGCGACCACTTCCGTATCGATGACTATCGGCTGCGTCCCGCCGATCCGTTCCGCGCGCGTCCGCGCATCTATGTCGGCGGCGAATCGGAGCCGGCGCGCTCGCTCGTGGCGGCGCATGGCGACGTGTGGTTCATCAACGGCCAGCCGCACGACGACGTGGCCGCCCTCATCGCCGATGTCTCCGCCCGCGCGCGACCGGCCGGACGCGAGGCGTTGCGCTTCGGCTTGTCGGCGTTCGTGATCGCACGCGAGACGCAGGATGAAGCGCAGGCGCATCTCGAACGTCTCTTCGCGCTGGCGGAACTCGACAAGCCGCTGCGCGAACGGCAGAAGGCCAATACCGATCCGAAAGCGGTGATGCACCAGACCTTCGCGCGCTCGGCGCGGGTCGGGTCGAATGGCGGCACGGCGGCGGATCTCGTCGGCGATTACGATACGGTCGCGCGGCGCATCGCGGAATTTCATCGGGCAGGCATCGAACTGTTCATGCTGCAGTTCCAGCCATTCGAGGCCGATATGGGCCGATTCGCGCAGGAAGTGATGCCGCGCGTGCGCCGTCTGCTGGGCGGCTGAGCACGCGGGTCCGCTCGTCGCGTCGGGCCTTCAGCGGCGCGCGAGCGGACCCGTTACGCACGATCAGAAGAACGCGCCCGTGGGCGGCAGTTGCCCGGTCAGCAGGTTCTGCCCGAGCAGGCGCTCTTTGTAGAGCCGCGGATTGTGCGAAGCGATCACCTTGATGTTGCGCCAGTGCCGGTCCAGTGCGCCGATGCGTGAGACGACCGAGCCCGAGCCGAGATCGATCAGCCAGCTCGCGATCTGCGGAGCGAGATCGTCGATCACGACTTTGGCTTCGGAAGCCGCGAAGGTGGCGGCGAGCGTGGTCTCGTATTCGTCGCGCGTGCCCTGCGCATCCCATACGCGTTGCAGAGCGACGACCGCGCGGTCCGCGGTCGCCTCGACGCTCGCCGCGTACGCGCGAATACGGCCGAGCAGCGATTGCAGCGCGGGTTCGTCGGCGGGATGCGCGGCTTCGCCGTGATAGAAGTTGCGTCCGCGCGCGCGCAGCACGTCCACGGCGTCCAGCGCCACGCGACGCACGATGCCCGCGATGCAGTTGGTCAGATAGACCTGATGGAAGGTATAGCCCCACGGCGCCGCTTCATCGGACTTGGGCGGGTCCGTCGGATAGAGATGCGCGGCGGGCAGCGTCACGTCGCGGAACCGCGCTGTGCCCGAGCCGGTCAGGCGCTGCCCGAAACCTTGC
This sequence comes from Caballeronia sp. EK, assembly GCF_014384845.1. NCBI lineage: Bacteria > Pseudomonadati > Pseudomonadota > Betaproteobacteria > Burkholderiales > Burkholderiaceae > Caballeronia > Caballeronia sp. EK. The sequence goes on from NZ_JACSUE010000001.1 coordinate 310,453, forward strand.
CAGTCGTCGTCATCGCTTACGCCTTCGCCGCGGTCCAGCACGTATTGCACGGTGCGGCCCGCGCGGCTTTCCACCGCGAGTCCGATGAACGCGTCGTTGTACAGATTGCCCGTCGCGTACACCTTGTCGCCCGAGCCGACGTAGACATCGCGGGACGCGTCCCATTCGAGCCGGCTCAGCACCTTCGTCGGGCGCGCGCCCGCCGCCGTCACGTCGCTGTCGACGAAGCTCAGCCCGATGGTCTTCTTCTGCGCAGTGAGTTCCAGCACGCGTGCATGAAAGGGATGCTCGCGCCTTCTGAGCGCGGCTTCCACTTGCCACAGATGATTGCGGAACGCATGGGCGATGTTCGAGTCCGCCGCGGCCACATCGCGCGCGACGACGAGCAATTCGCGCAGCGACACGCCGCGTCCGCCGGCATCGACGGGAAGCCGCAGCGCGCCGAAGCCGAGCGCCTTGAGACTTGCGATCTCCTCGCGCGGAAGGCGATGATCGCGTTCACGCTCGGCGGCGCTCGCGGCGATATCGTCGATGATCTGCGCGAAGCCGAGGCTTGCCGACAGCGGCGATACGAGCGCGGGCCCGGCGCTCGATACGTTGGTGTGTTCAGACATGATCTTGCATTTCCTCGAATCAGACCTTGATGCTGTAATCCGCGACCCTGATGCGCGAATTGATGATCTTGCGTTCCGCGAGCCAGTCGGCGGCGCGTTGAAATTGCGCGATGAAAGCGGCATCGTCGGGCTCGTGAAACTGATTCACGCGCTTGAGGCTCGCGAGATAGTCGCGCACCTGGTCCGGATACTTGCCTTCGCGTTGCACGAGAAGTTCGGCGTCGGCGGAATGCGCGGACTGCCATGCGCCTTCTACGCGGTACGCATCGATCACCGCGCGGATCAGCTCGGAGTTCTCTTCGGTGAACTTCCGGCGCGTCACGAGCGAGCTGTAGTCGATCAGGAAATCCAGATCGCGGCCTTCGTTGAAGATGTCCTTCGCGTCATTCGAGAAGCGCGAGATGTCCACGCCGGGCGACCACATCGACCATGCATCGACTTTGCCTTGCGCGAAAGCGGGCGCGGCGTCGGGCGGATTCAGATAGACGAACTGGACCTTGTCGCGATCGACGCGATGCTTTTCCAGCGCCGCGATCAGCAGGAATTCGCCGAGCCCCGAACGGTTGACGGCGACCTTGCGGCCCGCCAGATCGGCGACCGAATCGATGCCGCTCGACTTCTTCGCGATGATGGCCGTCGAGCGGGGCGAATAGATATCGAACGCGTTGAAGACGATCGGCGAGCCGGCGAGCATCGCGGCGAGCGCGGGGGTCGTCGATCCCCAGAAGCCGAAGTCGGCGCTGCCGCCGACCACGGCCTGAATCGAGGGCGCATGGTTCGGAAACGGGCCGATCCATTCGACCTTGATGCCTTTGGCGGCGAGCGTCTTCTCGAACACGCCGCGTTGCCTGGCGATGTCGGGCAGGCTGCCGTAGCCCCAGCCGATGCGCACCGTGTCGGTATTGCGCGTGAGCTTGCGCGGCTCGGCGGCTCGCGCGGGTAAAAGTCCGCTGGTGGCGACGCCGGCCAGCAGGCCTCCTGCCGCGCGTAACAACTGGCGGCGGGTCAGCGAAGAATCGGTCATCCTTTGAGGTCCTTCTGGTTGTACGGAAAGAGGTCAGTGAGAGGTCAGTGAGTCCGGACGCCCAGCTCCGCGAGCAGGATGGGCCGCAGCGCCAGCGGCGCGTGATCCTTGGGCTGGAACGCAGCCGCGATGCGTCCGGCGCGCATCACGAGAATCCTGTCGGCGAGCGTGAGCGCTTCGTCGACGTCATGCGTCACGATCAGCACGCCCGGCTGATGCAGCGCGACGAGTTCCTTGACGAGGCCGTGCATCCGGATGCGAGTGAGCGCATCGAGGGCCGCGAACGGCTCGTCGAGCAACAGCAGCGCAGGGTCGTGAATGAGCGCGCGCGCTAGCGCCACCCGCTGCGCCTGACCGCCCGACAGATTGCGCGGCCAGTCGTCCTCACGTCCGGCGAGTCCGACTTCGGTAAGCGCGCGCGCCGCGCCTTCGCGGCCGATCGTGTTTTCGTGACCGAGCGCGACGTTCTGCCATAACGTCGCCCAGGGCAGCAGCCGATGCTCCTGGAACACGACGGAAGGGCGCTCCGGCGCACGTATGTTTCCAGCGTCGGGCAGATCGAGCCCCGCCAGCGCGCGCAGCAGCGTGGTCTTGCCGCATCCGCTCTCACCCAGCAGCGCGACGAATTCGCCTTTGCGGATGTCGAGGTCGAGTGCATCGATGACGACACGGCTGCCATAGCGCCGTTGCAGTCCGCGCACCGATACGGCCAGCGCCGATGACGAACTCACGCGCTCGCGGGACAACACATTGCTCTGCGTCACTTGCGCGCCCCTTTGGCATAGTTCGCGTGCCACGAGAGGAAACGGGCTTCGAGCAGGCGCACGAGCGCATCCGCAACGACGCCGATGATCGCGTAGATGATCACGGTCAGCAGGATGACGTTAGTGTTCAGGAATTCGCGGGCGTCCATCGCGAGAAAGCCGATGCCTTTCGTCGTCGCGAGCGTCTCGGCGATGACGAGCGCGAGCCATGCATGCGCGAGCGCATAGCGCACGCCTGTCAGGATGGAAGGCATCGCGCCGGGAAGAATGATTCGCCGCACGATCGCGAGCCGGTCCATGCCGATCACGCGTGCGAGTTCCATCAGCTTCGGATCGATCTGCCGGATGCCGAGCATCGTGTTGATGTAGATGGGGAAGAGCACCGCGAGCGCGACCAGAAAGATCTTCGCGACTTCGCCGACGCCGAACCAGACGATCACGAGCGGCAGCATCGCCAGAAAAGGAATTGCGCGCACCATCTGGATCGAGCGATCGAAGAGCGCCAGCGCGAACGGCGAGAAGCCGACGGCGACGCCCAGCGCGAGCCCGATCGTCCCACCGATGACGAAGCCTCCCGCGGCACGCAACAGCGACACGCCGAGATGAACGAAAAGCTCGCCGTTCCTTGCGAGATTCACGGCGGTGTCGAAGACGCGGCTCGGAGCGGGAAGCACTTGAGGCGCGATCAGCCCGATGCGCGATGCCGCTTCCCACACGAGCACGACGATCGCGGGAATGGCCCACGAAAGCCATCGATAGAGCACGACTTTCGATATGCCCGCGCGAGGTGCATGCGAAGACACATAGCTGTTGCGGGTGGAAGTCAGGTCAGCCATTTCATTTCCGTATCAGCCATGAAGGATGGGCGCTGCGATAAAAGTTATCCGCGAGTCGAGAAGGAGAGCTGCTTATTAGAAGCCGCCGAATGGCGCGTCGACAAACGTTTTATTGTTCTTTGCTTTGCAGTGTTCATATCTGCCGATGCCGCTAATGCCATCGCGCATCGGCTGAATTGCATTTCAGTTTTCATCGCAAGAGCTATGCATATTTGCTTCGTTCGCGCGCGTCGCTCGCGGCGTGAGAATGCCTGAGCACCGCATGGCCGGTCGCGCCGTGCCTGACCATTTCCCTTTGCTGCTCTTCTCATCCCGATCCCATGAAGGCGTCCAATTCGCATCGCCGGCCATACGTTGCCGGAAAGCTCACTGTGGTGGCCTGCGCGGCCGCCGCGCTCGTTTTGCTGGGCGGCTGCAAGCCTCACGAAGAGCAGGCGCAATCGTCGGCGTCGCCGGTCGCGCAGAGTAGCCGGCAGGAGGTGACGTACTTCAAGTATCCCGACAACCCGGCGTTCGATCTCGTCTACCTCGCCGACAAGCTCGGCTATTTCGAAGGCACGAGCACGCGTCCGAAGTATGTCGGCAAGATATCCGCGCCGCAGATCATTCCGCTCGTCGGCACAGGGGAGATCGATTTCGGCACGCGCATGGTGCCGCTCGTCATCTCCGCGATCGCGAGCGGCGCGGATATCAAGGTCGTGTCCGCGGGCGGCGAGACGCTGCCCGATGCGCCGCATATGAAGTACTTCACACGCAAGGATTCGGGCATTCGCGGGCCGAAGGACTTCGAGGGCAAGACAGTGGCGTTCAACAGCTTCGGCGCCTGCGCGGAGTTCGTGACGAAGAAGTATCTGTCGCAGCATGGCGTGGACGTGTCGAAGGTCAACTGGCTCGTCGTGCCCGACAACCAGTCGCAACAGGCGCTCGTCACGAAGAACGTGGATATCGCCATCATTCATCCGCCTTTCTCCGGCGCGGCCGAGGCCGATCCGCAACTGCACAAGCTGTGGAGCGACTGGGACGAGGACGGCGGACTGGGCGGCATGGCGCCCTACAGCGTGAACGGCGCGTTCGCGCGCGCCCATCCGCAAGCGGTGAAGGATTTCGTGACGGCCATCGCGAAGGCCGGCAACTGGGTCAACGCGCATCCGGACGAAGCGCGCCAGCTCACGGCTGAGCGGCTCGGCATCGACGTGAAGCTGGTCGAGCGCTATGCCTACGTGAAGGATCTCGTGGTGACCGAACCGCCGATCCAGTACTACATCGATATCCTCGAACAGGCCGGCAAGATCCCGAAGGGCAAGGTGCAGGTGAAGGACGTCTACACGAACCAGTACAACCCGTTGGCCGCGAAGCAGTCGCAGGCAAACGCGACGCCGGTCGCGAACGGCAGGCCATCATGAGCGCGACACGCACGGCACCCGACAAGATCGTCGTGCGCGATCTGTCGCTCGCTTACGTCAACGAGGCGACGGCGTCGAGCCATACCGTGCTCGAACACTTCGACCTGCGCGTGCGCGAGGGCGAGTTCCTCGCCGTGCTCGGTCCGAGCGGCTGCGGCAAGTCGACCCTGCTCAACCTTCTCGCGGGGCTGACCTTGCCGACCTCGGGCCGCATCAGCGTGGACGGCGAGCCTGTCGGCGCGGCGCGCAACAAACTCGGCTTCGTGTTTCAGGGCTATGCGCTGTTTCCGTGGCGCACGGTGCGCAAGAACGTCGAAACAGGGCTGGAGATTCGCGGCGTGAAGCGGGCGCAACGCCGCAGCGAGGCCGAACGGTTCCTGCGTCTGGTCGGCCTGCTCGATTTCGCCGATCACTATCCGCATCAGCTTTCTGGCGGCATGCGGCAGCGTGTGGCGATCGCGCGGGTGCTCGCCTACGGCCCCGAAATCCTGCTGATGGACGAGCCTTTCGGCGCGCTCGATGCGCAGACGCGCGAGTCCTTGCAGCACGAGTTGCTGGGCATCTGGGAGCAGAGCGCGAAGACGGTCGTGTTCGTCACGCACAGCATCGACGAAGCGATTTTCCTGGCGGATCGCGTGGCTATCGTCGGGCGCGGGCCGGGGCGCGTGAAGGAGATCATCGATGTCGATCTGCCGCGTCCGCGTCCCGCATCGATACGACACAGCGCCGCGTTCGTCGCGCTGCGGCAGCGCGCGTGGGCGAGCCTGAGCGATGAACTGGACGACGCGCGCGGCGCACCGCGTGAGCTTGTAGCCGAAACACTGACGGGGGCATGAGACGTGGCAGAGCAAGAGACCTTGAACAAGCTGCCCGTGCTGATCGGCGCAAGGCGGGACGTTGCGCGCAAGGCCAAGCGCGGACGCGGCATGAACGTTTCGTACGCGTTCGAGCGTTCGATCGCGCTGATCGTTTTTGCGGTGCTGTGGGAAGTGCTGCCGCGCTCGGGCATCGTGAGTCCGGCGTATCTCAGCCCGCCCTCGCAAGTGGCGCTCGCCATCGCGCGCCTGTTCGATAGCGGCGACGTGTGGAAGCATCTCGGCGCGAGCGCGCTGCGCTCTATCGTCGGTCTCCTGCTGGCCATCGCGGGCGGCGTCGTGTCGGGCTTCGCGCTGGGATGGTTTCGTCGCGCCGAACGCATTATCGATCCGCTCTATCAGTTGCTGCGCCAGGTGTCCGCGTTCGCGCTGTTTCCGGTGTTCATGCTGTTCCTCGGCATCGGCGAGTCGTCGAAGATCGCGATCATCGTGTGGGCCGCGTTCTGGCCGGTGCTGCTCAATACCATTTCGGGCGTCAAGCAGGTGGAGCGCGTGTTCATCGATTGCGCGCGCTCGATGGGCGCTTCGCAAGGCTTCATCTTCGCCAAGGTGGTGCTGCCCGCCGCGTTGCCCGAGATTCTCACCGGCATCCGGCTCGCGGGCGCGTACAGCATCACGGCGCTGGTCGCGGCGGAGATGATCGGCGCGCGCTCGGGCCTCGGCTTCTACACGCTCAATTCGCAGGAGACGTTCCAGATTCCCGACATGTACGCGGGCATCGTGCTGCTCGCGCTGTTCGGTTTGCTGATCAACAAGAGTCTTTCCTTGCTCGAACGGCGCTTGCTTCGCTGGCGCGTGGGGCTCGCGCAAAATGGCTAGGAGCGCGTTCGCAGCGCTTCCGGGTCACGGCAAGCGGCTGCGCTGGCTTGCCCTTGCAGTCATGGCGATGGTCGCGCTCTCGTCGTTGCCGCTGCGCGATGCATGGCGCAATCGTCCGGACGATGACCGGCCCTTCGCCGCCGCGCTCGCACGCGGAACGCTGATCGTCGCGGTGCCGTCGCGACCTGCGCCGACGCTCAACGTCGGCCGGGTCGATCATTTCGCGCGCGTGGCGGACGGCTTTGCCGCGGCGCTGGCCGAAGACATCGGACGGCGCGCGGGACTGCCCGTTACCCTGTTGCTCGCCGGACCGCGCGAAGCCGCCGACGCGCTGCGATCGGGCCGCGCGGATGTCGCCGTCGCGGGCTTGGGCTTCAGCGCTGAACCGTCGATCGCCTATGCGCCGAGCGCCTATACGTCCGGGCGCGGCATGGCGCTCGTGCTTCGGCGCGGCGCGGTGCGCGACTGGAGCGATCTCGCGGACGGCGTGATCTGCGCATCGCGCGGCAGTCCGTTCGCGACCGAGGCCGCCCGCCGCGCGCATGCGCACATACAGGCGTTCGACCGTCCGCTCGATGCGTTGCTGGCGTTTCAGGCGGGCGAATGCGCCGCGCTCGTCGACGACGAGTATGTGATCCGCCAGTTGCTGAAGCAGCCCGACTGGGCTTATTACCGGAGTCTGCCCGGCACGGTTGCGCCTGCGCCTGCCTTCATCGCGACGCGCACCGGCGATATCGCGAGCACGGCGTTCATCGAACGGATAGTCGAGGGCTGGCGGCGGCAACGCTGGCTCTCGACGGTGCGCGAAGATCAGGCGACGCGTCTCGCATTCGACATGTTCAACGCCCAGAACGATCTGTATTGCCACTGAGCGGGCACGGCATAACCTGCACCGCACGCACAACGAGAAACCATCGGACATGACTCAACGGAACGGACATCTGCATCTCGGCGCGTTTCTCTATCCCACGGGCCATCACATCGCCGCATGGCGGCATCCTCATGCGAGCGCCGATGCGGGCAGCAATTTCGCCCATCACGTCCAACTCGCGCAAGCGGCGGAAGCGGCGAAGTTCGATCTGATCTTTCTCGCCGATGGCTCCGGCACGCGCGGCGACGATGCGCAGTTCCTGAGCCGCACCGCCCACAGCTACGTCGCGCAGTTCGAACCGCTCACGCTTCTTTCGGCGCTTGCGGCAATCACGCGGCGCATCGGTCTCGTCGGCACGGCATCGACCTCGTTCAACGAGCCGTATCACATCGCGCGCAAGTTCGCGTCGCTCGATCACATCAGCGGCGGACGTGCGGGATGGAATCTGGTGACATCATCGAGCGAGCATGAGGCGCGCAACTTCGGCTTCGACGAGCATCTCGCGCACGCGACGCGCTATGAGCGCGCGGACGAATTCGCGGATGTCGTGTCGGGCCTCTGGGATAGCTTCGACGAAGATGCGTTCCTGCGCGACAAGTCGTCGGGGCGATACTTCGATCCGGACAAGCGCCACGTGCTCGATCATCGCGGCGCGTTCTTCAACGTGCGTGGGCCATTGAACGTCGCGCGCTCGCCGCAGGGTCATCCGGTGACCGTGCAGGCGGGTTCGTCCGAGGCGGGCAAGGAACTCGCCGCCCGCACCGCGGAAGTGATTTTCACGGCGCAACAGACGCTCGACGACGCCGTCGCGTTCTACGCCGATGTCAAAGGCCGCATGGCGCGCCACGGCCGTCATCCGGACTCGCTCAAGATCATGCCGGGCGTGATGCCGATAGTCGGCCGCACGGAAGGCGAGGCGCGCGCGAAGTTCGACGAACTGCAGGCGCTCATCGATCCGGTCGTGGGCCTCGCGATGGTTTCGATGCTGACGGGCGGCTTCGATCTGTCGGCTTATCCGCTCGATGGACCGATTCCAGAACTGCCCGAGACCAACGCAAGCAAGAGCCGTCAGACGCTGATGATCGAGCTTGCGCGCCGGGAAAATCTCACGATTCGCGAGCTTTATCGTCGCATTGCAGGCGCGCGCGGACACTGGCAACTGGTCGGCACGCCTGCGCAGATCGCGGATGCGCTGGAAGAGCGCTTCGTGCATTACGGCGCGGACGGATTCAACGTGATGCCCGCGTTGCTGCCCGATTCGCTGAACGATTTCATCGAACTGGTGCTGCCCGAGTTGCGGCGGCGCGGACGCTTTCGCAGCGAATACGAAGGCCGCACGCTACGCGATCATCTCGGTCTTGCCAGGCCGGCGTCGCGTTATGCGAGCCGGGAAGATGGAAAGTTTGCAGTCCCCTGCGCGGCTCACGCGGCATAAAGAAATTCGCCAGCAATTGCGGTGGCGCGACGGCCACCTTGGCGAACGAGCCATTCGAATGGCTGCTTACACCAGGTACTCCAGGAATAAGGCTCACATATCGGCGACAGACGAGCCTTCCACCTTTCCATCGACGATATCCTCACCGCGTTGACGAGCGGCGCGCCGGGCAATTCCGAAGTCCACAAACACATCTTGCCGATCGAGCTTGAATACGCGGCTCGTGCCGGCCTCGCCCGATATCTCCGGGCGACAGATGCGAATCGCGACATCGTAGCCTTCGTCGTAGCGAGAATGCCTGTCGAAGCGGCTGAATGCGCGCGAGAACACGAGAGGATGGAGTTCGAAGCCCTTGTAAAGAGGCGGGAATGCTGGCATGAACGTCTCCTCGAGAATGAAGATCCACTATACCCGTAAAGCCCGCCGGGGTCGCGCGGTAAACGGTTTGCGTTATTCCGGACACGCAGGCCCGTCGGGGCGGGGACGAGCAGTTAGACAAATCGCTTGCCGTGCCGCGGGCCGAAAGATCTTGACGGTTTTCGAGGCGAGGCGTAATTTTCTTAATGAAGTCTTCAAGAAGCGCGATTGCTGCTCATCATTGACCGCAGCCTGCGGTGTTCGTTGTCCTCTCCCTCCTTGATCCTTTGTTCCGGGACCCTCTCGCGGTCCCATTTGTTCGTTCATCTTCAGGAGAGTTTCATGGATACCGGCACCGTCAAGTGGTTCAACGACAGTAAGGGTTTTGGGTTTATCACACCCGACAGCGGCGGCGATGACCTGTTCGCGCATTTCTCGGAGATTCGCGCCGAAGGGTTCAAGACGCTCGCGGAAAATCAGAAAGTCAGCTATGAGACGAAGAGCGGCCCCAAGGGTCTACAGGCCGCGAACATCACGCCGATCTGAGTAGCCTTCCTGCCGGTTCCGCATGCGGAACCGGCAGTTTCGTATCTGGGGTAATTAAACTTCGTTCAGGTGTTTTCGTCGAAATGAATAGCACGCCTGATCATTTCGATGCAGTGAACGCAAATGCCCGAGCCCCAGCGACACAAGCGCGGGTTCGTTCTTCATCGCGTGGTACGATGGCTCACCACTACTGGAGTTCTCGATGTCACGCATGTTGAAAGTTGGAAACCATGAATTCCATGTTGTGGTTCAACCGCTTCCTGCCGGTGGCTTCACCTACGCATGTGTCGATGTAGATTTGAGTAGTTCGAATGTCAGCGAGATCCGCTACGACAGTCATCTTCGCTTCGAGACCGAGGACGAGGCCTATGAAGGCGGCTCGGCTCACGCGCGACGCCAGGCGGTGAGAATAAGGCGTTAGCTCTTGCGCGACAAATCAAAAGGGCCGGACTTGCTTTTACAAATGAAGTCTCGCAAGCGCACGAGACGACGCGTAACCTGTTTGCTTGCATCGACGACGCGGAGGTCGCCATGTGGAACTGCAAGCACTGCAAAGTCGATGTATCCCGGCACAACGCGCATCCAGCCATCGATAGCCTCGGGATTTATTTCGTATGCCCGGGCTGCTTCGAACGTAATCCATTGACCGGATCAAAAAGAGGCGGCGTTCGTTTGCAGCAAGCCGCTGCTTCCGAGGCTCTGTCTTTAAATCGTCCTTTCCTTCGGTCAGACGGCGATCTTTTCTTCAGCCAGACAATCCAGAACAAGCGCTTGCAGGTGCAGGTCACGCGCGAATGCCTTGACCGTGTTTTCGGCTCGGACGGGTCGGTGTCGCAGGACAGCGAAGTCCTCCGTGTGAACCTGAATCACATCGTCGGGATAGCGACTCAGAAACAAAGGGATGGCTCCCGCTCACCGATCAAAGTGCTTTGCGCCGACTTCGGGCTCATCTGATACGTGTTCAAATGCCAGCTCGCATCTCACCAAAATAGTCAGAAATCCGAATCAAACTCCATGCCGAGATACCTCGTCAGAGGGAAACTTCGAAGCGATCTAGTTCGTCGGTGATACATAACGCCACTTCGCAGCGTTGACGTCGATGCGCGCATCGTTCTCGAGTCGCTTTTCGGCGCGGTCGGACTCTGCCTGCCGCAATGCTTCCACGCGCGCTTTTTGAGTTGCCGTAAGGTCCTGCTTTCGAAACGGTGCGGCGGGGTCGGTCGGGATTCGCTTCAGCATGTTGATGTCCGCAAAAAAAGAAGGTCGATGAACGTTAGCCACGCGAGCGTGCGCCGCATGGCGAAACAAAGCAAGAACAATCGTCAGACTCGACGGGGCGATGCATCGAGGAAATCTGCGGACGCGCCGCTCAACGCTCGTCGTCGAGCCAATTAAATAGACCGCGACAGCAATTAAAAATGCGCTCAGAATAGGCCAATTAGCGGCCCATTCCGTGGCCGCCACACAGGGGCGCAAAATGGCAAAGGGTCAAATGCGAAGTAATCGCGAGGCAAAGAAGCCCAAACAAGCCAAAAAATTGTCGGCGCCAGTCGCCGATCCGTTCAAGATCCCGGTTCCCAAGACTACGGGGTCAACCAGCGCCGCCAAAAAGAAATAGCCGATTGCCGCCATGCCTTGCATGGTCGTGTACGTGAGTCAGTCTTACTTCATGCCTGGCTTTTCATTCGATGTTCGGATTATTTGACGCGCTTCCGAGTCTCGGTTGACTCATTCGCGCATTTCCGCGCGGATTAACCCTTTGGGAGCGAAATAGTGATCCAGTCTCTCCGCTGCGTGCCGCAATGAGCGGCCCGCAACGTCTTACCGTGCGACATCAAAGTGCATATCGCTATTCGGAGCCGGTGCGCTTCGGAGAGCATCGCATGATGTTCCGCCCGCGTGCGAGTCATGATCTGCGTCTTCTGAGTACGCAGTTGATGATCAGCCCGACGCCCGATCGCCTGCACTGGTTGCATGACGTATTCGACAATTCGGTCGCAATTGCGACGTTCTCGGGCGAGGCGTCCGAATTGATCTTCAGAAGCGAGGTGACGCTCGAACACTACGAAGCGCCGTTGCCCGATTATTCGCTGGAAGGGTATGCATCGAAGTGGCCATTCGCATACACCAGCGAGGAGGCGTCGAATCTCGTGAACGCGCGAAGCCGGCCCATTCTTACCGGCGATGTGGACGCATGGGCGCGACGTTTCATCGGACCGGGCGGTTCGACCGAAACGATGACCTTGCTACGCAGCATGACGCTCGAGATCAAGAACAGCTTCACGTACGTGCGGCGAGTCGAGAAGGGCGTCAATCAACCTGCCGAGACGCTTCGGCTGGGCAGCGGCAGTTGCAGGGATTTCGCGGTGCTCATGATGGATGCGGTCCGCTCGCTCGGCCTGGCGGCCCGGTTTGTCAGCGGCTATATCTTCGTGCCGAACCACGACACCACGCTGGGCGGCGGCGCGACGCACGCATGGTTGCAGATCTATCTGCCCGGCGCCGGCTGGGTCGATTTCGATCCGACCAACAGCATCATCGGAAATCGGCATCTGATTCGTGTGGCCGTAGCCTGGAATTCGGATCAGGCGCTGCCGCTGTGGGGCACATGGCACGGCGCGATGCATTCGTTCCGGAGCCTCGACGTAGACGTGAGCGTCACCGAAGACAGCTGATGGAAACATCTTTGCGCCCCGCGCCAATGACTTCTCAATGCAAGGATGATTCGATGAAACTCCGCGTGGGCTATGAACTGATCTACGAGTGTCCGCAGCCGACCCCGATGATGCTGATGTTGAACACGCACTTCTCCCGCGCGCAGGATGTGCTGTCGGGTGATCTGCTGGTCGTCGATCCACCCGTGCCGATCACGCAGTATCGCGACAGCTTCGGTAATCTGTGCAGTCGCATCGTCGCACCGGCGGGGCTGATCTCGCTGTCCACCAGCGCATTGCTCGAAATCTCCGACCAACCCGAGACGCGCGAACCGCTCGGGCATCAGCATCCCGTCGAGACGCTGCCGGATGAATGTCTGGTGTTTCTGCTCGGCAGCCGATATTGCGAAACCGATCTGTTGTCCGCCATCGCATGGAAACTGTTCGCCGCGACTGCCCCGGGGCGTGACCGGGTGCAGGCGATCTGCGACTACGTGCATGGCCACATCAAGTTCGGATACGGATTCGCACGACCGACCAAGACCGCGTTCGAGGCGTTTGAGGAACGACAGGGCGTTTGTCGCGACTTCGCTCATCTGGCCGTGGCGCTGTGCCGCGCGATGAATATTCCGGCGCGCTACTGCACCGGCTATATCAGCGATGTCGGCGTGCCGCCGCCCTATAGCGCGATGGATTTCGCCGCCTGGTTCGAAGCCTATGTGGGCGGTTCATGGCAGACCTTCGACCCGCGCAACAACGTGCCGCGTATTGGCCGCGTGCTGATGGCTCGAGGTCGCGATGCCGCCGATGTCGCCATCAGCAATACCTTCGGCCCGACCAAGCTGATCAAGTTCGACATCCACTGCGCGCCTGTGTGAGTTCGAACGGGCAGCATCGAGCGCAACGCAACGCGCGCATTGGTTCGTTCACGAGGCCCGGGCTGTACGCTTGCGGCCGGGCTGCTTGCCTCGAACGGTTTGCGTGGCGTCTTCCGCATCGATCGCATGCTCGCTTGATTCACGGATGATGAGTTCCGGCACCGCAAAGAATTGCTTTGCCGGACCATCCGCCACAGCGCCTTCGACCAACCTCGAGAGAAGGGTCTCGCTTGCAAGCGTGCCGAGTTTATCGGAGCCTGCCGAGAGCGTCGTAAGCGGTGGATTCGTATGTTCGGCCGCCACGATGTTGTCGCAACCCACAACCGCCAGATCCTTGCCTGCACGTTTGCCCATCCGATCGAGTTCATGCAGTACGCCGATCGCGACCTGGTCGTTGTAGCAGAGCACGGCCGTGGGACGGAGCGCCATATCAAAGATCGCGCGCACCGCTTTCTGGCCGCCCTGTGGCGTGAGCTCGACGTCGATAGTCCACTCGTCGGCGACAGGAAGCTCGTGCTGCTTCATCGTTGAGAGATAACCCTCGCGACGCTGACTAGCCACCGCGTAGCCTTTGCGATTGCCGGCGAACGCGATGCGCGTATGTCCCTGGGCGATCAGGTGCTCAGTGGCGAGCGCGAAGCCGAAAGCGTTATCGACGCCTATGGTATCGACGTCGTCGCCCATCGGACGCATCACCAGCACGAGCGGAATGCCCCACGATCGAATCTCCGCCGGAAGCGCATCGTCCGTCCCGAGCGCGGGCGACATGATCAAGCCGGCGACATTCTGTTCCCGCATCGAGCGCAGCACGCGAGTTTGCGTGGCGACGCTTTCGGCCGTATGCGCCATCAACGTGGTGTAACCCGCCTCGGCGAGCACGCGTTCGATCGCCACCAGCAACTCGACGAAGAAGGGGTTCGTCAGGTCGTTGATGACCATGCCGATCGTGGCGCTGCGTCGACCGCGCAACGCCGCCGCGCCCCGGTTGTACACGTATCCGAGCTGTCGCGCGGCCTGCCGCACCTTTTCCGCGGTGTCTGCCGGGATACGCGGGTTCTCCTGCAACACCAGCGACACGGTCGATTTCGACACGCCCGCGGTTCTGGCGATGTCGAGGATGGTTGGATTGCTTTTCATGTGGGACGGGGCTCGGGAACGGCTTGCTCACCGGAAGATTATCACCGCAGCTAGAACGTTCCACTGAATTTTTTGAATAGTCGGATGTTTTGCGTGCCCGGTTATCCAAGGGATCAGGGTTCGTCTCTAGTTGACTCGCCAGAACCTGCGAACTACATTAAGTGGAACGATCCACCACGAAGAACGGCGCCAGGCGCCGAATTTTTCAGCAGCTTAGTGGAACGATCCACCAACGGTGACGATAGCCAGGAACGCGGAAAACGCGTTTTTTCCCTCCGCTAGTGGAACGTTCTACTTGAACGATATGGAGACAAACATGGCGGCACGATTTGGATGGGCGCTCGTTGGCGCCAGCACGATCGCAGACGAGTGGATGGTCGACGCCATCCGGGCCCAGGCTGACGCGACGATCGAAACCGTCGTCAGCGGCAATGCAGCGCGCGCACGAGAATTCGCCGCGAAGCACGGCATCGCCAGGCATTCCACCGATCTCGATGCCGTGCTCGCCGATCCGGCAGTCCAGGCGGTGTACATCAGCAGCACCAACGAGAAACATCTTCCGCAAGTTCTGGCCGCGGCGCGCGCCGGCAAACATGTTCTCTGCGAGAAGCCGCTTGCTCTTTCCGAAGCAGACGCAGCCCGGATGATCGAGGCCTGCGCCGAACACGGTGTCATTCTCGGAACGAACCACCATCTCCGGAATGCTTCCACGCATCGCAAGCTGCGCGAACTCATCATCGAAGGCGCGATCGGAACGCCGCTCTTTGCCCGCGTCTTTCATGCGGTGTCGCTCCCGCCACATCTGCGCGGGTGGCGCATCGAAAAGCAGGACGCTGGCGGCGGTGTCGTGCTCGACATCACCGTTCATGACGTCGACACGCTGCGCTTCGTGCTGAACGCGGAGCCGATCGAAGTCAGTGCAATGACGACCACCGGCACGATGAGCAACGCGGGTCTTACCGACGGCGTCATGGCGATCGTGCGTTTTGACAATGGCGTTCTCGCGCAACTCCACGACGCCTTCACCGTGCCATTCGCGGCGACCGGACTCGAAGTGCATGGTTCGGACGGTTCGCTGATCGCAAAGGACGTGATGACCCAGCGCGCAGTCGGGGAGATCGAACTCCGCGACGCGAACGGTGTGCGTTCGATCGAGGTGGAACACGCAAACCTCTACCACACCGGCGTTGCCCAGTTTCACCGAGCCATCCGCGAAGGCCAGAGCCCCGCCGCCAGCGGCGTGGACGGATATCGCTCGCTGATCACGGCCCTCGCGGTCGCACAGGCTGCGCAAGCCGGTGGACATGTCGATGTGTCGCGTCGCTACGCCGAATAAATCAGCCAGAACCGCTTTATCAGGAGACTCACCGTGAGTTCCAGCAAGGTCATCACCCTCGCACAAGCCGCCAGCCTCATCAACGATGACGATGTAGTCACCGTCAGTTCGTCGAGCGGCCTGGGCTGTCCGGACGCGATGCTCGCCGCGATCGGCGCGCGCTTTGACGCGCAAGCGCATCCGCGCAATCTGACGATGCTCCATCCTATCGCCGCCGGCGACATGTACGGGATCAGAGGCATCGATCACGTTGCAAAGAAAGGGCTCATCAAAACGGTCATAGCCGGCTCGTTCCCCAGCGGCCCGTCGAGCCTGCCGATGCCGGATATCTGGCATCTGATCGTCGATAACGAGATTCGTGCGTACAACCTGCCGAGCGGCGTGTTGTTCGATATGCATCGCGAGGCGGCCGCCAAGCGTCCCGGCGTATTGACCAAGGTCGGACTGGACACGTTTGTCGATCCGTCGCGCCAGGGCGGCGCAATGAACGCCAGCGCGGCCGAACACCCCATCGTGGAGAAGGTGACTTTTGCCGGCGACGAGTGGCTGCACTACCGGAACTTCGTCCCGCGCGTTGCCATCGTTCGCGCGACGACCGCGGACGAGCGCGGCAACCTGTCGTTCGAACACGAAGGCGCGCTGCTGGGCGGACGCGATCAGGCGCTTGCGGTGCGCAACAACGGCGGCATCGTTATCGCGCAGGTCAAGCGTGTCGTGAAAGCGGGATCGCTGCACACGCAATCGGTGCACATTCCCTGCAATCTAGTCGACTACGTCGTGGTCGATCCGGCTCAAAAGCAGACCACGCAGATCGAATACGACCCGGAGATCAGCGGCGAAATCAAGCTGCCCGAAAGCGCATTCGAGTTTGCGCAATGGCATCCGGACAAGATCATCGCCCGGCGCGCCGCGATGGAGCTGGCGCAGAACGACGCGGTCAATCTGGGCTTCGGGATCTCCGCGAATGTGCCGCGCGTCTTGCTCGAAGAAGGCTATCCGAACGATGTGACGTGGGCCATCGAGCAAGGCGCGGTGGGCGGTGTGCCATTGCTGGGTTTCGCGTTCGGCTGTTCGGGCAACGCGGACGCCATCATGCCGTCGCCGTCCCAGTTCGTCTATTTCCAGGGCGGCGGTTTCGATGTGTCTCTGCTCTCGTTCATGCAGGTCGATCGCTTCGGCAACGTGAACGTATCCCGGCTCCCGAGCAAGCCGTATTTGACGGCGGGGTGCGGGGGCTTCATCGACATCACGACGCATGCGAAGCGCCTTGTCTTCAGCGGCTACTTTACGGCTGGCGCGCAATTCGAAGTCGGCAGCGGAAGACTTTCGATCGTCAAGGAAGGCAAGAGGAAGTTTGTTGCCGATGTTGATCACGTGACCTTCAGCGGTCGCATGGGGCAAGCCCGCAATCAGGAAGTCCTGTACATCACCGAACGGTGCGTGATCAGGCTCGGCAAAGACGGGCTCGAAGTCGTCGAGATCGCTCCCGGTATCGATCTGCAAAGGGACGTGCTGGATCAATGCGATATCGAGTTGAAGGTGTCGTCGTCGCTCAAGCCGATGGACCCCGCGATCTTCACGGACGCGCCGTTCGGACTCAAGCTGAAGGAGGCGCGTCATGGCTGATCAAGCCTTTATCCGCATCGAGAAACGCGGTCCGGTTGCGGTCGTCACGCTCGATCGGCCCGACAAGCTCAACTCGCTCACGCCGTCGATGCTTGGACAACTCGAAGACGCCGCTGCGCAACTCGAAGCGGACAGCAGTCTGCGCGCCGTCGTGCTGACAGGCGCTGGTGAACGTGCCTTCTGTGTCGGTGCGGATATCAATGAATGGTCCGCCCTCGCGCCGCTGGATATGTGGCGTGTCTGGGTCACGCGCGGACATCGCATCTTCGATCGTTGGGCTGCACTGCGCCTGCCCGTGATCGCTGCGATCAACGGTCATGCGTTCGGCGGCGGTCTGGAACTCGCCGCAATCGCCGACGTTCGCGTGACCGATCCGGCCGCGACCTTCGCGCTGCCCGAAGCGAGCATCGCGACCTGTCCCGGCTGGTCGGGAACGCAGCGGCTCGTGTCCCTCATCGGACCCAGTCACGTGAAGTCGATGGCGCTCACCGCACGACGCATCGACGCGCAGCGCGCCTATGCAATCGGCCTCGTCGACGAAGTGTCCGAAGCGGGCAAGTCGCTCGATGCGGCGATCGCCGTCGCCGGGCAGATCGCGACGCTTGCGCCCGTGTCCGCGCAACTCACGAAGCAACTGATCAACGCAGCCGCAGGCTTCAATACCGGCGCCACGCTGGAAGCGATGGCCGGCGCGCTGTCCGCCACGACGCAAGACGCCCGCGAGGGTATGGCCAGTTTCCGCGAACGCCGCAAGGCGCAATACGAGGGTCGATGAAATGACGAGTCAGATTGCTGTTCCCGCCGCAACGGCGCTGCTTGAGAATGCAAAGCCGCTGCAACACGAGGCGTTCGCCGGAAAGATGTTCATCGATGGCCAATGGAAGGAGGCCGCAAGCGGCGAGCGCTTCGAGCGTAGCAGCCCGGCTCACGGTCGAGTGGTGAGTTCATTTCCCGAAGCCACGGGCGCAGACGTCGAAGCCGCGATCCAGGCCGCTGACGTCGCTTTCAGGAAAGGCCCGTGGCCCCGGATGAAGGGCGTCGAGCGCGCTCGCGTGTTGCTCGCCGTGGCCGAGGGCATCAAGGCGCGGGTCGAAGAGATGTCGTTGCTCGAATCGCTGGAGACCGGCAAGCCCCTCACGCAAGCGCGTGGCGAAGTCTCGGGCTGCGTCGATCTCTGGCAGTACGCCGCGAGCCTCGCCCGTACGACGAGCGGCGACGCCTACGACTCGCTCGGCGAAGACATGCTGGGGATCGTCCTGCGTCAGCCGATAGGCGTGGTCGGGCTCATCACGCCTTGGAATTTCCCTATCTGGATTCTTTCGCAGAAGCTTCCGTTTGCCCTTGCCGCAGGCTGCACGTGCGTCATCAAGCCGAGCGAACTGACTTCGAGCACGACGGTCATCCTCGCGGAAATTCTCGAACAAGCTGGCGTTCCGAAGGGCGTCGTGAACGTTGTCACCGGCAAGGGGCCCACGGTCGGCCAGCCGCTCGCCGAACACCCGGCCATCGGCATGCTGTCTTTCACGGGTTCGACGCGCGTGGGCGGACTGCTCGGCGGCATCGCGTCGAAGCAGTTGAAGAAGGTGGCGCTCGAACTCGGCGGCAAGAATCCGCAGATCGTCTTCCCCGACTGCGATTGGGACGCGATGGTCGATGCCGTTGTCTTCGGCGTCTATTTCAATGCGGGCGAATGCTGCAATAGCGGCAGCCGTGTTCTCGTTCATGAGTCGGTAGCGGAGCAGTTCGCGCAGGCTGTCGTCGAGCGCGCGCGACAGGTTCCGGTGGGCGATCCTCTGCACCCCGAGACCAAGATCGGCGCCATCGTCAGCGAAACGCAGCTTGGGGAAATTCTCGCCAACATCGACAAGGGCGTAGCCGCCGGCGCGCGCCTTCGTCTGGGCGGCAAGCGCTACGACGCCAAGGGTCTTTATCTCGAGCCGACCATCATCAGCGATGTCACGCCAGAGATGAGCGTCGCGCGCGACGAGATCTTCGGTCCCGTTCTCTCGATCGTGACGTTCAAGGACGTCGAAGAAGCGATCGAGATCGCCAACGACTCGGCGTATGGACTGTCGGCCGCCGTCTGGAGCAACGACATCAACACGTGCCTCACGGTCGCACGCGGCGTAGACGCAGGGACTGTATGGGTCAACACGTTCCTCGACGGCTATCCGGAACTGCCCTTCGGCGGCTTCAAGTCCAGCGGCGTCGGTCGCGAACTCGGCAAGCAGGCGGTCGAGGACTACACCGAAACCAAAACCATCCAGCTGCACATCGGCGCACGCAAGAACTGGTGGCTGCCCCAGTCCACCAAGTGACAGTCATATACGAACGCTCCCGTCGCGGGGCGATCAACAAGGAGACGAAGATGTTCAAGAAGCGTATTGCCGCCGTCGCGGCTGGATTGTTCGCGTGCCACGCACTCTCGGCGATCGCCGCCGACAAGCAAGTGGAAGTGATGCACTGGTGGACCTCCGGCGGCGAGGCCAAAGCGCTGGGCGTTCTGAAAGACAACCTGAAGCAGCGAGGCTATGCCTGGAAAGACAGCCCGATCGCGGGCGGCGGCGGCGAAGCGGCGCGCACGGTGTTGCGCGCGCGCATAGCTTCGAACAATCCGCCCGACGCGGTGCAGATGCTTGGCTTCAGCGTGCTGGATTACGCGGAGCAGGACCTGCTCACAAACCTCGACAGCATCGCCAAGAAGGGCGACTGGGACAAGCAGGTGCCCGCTCCGCTGCAGCGCTTCTCCAAGTCGGATGGACACTGGTATGGCGTGCCCATCGACGTGCATAGCGACAACTGGATCTGGGCCAACAAGAAGATCTTCGATGAACTCAAGCTCACGCCGCCGCAAACCTTCGAAGAGCTCGTCGCCGACGCGGACAAGATTCGGAAGGCGGGTTATATCCCGCTGGCTCACGGCGGACAGGCGTGGCAGGAAGCTACGATTTTCGACAGTGCAGTGATGTCGGCGGGCGGCCCCAAGTTCTATAACGATGCGTTGGTCAAGCTCGATCCCAAGGCGCTCGGCTCGAAGACAATGGAAAAGGCGTTCGACCAGTTGCGCGCGTTGCGTGGCATGGTGGATCCGAATTTCCCCGGCCGTGACTGGAATCTCGCTACCTCGATGGTCATCAATGGCAAGGCCGCCATGCAGATCATGGGCGACTGGGCGAAAGGGGAATTCGCCAACGCGGGCAAGAAGCCGGGCGTGGACTACCTTTGCATGCGATACCCCGGCACGCAGGGCGACTTCATC
Organism: Caballeronia sp. EK; assembly: GCF_014384845.1. Taxonomy (NCBI): domain Bacteria; kingdom Pseudomonadati; phylum Pseudomonadota; class Betaproteobacteria; order Burkholderiales; family Burkholderiaceae; genus Caballeronia; species Caballeronia sp. EK. The sequence goes on from NZ_JACSUE010000001.1 coordinate 330,887, forward strand.
TTCGTGACCGACCAGTTCGCCACCTTCAAGGCGGGCGGCGACCGGCAGGCCGGACAGTACGCGTTTGCGGAAGCCGTGATGGACCCCAAGGTTCAGGCCCAGTTCAATCAGATCAAGGGCGCAGTGCCGGCACGTCTCGATGTGCCCGCCGATGGCTTCGACGAGTGCGGTCAGAAGTCGATGGCCGACATGCGTACGGCGCTCAAGAACGGGACGATGGTCGGCAGCTTCGCCCACGGCCAGGCGATGCCCGAAGCATCGAAGACAGCGCTCTATGACGTCGTCACGCACTTCTTCAATTCGAATCAGTCGTCGGCCGACGCTGTTAAGGCGCTCGTCACGGCTATCCAGAATTCGAAGTGACGATCTGACCGCTCAGGCGGACGGCAAGCGTCCGCTCCGCTCTCGTGTTCGATGTTCTCGACGTGCAGGTGAAATCATGCTCTTACACTCTCGTGCCCAGTCCATAGACCCGGCAAAGTCCCCAGCCCGAGCGGAGAAAGTCGGGAAAAAGCGTTCTGCGCGCAACGCGTTCGAAGCGCTTCTCCCGAAGCTCGTGCTCAGCCCGACACTCATCATCACGCTGGTGTTCGTCTATGGCTTCATCGTCTGGACGACGGTGCTCTCGTTCACACGTTCCCGCGCATTCGCCACGTTCAAGTGGGCTGGATTCACACAGTTTGCGCGCGTGTGGGAGCACCCTCGCTGGCACGTCGCCGTGGAGAACCTCGGCATCTATGCGTCGCTGTATGTGGTTCTGTGTCTTGCAATCGGCCTTGCGCTCGCGATCCTTCTGGATCAGCGCATTCGGGCGGAAGGTTATTTGCGCGCGATCTTCCTGTACCCGATGGCGTTGTCGTTCATTGTCACCGGCACCGCGTGGAAGTGGATTCTCAATCCGGGGCTCGGCCTGACGAAGCTCTTCCACGACTGGGGATGGACGAGCTTCCAGTTCGACTGGATCATCAGCGACGACATGGCAATTTACACCGTCGTCATCGCGGCGGTCTGGCAAGCGTCCGGCTTTGTCATGGCGATGTTCCTTGCGGGCTTGCGCGGCATCGACCAGGAGCAGATCAAGGCAGCGTCGATCGACGGCGCACGCATGCCCTCGATCTATCGCCGCATCATCATTCCGCAACTGCGCCCGGTCTTCATCTCGGCACTCGTGATTCTGGTTCACCTGGCTGTGAAGAGCTATGAGCTGGTGATCGCCTTGACGGGTGCGGGCCCTGGTTATTCGACCGAACTGCCTTCGACGTTCATGTACTCGTTCACGTTCACACGTAACGAGCTGGGTATGGGAGCCGCGAGCGCCGTGATGATGCTCTGCACCGTTGCCGCAATCATGGTGCCCTACCTCTACTCGGAAATGCGCCCCCGTCGTTCCGGCGGCGGTCACTGAAGCAATTCGTACCTATCCACGTAGCCTGAAGGAGACAAGCATGGCTGCCAAGACCTGGGACTCGCCGCAAATGGTGGTGGGAAAGCATAACAACGTATCGCGCATCGTCATCTATTCGATGTTGTTGATCGTCGCACTCGTATATCTCGTGCCGCTCGTGGTGATGTTGCTCACCTCGTTCAAACCGCTTCAGGAAGTGTATGCGGGCAACATTCTCGCGCTCCCGCACGAATGGACGCTCGCTGCATGGGAGAAAGCCTGGGGCTCGGCCTGTGTCGGTCTCGACTGCTCCGGCGTGAAAGGCTTCTTCTGGAACTCGTTCCGCATGGTCTTTTCAGCAGTGTTCCTTTCGACGCTGATCGGCGCGCTCAATGGCTATGTGCTGACGAAGTGGCGCTTCAAGGGCGACAACGTTTTGTTTGCGCTCGTCCTGTTCGGCTGCTTCATCCCGTTCCAGATCGTGCTGATCCCGATGGCGACGTTTCTCGGCAAGATCGGTCTCGCTCAATCAATCACCGGCCTCGTGTTCGTGCATGTGGTCTACGGGCTGTGCTTCACGACACTGTACTTTCGCAACTACTACATCTCGTTTCCCGATGAACTCGTGAAGGCCGCGATGATCGACGGCGCGCGCTTCTTTCGCATCTTCTTTCGGATCCTCCTGCCGAACTCGGTGCCGATCATCACCGTGACCGTGATCTGGCAGTTCACGAACATCTGGAATGACTTCCTGTTCGGCGCGTCGTTCACGACCGGCGCATCGGCACCGATCACGGTAGCGCTCAACAACATCGTCAACACTTCTACCGGCGTCAAGGAATACAACGTGCAGATGGCCACCGCGATGATCGCGGCGCTGCCCACGCTGCTCGTCTACGTCGTTGGAGGTCGTTATTTCGTCCGCGGTTTGATGGCTGGTTCGGTCAAGGGGTAATCATCATGTCTTCTCTTCATGTCAGCAACGTGCGCAAGGCCTACGGCTCTACGGAAATTCTTCGCGAGATCAATATCGACGTGAACGATGGCGACTTCCTCGTGCTCGTCGGCCCGTCGGGTTGCGGCAAATCGACCTTGCTCTCGCTCATTGCCGGACTCGATACGCTATCGGGCGGCGAAATCCGCATCGGTGACGACAAGGTCAACGACCTGCATCCGAGCGAGCGCGATATCGCCATGGTTTTTCAGAGCTATGCGCTGTACCCCAACATGACCGTAGGGCAAAACATCAGCTTCGGGCTCGAGATGCGCAAAGTCTCGAAGGCCGATCGCGAGAAGGCGGTACAGGATGCGGCGCGTCTTCTCCAGATCGAACATCTGCTCGATCGCCGTCCGGGTCAGCTTTCGGGCGGCCAGCGCCAGCGCGTCGCAATGGGCCGTGCGCTCGTGCGCCACCCCAAGATCTTCCTGTTCGACGAGCCGCTCTCCAACCTCGACGCGAAGCTGCGCGTGGACATGCGCACGGAAATCAAGAAGCTGCACCAGCGGCTGGGCGCAACCATCGTCTATGTGACGCACGATCAGATCGAAGCGATGACGCTTGCAACCCGCATCGCGGTGATGAAAGGCGGCATTCTTCAGCAGCTCGGCACGCCGGCCGAGGTCTATAACACGCCTGCCAACACGTTCGTGGCGACGTTCATGGGATCGCCGTCGATGAACCTCATTCCCGCGCGCATCGAGGGCAGAGACGGTTCGCTGCATCTGAAGATCGGTCAGGGCAATGACGCGCTGGATCTCGAACTTCCGCCGCAATCTCAAGCCGTGGACCGCTATGTCGGCAAGGAAGTCATCGCAGGGTTACGGCCGGAGGCGATTGGCGTAGAGAACGAGCGCGCGGCGTCTGCTATTCGAACTGTGCCCGTCAGGATCAACGTGCTTGAACCCACTGGACCGGACACGCTCGCTGTCCTCGATTTCGGCGGCATGGAAGTGTCCGCGCGGCTCGGGCCGGACATGCCGCACGAGTCGGGTGAACGTTGCGAACTGCGTGTCGATCTGTCGAAGCTGGTGCTGTTCGATAAAGACACGGAAGCACGCATTCATTGATCGATGACTCGGACGGTGGACTTATGAGCAAGTCGAATGGACCATGCCCGACCGCGCTGGTTACGGGCGGACGCAGGGGAATCGGCCGATCGATCTGTGTCGAACTGGCACGGCGCGGTTTCGATGTCGTGCTGACCGACGTGACCGATGACGAAGACGCGCACGCGACGTGCGACCTTATCCGCAACGAGGGACAAGATGCGCTTTTCGTTCGCAGCGACCTGAGCGATATCGAGTCGCACGCAGAGGTTGTGAACGCCGCGATAGGTTTCAAAGGCAGCTTGGAGTGCCTCGTGAATAACGCGGGCGTGGGTTCGCCAAGTCGCGGCGACCTCCTCGACGTTCGTTCAGACGCGTTCGACACCGTGCTCGGCATCAACCTTCGCGGCACGTTCTTCATGACGCAAGCTGTCGCGCGGCACATGATCGCGACGCCATCGAAACGTGCGCGCTCGATCGTGACGGTCTCGTCGGTCTCGGCGCAGATGGCCTCGACGGAGCGAGCGGAATACTGCCTGTCGAAATCCGCTTTGCCGATGCTTACGCAGCTTTTCGCGTTGCGACTGGCGAAGTCGAACGTCGGCGTCTTCGAAGTACGGCCCGGAATCATCCGCACGCCGATGACGGCAGGCGTCGCACAGAAGTACGAGGCCCGATTCGAGGAAGGGCTCGTCCCCGCGGCTCGTTGGGGTGAGAGCGAGGAAGTGGCCCGCGCGGTCGCAACGCTCGCCGATGGATCTCTTCCGTTCTGCACTGGCAGCGTGTTGCACGTTGACGGCGGCCTTTCGATCCCTGCATTTTGAGCGTGACCGACATGAATACGACGACATATGACTACGTGATCGTGGGCGGCGGCTCGGCTGGATGCGTGCTGGCGAATCGGTTGAGCGCGGACCCCGCGGTGAACGTGCTTCTTCTGGAAGCGGGCGGTTCGGATCGCCACCCGTTCTTTGCGATGCCGGCAGGCTTCGCGAAGATGACCAAGGGCATCGGGTCATGGGGCTGGCATACCGTGCCGCAGAAGCATCTCAACAATCGCGTTCTGCGCTTCACGCAAGCAAAGGTGATCGGCGGCGGCTCGTCGATCAACGCGCAACTCTATACGCGTGGTGTGCCCGCCGACTATGACGAATGGGTCAGCAAGGCCGGAGCGACGGGTTGGTCCTATCGCGAGGTACTGCCGTATTTCAAGCGTTCCGAAAACAACCAGCGCTTCGCGAATGAGTTCCACGCGTACGGCGGACCGTTGGGCGTCTCGAATCCGATCAGCCCGCTTCCTATCTGCGAAGCGTTCTTCCAGGCCGGGCAGGAGTTAGGCATTCCGTTCAACCCCGATTTCAACGGCGCTTCGCAAGAGGGCCTTGGGTACTATCAACTGACGCAACTTGACGCGCGTCGTTCGTCGGCAGCGACGAGCTTCATCAAGCCGGCGCTTGGACGACGTAACCTCACCGTGCAAATGGCCACGCGCACGTTGCGCGTCATCGTCGAGGGCCATCGCGCGGTGGGTGTCGAGGTAGTCGTCGGCGACAGCCGCGATACGCAAATCATTCGAGCCGCGAAAGAAGTGATCGTGTCTTCCGGCGCTATCGGCTCGCCGAAGCTTCTGCTGCAATCGGGCATCGGACCCGCAGCGCATGTTCAGTCTGTCGGGATCAAACCCGTCCATGATCTGCGCGGCGTCGGTGAAAATCTTCAGGATCACCTCGATCTGTTCGTCATTTCTGAATGCACGGGCGATCACACCTACGACAAATACAACAAGCTGCATCACGCTGCGTGGGCCGCGTTGCAATACCTCGTGCTGAAAAAGGGCCCGGTGGCGTCGAGTCTCTTCGAAACCGGCGGGTTCTGGTACGCAGACCGTGACTCGCCCGACCGCGACCGCTCGCCCGATATCCAGTTCCATCTGGGGCTCGGTTCGGGAATCGAGGCGGGTATGGCCAAGCTGCAGAACGCGGGCGTGACGCTGAACACGGCTTATCTTCGGCCACGGTCGCGCGGCACGGTTCGTCTCGCGAGCAGTAATCCCGCCGATGCGCCTCTGCTTGATCCTAACTACTGGTCGGACCCGCACGACAGGGATATGGCAATCAAGGGCTTGCGTTTGGCACGCGATATTCTCAGCGCGCCCGCCATGCGCCGCTTCGTGCAGAACGAAGTTCTTCCGGGATCGCGGGCCAACAGCGATCAGGAGCTTTTCGAGTACGCATGCGCAAATGCGAAGACCGACCATCACCCGGTGGGGACATGCCGCATGGGACAGGCAAACGATCCGGACGCGGTGGTCACGCCCGACTTGCGGCTGATCGGTCTCGATGGACTGCGCGTCGTCGATGCGTCGGTGATGCCTTTCGTGCCTTCCTGCAACACCAATGCGCCGACCATCATGGTCGCCGAGAAAGCAGCGGACATGATCATTCAATCCGCGTCTGCGAGCATCGCCGCGCCTACGGTTGCACCCGTCACGCACCTGTCCGACTTCGCCATTCCTTCCAGACACTGAGAGGTACAGCATGAACATCAATCTGCCACTGCAGGACGGTACGGTCCGGGCATATTCGCTACAGAATCTCGAGAACCAGCTTCCGGGATCGAACGCACCGACGTTCAACCGGATCGCGTATGCCGCCGCGCACGTCGTCATTGATCCGCGTTCTGCTTACGAGCCGTCGGGTGATGCACCCGCTGTCGATTGGGACGCCACGTTGGCATTCCGTACGTACCTTTATAGTCTCGGATTCAAGGTCGCCGAAGCGATGGACACTGCCCAGCGCGGCATGGGCATCGGCTGGCCTGTCGCGGCCGAATTGATCCGACGCAGCATCGCTCACGCGAAGTCGATTCCCGGCGCAGACCTCGCATGCGGCGCGGGCACCGATCATCTCGACGGCAAGAAAGCGCATTCTCTCGACGACATCGTTGCCGCTTACAACGAGCAGTTCGAGGTTGTCGAATCTGCGGGCGGCCGTCCGATCATGATGGCGAGCCGCGCGCTCTGCGCCGCTGCGCGCTCCGCCGACGACTACAAGTACGTCTACGAAAAAGTCGTCTCCGCGTCGCGCGAGAAAGTCGTGCTGCACTGGCTCGGCGATGCGTTCGATTCGGCGCTCGCCGGTTACTGGGGCAGCAGCGATGTCGATACCGCGATGGCCACGGTGCTCGACATCATCGGTCATCAAAAGGAGAGGATCGAAGGAATCAAGATCTCCCTGCTCAACGCGGAGTATGAACGGCAGTTGCGCTCGAAGTTGCCGGAAGGTGTCATCATGTTCACCGGCGACGACTACAACTATGGCGAACTCATCGCCGGTGACAACACAGGCAAGTCACATGCATTGCTCGGCATCTTCGATCCGATCGCGCCGGTGGCGTCGAAGGCGCTGGCATCGCTGGCCCGAAACGACATCGACACCTATCACGCGCTAATGGCGCCGACGGTCACGCTGTCTCGCGAACTCTTCGTCGCGCCGACTCAGTACTACAAGGCTGGCGTCGTGTTCCTTGCGTGGCTCAACGGACACCAGAACCATTTCTCGATGGCAGGCGCAATGCAATCGGCGCGATCGGCACTTCATTACGCGGACGTCTTTCGTAAAGCCGATGCTTCCGGCGTGCTGATCCGTCCAGAACTTGCAGCAAGGCGGATGAAGCATTTCATGCAGCTGGTCGCCGGCATAGAGAACTGAGCGCTCGACGATTACCAGATGCTACTGGCCGCCAGAATAGAGGTGCTTCATGTCTTCGTCGGAGGCGGGGCGAACGACGGTGCGCGATCCGGACGTGGATGAGCCGGATGGCATGCCGCCATACTCTGTCGCGTGATCGGTCGATACTCGTGCCTCAGCCGCCTGGATGTCGCCCGGATAACTTGCATCCGCGCTTTTGGCCGGATCATAGCCGGCCTGTTCGAGCTGTTGCAGCTCCGCACGCACCTGGGCACGCGTCAATGCCGGATCCGTCTGGGAGAACGCAGCGAGAGGCAAGGAAAGCGCCGACGCTGCGGCGACCGCGATAACGACTGATTTCATGACAACCTCCTCGTAAATGCCAGGCAGAAGATTCAGGTGCAAAGCGGCCGTTACGAAAGACAGGTCAAGTCTCGGCTCTGTGCACCGTCGTATCGATTGTCGGCCAGTGCCGATGCCGTCGACACCCACGTAGGTAGGCGAGCGCCCGAAATCGCGCCGCGAAGATGTAGGCATTCTTAAGCGAACAGATACATTCGTACCGCTACATTTGTATATCCGCATTCGAATGCGGTCCTGCTATTCTGTCTGGATGTCATGCTGCCGTATTCGCGGACGGCGACATTTCCGGATCGGGCATCGCGATGAGATCGTCAGACCTCTGGGTGCGCAGGTTCAGATCGGCGGCTCAGGAACGGGCGTTTCTGAGGGACTACGCGCAGCGCATGTCCGGACAGCGAAGACTCGCCATCGCGATCTTCACCGCGTTGTGGATCGTTTTTTCGATCCGTGACTTCGGGCGGATCGACATACTCGATCCCGCCCATCTGCACCACCACGAAATCATCTTCGCGAGAAGCGCCGCGGCCATCGGCATGAGCGTGGCCGTCGTACTATGGACGCCGCGCGCACTCGATGAACGCTGGGCCGTCGGGCTGCTCTGCCTGTGGACGCTCAGTGCGTGGCTCGCCACCTTGAGATTGCTGCAGATCGTGGACCTGCCGTGGCACGAACACTATTCGATCCTGACACTCACGCTGTTCACGATCTTCATGGCGTTCCGGCTACGCGTGGTCACCACAGTGTGGCTCGTCGGGCTGTGCATTGCGAGTTACCTGCTCATGCTGTTCCTCCAGCCTCCGGGTGAGAAGTTCGGCATGCACCTGTCGTCGGTGATCGCGCACGGCACGAGTCTGCCGCTGACGTATGCCATCGGTCTGCTCGTCAGTATTCCGCTGGAACGCTCGGCACGGCGCGAATTCATGTACCGCCGCACCTTGCGCGCGGCCAAGGCGCGCGTCGAAGCCACGTCGCGTGCGATCAACGAGCAGAACAAACGCATGCAGGAACTCGTCAAGGAGAAGGAGCGGTTCTTTTCGTCGGCGTATCACGACATCCAGCAGCCGCTCGCCGCGATCAACCTCTTCATCCGCAGCGCCCGGACGAGGATCAGGGACGGACACGCGGTGGATCGCGATCTCGACGTGATCGAAGAGACCGCGTCAGAGATCCTCGACATGTTCAAGGAGATCCAGGACTACAGCGAGCTGGGCTCGCAGGCTCCTCGCCTCGTGCCGGTCAATACGTTCGATCTGCTGACCGAAGTCCTCGAGCAATATCGGGAGACGGCCCAGTCGCGAGGAATCGATCTGAGACTCGCGAGGCGGCGAGTCGAGCCGCCGTCCATCGAGACCGACCGGTCGCTCTTCAAGCGGGCCGTATCCAATCTCGTATCGAACGCGATCAAGAACACGTCGTCGGGCGGCGTCGTGCTCGGCTGGGTGCAGGTGGATGACCGGTTGAGAGTCGATGTATGGGACACGGGAATCGGCATTGCACCGGCCTATCGGGAAGCTATTTTTGCCGAGTACTACCAGATCAACAATCCGGGACGCGACCGTTCGAAAGGGCTGGGACTGGGGCTGTCGATCGTGCAGCGGGTGGTTCGCATTCTTCCGGGACACGCCATGAGTTTCGCTTCGGTCGAAGGGCGCGGATCGCGCTTTTCGCTCTACGCGAGCACATCGGCATCGAAGCCGGCTGGCGGGACGCCCCAGCATGGCGAGCGCCACCGCCCCGATCTCGACGGCACGTTCATGCTGCTGTGCGACGATGAACCGATGGTCCTCGAAGGCCTGCGACGCCTCTTTTCGAGCGCGGGCGCGCTCGTGCAGGCCGCCGAATCGCTGGCCGGGTTCGAAGCCATTCTTGCCGATGACAGCCGCATTCCCGATCTCATCGTGACCGATATCCGGCTGCGCGATGGCGTCTCCGGCAAGGAGGTCGCAGACCGGATCAGGCGTCACTTCGCGTGGGCCGGCGTGATTCCCGTCGCTTTCATCACCGGCGAGTTGCTGTCCGTTCAGGTGCTGCGCGACTTCCCCGAGCCGTTCGTGCTGCTGCGCAAGTCGTCGGCGCCGGAAGACTTGCTGGCGGAGATCAGCCGCTTCGTTGCCGCCCATCGGCAGATGAATCCCGATCTCGCGACGGATCTGTCACCGGCAGCGTCCCGAGCTTGATGCCCTTGTCGGCCAGCATCACGATCAGTTCGGTGCGCCGCCGCAGATTGAAGTGCGCGAGCAGATGACTGATGTACTTGCGCACCGTGATGTCTTCGAGCCCCATCTTCGACGCGATGGCTTTGGACGGGAGGCCGCGCACGAGCCACGCGAGCGTTTCGTATTCGCGGGGCGTGAGTCCGAGATCCGGCGCGTCCCAACGTGCCGCGCCACCGTGCGTCGGCTGTGCATGCCCTGATTCGCGTGCCGGCGCCTCGGCCATGTCGATCGTGCGCCTCAACCCGGCGATGCTCGCCGCGGGCAGGTAGACGCCGCCCGAAAGCACGGCGACGATCGCGGCATGGAGCGCTTCGGGCGACGACGATTTCGGCACGTAGCCCATCGCGCGCAGTGCGAGGCATCGACTGACCGTCTCCATGCGCTCATCGGCCGATACCACGACCACGGGCAAGGACGGTCGTGCGTCTTTCAGGCGGACCAGCGCGTCGCAACCGTGCCCGTCGGGAAGTTCGAGGTCCAGAAACACGATGTCCGGATGATCGATCATCGCCGAATCGACTCCATGCGACAACGTGCTCGCATGCAGCAGTTCGACATGCGGAAAAAGCTCCTTGATGAGCAGTGCAAAACCGGCTCTGAAGAGCTCGTGATCATCGATGAGCAGCACGCGCATCGCATCGTCTCCCTGACGGTACTCGAATAACTTTATACGCGGTTTACGGCTGGGACGTGGTTATTCGATCCCTGTCGATCAAGATTCCCTGCGACCTTCGACGTACACCGTCTAGCCGATAGGTTCGATATCCCGCGGATTGTAGGCTCATGCAATCGCACGAGATTCGGCGTGGCACGCAAGCAGTGTCGCCTTGAACGAGGATGTGCGATATCGAGCGTGCTCGTCGACTGACCTCGATATTCGGCACGCGCAATTTACCAGCAATGAAGGAGCGAAGCATGGAAATGAAAGCGCACGATCCGTCCCCGGAACAAGCGGTCACTCATGAAGTGAGCGCCGACCATCACGGCGTCGTTCAGACTCGTCTGTCCGGCACCATGACTGGCGTGGCGTATCGCTACGATGCGTGGCCCTCGCTGCACGGCGAGGTGTCGTTCGGGTTCAACGCAGGCCCGATCCAGGCAGGATCACACGTGTTCGTGTCCGTCAGCGAATGCGATAACGGCGGCAACCGCTTCATGGGTTCTGCCATCTACACCGTGCAAAACATCGTGGTGAAGCCGGGCCGTACCGAGTTCCGCATCAATATCGGATGGAATTCGCCGCTTCGGGTATCGACCGATATTCTCGTCATCAATCCGTAAGTTTCGCCGCGCGGCCTGTCTCTTCGTACATCAAGTAGTTCGGATGGCGAAGTAATGCGCGAGAGACGAGCTTTTGCGCGAGGAGACCTCACGTACAGAGGGCGCAACAGAAAGCGCAGAAGCAACCGAGCGCCGCGCCCCGATTCGCACACGATCCCGCATTGGTATTGCACGTCCGTATCGCGCGTCACGAAGCCGCCGCGGCCGGGTAGCCTGGCGACGCCCGCTAGCATATAGCCGAGCGGGGCGCCCTAGCGCAGAGTTCAAAGCCTGCCGCTACGTTTGGCTTATCGATGCGCGCGCACGCCACGTGCGCGCGCTTTTCGTTTGCCGGCGCGTTCGATTCGCATGCTTCACGCATGCGCCTTCTCTGAGGCGCCGCCGATATCCGACTGCAGCGCGACGAACCCGCGTCTGCTCCCACGCACGCCGGATCGGCTTAAACTACCTTCAGACCTACCTCAATTTCTTCGTCAGATGGAAAACGCAAATCACGCCGCGGGCAACCCGACCGCAGCGCACCGCGCGAAGCCTGCGCTCGACTTTCCGGTTGTCGGCATTGGCGCATCGGCAGGCGGCATTCAGGCCTTGATCCGGTTCTTCGAACACATGCCACGGGATCCGGGCATGACGTTCGTGATCGTGCTTCACCTCTCGCCTTCGCACGAAAGTCAGGCCGACATCGTTCTGCGGCGCGTCACGCGCATGCCGGTTTCGCAGGTGACCGGAGCCACGCCCATCGAAAAAAATCATGTCTATCTGATTTCTCCGGCGACCGCGCTATCGATGAACGATGGCTACCTGTCCGCCACGCCGGCAGAGCGCGGGCGAGGCCGCGGGCGAGGGCGGGCCGTCGCGATCGACCTGTTTTTCCGCAGCCTCGCCGAAGCACACGGCGAGCGTGCGATCAGCGTCATCCTGTCAGGGTCGGGCAGCGACGGCGCAATAGGCATCGGCCGCATCAAGGAGTGCGGCGGCGTCACGCTGGCCCAGTCGCCGGAAGATGCCGAGTATGGAGAGATGCCGGCCAATGCGATGGCAACCGGCCAGGTCGACATCGTGTTGCCGGTGGTCGACATCCCGCAGAAGCTGATCGAACTGAATGAGAACGCTCGTTCGATCGTTTTGCCGTCAGCCGATATTGAGCCGGCAGGGGCGGAACCCGACCCGGCGGAGGACGGCACGGTCTCGGCGGAACACGCGCTGCAACGCATTCTGAAGACGCTGCGCATCCGCACCGGCCATGACTTCCGGCACTACAAGCGCGCCACCGTATTGAGGCGAATCGAGCGCCGTTTGCAGGTCAACGGCCTGCCGGACCTGCTGGCCTATCAGCGCTTCGTCGAAACGCATCCGGAAGAAACGGGCGCGCTGCTTCGCGACATGCTGATCGGCGTGACGAACTTCTTTCGCGACCGTGACGCGTTTGAGGCCGTCGAGCGTCAAATCGTGCCGGCCGTCATCGAGAGGAAGACAGAAGGCGATCCGATTCGCGTATGGGTCGCCGGATGTTCCACAGGTGAAGAGGCCTACTCGCTCGCCATGCTGTTCAGCGAGCGCAAGGCGACGGGCGCCGAGTTACCGAGACTTCAGGTATTCGCAACGGACCTCGACCAGCAGGCGATCGAACTCGCGCGCACGGGCAGCTACCCGGAGTCGGTGCTGACCGACATCCCGCCCTCGCGCCTGCGGCGTTTCTTTACGCTGGAACGCGGCCGCTATGTCATCAACAAGGCCCTGCGCGACAGCGTGCTGTTCGCGCCGCACAACGTGCTGCGCGATCCGCCGTTCTCGCATCTCGATCTAGTGTCGTGCCGCAATTTGCTGATCTATCTCGACCGGACCGTGCAGCGTCAGGTGCTCGAAACCTTCCATTTCGCGCTTCAGCCTGGCGGTTTGCTGTTTCTGGGGACCTCGGAGTCGGTCGACATCGCGGACGATCTGTTCAGCACGGTCGACAAGAAGAACCGGATTTATCGGGCGAGGATGCTGCCCACGAAAGTCCCCGTGATCTCGTCGCCGGCGGTGACCGGCAACCAGGCGGCCGCGCCGCGTGCGCTCGCGCCGGCGCCCATGCGCGACTCGGCGAGCCTGACTTTCGCGAGCCTTCATCAGCAGGCGATCGAACGCTACGCACCGCCGAGCGTGCTGGTGGACCGCAACGCGGAGATCCTGCACATGTCCGATGAAGTCGGGCGGTTCCTGCGCTATGTCAGTGGCGAGCCCTCGCACAATCTGCTCACGCTCATCAATCCTGACCTCGGGCTCGAACTTCGCACCGCGCTCTTTCAGGCGCTGCAAAACGGCAGGAGCGTCGATGCGGAGCGCGTGCGCTTCTCGCGCGGCGACACGCATTCCTACGTGACCATGACCGTTCGTCCGTTCAACGACGCGACGAACTCGCCGGAGTTCTGCACGATTTTCTTCGATGAAGTCGATGAGACGACCCGGCCCGACGAAGCAGCGCAAGACGGCGCGGATCAGAATCCCCTCGTCGCGCATCTCGAGGGCGAACTGCATCGCACCAAGGAACTGCTGCGACTGAGCATCGAGCAATCCAACGCATCGAACGAGGAACTGAAGGCGTCGAACGAAGAACTTCAGGCGATCAACGAAGAGATGCGCTCGGCGACCGAAGAACTCGAAACGAGCAAGGAAGAACTGCAATCGGTCAACGAGGAACTCGTCACCGTCAATAGCGCGCTTCAGCTCAAGGTCGAAGAAACGGCGAAGGCCAACGACGATCTGCAAAACCTCATCGCGTCGACGGGCATCGCCACGATTTTTGTCGACAGCGACATGCGCATCAAGCGATTCACGGCGCCCGCCGTCAGGTTGTTCAACCTGATCGAATCGGACATCGGACGTTCGCTGTTCGACCTCACGCATCGCCTGATTTACCCGGAGCTGGCCGTCGACGCGAGTGCCACTTTCCAGAGCCTGCAGATCACGCAACGCGAAGTCGGCACGACGAGCGGCGAATGGTATCTGGTCCGGCTGCTGCCTTACCGTACCGCCGAAGACCGCATCGATGGCGCGGTGCTGACGTTGATCGACGTCACGGAGCGGCGCGTGGCCCAGCACGAGGTTCGCCTGGGAGAGGAACGGCTCAAGCTCGCCGCACTCGCCACAGACGATTACGCGATCATCGTGCAGGACCTGGACGGCAGAATCGTGAGCTGGAACAAGGGCGCGCAGCGCGTGTTCGGTTACGACGAACGGGAGGTGCTGGGCAAGCCCGTCGATCTCATCTTCACGCCGGAGGATCGCGCGCAGGATGTCGCGCTTCGGGAACGCGAGACCGCGAAGGCGATCGGCCGGGCGGAAGATGAACGGTGGCATCAACGCAAGGATGGCCGGCGAATCTATTGCAGCGGGGTGATGACCACCATCACCAGCGAGGGCTTCAACGGACTGGCCAAGATCGTCCGCGACATGACCGACAGGAAGAGCGTAGAGAGTCAGCAGCAATTGCAGCTCGAGATCGAGCGAGCGACGCGTGCCCAGGCGGAATCCGTCAATCGGCAGAAGGACGAGTTCTTCGCGGTGCTCTCACACGAACTCAAGAATCCGCTGAATCTCATCCACGTGAAGGCTGAACTGCTCGGTCGTGCGCCGGATGCAAGGCACATTCCGCTGGTTCAGAGTGCGGCCGAGGCCATTCAGCGCTCGGTGATCAGTCAGGCGAAGATCATCGACGATCTGCTCGACCTGTCGCGGGTGCGCACGGGAAAGCTCGCGCTGAATTTCGCCGACGTCGATCTCGCGGCTGTCGTTCGCTCTGTAACGGAAGCCTGCGCCAGCGATGCAAGGAATAGCGGCATTGCCCTGAGTACGTCGCGGACCGAGACTGCGCTCGTCATCCAGGCCGATACCGTGCGCGTCGAACAGATGCTATGGAATCTGCTTCGCAACGCGCTGAAATTCACGCCTTACGGAGGCAGTATCAGGGTCGTGCTGTCCGAAGACAATCGCTTCGCCTGCATCGAAGTGACGGACTCGGGCAAGGGCATTGCGCCGGAGTTCCTGCCCAAGGTCTTCGACATGTTCAGTCAGGCGGAAGGAAGCGTCAAACGTGACAGCGGCGGACTCGGGATCGGTCTGTCGCTCACGAAGCAACTGGCGGAAATGCATGGCGGAAGGATCGAAGGGGAATCGGCCGGGATCGGTCGAGGCGCCTGTTTCCGGTTGTGGTTGCCCAAGAATTCGCCTTTTGCCACGCGCGCGAAGATGACGGGCGTCGCCGACCCGAGCATCCTCAGGGGGCTGAGGATCCTGCTCGTGGACGATTCGATCGAAGGCCTCGAAGCGTTCGGCGCGCTGCTCGAACTCGAAGGCGCCGAGGTCACCGCCGAGTCGAGTGCGCGAAAAGCGGTCGCCCTGGCGATGGATGGTCAGTTCGATCTGATCTTGTCGGACATCGCCATGCCCGACATGAGCGGGTACGAATTAATCGAAGCACTGCGCGAGCAACCCAATACCGCGAACGTTCCAGCCATAGCGCTGACGGGGTTCGGGCGCGATCAGGATGCTGCGCGTGCGTTGCGCGCCGGCTTCGATGCGCATATCGGAAAGCCAGTGACGTTGAGTGCGTTACTGGCTGTCCTCGGAGCGAACATGCTGCGACCGTAGCAAGCCGGCGCGTGCGCTTTACTAGAAGCGGTCGCCTTCGAAACCGGGCAATGCCTGCGTTCCTTCGATCTCGACCGAATGCAGACGCCTTGCATCCACGCCGAGAAGTCTCAGCATGGTCGGCGCGACCTGCGTCGTCAGCACGCGGTCATCGACCGTGCGGCCCGCGTGCTTCACGCCCGGCGCGTACACGATCAGGCCGAGGTGACCGTCGTCGGGTGCGTTGCCGCCGTGCTCTTCATCCTTCGATCCGCTCGACGTATAGATCACACCCGGATTCGGCTGCACGATGATGTCCGGCGTGCGCCCCTCGCGCGGATCGCCGAAAGCGGCCGCGATGCGCGGACCATAGAGCAGATAGGCATGGGGCCCATCCGCGCAGATGCCCGGCGCGTTACAGCTCAGATTGTCCTTGAGCGACTTCACGGCTTGCGCCAGTTGATGCTGATCGCGCAGCCAGATGAGACTGACATCGTCGCTTTGCACAAAGCCCGTGTCGACGAGGCCGCTACCATCGTTCAGGTTGCCGGTCTTCGTCGCATTCTGGCCGTAGTTGCCCTTCGGATCGAGATAGTTGTTCGCCTGAAGCAGCGCCGCGACCGTATCGCCATTCTTCACGAGCTTGCTGTGATCGGTCGGCGACTGGCCGTGCTTGGCCGTCACGATGATCGCCGTGGACCGGTACAGCCCGCGCTGCTTCAGTTCCGACACGATGCGCCCGAGCGATGCATCGACATAAGCGATGGCCGCGCTCACCTGCGGACCCGGCGTGAAGCTCGCGTCGAGATAGCCGCCGTTCGTTGCCACCGTGGCCTTCTGCGCGACGCTCAGCGTCTGGAAGTTCGCGCCGAAGATGGTCGGAACGCCGGGCGCGGCGTCGCCTGCCGAACTCTTGCCGTCGATCTGGTTGATGAGCGCCTGCACATGGAGATCGTCGAAGACTTCGGTGTGCGTGTAGATGTCGGTGTAGTTCGTGTTCGTCTTCGGGTCGATCGCGTTGATCTCGGTGCGCATGAGGTCGTCGACGCCCGTACCCGACGGTCCGTTCAGCCAGTCGTAGCCCCACGCATGTTTGTCGGCCCACGCCGTGCGCGCCTGCGGCACGCGCGCCTTAATGACTTCGAAGACGGTGTTGGTCTTCACATAATCGTGCGGATAAACGGGCTTGCAGACGCCATCGACTTTCGCATGAGGAATCGCTTGCGGATTGAATGCATTGCCGCCGTCGAGATGCACGAGTGCGCCGCCGTTCTGGGCATCGATGCCGGTGGTTTCGTCGAAGACCACATTCCAGCCCTGCGCGCCGCTGCAGTTGGTGTCGGACGGGGCGTACAGGGTGCGGTCGTACGACACGTCGTAAAAGAGTCCGGTCGTCTTGGGCGAACCGCCGGTCACGAGTGCGGCGAGACCGGGAAAGGAATCGGACAGCCCCGGCGTATGAGCATTGGTGTAAGTGACGCCGTCCCTGGCGAGCAGCGCAATGTTGGGACACGCATTGGATGCCACGCAGCGCGCGACGTCCTGTTCGTGCAGACCGTCGAAGCTGATGAGAATCACATGCTTCGTGACGGCGCGGTCATCATGATCCGAACGGCGATGATCGCGGTCGTCCGCCCTTGCATGCGACGCGTTGAATGTAGCCGCCGCGAGAATCGCGACGACGAGAGGGCTGTGCCTGAGGGTGCGTCTGTTCGTCTTCTTCATGTCTCACCTTGTTGTCAATTGATGAAGCTTTCGCAGAGGCCTATCAATTTGCGGTGCAATTGCGGCGTGTCCATGAACAAGGGCTTTCGTTTGACTGTCTTCTGCGTACTTTATTTTTCGTCGGATGCGGTCGTTGTTAAGGATTTCATAAGGAGTGTTGTGCTTCGCGGGGGTAAGAAATGGCCGCGCGGCGATTGCCCGGCTTCTGTTCTCCATCGAGATTCGCAGGAAAATCGTCTGACTGAATCATCCCCAGATAACAGATTTGTAATTCAGCCTGCGTAAGGCGCGCGTAGAATTGCTTGCAGACGAACTGGAGCAAACGGGACTGCCAGAATGCGGGTACTCATTGTCGAAGACGAGCAGAAGGCGGGCGCCTACATAAAAAAGGGCCTCGAAGAAGCGGGTTATTTTGTCGACGTCGTTGGCGACGGCGCCGAGGGCCTCATTCTCGCGAAAGAAGAGAACTACGATGTGATCGTTCTCGATGTCATGCTGCCGTCGATGGACGGCTGGTCCATCGTCAAGAACCTGCGCGAGTCGAAGTCGACGCCCGTTCTCTTTCTGACCGCGCGCGATGACGTGGCGGACCGCGTGCGTGGCCTGGAGCTGGGCGCCGACGACTATCTGGTCAAGCCGTTCGCCTTTGTCGAACTGCTCGCGCGGGTGCGCTCACTTGCGCGTCGCGGTCCGCCTCGGGAGAGCGACCTCATCGTTCTCGGTGATCTGGAAATCGACATCACGCGGCGGCGCGTCAAGCGCGCGGGCAAGCGCATCGATCTCACGCCGCGCGAATTTGCGCTGCTTCAACTGCTCGCGAGGCGGCACGGCGAAGTATTGAGCCGCACGCAGATTGCGTCATACGTCTGGGACATGAACTTCGACAGCGACACCAACGTGGTGGAAGTCGCGATACGAAGACTCCGCGCGAAGATCGACGACGAATTCGCCACCAAGCTGATTCAGACCGTTCGCGGTGTGGGTTACGTCATCGCGCTGGAAGACTCCGCGTGATCAGGCCACGTTCGCTGACCACCACACTTGCTCTGGCGTTCGCGGCGACCACACTGGCGGTATTCGGGCTTGTCGGCACTTTCGTCTACCTTGCGCTGGAACAACAGGTCAAGGTTCAGGACGATCTCGATATCGTGCTCGCGGCCCGGCACACACGCCGCCTCGCCGACGAGCTGAGCGATTACGCCGATATTCTGCGGCATCGAGAGCGACTCGAAAGCCAGGTGCTCGGCAACGAAGCACTATCGCTGCGAATCTCGGACTCGGCCGGAAAGACGCTTGTGCAACACAACGTCGATCCGGCGATTGGCACGCTCGAGATGCCCGCCGCCGCGGTGCCTGCCAACGCCCAGATCACGGAGCGTGCCATCGCGCCGCTCGCCACCGCCGGCGGTGCGCTGATTCGCGCGCTCGCCGTCGATGCCGCGCTGCAGAACGGAACGATCGCGACCATCGTCGTCATGCGCGACATGCACGATCGCTGGCTGTTGCTGGATCGATACCGCGACAAGCTGCAACTGGCGGGCGTGCTCGGCGTTCTGCTGGCATTCTGCATCGGCTATTTTCTCGTGCGCCGCGCGATGCAGCCGGTGCGTGAAATGGCGGTCAACGCAGCCAGCATCACCGCGGACAAGCTCGATACCCGCATCGAAGCGTCGCGCGTCCCCATTGAACTCGAACCGCTCGTCGTGTCGCTGAACGGGATGCTCGCCCGACTGGAGAGCAGCTTTCAACGACTCTCGCAGTTCACCGCCGATCTCGCGCACGACATGCGCACGCCGCTTTCGAACATGCGCGGCGCGATGGAGGTGGCGCTTGCGCGGCCACGCCCGGTCGAGGAGTATCAGGCGACACTCGAGTCCGGCCTCGAAGAATGCGAGCGGCTTTCGCGGATGATCGAGAACGTGCTGTTCCTCGCGCGCGCCGAGCATCCGCAGTTTTCGAAGAACATGCGCGTCATCGATGGCGGCAAGGAATTGCAGCATATCGCGGACTACTTCGAGGGATTGGCGGACGATGCCGGTGTTCACATCGTCGCGTGCGGGTCCGCGACGTTGCGGGTCGATGTGGAACTCTTCAGGCGCGCGGTCAGCAACCTGCTTGCCAACGCGATGCGATTCACGCCGGCGCAAGGCATGATCACGCTGTCGATCCACAGCGCGGAAGACCGGGTCCGCGTATGCGTCGAGAACGAAGGCGCGCCTATTGATCCTTCCTTGCTCGAACGGATCTTCGATCGCTTCTACCGGGCGGATCCGTCGCGCGGTGCATCGGGGACGACCGCGGGATCGGCCGGACTCGGACTTGCAATCGTTCGCACGATCATGGACCTGCACGGTGGCCGTGCGCACGCCGAGAGCGATGCGCGCAGCACGCGGTTCATACTGACCTTCCCGGTCGTGGAAGCGTCTGACCTGCCCGAAGGCGGCAGCGTTTCACGCGCTCAGATTTCAAACTTGTAACGTCAGCGTCAGACTTTCGGCAGTGCTCCGAATCCAGAATAACTTCAACGTCGGCATTCATTGAAGCCGGTGTCGCGAAGGTAAATTGCACTCGGGCAAGACCCTCGTCTTCTATTCGGAGAGGGAACACCATGAAAGCTATCGCATGTGTCGTGCTGGCAGTAACAACGCTGCTGCCGTTCAGCGCTTTCGCGCAAACCACGGGCGGGCAGGTGACACGCGCGGAAGTGCGGGCCGATCTCGCGCAACTGGAAGCGGTCGGATATCGGCCGAGCACGCATGACGCGGATTATCCCAATGCGCTCATGTCCGCCGAGGCGAAAGTCGCAGCGATGCAAGGCCACAACGCCGCGTATGGCGGCGATCAGGGCGGCGCGCAACAAGTGGGTAGCGCAGGCGCGCAATAACTTGTGAAGCGGCATCGCCGCGAAACTCATTCAATCGAATCACATTAGTCGAGTCATCGGCTTATATTCACGCACTCCTTAAGGATTAAGATCATGAAAAAGACTGTTTTGCTTCTTCTCGCTTCATTGGCTATCGGTGTGGCGGGGCAGGCGTCCGCGCAGACCAGCGGAATCACGCGCGCCGAAGTCAAGCAACAACTGGTTCAAGCCGAAGCGCAGGGTCTGTTGCCTGCGAACGGCGTCGACTATCCGCCGAACGCGGCCGCCATCGCACGGAACAAGGCCGCCTTTCAGGCGCGAGAGCAAGCGCATGCCGCGGCAACGGGTTACGGCGGAGCAGCGGACGGTCAGACGTCGAACTGAACGCTGGCGCGTGTTATGTGCTTTTTCTAAGAAATGCAGAATTTCTTGGAGAGAGCGCGTGACACGCTTCTGGCTTTTCGCTGGATCCCGTATTCGTGTCGGTCTATTGGCACTGCCCCTCCCCGGGGCGGGGGTCACTTTCTTTGCTGCTGCAAAGAAAGTAACCAAAGAAAGCAGCTTCTCACCGCCCGCGGTCACACGCACGTTGGCCATGCTTGCCAGCCCGCGGTGGCCCTCGCCTAAGTGTCGCCCTCGAAGGACCAACCGGGCTTGGCTCGCGCACGGTCTGCCACCCCAAATGTTTTAGCGCGCTGGTTCAGCACAAAAGAGCTTCGGCACAGCGCTACGCGCTGCCGTTGGGTATGCGAGGGAAACCATCGAAGAAGAAGCGCGCGCGCACCCGATTGACCCCTCAGCCGCGAAGCGGGCTGGAGCTATTTGGTGCTGAACCAGTTTCTTATGTGGTGCGATGTATCAGACCGTGCGCGGTCCAAGCCCTTGTCTGCTTGTGGGGGCACTCGCTACTGCCGGGCCATTAGGCCAATCGCCTGTGCCGCGGCCGGCATGAAGTGCTTAGGCTGGGGATAGCTGTTTCTTTGGTTACTTTCTTTGCAGCAGCAAAGAAAGTGACTGCCGCCCCGCACAGGGGCAGTGCTAATAGACCACTAAGAAATCGGGATCCAGCGAAAACGCCCTCATCAGGCCACATTGCCAAGCCCGATATCACTGATCTGCGCGTACCCGCCAGTCGCCGCCCAGCGCGACCAGGAGGCCCACGGAGGCGACGGCCCGGCGCGCATCGATCTGCTCGGCGGTGCGTTCGTTGGTGAGCGCAATGGTCTGCGCGGTCACGACATCCAGATAACTCACGGCGCCGGCATCGAAACGATTCGTCACGAGCTTCAGCGAGAGCGCCGCCGCGTCCGATGCCAAGCGTTGACTGCGTGCTTCGTCCGCAAGTGCGTTGAGCGCGGTGAGGTTGTCCTCGACTTGCTGGAACGAAGTCAGCACGGTTTGCCGGTAATCCGCGACATAGCCGTCATAGCGCGCATGCGCGCTCGCAAGCGATGCCTTCCGACGCCCGCCATCGAACAAGGTGCCCGCAAGCTGCGGACCGAGTGACCAGAAGAGACTCGGCGCGGTGAGCCAGGGCGCGAAGAAGCTCGACTCCAGACCCGCGCTCGCGCTCAGGATCAGATCGGGAAAGAACGCCGCGCGCGCCTCGCCGATTTGCGCATTCGCCGCGAACACGCGGCGTTCCGCTGCGGCGATGTCCGGCCTGCGTTCGAGCAATTGCGAAGGCAGCGCCTGCGGAATGTCCGGCAACAGGAAGGCTTGCTTGCGCGCGGGTATCGAGAAGGTCGAAGCCGGTTCGCCGATGAGCGTCGCAATCGCATGTTCGAGCATCGCGCGTTGCGAGGCGGCCTCGGTTGACTGCGTGCGCGTGCTTTCCAGTTGCGCCTGCGCCTGCGCCACCGCCGATGCATCGATCGCGCCGCTCGCAAGTTGCCGCTTCAGCAGTTGCAGGGCGGCGTCATAGGCGGTGACGGAATCGTCGAGAAGCTGCTTCTGAGTATCGAGCGAGCGCAGATTGAAATAGTCCACCGCGAGCTGACTCGAAAGCGACAGACGCAGCGCTTCGACATCGGCGGCGCTCGCCTCGGCGCTGGCTTGCGCGTCGAGCGTGGCATCGTGTATTCGGCCGAAAAGATCCGGTTCCCACGACGCCGATACGCCTGTCGAATAGTCGGAGATGGTCTGTCCCGCCAGCGATTTGCCGAGCAGATTCTGCGATGTGCGGTAGCGGCTCTGCGCCACGCCGGCTGTCACTGTCGGGAAGAAACCCGCGCGCTGATAGTCGACCATGGCGCGCGCTTCCTGCAACGAAGAGACGGCTTTCTTCAGCGACTGATTCGAGACGTTCACACGCGCTTCGAGATCGTCGAGTTGCGGGTCCTTGAATGCCGTCCACCAGGGGCCGCGCGGTGTCGAATCGGCGGGAGCGGCAACCGACCATTGCGGTGAGCCCGCGAAATGCGCCGGAACGGCGACCTCCGGTGTCTGATACGGCGGCACGGTCGAGCAAGCGGCGAGCGTCACGCAGACGAGGGCAGCGGCGCAACGGCGCAGCGCGAAAGGGACACGTTTCATTCTGTCCTCCTTCACGATGCGCTCGCGGACTTTGCGATCTTCACCGCTTCGCCGCTCGTGATCGCGTCGCCGGGGTTGTCGATCACTTTATCGGACGACTGCACACCGGTCATGATCTCGACATGCGTGCCGAAATCTCGGCCGAGCGTCACCGTCTTGAGACTGATCCTGTTCGATGCATCCACGGTCGCCACTGTTACGCCGTTCGGCCGGAAAAGCAGGGCGCTGACGGGGAGATCCAGTTTCGGCGTCTGACTGACGAGCTCCAGATGCGCCTGCGCGTAAGCGCCCGGCAACAGCGCGCCATCGCCGTTCGCGACATCCAGTTCGACGCGCAAGGTGCGGGTCACCGGGTCCATCGCGCCGGCATTGCGCGCGACCGTCGCGGGGAAGCGTCGTCCGGGATATTGCTGCGCGGTGAGATAAGCCTGGGTCGTCGAGGTCACGTAAGGCGCATCGCCTTGCGGCACATCGATGAATACGCGCAAGGTATCGCTCTGCACCACATGGAAGAGTTCGCCCGTGGTGCCGCCGAGGCCGGGCGTGCCGCCCGCCGTGACGAGCGCGCCGACATCGACACGTCGCGCGCTGACCACGCCATCGAACGGCGCGAGCACTTTCTCGTAGGACACGAGTTCCGTGAGGCGGCGCACGTTGGCTTGCGCGGATGACAACATGGCCTGCTTCGCGAGCATATCGCCCGACTTCGTATCGGCGTCCTGTTGCGACACCGACTGCGTCTTCAGCATGTCCTGCCAGCGTGCGGCCGTGTCCCGCGCATAGACATAGTTCGCTCGCGCGGTGGCTTCGTCGGCGCGTGCCTGCTGCAATTGCGCATCGACTTCGGGTGTCTGGATCACCGCGAGCAACTGCCCTTGCTTCACGTGCGCGCCGATGTCGGCATACCAGTGCTGAACATAGCCGCTGGTGCGCGCATAGACCGACGCGTCCGAGTACGCCGACACGGCGCCCGGCAACAACAGCTCCTGCGTGGCCGGGGCCTGACGCGGCGCGATAACCGATACATTCATCACGCTCTGGACATCGGCCTGCGCGGCGAGCGCGCTCTGTGCGTGCAGGCGCGGAATGATGCCGGCGCCGAGCAGCGCGGCGGCGATCCCGAGAAGGATTAGCGCTGGGAGAAAGCGCCGCTTGGTCGTGTGTTCGTCTTGCTGGTTCATGATGGTCGCTATTAGGCGTCGATGGAAGGTTGTGCACTCGATGCGCCCCTCGCAGCCTGCCGGCGCGCGAGCCATGCATGCACGACGCCGAACACCACGGGCACGAAAAGGAGCGTGGACACCGTGCCGAGCATCAGGCCGCCGATCACCGCGCGTCCGAGCGGCGCGTTCTGTTCGCCGCCGTCGCCCAGTCCGAGCGCCATCGGCAGCATGCCGATCAGCATCGCGAGCGCGGTCATCAGCACCGGGCGAAAGCGTGAGAAGCCCGCTTCGATCGCGGCCTGAACCGGTGCCATGCCGTTGCTCAAGAGTTCGCGCGCGGCGTTGATCACGAGGATGCTGTTCGCCGTCGCGATGCCGATACAGAGGATCGTCCCGGTGAGCGCGGGCACGCTCAGCGTGGTGCCGGTCGCGAAGAGCATCCACGCGATGCCCGCAAGCGAAGCAGGCAATCCGCCGATGATGATGAGCGGATCGAGCCACGACTGAAAATTCACGACCATCAGCAGATACACGAGCGCGATCGCGAAGACGAGTCCGAAGCCGAGGCCGCTGAACGACTGCGTCATCGACTGGACCTGCCCGCGCATGACGATGGTCGAGCCGCCCGGCAGATGCGCACGGCTCTGTGCGATCAGGCGCGACACGTCCGCGGCGACGCCGCCCAGATCGCGACCCTGCACCGACGCGTAGATATCGAGGACGGGCTGCACGTTGTAATGCGACACCACCGCCTGCTGCGAGCCGCGCTGCATGTTGCCGAGCGACGCCAGAATGCTTTGCGGCGCGCTAGACGCCGCGTGCTGGTCGAGCGGCAGATTGGCGAGCGTCTGCAACGAGTGGATATCGTACTGAGGCACCTGCGCCATGAGCGGATAACTCACGCCGTTCTTCGGATCGAGCCAGAAATTCGGCGTGGTCTGCGAGCTGCCCGAGAGCGAGATCAGCATGTCCTGCGCGATCTGCTTCTGCGTGAGGCCGGCCAGCATCGCCTTGGTGCGATCGACGCGGATATTGATCGCCGGGGCATCGTCGGGTTGCTGGATGTGGGCATCGACGAGGCCGTGCACGCCGCGCATTCTGGCGAGCAGATCGTTGGCCACGGCACGATTGGCGACCAGGTTCCTGCCGACGATCTGTACGTCGATCGGCGCGGGCTGGCCGAAGTTGAGAATCTGGCTCGTGATGTCGGCGGGCAGGAACGAGAACGTCGTGCCGGGGAATGAAGCGGCCAGCACGCCGCGCAGTTTCGCGACATAGGATGCGGTCGGCGCATGACCGGGCTTGAGGGCGATCATGATGTCGGCATCTTCCGAACCGATAGGCGCCGACGACGAATACGTGAGGTTGATGCCGCTCACCGGCAGGCCGATGTTATCGAGCAGCGACGCCTCTTCGGACTTCGGTATCACGGTACGGATTTTCGCTTCCACCTGATCGGCGAGCCGCGCGGTCTCTTCGATGCGCGTGCCGGTCGGCGCGCGCATGTGCAGGCGAATCTCGCCGGTATCGATACTGGGAAAGAAGTCGCGTCCCGCGAATGGAATCAGCGCCATCGAAGCTGCGCAGAAGAGCGCGAAGAGCAGGATGACCGTGCGCGGCCGGCCCGTGTTGTTCGTGAGCGCGGCCTTGTATCGCAGGCGCAGGCGCTCGAAGCGATGTTCGAACGCCGCTTGCCCGCGCAAGAGAAACGCAAGCCGGCCGGCCGGCGCCTCGTTCGAGCGTGCCTTGAGCAGGTACATGGCGAGCGTCGGAATCAGCGTGCGCGAGAAGAAGTACGACGCGCACATCGCGAACACGACCGCTTCGGCCATCGGCACGAAGAGATAGCGCGCCACGCCCGACAACATGAACATCGGCGCGAACACGATGCAGATGGAAAGCGTCGAAACGAAAGTAGGCACGGCGATTTCGCCGGAGCCGTTGAGAATGGCATCCGCGAGCGGCGCGCCGTTCTCCAGATGATGCGTGATGTTTTCGATCGCGACGGTCGCATCGTCCACCAGAATGCCGACGGCGAGCGCGAGTCCGCCCAGCGTCATGATGTTGATGGTCTCGCCGAGCGCGGACAGCGCCAGCAGCGAAGTGATGACCGACAACGGAATCGTCACCGCGATGATGAGCGTCGCGCGCCAGCTGCCGAGAAAGAGCAGGATCATCATCGCGGTCAGGCACGCGGCGATGAGCGCCTCGCGCACCACACCGAGAATCGCGGACTTGACGAACACCGATTGATCCGCGAGCGGCACGATATGCAGCGCCTTGGGCAAGCCGGCCGAGATCGTGGGCAGCATCGACTTGATCTGCTGGATGATGGTCAGCGTCGACGTGCTGCCGGTCTTCTCGACGGTCAGCAGCGCGGCGCGCTTGCCGTCGCTGCGCACGATGTTGGTCTGCGGCGCATAGCCGTCGCGCAC
Organism: Caballeronia sp. EK; assembly: GCF_014384845.1. Classification (NCBI taxonomy): domain Bacteria; kingdom Pseudomonadati; phylum Pseudomonadota; class Betaproteobacteria; order Burkholderiales; family Burkholderiaceae; genus Caballeronia; species Caballeronia sp. EK. The sequence continues at coordinate 357,198 of NZ_JACSUE010000001.1, forward strand.
CTGCGCCACGTCGCGCAGATAGACCACGCCGCCGTTGACCGCCTCGATGGGCAAGTCGTTGAGCGCGGCGACGCTCTCGGTGCTGCCGTTCATCTGAACGTTGTATTCGCGCGTGCCGATCTTCGCGGTACCGCCCGGCAGAATCAGGTTCTGCACGTTCACCGCATTGACGATATCGCTCGGCGACAGATTGCGCGCCTGGAGCTTGCGCGGATCGATATCGATCATGATCTGGCGGATCTTGCCGCCATAGGGCAGCGGCACGGCCGCGCCCTGCACGGTGGCGAGCTGCGTGCGCACGAAGCTGTTGCCGAGGTCGTACAGCGATTGTTCCGGCAGCGTCGCACTGGTCAGGCCCAGTTGCAGGATGGGCACCGTGGACGCGTTATACGTGATGATATTGGGCGGCAGCGTGCCGGGCGGCAGCACCCGCAGAATCGACGCCGAGCTGGATGTCGCTTGCGCCACTGCACGATTGATGTCCGCGCCGGGGTGAAAGAAGATCTTGATGATCGACACGCCATTGAGCGATTGCGACTCCACGTGCTCGATATTCTCGATATCCGACGTCAGCGCGCGCTCATAGTTGGTCGTGATGCGCCGGGCCATGTCCTCGGCTGAAAAGCCGTTATAGGACCAGACGATGCTGACCACCGGAATATTGATGTTGGGGAAGATATCGGTCGGCGTGCGCAGGATCGTCAGCGGGCCGATGATGAACAGCAGCAGCGCCAGAACGATGAAGGTATAGGGCCGCCGAAGGGCCAGGCGAACGATCCACACGAGCAGTATCCACGGTTGTTACCCGACGCCAGTAGGCGCCGGGTCTTGTGATTGCACAACGGGATGGAGTGTGCGGGCGGCCGCCTTACCTGATACTGTCCGCTAAATGACAAGCTTGTAATCTGCGTCGACGTTTGGCGACGCGGCTAGCCCGGAGCCGAGCGTGTACCGGACCGTCTTCAGGCGAAGCGTCCGTGCCGTCGCGTCGTCTCGCTAAGTTCGATCCGCTCGAAAAATCGGCCCATCGACAGGGTTAACAATGCGCCCAGCGAGACGGCGTAGACGGAGCCAATGATCAGTGTCAGCATGAAAATATCCTCGAGAGTGATTCGATTGATTGAGGCGCTCGCGAAGCGTTCTTCTTATAAAATCGACGTCGCGCCTTCGACCAAATTGCTACCGAATCCTTAGCAGCGTCTTAGTACGAGAATTTCGTCCAGGGCCCGTCAGTCGGCCCAGCTGACCCAGCCGAAGTGCGCCGTCACCAGCACCGCGACGCCGAACGCGATCCGATACCACGCGAACGGCACGAAGTCATGCGTCGCCACGTAGCGCAGCAGCCAGCGCACGCACACCCATGCGCTCAGGAACGAGAAGATCAATCCGACGGCGAACAAAGGCGCGTCGGTCGCCGAGAGCAGATGACGTTCCTTGAAGAGGCTGTACGCGCCCGCGCCGATGAGTGTGGGTATCGCGAGAAAGAAGCTGAACTCGGTCGCCGCGTTACGGCTCAGTCCGACCAGCATTCCGCCGATGATGGTCGATCCCGAACGGCTGACGCCCGGAACAAGCGCGAGACATTGCAGGAGACCGACCTTGAGCGCATCGAACGGCGACATGTCGTCGACGGTGAAAACGCGCACCGTGCTCTTGGGACGGCGCTCGGCCCACAGGATCACCAGCGCGCCGGCGATGAAGGACGTGGCCACGACCGTCGGAGTGAAGAGATGCGCCTTGACCGCCTTGCCCACGAGAAGACCGATCACCACCGCGGGCAAAAACGCGATCAGCACGTTCAGCACGAACCGCCGGGCGCGCGATGAATCGCCGAGTGCGGCGGCGGTGTCCACGAGACGACGCCAATAGAACAGGATCACGGCGAAGATGGCGCCCGTCTGGATCGCGATGTCGAATACCTTGGCTTTCTCGCTGGTGAAGTCGAGCAGCGACCCGGCCAGGATCAGATGCCCGGTCGACGAGATCGGCAGAAACTCCGTCAACCCTTCGACGATTCCCATGATCGCGGCTTTGACGAGTAACAACGTATCCATGTGCGTTCCGGTCTGGTTTTTTGATTGGTATGAGTTCGCTCGGGCTCACGCGTCGAGTCAGGCGGCACTCTGCCGGGGTTTACTTAGACGTCGCTTAGTGACCTCTGTTTACTTAGCGTAATCTTTCATTTTTACTGTTTCGCCTTATGTGGCGGGGCATTTCGGCAAATGCACGTCCGAAGACGTTTACACCTTTGTAAATAAACATTACAATCCGTCCCGTCAGTTATTGAGGATGATTCTCATTAACTGAGTCTAACGCGATCCGTCTCGCGCCCGTCCGCTCCATGCAACGTGGGGCTTCATCCTTCTTCACATTGTCACCATGCCCGCTCTGTTAAAGACGCGGACGCGTCTGCTCGCGTCCGTCGGTGCTCTTTATTGCGCAAGTTTTCTCGCTCCGTCCCAGGCCGTCGCGCAGTCCGTGTCGGCGCCTGGCTCGAACGACGCTTCGCCCCAATCCTTGCCCGCGGTTCAGGTGAACGCGACCACGGCGCAGTCCGACCTGCAGACGAAGGAACTGCCTTCGTACAAATTCACCGCGCCGCTGCTGGACACGCCGCGCTCGATCACGGTCATTCCCGAAGAACTCATCAAGGAAACCAACGCGACGACCTTCGCCGACGCGCTCAAGACCGTGCCGGGCATCACGTTCCTCGGCGGCGATGCGGCAGCGAATCCGTCGGCGGACCGGCCGGTGATCCGCGGTTTCGAATCGCGCAATTCGATTTTCGTCGATGGCATTCGCGACTCGGGCGTGCAGAACCGCGAGACGTTCGACATCGAGAGCATCACGGTGATCAAAGGTCCGGACTCGGTGTATGCGGGGCGCGGCGCGGTGGGCGGCTCGATCGACATCGAAACCAAGATGCCGAAGAACGAGAACTTCATCAACGGCAGCGCAGGAATCGGGACCGATGCGTACAAGCGCCTGACGCTCGACGTGAACCAGAAGTTCGCCGGCGACAACGCGTTCCGCTTCAACGCGATGGGCTTCGATGCCAATCAGGCGGGCCGCAATAACGTCTATAGCAAGCGCTGGGGCATCGCGCCGTCCGTCGCATTCGGCCTGAACAGTCCGACGACGGTCACGCTCAGCTACTACCATCTGAATAGCTATGACATGCCGGACTTCAGCGTGCCGTTCCGCTCGACGGGCGGCACGCCGATCAACAGCGATCGCGGCCAGTTCTACGGCCTCAATAACCGCGACTATCGCTATGGGCAGACGGACACGGGCGAGGTGCGCATCGAGCATCGCTTCAACGAAAACCTGAAGCTCAGAAACACGACGATGTTCGGCCGGTCCACGCTCGATTACATCGCGACGAATCCTCAGTTGACGAGCCCGACGTCGAACATTCTCAGCCTGCAGGCGAAGAGCGGCAAGTACGCGACCAACAGCATCACGAACCAGACCGAGCTGACCGGCAAGGCGACACTCCTCGGCATGCAGCACACGATGACGGGCGGCGTCGAGTTCAGTCACGAACATAGCCTCTATGAAGGCTATCTCGTCTCGGATAGCGCCGGAAACAATATCCGTACGGGCGGTCCGTGTTCGGTGGCATACAACTGCACGCCGGTCAACGCGTGGAACCCGGACAATCCGTGGCTCGGCAGCGTTCTGCTCAACGGCGACAAGGGCTTTCCCGGCGCGGCGACGCATACGCAGACCAATACCGCATCCGCGTATCTCTTCGATAGCGTGAAGATCACGGACCGATGGATCTTCAACGCGGGCGTGCGTTTCGACCGCTTCGACGTCACCTCGACTCAGGCAGGCGCGAAAGACCTCTCCAACAACTCGAATCTCTTCAGCTATCAGCTCGGCCTCGTGTACAAGCTGATGCCGACAGTGAGCCTGTACACGTCGTACGGCACGTCCGCGAATCCGCCGGGCGCGAACGCGGGTCTCGGCGGCGGCACGGATCAGCTCACGGCCACGAATCAGGATCTGTCGCCGGAGCGCAGCCGCAACATCGAAGTGGGCGCGAAGTGGGACGTGCTGGATCGGCTGTCGATGAACCTCGCGCTGTTCCAGACGGACAAGACCAACGCGCGCGTAAGCGACGGGCTGGGCGGCACGATCAACGCGGGGCATCAGCGCGTGCGCGGCGTCGAAGTCGGCACCGCGGGCAATATCACGGGCAAGTGGAGCGTGTTCGGCGGCTACTCGTATCTGGATGCGATCACGATCGACGCGGGCGCGGCCAGCGCGGCATCGTCCGGTCTGCCGATGGTGATGGTGCCCAAGCACAACTTCACGCTCTGGTCGTTCTATGACGTGCTGCCGAAGCTAAAGGTCGGCGCGGGCGCGACGATCGCGAGCAAGTCCTACGCGTCGGTTTCGCCGACGGTGCTCAAGTGGACGCCCGGCTATGCGCGCTTCGATGCGGTGGCGACTTATCACGTCGCGAAGAGCGTGGACTTGCAGTTGAACGTGAACAACATCTTCGACCGCAAGTACTTTTCGAGCGCGTACCCGATCTATGCGACGTGGGCGCCGGGACGTTCCGCGATGCTGACGCTCAACTTCTATCAGTGACGTCACCTTCGACTTGCACGCGGCTCAACGCCCCTTCCACGGCACGAGCCGCCGTTCCAGCGCGCGCATGCCGAAGTCGAAGATCCACGCGATCGCGCCGATCAGCACGATGCCCATCACCACCACGTCGGTGCGCAGAAAGCTCGATGCATTGAGCACCATCTGCCCGAGGCCAGCGGTGGCCGCGACCATCTCGGCGGCGACGAGCGTGGTCCACCCGAAGCCCACGGCGATGCGCAGGCCCGTGAGTATCTCGGGCAACGCGGCGGGCAGCACGACGTGCCGCACGACCTGCCGGAAGTTCGCGCCGAGCGACCATGCCGCGTTCACCTGCTCGGCGGTCGCGCTCTTCACGCCGGCGCGCGCGGCCATCGCGATCGGCGCGAAGCACGCGAGCCAGATCACGACGATCTTCGCGGTCTCGTCGATACCGAAGTAGATGACGACGAGCGGCAGATACGCGAGCGGCGGCAGCGGCCGATAAAACTCCAGCGGCGGATCGAGCACGCCGCGCGCGATGCGGCTCACGCCCATCAGAATGCCGACAGGCACCGCCGTGACGACCGCCAGCGCGAATGCGCCGAACACGCGGATCGCGCTCCACAAAAGATGTTCGGAGAGCGGCAGGCCGCCCTGGAGCCGCCCATGCAGTGCATCGACGAATGCCTGCCAGACGGCCTCGGGCGAGGGCAGAAAGAGCGGCGGCAGCCAATGAAAATGCGTGGCGGCCCACCACAGCAACGCGAGCGTCGCGACGCACAGCGCGCTGGGCAGCGCGGTCGGGCCCGCGCCCGGCATGCCGCGATAGCGCGCGCGTTGTTTCGTGCGGGCGGCGCGTCGTGGAGTCTGCGGCGTCGTGGCGGCGCGCGGCAGCGGGACTTCGTGTGCGGGATGAGTCACGCTACCTCCGTATCGGTGCGATGCAGGCGGCGCGTCAGCCGCTCGCGCCACTCGATGAACGCGGGCGACGACTTCACCGCGCGGGCATCGCGGTTACGGATGTAGTCGCGCGAAAAGGGCAGTTCGTGCACTTCCTCGATGCGTCCGGGGCCGGGCGTCATCAGCACGAGGCGCGTGGCCAGAAAGAGCGCTTCCTCCACGCTGTGCGTGATGAAGAACACCGTCTTGCCGGTGCGCGCCCACACGTCGAGCACGAGTTCCTGCACGTTCTCGCGCGTGAGAGCGTCGAGCGCGCCCATCGGCTCGTCCATCAACAGCACTTCGGGATCGCTCGCGAGCGCCCGCGCAATCCCGACGCGTTGCTGCATGCCGCCCGAAAGCGCGTAGACCTTCGCCTGCTCGTGCTGCGCGAGGCCGACGAGCGCGAGCGTGCGGCGCGCGATCTCGCGGCGCTCGTCGCGCTTCACGCCGCGAAAGCGCAGGCCGAGCGCGACATTGTCGATGACATTGAGCCACGGCATCAGCGCATGTTTCTGGAACACGACGCCACGCTCGGCACCGGGCCCGACGATCGGCTCGCCGTTGAGCGATGCATCGCCTTCGGTCGGTTCCAGAAAGCCGGCGAGGCAATTGAGCAGCGTGGTCTTGCCGCAGCCCGATGCGCCGAGCGCCACCACGAACTCGCCGCTGCCGATCTGCAAGTCGACGCCCTTCAACGCGGGCGTGCTCGCGCCTTCGTAGGTGACGCCGAGATTGCGGATGGAAAGCGACGTCATTTCGCCCCGCCAACGATCAGCGTGCGGCGATGGATAGCAGGTTTCATGGCGCGGACGAAGTGATGTAGAGAAGCCTTCGACTATAGGCACTCTGCATGCCGCCGCTACGAATCAATCATGCATAGCAAATCACGCGTCGCGTGATTCGCATATACGGCCGGCCGTACTTCGAACCGTTCGATGCGAGCGGTCATCACTTGCCGACGATGCGAACCGCGCCATGCGCGACGCTCACGAATAGAACGAAGGCTTCGGAATCTTTTCGTTGAGCGCCCAGTCGCCCAGTTCGCGCACCTTGTAGTCGATCGGATCGTGCAGCGTATGCACACGCACGTTGCGCCAGAACCGGTCGAGGCGCAATGCCGCCGTGGTCGAGCGCGCGCCCGCCACTTCGAACATGCGATGCGCGACCTCCAGCCCCGCGCGCGCCGCCGCGACTTTCGATGCCGCCACGGCGACCGCCACTTCGCCGCGCTCATGTTCGGTCAGGTCGAGTCCGCGCGACCACGCGCGGTCGAATGCCTGCATCGCACGCTCGACGAAGAGGCGCGCGCCTTCGAGCGCGACCCAGAAGTCGCCGTAATGCGCGAGCACGTAGGGATCGTCGGCGGGACGCTCGGCAGCCGAAGCGATCCACGGCCGCGTCTGCGCGAGCGTCGCGTCGCGCGCGGCCTGCAACGCCCCTTCGCCGATGCCCAGATAGATGTGGCTCAGGATCGACTGCGCGAGCAGCGGCCGTAGCGTGGCGAACGGGCTGGAGAGCGGTCCGGGCTGAAGCAGCAGTTCGTCCGTGGCGATAGGCACGCGCTCGAACACCACCGTGCCGCTGTCGGTCTGACGCTGACCCATGTTGTCCCAGTCGTCGAGCACGGTGATGCCCGCGCGATTCGTCGGCGTCGCGCCGATGAGCAGACGCCCGTCGCCGTCGAAAGCGGAAGCGAGCAACTGGTCCGAATCGCGTGCGCCGGAACAGAAGCTCTTGCGGCCGTCGAAGACATAGCCGCCTCCGTTATCGGGCAGGGCGCGCGTGCTCTTGTCGAGCGGATTGAGCGCATTGCCCCAGAACCACCCTTGCTCGACGGTCTCACCGAGCCAGCGGCGAATCTGCGTGTCGCTTCCGAACAGACGGATCGTCGCCAGTTGCAGGTGATGGAACGCGAAGAGATGCGCGAGCGAACTGTCGACCTGCGCCATGCGCCGCACGACATCGAGAGTCGTCGACCAGTGCGCGCCGTCGCCGCCGAGCTCCACCGGAATCGAAAGCCTGAGCAGGCCGCTTTCGCGAAGCAGGTTGCGTTCATGAAAAGCGGTGCCGCCCGACTTGTCGCGCGCGGCGGCCGTTTTCGCCCACTCGGTTAATACCGCGTTCAACGGCTCGATCCATGCGGCGTCTTCGGTACGACTCATTGCGCTATCTCCTGGATTTTCACGGTTTCGCCGATGCGGAAAACCATTCGTTGATTTGGCTTTTCGTGGCCGGTTTGCTGTGTCGCGTCCATTGCAGACGCGAGAGCCACATGAATGAGTTTCGCCGATTGCGAGCCAGCGCGCTGGTTATCGCGTCGGGTTCGCTTCGTCCGGAGAGGGCTTCATCCTCGAAGCGGCTCTGGAGCAGGGCATCGAATGACTCATCGCGCGTGTGTCGTCGTTGCGTCAGACAGATCGCGAAAGCTCGCGGCCGCGTGACGCGGCCCGAGCCGCGCGCCATCGCCGAAAAGCTTTTCACGCAGCGTTCCCTGCGCATACGAAGTCTTGTAGATGCCGCGCGACTGCAACTCGGGAATGACGAGATCGATGAAATCCTCGTAGCTTTCCGGCGTCACCGTGCGCGCGAGATTGAAGCCGTCGACGCCGGCTTCATCGACCCAGGATTGCAGCGCGTCGACCACCTGCACGGCATCGCCGACGATGGTCGTATAGCGTCCGCCCAGTTGCATCTGGTCGAGCAGATGCCGCACCGTGATGCCGCGCTTGCCGTCGGTCACGCGCTGCACCGATGATTCGATGCCGCGTCCCTTGTGGCCGCCGGGGGGCGCGAGTTCGTCGTCGGGCGCGTAAGTGGAATAGTCGATCCCGCTGCCCGCCGCGAAGTGCGCCAAACCCGCTTCGGGACTCGCATACCGCGCGTATTCGGCGAACTTCTCCTCGGCCTCGCGCTGCGTGCGGCCGACCACCACGGTGATGCCCATGACGATCTTCAGATCGCTGGCGGCGCGTCCGGCCGCGACCGCCTGCGCGCGCAACGCGTCGACCAGCTTGCGCGTGCCTTCCTTGCTCTGGCTCGACACGAACACGCATTCGGCGTGACGCACGGCGAACGCCTGACCGCGCCCCGACGATCCCGCCTGGAACAGCACCGGCGTGCGCTGCGGCGAAGGCTCGCACAGGTGATAGCCTTCGACGTCGTAATAGCGGCCGCGATGCCGAACCTTGCGGACTTTCGCGGGATCGGCGAACACGCGGCCTTCACGATCGCGCCGCACGGCGTCGTCCTGCCAGCTTCCTTCCCAAAGCTTGTAGAGCACGTCGAGATATTCGTCGGCGCGGTCGTAGCGCTCGTCGTGCGGAATCATTTCGGTGCCGCCCATCGCGCGCGCGGCGCTGTCGAGATAACCCGTCACGATGTTCCAGCCGATGCGGCCTTCGGTCAGATGATCGAGCGTCGAGAAGCGCCGCGCGAGCAGATAGGGCGCTTCATACGAGAGATTCACCGTGATGCCGAAGCCGAGATTCTGTGTGACGGCGGCCATCGCGGAGACGAGCATCATCGGATCGTTCACGGGCAACTGCACCGACTCCTTCAGCGTGATATCGACCGACTGCCGATAGATGTCGTAGACGCCGACGATATCCGCGATGAACAGTCCGTCGAACAGGCCGCGTTCGAGCAGCTTCGCGAGATCGGTCCAGTAGGAAAGCTTCCGATAGTCCGTCGAACGATCGCGTGGATGGGTCCAGAGACCATGATTGATATGGCCGACGCAGTTCATGTTGAACGCGTTCAGAATGATGTGCTTCTTGGTCATGGAAGGACGGGCGTGAGATTCAGGCGACGCCGATGCGCCATTGTGATTCGTGAAGCGAAGATTATCAGCAACGACCGCGCCGGCGCTAAACGACGAATTGTCAGAAGCTAAGGCGAAATCGTCGTGACATGGCAGCTTCAGGCATTCGAAATATTTATCGATTGCCTGTGGCGTGCTGTCGTCGGAAGGTTCAGACTCATTGAGTCGATCAGTCCGTGCCAACGCGTGGACGCGCAGTGCATCCGTCATGGAGGAAAACATGCGCAAGCTTTTCTTCACAACAGGATCGCCCTTCGCGCGTGCCGTACGCATCGTGCTCGTCGAAAAAGGACTCGACTTCGAGCGTGAGGAAACCTACACGACGCCCAGCGCCGAAGAACGTGCGAAGGTGGCGCCCACTCTGCAAGTTCCTACATTGGTCGATGGCGAGCTGACCTTATGGGATTCGGCCGTGATCATCGACTATCTCATGTCGAGTTATGCGGGGAGTCCTGTGCCCCAAGGCATGCCGCCGCTTGCGACTGATTACGTGCGCGCGACGGAAGGCTGGCACGACAAGCTCGTTCTCGCCACGTTGCAAACCTTCGGCGTGTCGACGACGACGGTGTCGCAACTGCAATGGTCCGGAGTCCGGCATGAAGAGAACGGACATGCCGCGCGATGCGCCATTCGCAATCAGCATCTACTCGACTGGTTCGAGGCGCAGCTCGTCAGCGTCGACGACGGTTTCGTCGCCGGCGTGGTTTCCGCTCAGGACATCCTGCTTGCATGTTTGTGTCACTTCATCGAACGTCGGCCACTGCGATTATCGTGGCGGTCTCCATCTCGGCCCAAGATCGAGTCGTTGGTGGCGCGAATGGAAAGACGACCGTCTTTCCAGCAGGAGGGCGCGCTCTGGTGGGAGCCGGGCGTGACGTATGCAACCGTCGCTGAAGTGGAATGGGCGAGCCGTAAGACCATTTACGACGGGCCCAGCTTCAGCGACTGGTCCGCGCAGTCCGCAGGCTCCAGACAGTAACCGCCCACGCTATTGCGCCTCGTTGGTTCGATTGCAGGCGAGCGCATGAACGGATGCAGGCCGCCGGTTACCCTGCCAGACGCGTCTGACGATCGCGGGGCTGAACAGCGACGACGGCGGCATCATCAGGTTGACGACCTTCAGAAACGCGGTCGCCAACGTGCTGTCCCGTGTCGCGGCGAGATGAAGCTTGCCGATGTACCAGTTGATGAAACGCATCGCCGGCGAGCGCGCGCCCTTGACGTCCGGATGGCGGAGATCGTTGCCGACCGCGATGTCCCACGGAATATCGACGATCCTTGCGGCCGCCCCGAAGAACCGGCGCGCAAGGCCGGTCGAGCCCGCGCGCAGGCATTGATGCAGCGTCAGCGCTTCCTCTGCCGCGACCGTCATGCCCTGGCCGTAGACAGGATTGAAGCTGCAGATGGCGTCGCCGAAAACCAGGTAATTGTCGGGGAAACGCGCGAGCCTTTCGTACCGCCGGCGCAGGCTGGAAACGTGGCGGTAGCGCCTGTAATCGGTCAGCGGCTCCGCTCTTGCGACGACGTCATGAATCTCCATGGTCGGCAGCGTCGCCAGATATGCGAGAAAGCCCGCGTCGTTGTCGGGGGCGTCGTCGCCAAGATATCCACCTGCGCTGACGATCCAGGTTTCGTTTTCCTGTGCGAGCATGACGCCGTTGCGCCAGTTCGGCGCGCTGCCCGCGACGACGATACCGTGCTTGCCGTCGAGATCGCCCGGTCTGCGCCGATAAGTACGGGTTATATAGCAGATGCCGATCTCGACCTTCTCATCGGCGGGTGAAGGGTAGCCGAGCGCTTCGAGCCACGCGGGACTGGATGAGCCACGACCGGTTGCATCGACGACAAGGTCCGCTTCGATGATCTCTTCCGGCTTGCCCTCGGCACATGCGCGCACGCCCGCCACGCGCTTGCGAGCGGGATCAGTGACAAGCGCCCGCACAGCGCAATTTTCGATGGCATGCACGTTGGGGAACCTCAGAAGCCGTCGACGCAGATGGCCTTCGAGCACCGGACGGCTCGCAAGCAGACCGATCAGGTCGCTTGTGCCGTTTGCAAGCCTGACGTTGCGGCCGATCCAGATCACATCGTTGGCTACATCGCCGATCAGACCGCCGCTTTGCGCGACGACGTCATCGTTATATCCGGGGAAGAACTCCTCGAAGATCGCACTGCCGCGGGCAAGTAGCCCGTGCGTATGACGACCCTGCGGCACGCCCTTGCGCGCGCTGTCCGTCGCCGGAAACGCATCGCGTTCGAGCACGGTGACGCTGGTATAGAAATCCGACAGTACGCGGGCGGCCAGAAGCCCACCTACGCCGGCGCCGATCACGATCGCATGCTCGCCCAGTTTCTTCATGGCAATCCTCCAGTTCAGTCTGTCGCGATGAGCCGGCGGCCATCGTCTGCAGGCAAATGCTAGGATTGCGTCGTCCCCTGAGCGTCCCCCGGACGCCGTCGTCGAGAGCTTCCTTCATGGCTTTGTTCAGCGTGCGAACGCTTGGATTTCCGGAGATTCGTCGGGACGGCCGGCCGTGCCAGCTGGCCTTGCGCAAGGGCCTGGCTCTGCTGGTCTATCTGGCCGAAGCGAAGACGCCGGTCGGGCGCGACGCCTTCGCCACGATGCTGTGGCCGGAAGGCTCCGAAGAAGTCGTGCGGGCGCGGCTGCGGCGTCTGTTGCATCGTCTCCAGCTCGCGCTCGGCGAGAGCGTTTTGACCATCGACCGCTCGACGGTTCGATGGTCGGAATCGATCGACCTGCGAGTGGATTCACGGCTATTCGAAGAGGCCTGCGACCGCGGCGAGTTCGAGCGGGCGTGCCGCGAATATTCGGGCGACTTTCTCGAGGGTTTTTCGCCCGGCGACTGCCCCGAGTTCGACGAGTGGGCTTTCTTTCGCCGCGAAGCGTTGCGGGGCCGGGCGATCCAGGCGCTCGAGCGAGTGGTGCAGGACAAGAATGCGGCCGGTGATTATGCTGCGGCGGCCGCGCACGCCGGCCGTCTTGTCGAGTTCGATCCGCTCAGTGAAGTGTACGGCCGTCATCTCATCCGCAACCTTCTGCTTGCCGGAGACCGGGCCACGGCCCAGCGGCACTTCGAGGCGCTGACACGTCGCCTTCGCGACGAGCTTTGCGTGACGCCCGAATCCGAGACGCGCGCGCTGCTGAGCGACAGCGCAACGTTGACCATCGACGATCCGCCGTCGACGCGCTACGTGAGCGGCGGTGGCGTCCATCTCGCGTACCAGACCTACGGCGTCGGCCGGATCGATGTTCTGCTTCTGCCCGGTTTCGTCTCCCATGTCGAGCGGGTGTGGGAGGAGCCGCGTTGCCGGGCGTTTCTGTCCGCCCTCGCCAGCATGGGCCGTCTCATCCTGCTCGATCGTCGCGGTGTCGGACTCTCCGATCGCGTTGGGTTCAATCCCGGCGTCGACGCAACCGCGCAGGACATCGGCACGGTACTCGACGCCGCCGGCAGCCGTCGGGTCGTTCTGTTCGGCGCGTCGGAGGGCGGGCCGGCGTGCATCAAGTTTGCCGTCGATCACCCCGATCGCGTCGCCGGCCTCATTCTGTTCGGCTCCCTGGCGAAAGGGACCGCGACGCATGACTATCGCCACGCGCTGCTGGCAGATCAGTATGACGAGTGGCTGCGGCAACTCATTGCAAGCTGGGGCGGGCCTGCGGGCATTGAGACATTCGCGCCGAGCCTGTCCGGCGATCCTCAGGCGAGAGCGTGGTGGGCAGGCATGCTTCGGGCTGCGTCGAGCCCGGGAGCCATCAAGGGCGTGCTGGAGGCGTTGCGCGATATGGATGTGCGGCATCTTCTGGGCCGGATTTCCGTCCCGACGCTGGTGCTGCACCGTTACGACGACCGCGCCGTTCGCATCGGCGCGGGCCGCCATCTCGCCAGCCATATCGCGCATGCGCGATTCGTCGAACTCGATGGGGCGGATCACTGGGCTTTCGCCGGAGATCAACGACCTGTCCTGGACAACGTCAGGCAGTTCGTCGAAAGTCTTGCGGCCTAAGTGCGAATGGAGGGCACACAGACTAGTTATGAAGACATTGTTGATCGTCTATCACACGATGACCGGCGGCACGCAACAAATGGCCGAGGCGGCCGCTGCCGCCGCGCGAGAACAATCCGGTGTCTCGGTCAATTTGAAGCAGGCCATAGAAACAGGCCCGGAAGACGTCCTTTCGGCCGATGGTTACCTGTTCGCAACGCCGGAAAATCTCGCGACGATGTCGGGTCTGATGAAGGACTTCTTCGATCGCTGCTACTACACGGCGCTCGATCGCCTGAACGGCCGTCCCTACGCGGCGATGATCTGCGCAGGTAGCGATGGACAAGGCGCGTTGCGCCAGATCGAACGTATCGCACTGGGATGGCGTCTAAACGCGGTGGCGCCGGGAATCATCGTCTGTACGCATGCACAGACGCCAGAGCGCATTCTGGCGCGCAAGGTCATCGGTAGCGCCGATCTTGCGCGCTGCGCGGAGCTTGGCGCGGGATTGGCGGCCGGTCTTTCGCTCGGCGTGTTCTAGCGTCGCATCGACCTTTAGAGGCGCGACAACCCGGCGGTTCGATATGAGCGGTTCAGGCCCTCTGCAAGATGTCCATCGCCGTCTCGGTATCCTGCAAGGAATCGACGGCGATATAGGCGATGAACTGTGAGCCAAGCACCGCGGCGGACACACCGCGAAGGTTGACGCCACCATCGGCAAGCATTTGAGTTACTCGCGCGACGATTCCCAGTTGATCCATACCCATCACACGGACGGAGTGAAGGCTCGGAGTCACGCTGAATCCCGCCTGCGTAGCGGCACGGATCTCGCTTTCGCCCTGCAATGGTGCGACGAATACGACGCCCTTACCCGATGCTTCAGGCGTGCGCCGCGCGACGACGAATTGCAGATCGACGCCAGCATCGCGCAATGCATTCAACACCTGTGCAAGGCCGCCCGGTTTGTCATCGATGGTGGCGGCCCAGACATCGACACGTTCGACGTGCAGTTCCATGGCAATTTCTCCCGACAATCGCATTGCAAATCAAAATCTAGTTCATCGATCGCGTGCGAACAAGAAACCGAGTTAAGCGACGCGCGAAGACTGGCGGTTACGCATCAGGAGCCTGCGGCCTCGGTTGTGCGGTGTTGTCATCCGTGGAATAAGCAAAAACTTATAGGTCGGCGATAAATACTAAATAGTGTAAATATTTTTGGGACCTTATATTTTTTGTCGACGTCAAACGAGCCGGCCCACGGCGACGTGCACGCATTCAACGATTCTGAGAGGCAAGCAATGGCAATCGACGCGATCGTAGCGAACATGGACCCCGTATGGACCAGCACTGTCGAAGACACGAAGCCGGCAGTGAGATACGAGCAGAGCGCCGCGCTCAAGCGCTTCCTGCAAAGCGTGCGGGACGACGGTTATCCGCTGCTGCTCATGAGCGAGCTCAACGCGGAGACGCTGAACGACGCCATCAGCGAAACTCTCGGTGACGACGGCATTACATACTTCTCATCGATCCTGTCATCGAGCGCATGCATCTCGCGCTATGAGGTGGCGCTTCATACGCTCGCGACGCCCGCGCACCGCGTGGTCGCGGTGGGTGTCGATGAACGTGAAATGGAAGAGGCGCGTAGCTCGGGCATCACGCAGTGTGTGCCTTTGAGCGATGCATTGCGCCGCGGCGACGCACGGTTCGGTCCGTCCGATCGCAACGAATCGGTGTAAAGCACTCAGTCTTTTTCAGGGTAAGCAATATAACGGATGATCTTCCAGCTACCGTCAGGCTGGCGGCCGAATACGTCGAGGCCCGTCTCATCGTTGGACTCCTGCTTGCCGTCCTTGGTAACGATCGATCTCCATGTCAGGCGCACGATCGCGAGGTCGCCGGAGACGATGATCTCCTTGATCGTGAGGTCGTAACGAAGCGTTTGCGCAGGGTCGGCCAGCGCGTGGTGCAGACGGGCACATAACATCGGATAGGAACGCTCGGGCGCGCCGTAGAAATCGTAACGAAGATCGGGCGCGAAGAGGTCGCAGATATGCGCGGCACGTCGAGCGTTGAAATCTTCGCGCCACTGTGTCAGAGCGGAGCGGATGGTGCTCGCGGGATCATCGTTGACTGTCGCTGCGTTCAGCGCGCAAGAGAGTGCGGTGAAGATAACGCCGACCGTGGCGATGCGGAGTATCCGTCGAGTCATTTCGGCTCCTCTTTTATGCGTGCGCGGGATCGTTAGGATTCCGCAGGTAATCGCAGGACACGGCACTACTGTCGATGCACAAACACGAAGTCCAGTTCGCTGGTCAAGGCACGCCGTTTCGGCAGTATTGAGCGAAGCCGGGCCGGTCGAAAAGACGTTCCAGATACGCGGATACGGCGGGCAACGCCGGATGGTCGAACGGCGTTTCAAGCCAGCGATTCACGGAAAGCGCAATCGGAATATCGGCGAGGGAGAATCGCTCTCCCGCTACGAACGCTTCAGTTGCATTTAACTGTCCGTTCAGTATCTCCATGTTTCTGTTCCATGCAGCGATCGATTGGGCGGTCTCTTCCGCCGCGCGGTGTGTCGGCGACTGCCGAACCAGCGCAAGGAACGCGTAGCTCCACGAGCGGTTCAAGTCTGTTGCTTGCCAATCCATCCACTGGTCGACACGGGCACGCATCTTCGGCTCCGCTGGATACAGGTGCAGACCATCGTAGCGTGACGCAAGGTATCGGATGATGGAGTTTGACTCCCACAGAATGAAGTCATCGTCCTTCAGCACGGGCACCTGGCCGTTCGGATTCAACGCAAGAAAATCGGGCGTCAGCGTGGACCTGAATCCGCTGCCCCAATCCTCTCTCTCGAAAGGCAGGTGCAACTCGGTGCAGGTCCATAGCACCTTGCGCACATTGATCGACGAAGCCTTACCCAGGATGTTGAGCATGGAGAGTCCTGAAAGCGGAGGGTTCGCGTCACTGTAGACCGCGTTTCGATGCGAACGCAATGCACAGTTTTGCGCGATACCGCCGCTTCAGTCCGATTCGTGGACGACCTGATGTAGTTCTCTAGTAAGGCCTGTTTTACGCATTCTTGCGGCGACTTGTCGCGGATTCGGTCCAACGGACCAATTATTATTTGCTTGATCCGTCAACCATTGCCCAGGCCAAAAATATCCAAAGCAGCGTGACGGTCCCGGTACCCATCAGGGCCCGGCACTTGAAGAGATTCGAGTCATGGCAACGCGTCATCCCCGCAGCTCGCCGGCCAGAAGTTATACGGGCGTCAGCACGCAAGTCGTTTTAAGCCGGACTGCGCAGATTCTCGGCGTGCACCCGATGATCATCGGGGTCCTTGGCACCGGTCTTGCGATTGGTTTGATGACCTTAATGCTCGATGCGGTACAGATGAGTCTCGGCGATGCAACGGTGCTCGTGCTCGCGGTGACGCTTGGGTTCGTTGCTGTTTGCGCCTCCTGGCTCCTTGCATTCATGCTTCGTGAGCAGGTCAGCAAGGAGACCAAGCTCAGGCGCTTATCATCGACCGACCCGCTTACCGGGCTTGCCAATCGCCGCAGCCTCGAACTGCATCTTGCTCAGGAGTGGGACAAGGCGCGGGAACGTGGCTCGCCTCTTTCCGTCCTTTTCATCGACATCGACCACTTCAAGCGATTCAATGACACGCTCGGACATGCTGCCGGCGACGAGGTGCTCATCGCGGTCGCGCACTGTGTTCAGCGGGTGGCTCGTCGGTCCGTCGACTTTGTCAGCCGGTACGGCGGTGAAGAATTCGTGGTGGTCTTGCCCAAGGTGACGGCCGAAGCAGCATCGGCGATGGCCGATGCGATCAGGACGGAAGTGCAGGGCATGAAGCTTCCGCTCCTCACGGGCAAGGATCAATGCATCACGGTATCCATCGGTGCTGCGACATGCGATCCGGATGACGACTTCGCGCCGATCCGCCTGGTCGAAGCGGCCGACGCGCAGATGTACGCCGCCAAAATGGCTGGCCGCAATCGCGTATGCGCTATCGCATTGGGCGAAGCCGCTGTAACGACTTGAGCGTTACTGTAGGCAAGGCAGCGCTTCAGGGCGACTCCTTTTCCCAACCCGGTCCGGGATCGAACGACTTCATCGCCTGCGCCTTTTTCGCACCGTCCGGGCCAAGATCGCGTTCATAGACCTGTCCGTCGTGACTGACCATAAAGCTCTTGATGCCGGTTTCCCCATAATGGGCGGGCCACGCGATCACGGCAAAGCCGCCGAACAGACGGCCGTTGACCATATAGTCGTATGCGCCGCCCGGTGCGTGAGACCCCTGGGCGCGGAGCAGCTTGTAGTGATAGCCGTAGTAGCCACCCTCCGATCTCGCACGGGCGCCGGCCGTCAGGAAGGCCGGACCGAGCGGGCTCGGTTCTTCATCGGTGCTGGTCGGCCAATACAGTCCGTCGTGCTTGCCGTTGCTGCTGGCGAACTTGTCGGCGTAGACATAGACCTTGTTGCCGTCGTGATACTTCGATGCGTAGTCACGTTGGGCATCGTAGATGGCGAGCATCGTCTGGATCACGGCAAGCTCGTTGCGTCCGATCTGCCGAAGGCGCATCTCGTCGGCGCCTGCGCGCATGTCGAATTCCCAGCCTCGCTGTGTTTTCACGAGCGGGATGGGCAGCGTCCAGCCATCGTTGCCGACGACGATCCGGGCGTGGTCGCTGTCGGTCGTCTTGATCGCGTGGGAAGCCTGCCACGCGGTCAGGAACTTGCTGCGGAGGTCCGCGCCGACCGAAGGAATCACGTCGCGAAAGTCGGCGCCCAGCAAAGCCTTGAGTTCGCCTTCGTCGTTGTCGGCGATCGCGGTTCCGAAGGCGTTCATCGCTGCATCGGGTGTCTGGAAGAACTTCTGCGCGCTTATCGCCGGAACCGGGATGACGGCAAGCGTAAGCGCGACGATCATCGTGGTTCCGGCCACGGCGAGGAGCGCGCGAATCTCAGGTAGTCTTTTCATGATCGCTCTCCTCATCGCCGTCCGCCGCCACGCCCACCGCCGCCACCGCCGCCGCCACCGCCATGACGCGCGCCGCCACCGCCGCCACGATTGAAGTTCGACGACTGGACGCTCGACTGTCCACGGTTGAAATCGCGTTGCGCCGCACCACCCCCGCCTCCGACGCCCTGAAATGCGGTGTCGCGCGCGCCGCCGGCGTATGCCCCTCGATTGCCTGCCTGCGCGCTCGCTGCGCCGCCACGGGCGGGCGATTGAGCGCGATCCGGCATTTGAGCCGCCCGATTGGCGGTCTGAGGACGATTGCCCGCCGCCGCCTGACGATTAGGCGTATTCGCTCGATTGCCCGCCGCCGCCTGACGATTGGGCGTGTTCGCGCGATTGCTCGCGCCCGCGGTATTTGCGCCGGCGCGGTTGGCGACGTTCGCGTTGTTTGCGCGGCCCGTCCGGTTAGCGGCTCCCTGGTTGCGTGCCGCCGACCGATCCGCCGTGCTCACGCGCTCGGGCGTAGCGCCGGTGCGTCCGCGATAGTCGCGTCGCGCATCGGCGCCTTGCACGCCGCGTGAGTACTTGTCGCGCGTCGCGTTATCGCGATAGGCAACGCCCTGGCGGTGCCCCGCGTCATGCTGCCACTTGCCGCCGCCTTGGACCTTGGTGCGATCGAAGTTGCGGTCGATGTTCGTCGCCTTGTTGATGTTGACGTTGACGTCGTTGTTGTTCCAGTTGCAATTGCTGAAGATCGCGCCCGCCGCGGCGATGCCCAGGCCCCACGCGAATCCACTCGCGAGGGCGGCTCCGGGGTAATAGGCCGGTGGCGGCGGCCAGTACGTCGGCGGGTAGGCCGGGGCGGGCCAGGCGCCATACACGACGGTCGGATTGTAGGAGGGCACATAGATGACCTGCGGGTCGGCAGGTTCGATGCGCACGATATTTTGCGTGGGAGGTGCCTGACCCGGCTGGCCGGTCTGGCTCGTGGCGGAACGTGGTTCGACACTCACTTTCTGCTGCGGGGTCGACTTCAGATGTCCGGAATCCTGCGCGCGAATCCTCAGGCGCTGCACCGCGGCGAGCACGTCGTTTGGCTGAGCGAGAAAGGCATCTCCGAGTCGCTGGGTCCAGTCCAGCTTGTCGTTCATCGGTACGAGCACCTGCGGAAACGCCACCAGGGATTTGACGCTGACGTCCCATGTCTCATTCTGGACGGCCTTTACCGCGGCGTCGCCCTTCACGTCCGGATGCGCTTTGACCCACCGGCCGGCGTGCACGATTTCCAGCGGATACGTCGAGGCCATCAGCACCTGCGACAACAGCGAATCGGGATAGAGCGCGATGGGCGCGACCAGCGCCTCCAGTTCCTCGGGCGGATATTGTTGAGCCGAAGGCTGGGACGTCGAGGCGGGCAACGGAGGCAACGCCGCAGCGGAGGCCGGAGCGACCTCCGAGGCCGGCGCCGCGACGGAGGCAGGGGCTGCTGCCGAAGCTGGAGCGGGCGTTGATGCGGACTGACTCTGAGCCGGCTGATCCTGTTGTTTCGAAGGGCAGCCTGTCAGCAAGACGAGGAGGCTTGCGCTAAGGAGCCGTCCACTCCATGTCGTCATGACCACCCCCGTTCAGTCCGTTGTCGGCAATACGGTCGCTCAGTGAATAATGGTCTGGCTCGTCGTGTCGGGTGAGCGGCCACACTATCAGCATAGGTCGGGTGGTCGTGTCTGTCAGGTTATCGCCGACACATCGTCTCGTTGAGACACGCACGCGTCCAGTTCCTTGAATTCACTCTGGTGTTCGCATACTGTGACCAAAGAAGCCGTCTGCTCTCTTGTGACGGGAGTGACGTAGCGGACCGCGATGACTTCCCTGAAGGAGATGAACGTGCGAGCTTCCGACATCATGACGACTTCGATCATTACGGCCAGCCCGGACATGTCGATACGGCACGCTGCGGGAATGATGGTGTTCGCCGGCATCAGCGGGATGCCTGTGGTCGACGCGTCCGGCAGGCTGCTCGGCATGGTTACGGAAGGCGATCTGATGCGTCGCGCGGAGATCGGGACGGGCGTCAAACAGCCCTCGTGGTGGCTCGAGCTTGCCGCGTCCACGACTGAACTCGCGAGCCAGTATGTGAAGGAACACGCGAGGAAGGTCGAAGATGTGATGACGACCGACGTCTCGACGGTGACCGAAACATGTCCCGTCGCCGATATCGCCGAGTTGCTCGAGCGTCGGCGTATCAAGCGCGTGCCGGTCATGCGCGACGGAAAGGTCGTGGGCGTGGTAAGCCGGGCCAACCTGATTCGCGCGCTCGTGACCATGGCGCCCGACGTGTCCACGGCGGCGGAGAGCGGCGATAACGCCATTCGCGAAGACGTACTCGCGGCCATGAAGGATCATCCCTGGGCGCTCGCGCGGGAAAACGTCACCGTCGAAAACGGAACCGTGCATCTCTGGGGGCCGGTCGTTCGTCCGGAAGAAGGCAACGCGATTCGCGTCGCAGCCGAGAACGTGCCGGGCGTGAGAGACGTCAAGACGCACTTCGGGCTTCCGCCGTCCGATTCGTCGTCGCGCTAGCAAAGACGAACTTCTTTATTAGCGTCGATCGCGCGAAACTGTCCACGACAGGTGCGCGAGTGTCAGTCGCGTTGTCGGTCGGCGCTTGACGAGCCGCACAAAAAACCAGTGACAAACGATGAACAATCAACTATCTACTTTGAGAGATTGAAATAGTTGGCGTGGTCCGATATTGCTTTCGCGGTGCGCAGCAAACTATGTAATACGCAGGCAAGACAATTCCGCGCATTGAGGGCGATCAAATGAACGAGATTCATGCGATGCGTGTCTTTGTGCGCGTAGCGGATACGGAAAGTTTCCACAGTACCGCTCGACAACTACGGGTCTCCAACGCGTTGATCAGTCGCGCGATCGCCTCGCTCGAGGCGCGGCTGAAAACCCGGTTGATCAATCGCACCACCCGCAGGGTATCACTGACCGAAGCTGGCGCGCGCTACCTCGAAGGATGTCGCACATTTCTGGAGGAGCTGGATCATCTCGGGTCTACCATCGCGCGTACGGAAGACGAACTCAGCGGCGCGTTGCGCGTCGTCGCTTCGACCGTGGTTTCACAGTTCACCTTGACTCAACTCGTCGACGGGTTCCGAAAGCGCTATCCGAGCGTAACGGTACGGCTGACGCTTGCCGAGCGGCATGTCCATTTCGTCGAAAATGGATTTGATGTTGGCATTGTCACGGGAATGGCGGATGACACCGCGGTCGTCAAGCGGACGGTCGGCGTCAATGCGTTTGTCCCTGTGGCCACGCCGGCATTTCTGCGCGAGCATGGCTTTCCTGCCACGCCGGGAGAGTTGCGCAGCCTGTCGTCGGTCGGATTGCAAGAGGAGATACGCAGTCAGACCTGGAATTTCCGTGACCGTCACGGCATCGTGGATGAAGTCACGCTCGCACCGGCGTACTCGGTCGATAACTGGTTTCTGGCTCGTCTCGCGACGCTGCACAGCATCGGGTTCTCGATCCTGCCAAGAGGCGTGGTGCAGACGGATCTCGACGACGGCATACTCGTTCGCCTGTTGCCGGACTATTCGATCGACGAGCCCGACATGCATATCTTCATTGCCTATCCGGCGCGTCAGCATTTGCCTCGCAAGACGTGCGCGTTCATCGAATATGCACTGGACTATCTGAGCCGGGAACTGGCAGTCTCGAATCGGCGAACTGAAGACATCGACACGTCGGCTCTGCAGCAACCGCGATCGCTTCCTGATGCGATAAGCGTCGCAGCGAATGCGATCTGACGGATAACGAAATAAATGAATAGTTGTTTTAGATCGGCCTAATGCTATGAACGGAGGCGGACATGAAGGTGAACCCACGTGGTTTCACAGGTCGCGTTCTTGCCGGACTGTTGTTGTCATGCACATGCGCCCATGCTGCGAACCTGAACTTCCTCAAGGACACGCCGATCAGCTATATGAAGCCCGCCGACCGCAAGGCGCTCAATCGCGCCGCTCAGGAAGCGCTCGATACGAAGAAGGACGGCCAGTCGATCAAATGGAACAACAATGGCACGGGTAACACGGTGCATATCGAAGGCACGGTCACGCCGCGCGACACCGTGAAGCGCGACGGCGGGACGTGCCGCAAAGTCACGCTCGTCGCGGTCGCGAAGGGACAGACGCAGACCTGGACGCCGACCGCGTGCAAGAAAGGGGGCGCGGAGTGGCGCATCGAGAAGCAATGACGCGCCGACCCTCAGATCGAAGATGTGCGATGCGCGCGCGCGGCGGCGCGATACGCATCGACCGCGCTGCCGATGGTCGGATGAAAGCACGCGTCGGGAAAAATCGACGTCAACTCGAAGCGTCTGAGCTTGTCGCGGACGGGGTCTTTCATCTCGGCGAAATGCAGCTCGATACCGCGTTCTCTCAACGCGCGATGCAGCTCGCGCAGCATGTCGGCGGACGTCACATCGACGCTCGTCACCGGCTCGGCAGTGACGAGGACGCGCTTCACCGGCGTCGGTGCTTGATTCACCGCTTCGATCACACGCTGCTGAAACAGCTCTGCGTTTGCGAAGAAGAGCGGCGCATCCCAGCGAAACAGCAGTAGTCCCGGAATCTGTTCCGCGTTGGGGTAGCGCTTCAGGTCGTGATAGCCGCGCAATCCCTCCACACGGCCGAGCACCGCGAAGTGCGGGCGCCAGCCGTCCCATAGGAACTCGATGACCGCGATCACCACGGCGATGCAGATGCCGGGTATCGCGCCGAACACGGCAACGCCGACGAAGCAGCACACGGAAAGCCAGAACTCCCATTGCTGGATACGATAGATGCGCTTCAGATCGCTGAATTCGAAGAGGCCGATCGCCGCCGCGATCACGACGGCCGCGAGCGCGCTATTGGGCAGATGCCGCAGAAGATTCGGCGCGGCGAGCAAGACGGCCGCGACGGCGAGCGCGCCGACGATGCCCGTCACCTGCGTGCGCGCGCCCGCCGCTTCGGCGACCGGCGTGCGCGACGAACTGCTGCTGATCGGAAAGCCCTGGAAAAGCCCGGTCGCGAGATTGGCGACGCCCAGCCCGATCATTTCCTGATTCGGATCGACTCGCATGTTGGCGCGTGCCGCGAAGGTGCGCGACAGCACGCTCGTGTCCGCGAACGCGATCAGCGCCACGGCGCAACCGCCGAGCACGATCCGGACGATATCCGCGCCGTTCGCCCACGGCAGCGACAACGCGGGCAATCCCTGAGGAATCGTCCCGAGCACCTTCACACCTTCGCGGTCGAGATGAAACACCATGACGCACAGGGTCGCGAGCACGACCGCGATCAGAATTCCCGGCACCTTGTCGAAGCGCTTCAGCAGCAGGATGAGCGCGAGACTGCCTGCGCCCACGGCAAAGCTGCTCCAGTTGGATTGCCCGGCCGCGATGGCTTTGACAAGTTCAAACAGATCGCGCAGCGGTCCGCGGTCCTCGATGGAGATCGCGAAGAGCTTGGGCAACTGGCTGATCAGCACTGTCAGCGCGATGCCGTTCATGTAGCCGTAACGGATCGGCTTGGACAGCAACTCCGTGACGAAGCCGAGCTTGAGCAGGCCGAAGACGATGCAGACGACGCCCGACACGATCGCCATCATGCCCGCGACTGCGATGGCGCGCGAAGGATCGCCCGACGCGCCGATCACGACGACCGCGAGGACGGGCGCGGCGAGCGCCGAGTCGGGACCGAGCACGAGAATCCGGCTCGGACCGAAGATCGCGTAGGCGAGCAGAGGCACGATCGTCGCGTACAGACCGCAGACGCCGGGCACGCCCGACGCCTCCGCGTACGCGATGCCGACCGGCACGAGCATCGTCGTCAGCACGAGGCCGGCGATGATGTCGTTCTTCAGCCACCCGGCGCGATAGCTCCCGAACATCGCGACAATCGGCAGATGGCGCATCCAGCGCTGCACCGTGCCGGTGACGACCTGTCGCGACCGGGGCGTGTGATCAGTCTGCATGGATCGGCATCGTCGAACGTTCAATGAAGAAAGCGCGCAAGCACGACGACGTATGCCGCCGTGATCGCGAGCTGACATAGCGTCACCGGAAGGCCATAGCGCAGGAACCGGCCGAAGCTGATCGGCGCGCCTTCCTGCGTGCAGATTCCCGCAGCCACGACATTCGCGGCGGAACCGACGAGCGTCGCGTTACCTCCGAGCGTCGCGCCGTACATCATCGCGATGAAGACGGGAATGACCGGCGCGGGCCACTGCGTGAACTGGTCCGACAAGGCCGATTCCGGCACGAATTCCGCCGTGACGAGATAGCCCTTGACCATCAGGATGGACGCGGCCGCGACCGGCACGTTCGCGAGCAGCGAAGAAAGCAGTCCGATCCCGCAGATCATCGCGAGCGCGACGAGCGTGAGGCGTGTGCCGAACACCTCGTATAGCTTGAGCGACATGACCTGCAGCAGGCCGGTCTTCGCCATGCCCTGCACGAGACAGAAGATGCAGGCCAAAAAAAGCAGCGTCTTCCAGTCGACATCGCGCAGCACGCGATCGGTGGGCTCGACCTTGAACGCGTACGCGACGAGCAGCGCAAGCGCGCTGGCGATCACCGCGACCACGGGCGGCACGATGCGCGTGGGCAACTCCTCGCCGAGCACGAAAAGCACCATCATGAGCGCGAGCACGAGGACCGCCAGCGCGGCGTAGAGCGGCCGCTTCAGTTTGGCCCGAGAAGTGCGGGGCGGCAGGGGCTTGACGCTGCGCCAGATGCCGCGCATCAGAACGGGCAGGAGCGGAATCACCACGCCGATCGCGAGCAGGCCGCCGAGGCTCGCACGCTTCAGATACTCGCCGAAGCTCATGCCGATCGAACTGCCGACGAGAAAGGTCGCCGGGTCGCCGACGAGCGTCAGCAGGCCGGCGGCGTTGCTGAGGAGGGCGGTCAGGATCATCGGCGGCACGATGTCGATGTCGAGCGCACGGGCGACGCGAATGATGATCGGAGCGAGCAGGATCACCGTCGTCGCATTGGGAAGCAGCGCGCACAGCGGGGCGACGATCACGATCAGCAGGAGCAGAAAGCGCTTGCCGCTGCCCGCCGTGGCCCTGAGATAGTAATCGCCGACGAGATCGAAGAGGCCGGTGGTCGCCAGTATGCGCGCGACGACCATGCCGCCGAACAGCAGGCTGAGCGGCCCCGCCGCGGTTCGCGCGGTCGCGAGCAGATCCTGTTCGTCGATGATGCCGAGCGCGATCAGCACGCTCGTGCCGACGAGCGCGGCGACGGCCATGTCGATCAGATCGAAGGCGATCACGAGGATCACCACCGAGAACACGCCGACGACGAGATAGATTTGCCAGTCGCTCATGATGGGCCCGCGCAGGCGTCATTGCATCGGCGGCGCGTACATCAGGCCGCCGCGTGTGTAGAGCTCGTTCAGGCCGCGATCGAGCTTGATCGGACTTCCGGTGCCGAGATTGCGGTTGAACATCTCGCCGTAGTTGCCGGCGCTCTTGAGCGCGCGAAGCGTCCAGCCAGGGCCGATGCCGAGCGTCGCGGTCACGCTCGGGTCCGGAACCAGCGCGCGAGCCACGAGCGGATCTCTCACGCGCTCGGCCTGATTCTGACGGGTCACGCCGAGTTCTTCCGCGGCGATCAGCGTGAAGAGCACCCAGCGCACGATGACGAGCCATGCGTCATCGCCGCCGCGCACGGCTGGCGCGTGCGGCTGCTTCGAGATTCGTTCCGACAGGATCGCGAGCGCCGATGCACCGCCGGGCGTGCGGCTGCGCAGCGTGGCGAGCAGGGATAGATCGGCCGTCACGGCGCGGCATCGCCCGGAGGTGAAAGCCTGCTCGAGTTCTGCCGCCGAGCCGAGCACCACCGGCTTAAGATCGAGCGCATTCGCATTCGAGTAGCCGACGAGATTGTCTTCGCTGGTCGTCTCACGTTGAACGCAGACGGTCACGCCCTTGAGGGATGCGAGCGTGCGAACGCCGCTCGACGTCGAAACCATGAAGGCCTGCGCGTCATAGAACAGCACGCCCGCGAATTGAATCCCGAGTGTGCCTTCACGCAAGAGCGTCCAGGTCGTGTTGCGCGCGAGCAGATCGATGCGGCCCATTCTGAGCGCCGGGAAGCGGGCGGACGCCCGGAGCGGGACGAAGGCGACCTTGTTCGCATCGCCGAGCGTCGCGGCGGCCACCGCGCGGCAGAAATCCACGTCGATGCCGGACCATTGTCCCGACGCATCCCGCTGGGAAAAGCCGGCGATGCCGTCGCTGACGCCGCATCGCAGGACACCTCGCGCTTCGACCTGCGCGAGCGTTACCGATCCCGCCGCGAAGGCGGGGACCGGCGCTGCCGGCAGCGCGAGCAGCGCGGCGCCTACGATCGCGATGAGATTCGCCGCAGAATTGCGCATCGTCTTCTCGATATGAAGACTCATGTTCACGTCGTCTTGTCACGCGGTTCGCCGTCCGGCGGGACACATGCCAGATTAGGTTGTAGACGAAAACTGGTCCAGTTCAAGCGTTCGTTTCTTCGAAGTCGCGCGCGTTGGCAGCCAAGAAGCAGGACGAGATCACGATCCAGTGAAGCATGTGCCTACGGGCTCCACGTTATCGACGCACGCCCGGCGCGGAATCTGTCTGCTCGCGACAAACCTTGAACCCTTTACGTATATCACTATGCTGTAAGAAGGCCGAAGCCCGATCCGCGCGTGAGCGGTCCCGGGTTTCCTGCGTTGTCCGCGCTCGATGACCCGAACGCCTCGCCGCGTCGAACAACCGCTTTCGTCAAGCGCGCCAGCCGCCGGTACAACGATGCAGATGCGTCGACGCAAGTTTTCGTGTCTGCGTTGGTTGCGAGCCGGTTCAGGAGAACAACGCATGACAAAGCTGCTGATCGACGTGGTCATCTTTCTTGCGTCGGCGCTGATCACCGTGCCGCTCGCCGTTCGCTTCGGCTTCGGCGCGGTGCTCGGCTACCTGCTTGCGGGCGTCCTGATCGGCCCGTGGGTACTGAGGCTCGTGACCGATGTCGACGCGATCCTTCACTTCTCCGAGCTGGGCATCGTGCTGATGATGTTCGTGATCGGACTCGAAATGAAGATCGACGCGTTGTGGGCAATGCGCCGCACCATCTTCGGCTACGGGACCATGCAGATGACCGTTTGCGCCGCCGCGCTGCTGGGCGTTTTCATGATGCTGGGGCTGCCCTGGCGCATTGCATTGACGGGCGGCCTTGCGCTGTCGCTTTCGTCGACGGCGATGGTCATGTCCGAACTCCAGGAGCGCAAGCTCATGGACATGCCGACGGGCCGCGCCGGGTTCGGCATTCTGCTGTTCCAGGACATGGCCGCCATTCCGCTGATCGCGCTTCTGCCGCTGCTCGGGCCGACGTTGCCCATGCCCGCCGCGGAACCGGGCTGGCTCCTCGCGCTGAAGGCGCTCGCCATGCTGGGCGCAATCGCGCTCGTCGGGCGCTATCTGCTGAACGCCGTGCTGCGGCTCATCACCAGCACGGGCGTCCCGGAGATCTTCACCGCATTCGCGCTGCTGTGGATCGTCGGCATCGCGCTTCTCATGCAGAGCGTGCATCTGTCGATGTCGCTGGGCGCGTTCGTCGCGGGCGTGCTGCTCGCCGATTCCGACTTTCGTCACGAAATCGAAGTCGATATGGCGCCGTTCAAGGGCTTGCTGCTCGGTTTGTTTTTCATCGCGGTAGGCATGTCGATGGATTTCAGCGTGCTCACGCGTGAGCCGGTGCGGGTAGCGGTGCTCGTCGTCGCGGTGGTCAGCGTGAAGGCGGTCGCGCAGTGGTTCCTTGCGCGCCGCTTCGAAGTGCCGGCATCGCACCGGAGCTTCTTCGCCATTCTGCTGTCGCAAGGCGGCGAGTTCGCGTTTGTCGTGATGGCCGCGTCACTGGCGGCGGGTGTCATCGATCAGCGTCAGGCATCGCTCGTCACGCTGGTCGTCGCGCTCTCGATGGTCTCCACGCCCCTGTTGCTGCTCGTGCACCGCCGGCTGTCCGAAGCGACTACGCGGGCTCGGGCAGGGTAAGCGTGTTTCCTCGATCACCGCATTCATACCGCGATCGCCGGCTTCATGCGCCGATTTGTTCTGGAAGTCATGCTGCCCGTCCCGTATTCGAACGGGTCAACGCGAGGAGGCACGAAAATGCTATCGCCGATTTCTGAGCGCACGCTCTCCAGGGAACTGCTCGATGTTCTGATACGCGCCGGTCTCGTCGCCGTTCTGGCGGTCTTCTGTTTTCGGGTATTCGTGCCGTTCCTCGACCTGATGGTCTGGGCGCTGATTCTCGCGGTCACGCTGTACCCGCTTCAGGTTCGGCTCCGCGGCGCGTTTGGAGGCAAGGACGGTCTGATCGCCACGTTGATCATCTTCGTCGCGTTCGCCGTCATCCTCGTGCCGACGTACCTGCTCGGCGTGGCGGTTGCGACGTCCATCGAGCGCGCGATGGGCGTCGTCAGGAGCGGCACCTTCCAGATTCCGCCGCCCGCGGAATCGGTGGCCGCGTGGCCTCTGGTCGGTCAGCGGGTGTACGACTTCTGGGCGCAGGCATCGACGGATGTCTCGGGTCTTGCGCAGAAGTTTGCG
Source organism: Caballeronia sp. EK (assembly GCF_014384845.1). NCBI lineage: Bacteria > Pseudomonadati > Pseudomonadota > Betaproteobacteria > Burkholderiales > Burkholderiaceae > Caballeronia > Caballeronia sp. EK. The sequence continues at coordinate 386,159 of NZ_JACSUE010000001.1, forward strand.
CCGCAGATCAAGGAAGCCGGTCTTGCCGTGCTCGGCACGATCACGGGACTTGGCGCCGGGCTGATCGTGTTCTTTCTCGCGCTGATCGTCGCGGGTATCTTCATGGCGCATGGCGAGAAGGGTTATGGCAGCGCCGTGCAGATCGCCTCGCGCATCTCCGGGCCCGAGAACGGCCAGCAGATCGCGGATCTTTGCACGGCCACGATTCGCGCGGTGGCGCAAGGCGTGGTCGGGATCGCGTTCATCCAGATGCTGTTGATCGGCATCGGCTTCGTCATCATGGGCATTCCCGGCGCGGGGCTGCTCGCGCTCGCCGTGCTGCTGATCGGCATCATGCAGTTGCCGGCGACGTTGATCACGATTCCCGTCATCATCTTCGTGATCGTGACAAATGGCGTGAGCACGGCGACGATCGTCTTCTCGGTCTATACCTTCATCGCCGGTCTCGCCGATAACGTGCTCAAGCCGATGCTGCTGGGTCGCGGCGTCGCGGTGCCCATGCCCGTGGTGCTGATCGGCGCGCTCGGCGGCATGGTGACGGGCGGCGTGATCGGCCTGTTCATCGGTCCCGTGATGCTCGCGGTCGCCTACAAGCTGTTCTGGCGGTGGGTGAAACAACAACCGTCCCTGGAACCCCCGCAACAACAGGAGCGGCTCTGAGAGGTCGCCTTCGATGCACGCCTCCCGGATCAGACGGCCGCGGCTGACGGACTGCGTCATCGTGGGCCTTGCGTCGTTGCTGAGCGGCTGTATGCGCGTGGGGCCGGACTTTCATCCGCAACACGAGCCCTGGAGCGAACACTGGAGCAGCACGTCGCTCGAACAGGTCACGCAGCAAGCGCCGCAGCCCGATGTCCGGCAATGGTGGCGAATCTTCGGCGACGAGAATCTCGAACGCCTGATGGAACAAGCCGATGCCGGGAACGGCGACCTGCAGATCGCCGGATTGCGCGTGATCGAGGCGCGCGCACAACTGGGCATCGCGCTCGCGGGACGCTATCCGCAAGTGCAGCAGGCCAGCGCCGAGGCGCTTGCGTCGGCGCAAAAGCGTTCGGATGGTTTCGATCCGCGCTCGGGCGTGTATCTGCAGTACGGCGCGGGCTTCGTCGTCGGATGGGAGCTCGACTTCTGGGGGCGTTTCGCACGCGCGATCGAGTCGGCCGACGCCGCGTTCTTCGCCGCGCAGGCGAACCGCGACGCCGCGCTGGTCCTTCTGCACGCTCAGGTCGCCGAAACCTATTTCACGCTGCGCACCGGCGAGGCGCGCCTGCGCATCGCCCGCGAGAACGCTCAGTTGCAGAAACGCAGCTACGACATCGCGCAAAAACTCTTCAAGGCCGGCGAGACGGATGAACTGGATTTCCAGCAGGCGAATACGCAGTATCTGGGCACGTTGAGCAGCATCCCTGAACTCGAAAGCCAGATCGTGCTCGCGAAACACGCGCTGTCCCTGCTGATGGGCCGGCCGCCCGGCCCGTTGCCGGAACTCGGCGTGTCGTCCGGTAAGGGTGGCGTGATTCCGCTGGTGGATCGCGCCGTCCTGCAGGACGTACCCGCCGATCTGCTGCTGCGCCGCCCCGACGTGCGCGCCGCCGAATATCAGATGGCCGCGCAATCGGCGCTCATCGGCGTGGCGGAAGCGGATTTCTATCCTTCGGTCTCACTGCTTGGCACGCTCGGCTTCAGCGCGAGTTCGCTGAAGGGCTCGCCGAGCACGCTTGCCGTGGCGATCGGTCCCAGCGTGGTCTGGAACGTCTTCGATCACGGCAGAATCACGAACAATGTGCGCGTTCAGGACGCGCGGCTGCAACAGCTGACGGTCGCTTATCAGAATACCGTGCGCGAAGCGGCGCGCGAGGCCGATGACGCCGCCACCTCGCTGATCGCCGCGTCGCGCCGCGATGCCATCCTGAACGAGGCGCAAGGGGCCGCGCGGCGCTCGCTGACGCTCGCCAGCACGATCTATCGGGAAGGTTACTCGGACTTCCAGCGCGTGCTCGATGCGCAGCGCGCGCTGTTCGCCCAGCAGGACGCGTATGTCGTCAACCGGCGCAACGCGGTCGGCAGCCTGATCGCGCTCTACAAGGCGCTGGGCGGCGGCTGGACCACGCGCCAGCCGCTCGTCGATGCCGCGACACGCCAGCAGATGCAGCAACGCACCGACTGGGGCGATCTGCTGAACGAGGTGAGCGTGCCATCCGAAGGAGCGGCCCGATGAGCGAAACGTCCGGGCCTTCGGAAACCGCATCGGCGCGCACGCCGCCGCCTGCTCCGGCTAACGATCCTTCGGGCAGGGCGCTGAAGTGTGTGATCACGCTGATCGTCGTGAGCCTGATCTGGTATCTGCTTGCCGACCGCATCACGCCCTATACGCAGCAGGCGCGCGTGCAGGCCAATGTGGTGCCTGTCGCCGCGGAAGTATCGGGCCGGGTGACGCGCGTGCTGGTGCGTGACAATCAGGAGGTCAACGCAGGCGACGTGCTTTTCGAAATCGACGGCGAGCAATACCGGATCACTGCCGATCGCGCGCGCGCCGATCTCGAAACCATGCGCCGGCAGATCGGTGCAAACACGGCCGGCATCGATTCGGCGCGTGCGTCGCTGCGCGCGGCCATCGCGAACGAGGTCAAGGCGCGGCAGGACAGCGAGCGGCTTGAACGGCTGTATCGCGAGGACGAAGGCACGATCTCGCTGCGGCGCCTCGAAGTGGCGCGAGCGACTTACGAGCAAGCTCAGAGTCAGGTTGTCGCGGCGCGTGCGGAAGTCGAGCGTGCACGCGAACAGCAGGGCGGCATCGAGGCGGAGAACGCGCAGTTGCGTAGCGCGGCCGGGGCGCTTCAGAAGGCCGACCTCGATCTCGCCAACACGCGCATCAGGGCGCGAACCGGCGGCGTCATCACCGATCTCGGCACGGAAGTCGGCCAGTTCGCATCGGCAGGCAAGCCGGTGATGACGCTGATCGCGATCCGCGACGTGTGGATCAGCGCGGACATGACCGAAAACAATCTCGGCCGCCTGAGGCCCGGCACGCCTGTGGCCATCGTGCTGGATGCGCTGCCGGGCGAAGTCTTCAATGGGCGGATTCGCAGCATCGGGTTCGGCGTAAGTGTGGGACAGAGCACGCCGCCCGGCAGTCTGCCTTCCGTACAGACAAGCCGCGACTGGCTGCGGCCGGCCCAGCGCTTTCCGGTGATCGTCGAATTCGATAAGGACGAGCGTGCGCGCCTCTACAACATGCGTGTCGGCGGGCAGGCCGAGGTGATGGCGTTTCCGAGTCAGGGCAATCCGCTCAATCCGCTCGGCCGCATGTTCCTGCGCGTGATGAGCTGGCTGGCGTACGTCTACTGAGCACGCCGATGGAAAACACGCTCCAGCTTCCGGGCCGTCGCACGCTGCGCATGGCGACCGGGACGGCGCTGTGCCTCGCGATCAGCTTCGCGTTCGATTTCCCGATTCCCGTGATCGCGCCGGTGTTCGCGGTCTTTCTGCTCGCGACGCAGAACCGGCCGATGTCGTTCAGGGCAGCCGCGATGTTGGCGCTGGTCGTGATGCTGACGACCGGTAGCGGCCTGCTGCTCGTTCCGCTGCTTCGACATTACGCGCTCGCCGGTGTGATGCTCGTCGGCCTGTTGATGTTCGTCGCTTTCCTCTATGGCGTGCGCGGCGGCAACAACCTCGTCGCGACCTTTCTGGTGGCGGGGCTCACGATGATCTCCGCGGCCGGCACCGCCGACTTCCAGGTGGGCGCAACGGTGGTCGGCGCGCTGGTGAAGGGGCTGCTGCTCGCTTTGCTGGTGTCGGCGCTCATGCACGGCCTGTTTCCCGAGAACGCGAACGCGCGGCCACCGCCTGCCGCGAGAACCGTGTCCGCCGATCAGGCCGCGCGCATTGCACTTCGCGCTGCGCTCGTGGTCATGCCGGCGTACCTCCTTGCAATGACCGACCCGGCGAGCTATATGCCGATCATCATGAAGTCGGTCAGTCTCGGCAGACAGAGTTGCACTACGACCGCACGCGGCGCGGCGCGGGAGCTTATCGGCTCGACACTGCTCGGCGGGCTGCTCGCGATCCTGTTCTGGTTCGCGCTGAAACTCTCGGTGCACCTGTGGATGTTCTTCCTGTGGATGCTGCTGTTCGGTTTGATGGTCGGGCGCAGGCTCTACGGCATCAGGATGACGCGCTACCCGCCGGGAGTCTGGCTGAACGGCTTCATCACGATGATCATCCTGCTGGGCCAGTCAGTACAGGACAGCATCGCGGGCAAGGACGTCTATACGGCGTTTGCGGTGCGCATGGGGCTTTTTCTTGCGGTCAGCCTGTACGCGTGCCTGATGCTCCAGGTTTTCGACCGGCCGCGCAACGGCTGATGGCGCATGACTCGCACGTTCGACTTGACCGCGTCTCGTGTAATCAGTATTTGATGTCTCTTGCGGTTTGACGCCCGTGCTGCTTCGTCTGCCGCTTGTCGTGCCGGCAATGCGCGTTCGATTGCTGGTTGGCGGCGCGGCAGTCCTGCTTGGTGTGCCGGGAGTCCTGGCGCGTATCCTGACGAACGTCGCGACCGGCGCGACGTTGTTGTGCCTGCTCCGTTGCCAAGGACACGTCCGGCCAGGAGCAGACGAGCATCGCAGTGACCAACGCAGTGAGCCTGAGGTTGCGAGCGAACATGATGTGAGTTCCGGAGGACGAGTCGAGACATCTTGGATAAGGTGCGTGCATCAAGATAGCTGCATCCTCGACCATTGTGAATCGGCTTTTGCAACGGCGACGCATAGCGGTAAGCAGCACGATGATTCGATTGATCAAGAAATCGAAATACTGCCACGCAGACGGGCTCATATCGACCGGAGAGCGCACCCGTGAAACGATGCAAAGCGATCACCGGAGCATGCTTCTCGCTTGTCGTAGGCAGCGCCTGCGCAAGCCCGGTCGATTTTTCCAACGCATTGCCCAATTTCTTTGGCGCGGGGATCGGTTCGACCACCGAATATGCCGGCGGCAAGGATCGCATCGTCGGTGTGCTTCCTGGTATGCGATACGTGACGAGCGGCGGCCACCTGTTCGAGTGGTACGGAACATATACGCAATACAACTTCGGGAGTCTTACCGGATTTCAGTGGGGTCCGGCGCTGGCGCTTCGTCTGGGACGACGGAATGTCGATGACGCGGTCGTGTCGCAGGTTCACGACGTCTCCACCACGGTGGAAGGGGGCGGATACGTCGGCTACGAATACAGTCACGTCGGCGATGTGCCGTTCCGCTTGCGAGGGGAGGTGACCGTTGTCACGAATGCCGGCTCCGTCTACACGGGTGCGCGTACCACGCTGAATACGAGCGCATGGCTTCCACTGCATTCGCGCGTGTTCATCGGCGGCGGACTCGGTGCGACATGGGTGAGCGGCGGCTTCAACGAAACCTACTACGGCGTGACATCCGAGGACTCTCAGAAAAGCGGATTACCGGTCTTCAATCCCGGAGGCGGCCTCAATCAGATTACCGGCTGGGTCGCCGGTATCTTTCAAGTCAGCCCGAAATGGTACGCGGGCGCGATGGTCTATTACCAGCGCCTGATGGGTGATTCGGCAGCGAGCCCCATCGTGACGCAGCGTGGCACGCGCAATCAACTTACATACGGCGTCGGGATCGCTTATGCCTTTCAATGACCTTCACTGAAACCGGCGCCAACGGGCGCGGTTGATCGGCAATTCCATCATCGTCTGGGTCCACATCGATCTGATCAGGTTGCTTGAATTCACGAACGAGTTCGCATACTGTGAGCAGAGCAGCGTGCGGTTTATACCGCGTTGTCGTTCCTGGAAAAGTTCGCGCGGAGAGGAACGGCCGGCACACCTCATATCTCCGTGAAGCGTCGATAGCAGTCAAAGAGAGGAGGTAGCCATGAATCGTCTCAAAGGAGCTGTAGTGCTGATGTCGATCGCGTTCGCAACGAATGCGTGGGCACAAACCGATCAGGGCGCGGCTCAGCCCGCGCATAACGACGAAATCGTCAAGATGCGAATGGAAGTCTCCGCAGCCAACAAGAAATATAACCAGAAGGTCGCAGCGGCCAAGAAGGTTTACGACCACAAGAAGGCGGAAGCCGCCAAAGAGCGCGACGCGGCCATCGCGGCAGCACATGGTGGTGCGACTGCGCAATGATCGCTGCGTGAAAGGGCAAGTGCAATCCGATGTTCTTTGGAACTGAGACGGCCCTGTAACGACCCGGGCTCTGGAACACGCGCGGTATAGCCGATCCTGGTGGTGCTGGACATGCGTGAGTACTTTAGCGTGATGGTCATCGCATCCGCGCTGTGTGCAGGCGGGTGCGCAGTTCCTCAAACGCCACCGGAAAGCGGTGCGCAAACGGTCGCTCCGACATCTGCCGCAAGCGGTACGCAAACCGTGGCTCAGGCGTCGGAGGCAGCACGTGCGCAACCCGTCGCGATGGAGTCGGGTTCGCTGGATGCGCTCGTCGGTCCGATTGCGCTCTATCCCGACGATCTCGTCGCGATCATTCTTCCTGCATCGACTTATCCGGTCGAAGTGGTGCAGGCAGACCGGTTTCTCGATCGCAGAAAAACCGAGAAGGACTTGCCGGTCAACGAAGCGTGGCAGGATCCGATCAAGGCGCTGCTGAACTACCCCGAAGTGCTCAAGACAATGAGCACCAACCTCGACTGGACCGTGGCGCTCGGCGAAGCCGTGGTGACGGATCAAAGCGCCGTGTTGCAGGCCGTGCAGCGTTTCCGGCGTCAGACTCAGTCGGTGGGGAATCTCAAGACGGATGACAAGCAGACGGTGGTAGTCGAGAAGGAAGTCATCAAGATCGTTCCTTCGAATCCCGAGGTCATCTACGTGCCGCAGTACAACCCGTCGACGGTCGTCATCAGCAGCCCGACGCCGGTGTACACCTACTGGCCAGCGCCTTATCCGGTCTACTACTATCCCTACGCACCGGGCGCGGTGTTCGCGACTGGCCTCATCTGGGGCGCCGCGATCACGGCGGCGTGGAACGGCGGGCACTACGTGTCGCACTACGAGGGCGGCAACAACACCATCAACATCAACCGCGAAGGTAATGTCAACCGGGCCGAGGTCAAGAACGAACTGAGCAATCGTGCTGCGAACCGCTCGGCGGACGGAACCTCTGCGTCTCAGCGCTCGACCCAGTGGCGCTCGGAAAAGAAGCCTGGACAGGTATCGGGCGCGAGCACGCGTGCATCGGCGCAACGCGTGGGCGATGCGCCATCTCGCGCCGGCGCGCGAGCCCCGACGACCGCGCAGTCGCCACGCGCACAGAGCGCCGGCAACCTTCAGGGCCGAGGCGGCGACGCGTTCAGCGGCTACGGGTCCGCCCAGGGCGCAAGAGCGGACAGTGCGCGCGGCGCGGCGAGCCGTCAGTCGATGTCGGGCGGGCAAGGTGGACGCAATTTTCAGGGCGGCTTTTCCGGCGGCGCGCGTGGTGGACTTGGCGGAGGCGGCCGCGGCGGTCGCCGATAGGAGACGCTTCATGAATAGCACGTCTCGTCGATTCGTCGCATGCGCGATCGTCGCGATGCTCATCGTTCCTCTGCGCGTTCTCGCCGCCGGGGATCAGGAGACGTTCAGGACACCGGAAGAAGCCGTCAGCGCACTGGAACAGGCGCTCAAGTCGAACGACGACGCCGCGCTCATCGCCATCTTCGGCAATGCGCACAAGGAACTCGTCGTGACGCCGGATGAAGCCGAGAACCGCGAGCTGCGCGCCAATGCGCTCGCCGAGTTCAATGCGTATCACATGCTGGAGGAAACGTCGCCGGACCGCCGCGTTCTGCGTATCGGCGATGAAGCGTGGCCCATGCCGATTCCGCTCGTCCGCACGCAGGGCGCGTGGCGCTTCGCGACCGAAGAGGGTGAGCAGGAAGTGCTGGACCGGCGCATCGGCGCGAACGAGCGCGAGGCCATCAAGGTGATGCGCGCGTATGTCGATGCGCAACGCGAGTACGCGACGCGCGACCGTGTGGGCGATGGCGTGCTGCAATACGCGCGCAAGCTCGGCAGCACGCCAGGCAAGCGTGACGGGCTGTATTGGCCCGCGGACGAATCGAAGGGTGAAGAGGCGAGTCCGTTCGGGCCGCTGATCGCAGCAAGCGCGAATTATCTCAAGGATCGAAATCCGGGCGACGCGTATCACGGCTATTACTTCCGCATTCTCACGCGACAGGGAAAGCACGCGGCGGGCGGTCCTTTCACGTACATCATCAACGGGCGCATGCTGGCGGGCTTCGCGATGGCCGCGTACCCCGCGCAATATGGCGCAAGCGGGGTGATGACTTTTGTGGTCAATAACAACGGTGTCGTGTATCAGAAGAATCGCGGCGCGTCGGCGAAGCCGCTGACCGAGTTCGATCCGGATGCGTCGTGGAGCCGTGTGCAGCAGCCTTGAGGGTGCACGGGTCTTGGCCTGCAATCGGCCACGAGCGCGGCGCAAGATCTCATAACAATGCCCGAGGCGATCATCTTCCCATGTGTTCGTCCAGGAAAGCGGCGGTCTGATCGAGCGCTTCACGCGCGGCTTCCAGGCGCTCGACGTTCTGCTGAAACACGTGGTCCATGCCCATCCACTCCTGGAGCGTGACGGCGTGGCCGGCAGCACAGGCCTTTTGCGCATAGCGCGAGGCGTCGTCATAGAGAATTTCCTCCGAGCCCACCTGGAGGAGCAGCGGCGGCAGCGCATCGGGAATATCGAACAGGGGAGACGCGCGTGGATCGTCGGATGCAGCCGAGCCGAGATAGCCGCGTGCGGCCTCGCGAAGATTGGTCTCGTCGAGCAGCACATCTCTCGATGCGCGTTCGCGGACACTCGGCCCGCTCAAGGTCAGATCGGTCCACGGTGAAAATACGACCGCCGCCGATACCTTCGCGACTCGCGAGAGCGTTGCCAGCGTGAGACCGCCGCCAGCCGAGTCGCCCACGACACCGACCTTGCCATGAATGCCGAGCAGCCGTTCGAGTGCTCCGGAGGCGAGATCGAGCGCACCGGGCAACGCGGTTTCGGGCGCGAGCGGGTATTCGAGGATGAACGTCGTGCGCCGCGCGCGCGACGCGATCTGGCTGACAAAGCCGCGATACGCCGGCGCCGTGCCCATCATGTATGCGCCGCCGTGAAGATAGAGCAGCGCCTGATCGTCCACGCGCTTGTCCGGCACGCAGATCCAGCCCGGAATGGCTGCGTCCGTGGACGGATGGAACGTCACGTCGGGCGATGGCGGCGTCATCGCGAAGAACGCATCGTACGCGACGCGCGGCGCGGTCTTCGCAAGCGTACCGGACCATAGATGCCTGAACGTCGCATGTAGCGCTGGGAGGGCGTCCCGGTCCGATGACGTCAACGGAAAGACTTCGACCGCTTTCGGGTCGGCGTTGTCGCGGGTCATGCGGGATCGCGTCGTGGTCATCGTCGTCGTCTCCTTGCGGGATGTATCGCAGCTTAGTCGTCCGGGCGCGCGAAACAAGGCGCTGGCGCCGGACGCTGCGTGCAACGCGTTGGACGATCGGCGCGCCGGGCCTTGTTCCCGGCTCCCCCGCGCGGGCGTCCGAGCGGCACGTCGGTCGACGAGCGCGCCTGTCTAAGTACGCAGCGACCTCAACCCAGCACGGACTTCGTCGGCGAAGAGATCCGGCTGTTCCCACGCCGCGAAGTGGCCGCCCTTGTCGAGCCGGTTGTACCAGATGAGGTTGTGATACGCGCGTTCCGTCCAGCTTCGCGGCGCCTGATAGTTCTCGCGCGGAAATACGCTGACCGCAGCGGGCACCGACACGTCCGCCGCGCCGATGAAGTTGAAGTGCGATTCCCAGTAGAAACGCGCGGCCGAGACGCCGGTGTTCGTCAGCCAATAGAGCGTGATGTCGTCGAGCACGTCGTCGCGCGTCATCGCACCCGACGATTCGCCGTTGACGGTGCGCCCGAACACCGCCGACGTCAGCGCTGCCGCGGGCTGCACGTAACCGTCGCCGTGATCGAGCAACCAGCCCGCAAGACCGATGGGCGAATCCGCGATACCGTACAGCGTCTGTGGGCGCGTACCCATTTCCAGCGCGTATGCGCGGCGTTTCATTGCGGCGCTGGCGAGCTGGTCGTACGCGTGCTTCTCTTCATCGTTGAGCGCCGCGGGCGGCGGATCGCCGGCTTGCAGCGCCTTGGCGATATCGGCGGGAACGGTCGCCGGGAAGTTGACATGGATGCCGAGCAATTCGGGCGGCGCCTGCTTGCCCATCACGTTCGCGACGACACCGCCCAGATCCCCGCCTTGCGCCGCGAACTTCTGGTATCCGAGCCGCTTCATGAGCGTCACCCAGGCGCGTGCGGTGCGTTCGGGGCCCCAGCCGGTTTGCGTCGGCTTTCCCGAGAATCCATAGCCGGGCAGTGACGGAATGACCAGATGAAAGGCATCCGATGCACTCGCGCCGTGTGCCGTGGGATTGGTCAGTGGATCGATGATCTTGAACTGCTCGATCACCGAACCGGGCCATCCATGCGTCACGATGAGCGGCATGGCGTTGTCATGCTTCGAACGAACATGGATGAAGTGAATGTCCAGTCCGTCGATCTCGGTCACGAAATTCGGATAACCGTTCAGTTTCGCCTCGACCTTGCGCCAGTCGTAATCCGTGACCCAATGACGCGCAAGCTCTTGCATCATCGCGAGCGGCACGCCTTGAGAATCGTCGGATACGGTTTCGCGTTCGGGCCATCGCGTCGCTCTGATGCGTCGACGCAGATCGGAGAGTTGCGCCTCGGGTACGTGCACACGAAGCGGACGAATGGCGTCGTTGTCGCCGTTCGCCGCCTTCGCAACTGAAACAATGGACGGATTCGTTTCGGCAAAAGCCAGCCGGCTCAGCGATACCGCCGCGACACCGGCCGCTGCGGCCTCCACGAAACGGCGGCGTGAGGGAGATGGGGGAACGGTCTTGTTGTCGAACATGAGAACTCCTGATGAAAATTAAGCGATCCACGTATCGCCGAAGACACCCACCGCGCCGGCATCGCCCGTTACGAGAATCGGCCGATCGTGTCCAGATGAGTTTTTCGTTTCAATCTTTTGCTTGTGTACACGCACATACATACATGTGCAGTGTTCGAAGCGTTGATGAGTTTCAGATGATATGCGCCACGCTCGCTGATTGTTTCAGGCTGCTCGTTCTGAAGCGAAGTGCCCGCTGTTCTTATTGAAGCGTGCGAACGTATCCCGCACGTGTCGAAAAGCGACGCGTTGAGTAAGCGTGCGTATCTGCATGAGCCGCAGATACGTTGCGATACACAATCGAGTGCGCAGATACACGTCAATGGTGATCGACATTGTATTTTGTTAAGGACGCTATAATCGAACGGAGAACGATGCGGAGCATGGACGATGGGCGTTTCGAAACAGCAAGCGGCGGAGAACCGCAAGGCGATCATCGCGGCGTCGGAGAAGTTGTTCCGTGAGCACGGGATCGACGGCGTCGGGCTGAGTGCGTTGATGAAGGCCGCGGGCTTTACTCACGGCGGCTTCTACAACCACTTCGAATCGAAGGAAGCGCTGGCCGCCGCGGTCGTGGCGAATGCGATGGACAAGGCCAATCGCGACCTGAAGGAAGCCATCGACGCACCGATCGGGCGCGGCGGCAACCGCCTGAAGCGCCAGGTGGACTTCTATCTGTCCGGCTCGCATTGCGGCGACATCGAGCAGGGTTGCGCGGTGGCCGGACTGACCGCCGACGTGCGCCGCCTCGGCCCCGAAGCGCAGTCGCACTTCGCCAGCGGCTTCGAAACGATGATCGATACGCTGACCGCGCTCATCGCAGAGCAGCGCGGCGTAGGCGCGGAACACGACGCAGCCCGCAGCGAAGCACTCGCGTTCTATAGCGAGATGGTTGGCGCGCTGATCCTCTCGCGGGCGATCGGCGGCGCGAATCCGGCGCTCGGCGAGGAAATACTGGAGGCGAGCCGGCGGACGCTTCTCAGGAACTTTGCACTGGACGGGCGACGCGGCAAGCGCTGAAGCCGTGAAGCATCGGTCAGAGAGTCAGACGACGGAACGTTCCTCATGGACCTGAACCTCATCGGCCTGTTCGTCGAGATCGTCGAATCGCGCAGCCTGAGCGACGCCGCGCGCAAGCTCGGCATGACGCGCGCGAACATCAGTCAGCGGCTCAAGCTGCTGGAGCGCGAAACCGGCGCGCAACTGCTGCGCCGCTCGACGCGCAACCTCGAACTCACGCAGGCCGGCCACACGCTCTACGACTGCGGGCGACGCATGCTGGAGGACCTCGGCGCGGCGCGCGCATCGATCGACACTCTCGGGCAGTCGCTGACCGGCCGTGTGCGCGTCAGCGTGCCGACGGGCTTCGGGAGAATGTTCATCGGAACGAAGCTGCTCGACTTCGCGCACACGCATCCGGGCATCACGCTGAACGTGACGTTCAACAACCGCATCGAGGATCTGATCGCGTCGGAAGTGGATGTCGCGTTGCGGATCACGAGGACGCCGCCGCTCGATTGCGTGGCGCGCAATATCTGCTCGTTCGACTGGAGCCTGTACGCGTCGGCGGACTACGTCGGCAAGCATGGGCCGATCGAATCGCCGGCGGATCTCGAAAGGCTGGCGCTGGTCGCGGCGCCGCATCCAGACCGGCGGATCACGATGACGCTCACGCATCGGCAGGACGAAGCCGACGTCCACGCCATCACCATGCAGCCCGCGCTGCAGTCGTCCGACTTTCCGTTTCTTGCGGAGGCGGTATGTGCGGGGATGGGCGTGGGGCTTCTTCCGGCCTATGTGCCGTATGCGCCCGCGGGCCGTGGACTGCTGCGCATCCTGCCGCAATATCGTGTCGCGGGCCCGCTGAACACGCTTTATATCGTGACGCTCCCCAACCGCTTTCCTTCGCCGGCGACACAGGCGCTGATCGACTATCTGCGCACCGAAATCACGGCGCTCGCACAAACCTGGGCCTGAGTTCAGGCTTCTCCTTCGATGGCCGCGCGGTCATCGATGTCAATTTTCAGTTAACAGTTCGTCAACTGCCACTTGGATTGTCAAGGCCAACACTGCATTCCACAATCGCCTCACACCAAATATACGGAGACAAGGGCGATGACCCCGGAAGTGTCTGCAGACGTCGTCCCGCAGGAATTGCGCGGCCGCATCCTCGTCGTGACCATCGACAACCCGCCCGTCAACGCGCTCGGCGCGAACGTGCGATACGAACTGCAACTTGCCATCGAGGCCGCTGAAACCAATGCCGCCGTCGATGCCGTATTGCTGCTCGGCGCGGGGCGCAACTTTATTGCCGGCGCGGATATCCGCGAGTTCGGCAAAGCGCCGCTGCCGCCGTCGCTGCCCGATGTGTGCAACCAGATCGAAGCCTGCGGCAAGCCTGTCGTCGCGGCGATCCAGGGCGCGGCGCTTGGCGGCGGCCTGGAAATCGCGCTCGCGGCGCACTACCGTATCGCGCTCGCCGATGCAAAGCTGGGCCTGCCCGAAGTGACGCTCGGCCTCCTGCCCGGCGCGGGTGGCACGCAGCGTGCGCCGCGTCTGCTCGGCGCGAAAGCCGCACTCGATCTGATGTTGAGCGGCCGTCATTTGGGCGCGAAGGAAGCTCACGCAATCGGGCTCGTCGATCGAATCGGCGAAGGCGACGATGTTCTGACCGAAGGCCTCGCCTATACGCGGGCATTGCTGGCCGCGCGTGCACCGGCGCGCCGGACGCGCGACGCGAACGGCCTGGCCGATCATGTCGCGAGCCGCGCGGCCATCGACGTGGCGCGAGCCGAAACATCGAAGAAATCGCGCGGACTCTTTGCGCCGCTGAGGATCGTCGATGCCGTGCGCGCGGCGCTCGAATCGCCCTTCGACGAGGGCTTGCGCCACGAACGCAAGCTCTTCCTGCAATGTCTCGACAGCCCGCAGCGCGCGGGGCTGGTCCACGCCTTCTTCGCGGAGCGCGAGGTGCTCAAAGCGCCCGAAACGCGCGATGCCACGCCGCGCGCGATCGCGAGCGTGGGCGTGGTGGGCGGCGGCACGATGGGCGCGGGCATCGCAGTGGCCGTGCTCGATGCGGGTCTGCCGGTCACGATGATCGAGCGTGACGACGCGGCGCTGGCGCGGGGCCGCGCGCATGTGGAGAAGGTCTACGACGCACTGATTGCGAAGGGCCGCATGACACCCGAGACCAGGGCCGCCGTCCTCGCGCGCTTCAGCGGCAGCACGTCGTACGATGCGCTGGGCGCGGCCGATCTCGTGATCGAAGCGGTGTTCGAAGACATGGCCGTCAAAGAGGCCGTGTTTGCCGAGCTCGACCGCGTCTGCAAGCCGGGCGCGGTGCTCGCGACCAACACTTCGTATCTCGACATCGATGGGATCGCCGCGAGCATTTCGCGCCCCGCGGATGTCGTGGGCCTGCACTTCTTCTCGCCGGCGAACGTCATGAAGCTGCTGGAAGTCGTGGTGCCCGCGCAGGTCAGCGCCGACGTTGTCGCCACCGCATTCGAACTGGCGAAGAAACTGCGCAAGGTGCCGGTGCGCGCGGGCGTGTGCGACGGCTTCATCGGCAATCGTGTGCTCGCGATCTATCGCGCGGCCGCCGATCACATGATGGAAGACGGCGCTTCGCCCTACCAGATCGACCGCGTGCTGCGCGAGTTCGGTTTTCCGATGGGACCGTTTCAGGTGTCGGACCTCGCGGGCGGCGACATCGGCTGGGCCACGCGCAAGCGCCGCGCCGCCACGCGCGATCCGAAAGCGCGCTACGTGCAGATCGCCGATCGCAAGACGGGACGCGGCTACTACCTGTATCCCGATGGCGCGCGCAGCGGCGTGCCCGATCCCGAAGTCGAGGCGATCATCGACGCCGAGCGTGAGCGCGCCGGCATCGCGCCGCGCGCTTTCACGGACGTCGGGCTCGTCGAACAGGGCGAAACGCTTGCGAGCCTCAACCAGTCCGCCTGATCCGTTCGATATTTTATTTTTTTCATTGACTTAGGATTACTACGCATGCGAGAAGCCGTCATCGTTTCTACCGCGCGCACGCCGCTGACCAAGGCGCATCGCGGCGAATTCAACATCACGCCCGGTCCCACGCTCGCGTCGTTCGCGGTGCGCGCCGCCGTGGAGCGCTCGGGCGTCGACCCGTCGATGATCGAGGACGCGATCCTCGGCTGCGGCTATCCGGAAGGCATCACCGGCCGCAATATCGCGCGCCAGACCGTGATCCGCGCGGGCCTGCCGCTGTCGATCGCGGGCACGACCATCACCCGCTTCTGCGCGTCCGGCCTGCAGGCGATCGCGATGGCGGCGGGCCGCATCGTCGTCGATGGCGCGCCGGCGATCATCGCGGGCGGCGTCGAAAGCATCTCGGGACTGCGCACCCGCGAGGACGGCGTGAGCGGCCTCGATCCGTGGATCGTCGAACACAAGCCCGAGGTCTATATGGCGATGATCGACACCGGCGATATCGTTGCGCGTCGCTACGGCATCAGCCGCGAAGCGCAGGATCGTTTCTCGGCGCAGAGCCAGCGCCGCACGGAGGAAGCTCAGCTCGCCGGGCGCTATGCCGACGAGATCGTGCCCGTCACGACGACGATGGCCGTCACCGACAAGGCAACGGGCGCCGTCAAATACCGCGAGGTGACCGTTTCCGGAGACACCTGCAACCGCCCCGGCACGACCTACGAAGCGCTCGCGAGTCTCGTTCCCGTCAAAGGCCCGGACAAGTTCGTCACGGCGGGCAACTCGTCGCAACTGTCCGACGGCGCATCCGCCTGCGTGATGATGGAAGCCAAAGCCGCCGAGCGCGCGAACCTCACGGCGCTCGGCGCATTCCGGGGCTTCGCGGTCGCGGGTTGCGAGCCCGACGAAATGGGCATCGGCCCCGTGCTCGCCGTGCCGAAGCTGCTTGCGCGTCACGGTCTCACGGTGGACGACATCGGCCTGTGGGAACTCAACGAAGCGTTCGCATCGCAGGCGCTCTACTGCCAGCAACGACTCGAGATTCCATCGGAACGTCTCAACGTCGACGGCGGCGCGATTTCCATCGGTCATCCGTTCGGCATGACAGGTTCACGCCTCGCGGGACATGTGCTCATCGAAGGCCGTCGTCGCGGCGTGAAGTACGCCGTCGTCACGATGTGCATTGCCGGTGGCATGGGCGCCGCCGGGCTGTTCGAAATCTACTGAGAGACACGACGTCATGGATCTGAAATTCAACGCCGACGAGGAAGCCTTTCGCGCGCGCGTCGTGCGCTTCCTCGAGGAGAAGCTGCCGGCGCGGCTATCCGCAAAGGTACGCGGCGGTCTGCGCCTCACGCGCGCCGACATGGCCGAGTGGCACGCCATCCTGAACGAGCAGGGCTGGCTCGCGAACCACTGGCCCGAACAGTATGGCGGGCCGGGATGGAGCGCCGTGCAGAAGTTCATCTTCGAAAACGAATGCGCGCTCGCGGGCGCGCCGCGCATCGTGCCCTTCGGCGTGAACATGCTCGGGCCGGTGCTCATCAAGTACGGCAGCGAGGCGCAGAAGTCCTGCTGGCTGCCGCGCATCCTCGATGGCTCCGACTGGTGGTGCCAAGGCTATTCCGAACCGGGCTCGGGCTCCGATCTCGCGTCCGTGAAGACGAGCGCGGTGCGCGGCATCGATGCACAGGGCGAGCACTACATCGTCAACGGCCAGAAGACGTGGACCACGCTCGGCCAGCACGCGAACATGATCTTCTGCCTCGTGCGCACGGCAACCGACGTGCGCAAGCAGGAGGGCATCAGCTTCCTGCTCGTCGATATGAACAGTCCGGGCGTCGAAGTGCGTCCGATCATCACGCTCGAAGGCGAGCATGAGATCAACGAAGTGTTCTTCACCGACGTGCGCGTGCCCGCAGCCAACCTCGTGGGCGAAGAGAACCGGGGCTGGACGGTCGCGAAATATCTGCTGACTTACGAACGCACGAACATCGCGGGCGTCGGGTTTTCGGTTGCGGCGCTGGCGCGCTTGCGGCGCATCGCGTCGAAGCTGAAGCGCCGCGGCCGTCCGCTCGCCGACGATCCGCTCTTCGCGGCACGCATGGCGCGTGTGGAGATCGACCTCGAGAACATGAAGACGACCAACCTGCGCGTGATCGCCGCAGTGGCGGGCGGCGGCGTGCCCGGCGCGGAAAGCTCGATGCTCAAGATTCGCGGCACCGAGATCCGGCAGGAAATCTCGTCGCTGATGCGGCGCGCGATGGGTCCGTATGCGCAGCCGTTCATCGAAGAGGCGCTGCACGAAGGCTACGACGAAACGCCCGTCGGACCGGAAGGCGCCGCGAGCGCCGCCGCGCTTTACTTCAACAACCGCAAGCTGTCGATTTTCGGCGGCTCCAACGAAATCCAGAAGAACATCATCTCCAAGATGATCCTGGGACTGTAAGGGGATCGCGATGAATTTTCAGCACACGGAAGACCGCCGCATGCTGGCGGATACGCTGAACCGTTTCGTTGCCGAGCAGTACGGCCTTGCGATGCGCGATGCGGGTTTCAATGCGGACATGTGGCGGCGCTTGGCCGATCTGGGCGTGGTGGGCGCGCTCTTCAGCGAGGCCGACGGCGGCTTCGGCGGCGATGGCTTCGATATCGCCGTCGTCTTCGAGAGCCTCGGGCGCGGCCTCGTGGTCGAGCCTTTCTTGGGCGCGCTGGTGGCCGGTCATGCGCTCGCTCATGCGGGCAACGAAGCGCACAAGGCGCTCATCGCGGGCATGGTCGAGGGCCGCACCGTCGCGGCGCTCGCCCATGACGAAGCCGGCTCGCATTACGAACTGTCGCGCGTATCGACGCGTGCGACACGCAGTTCGAACGGCTGGGTGCTGACGGGCACGAAGGCCGTCGTACAGCAAGGCGAAGCGGCCGACTTCTTTCTCGTCTCCGCGCGAACGAGCGGGGCGAACGATGCCGAAGAGGGCATCTCGCTCTTCGTCGTCGCCCGTGACGCGGCGGGCGTCGAGCTGCGCGGCTATCCGAAGATCGATGGAGGACGGGCCGCCGAGGTGCGGTTCAAGGAAGTATGCATCGCCGATCACGCGTTGCTCGGCGAGCCGGACGCGGGATTCGCGACGCTCGAGCGCAGCATCGGCGCCGGCGTGCTTGCCTTGTGCGCCGAGGCGATCGGCGCGATGGACGTCGCGAAGGAATACACGCTCGACTATCTGCGCACGCGCAAGCAGTTCGGCGTGCCGATCGGCAGCTTTCAGGCGCTGCAACACCGCATGGCCGATCTGTTGCTGGAGATCGAGCAGGCTCGTTCGGCGGTCATCAACGCGGCCGCCGCTCTGGGCGCGAGTCGCATCGAGCGCGAGCGCGCGCTGTCGGCGGCGAAGTACACGATCGGGCGCATCGGCACGCGCGTGGCCGAAGAGTGCATCCAGATGCACGGCGGCATCGGCATGACCTGGGAGCTGCCGCTCGCGCACTACGCCAAGCGCCTTGTGATGATCGACCATCAACTCGGCGACGAAGATCACCATCTCGAACGTTTTATCACTCTCGGCAGGAGCTGAAGCCATGAACGAACCCATTCTTGCGCGTCGCGACGGCGCGGTGCAGGTGTTGTCCCTCAACAATCCGTCCGCGCGTAACGCGCTCACGGCGGAGGTGTACAAAGCGCTGCCGGCCGCGCTCGCCGAGGCAGAGCGCGATACGAGCGTCGGCGCGATCGTGCTGACGGGCGTGGGCGCCACTTTCTGCGCGGGCGGCGATCTGAACCGCCTCGCGCAACGGCGCGCGATGACGCCATCCGAGCGGCGCGAAGGCATCGAAAGTCTGCACGGCATGATCCGCGCGATCCGCGACTGCGGCAAGCCGGTGATCGCGGCCGTGGAAGGCGCGGCGGCCGGCGCGGGCCTGTCGATCGCGCTCGCGTGCGACTTGCTGGTCGCGGCGCGCAATGCGTCGTTCTCGGTGGCGTACGTGAAGGTCGGACTCTCGCCCGACGGCGGCGCGACCGCGTTTCTGTCCGACTTCGTCTCGCGGCAATTGCTGACCGAGCTATGCCTGACCGGCAAGCCCGTGACGGGCGAGCGCATGCAGGCGCTGGGCGTGGCGAATCGCCTCGCGGAGCCGGGCGACGCGCTCACGGAAGCGCTCGGCATCGCCCGCACGCTCGCCGCCGGTCCCGAGCGCGCGATCGGCAGGATCAAGGCGCTGTGCCGTCGCGCGGGCGAGAACTCCGTCGATGCGCAACTGGATCTCGAAGCGCGCTACATGGTCGAGTCGCTCGGCGATGACGAAGCTGCCGAAGGCATCAATGCCTTCTTCGGCAAACGGCCCGCCGATTTCGCCGCCTTGCGTCTCGCGACGGTCGCGCAGTCCGATTAGGTTTCGATTCGGCATCCTAATTTTGTATGGAATTCGCCATGTCAAACATGCATTCTTCTTTACCGCTCGCCGGCGTGCGCGTGCTCGATCTGTCG
Organism: Caballeronia sp. EK; assembly: GCF_014384845.1. NCBI lineage: Bacteria > Pseudomonadati > Pseudomonadota > Betaproteobacteria > Burkholderiales > Burkholderiaceae > Caballeronia > Caballeronia sp. EK. The sequence goes on from NZ_JACSUE010000001.1 coordinate 405,618, forward strand.
CGCGTGCTCGCGGGGCCCTGGTGCGCGATGGTGCTCGGCGATCTCGGCGCCGAAGTCATCAAGGTCGAGCACCCGACGCGCGGTGACGATACGCGCGACTGGGGCCTGCGCGTCGGCGCGACGGAGACGACCTATTTCAACAGCGTCAATCGCAACAAGCGTTCGGTGTGCCTCGATCTGCAAACGGCGGAAGGCCAGCAAATTGCGCGGGAGCTCGCGCAGCAAAGCGATGTCGTGTTGCAGAACTTCAAGTTCGGCGGCGCGGAAAAGCTCGGCCTCGGTTACGAACAACTCAAGGAAGGACGCGACGATCTCATCTATCTGTCCATCGCCGGATATGACCGCCACGGACCGGAAGCGGCGCGTCCCGGCTACGACATCGTCGTTCAGGGCGAGGCGGGATTGATGGCGATGAACGGCAACGCGGACCAGCCGCCGCTCAAGTTCGGCATCGCCGCGGTCGATCTGTTCACCGGGATGTATTCCGCGCAAGCGGTGCTCGCCGCGCTGTTCGAGCGTCAGAAGACCGGCAAGGGACGCCACATCGAGATGGCGCTCTTCGACTGCGGCCTGATGATCACCTCGTACTGCGGACTCGAATCGATGCAGCTCGACGGCGACCCGCCGCGCTACGGCAATGCGCATCCGTCGATCGTGCCCTACGGCGTGTTCGATGCGCAGGACGGGCCACTCGTGATCGCGGTGGGCACCAACCGCCAGTACGAGCGCTTCTGCCGCGAGGTGATCGAACGCCCGGATCTCGTCGATGACGACCGCTTCCGCACGAACATCGTCCGTGCTGCTAACCGCGACATGCTCGTGCCCGAACTCAGGCGTGCGATCGGTACGCAAAAGCGGCAAGTGCTGTTGGAGCGCTTGGTAGGCGCCGGCATTCCGTGCGGCGAAGTGCTCGGCCTTCACGAGGCGCTCACGTCGAAGCGCGCGGGAGAAGCCGGCCTCGTGACGACATACAGCCATCCCGAAGCGGGCGAAACGCACGTGCTCGCGCCGCCGTATCGCTTCGACGGTGCGCGTCTGCCGGTGCGCAGCGCGCCGCCGCAACTCGGGGAAGGCACCAACGACGTTCTTCGGTCGCTGCTCGGGCTGTCCGAAGAACGACTCTCGCGACTGAAATCCGAAGGCATCGTATGAGCGTTCGGGAAGGACATATCATGACTCAGCCTGTTTTTTCGAACGCCGTCACCGAACTGTTCGGCACACGCTTGCCGATCGTCGCCGGCGGCCTCATGTGGCTCGCCGATGCGGACTATGTCGCCGCCGCGTCACGCGCCGGCATCATCGGCTTCATCACGGCGGCGAGCTTTCCCGAGCCGCAAGCGTTGCGCGACGAAATCCGCCGCTGCCGCGACCTGTGCGAAGGCGGCCCGTTCGGCGTCAACGTGTCGATGCTGCCGAAACTCGTCCCCGGCGAGAAGACGCGGGATGTCTTCGAACTCATCGTCGATGAAGGCGTGAAGTGCGTCGAAACCTCCGGGCGCAATCCGGAGGAATTCATGCCGCTTCTGAAAAGTGCCGGCGTGAAGGTGCTTCACAAGGTGCCGTCGGTACGGTTCGCGGTCAAGGCGGCCTCGGTCGGTGTCGATGCGGTCGCCATCGTCGGCGCCGAATGCGGCGGGCATCCGGGGCTCGACATGGTCGGATCGTTCGTGAACGCCGCGTGGGCCGAGAGCCACCTCGAGATTCCTTACCTCATCGGCGGCGGCATCGGCCGTGGTTCGCAACTTGCCGCGGCGCTCGCGATGGGCGCGTCGGGCGTGGTCGTCGGCACGCGTTTCGCCGTGGCCGAGGAGATCTGGGCGCACGATGACTACAAGCGCCGTCTGGTGGAAGCCGGACCCACGGACACCGAGCTGTGCATGCACTCCGTGCGCAACACCGTGCGCTCGCTGCGCAACGAGACCACGGCCGCCGTGATGGAAATCGAGGCGCGCAACCCGAACGTGACCATTCAGGATCTGATGCCATTCGTCGCCGGCAAGATCGGCCGCGACGCCTACGTCACCGGCGACTGGTCCAAGGGCTTGCTCTCCGCCGGGCAGTCGCTCGCTTTCGTCGACCGCATCGAACCGCTCGCCGACATCGTTAATCGCTTCGAGCGCGACATGCGGCAGGCGCTGGCGCGCGTGGCAATCGGCTGACCTGTGTTCATCGACGCCGCGTGGCCGTGCCGGCGTCGGGCATCGACTCAAAACAAGAGCTGCCTGAGGCAGCCGCTGAATACGTTGCAATCGAGGCCGTTCCGATACTCGAAACATCATCCTGAAACAGGAGGGAGACATCCATGCAGCAAATCCATATCGATCTGACCAAGGCAAGCCCCGCATACAGGCGGCTAGTCGCCTCGCGCCGGCGCTTCAGTTTCACGCTGACCGCGCTGATGATCCTTACGTACTACGGCTTCATCCTGTTCGTCGCGCTGGCGCCGCACATGCTCGCGCATCCGCTGTATGCGGGCGCCACGACGAGCATGGGTATCGTCGCGGGCGTCGGCGTCATTCTCGTCGCCGTGGGCCTGACCGGCTGGTACGTGCTGCGTGCGAACCGCGCTTTCGATCCGTCGATGCGCGCGCTCATCTCCGCTGCCGCGCAAGGAGACTGACCCATGAAACCCGGTCGTTTTCTTCAGGGCGCGACGCTCGCCTCGATGTCCGCGCTCGCTCATGCTTCATCCATCGAAGGTCCCGTGCCGGATCATGTCGATCTGAATCCGGTCGCGATCGGCACGTTCCTGCTGTTCGTGCTTGTCACGCTCGGCATCACACGCTGGGCCGCGCGCAGGACGCGCACGACGAAGGACTTCTACAGCGCGGGCGGCGGCATCACGGGCTTTCAGAACGGGCTCGCCATCGCCGGAGACTACATGTCCGCGGCTTCGTTCCTGGGCCTTTCCGGCATGGTGTTCGTGTTCGGTTTCGACGGTCTCATCTATTCGATCGGGTTTCTCGTGGGCTGGCCGTTCGTGATGTTTCTGCTCGCCGAGCCCTTGCGCAATCTCGGCAAATTCACGTTCGTCGACGTCGTCGCGTATCGCTTCGAACAGGCACCGATCCGCCTGCTGACTGCCAGCACCTCGCTCGTCGTCGTGATCTTCTATCTGGTCGTGCAGATGGTCGGCGCGGGCAAGCTGATCCAGTTGCTCTTCGGCTTGCCCTACTGGATGGCCGAAGTCATCGTCGGCGCGCTGATGGTGGTCTACGTGTTCTTCGGCGGCATGACGGCCACCACGTGGGTGCAGATCATCAAGGCCGTCCTGCTGCTGGGCGGAGCGACGTTCATGGCCGTCATCTCTCTCGCCCAGTTCGGCTTCAGTCCGGAGGAGATGTTCCGGCGCGCCGTCGAGATTCATCCGGGCGAAGCGAGCATCATGGGCCCCGGCAAGCTGCTGAAGGACCCGCTCAACGCGCTCTCGCTCGGCATTGCATTAATGTTCGGCACCGCGGGATTTCCGCATATCCTGATGCGCTTCTTCACCGTGCCCAATGCGAAAGAAGCACGCAAGTCCGTGTTCGTCGCAACCGGGTTCATCGGATACTTTTATCTGCTGACCTTCATCATCGGCTTCTCCGCGATCACCTTGCTCGCGCAACATCCGGAGTTCTTCAAGACGGCGGTGGACGGACACTTCAACCTCACGCGCGATCTGCTCGGCGGCTCGAACATGGTCGCGGTCAAGCTGGCGCAGGCCGTGGGCGGCAATCTGTTCTACGGCTTCATCGCCGCCGTCACCTTCGCGACGATCCTCGCGGTCGTCGCGGGCCTCACGCTCTCGGGCGCGACCACGGTATCGCATGATCTCTATGCCTGCTGGCTCGCGCGCGGCAAAGGCAGCGAAGCGCAGGAGATGCGCATCTCACGCATCTCGACGCTTATGCTCAGCATCGTGGCGATCGGGCTCGGCATTCTCTTCGAACACGTGAACGTGGCTTTCCTGGTTGGCCTCGTCGCTGCTGTTGCGGCGAGCGCGAACTTCCCGGTGCTCGTGTCATCGATATTCTGGCGCGGCATGACGACACGCGGTGCGGTTGTGGGCGGCGGTCTCGGACTCGTCTGCGCAGTGCTGCTGACGCTGTTCTCGAAGTCCGTATGGGTCGATGTGCTGCATCAGGCGCACGCGCTGGTAGCGCTCGACAATCCGGCGCTGATCTCGGTGCCGCTCGCGTTCGCGGGCATCTGGCTCTTCTCGATGCTGGATCGCGGCGCGCGTGCGCAGCGCGAACGCGAGGCCTTCGCGCTGCAGGAGTTTTATTCGCAGACAGGCATTCTGGCGCTGAAGGCAGCCGAGCATTGAGCGCGATGAGCGTTGCTTGCCGAACGCTACAAACGCTCGCCCGAAGGACGAAGTTCTACGCCGGGGCCTTGCCGGCCCGGCGCTTGCGCTTCGGCACATCGAGCGTCGCCGCCGGGCCGCTCAGAATATCGATTATCTTTTCGCCGAGCCAGATGCTGGCCTGGTCCTGTTCGCTGCTGCGATGCCAGTACAGGTGCCATTCCTGCCTCGGAAGCTGGAAGGGCAGTTCGAGAATCCGCGCGTCGTGGCGTTGCAGCAGTTGCATGGGAGCACTCAGCGCGAGGTCGGTGCGCAAGGCCACGAGCGGCGCAACCATGTAATGCTGCACGCGCATTTGTATCCTTCGCTCCTTGCCGAGCTTCCTTAGCTCCGCATCCACGAGACCGCTGCCCTGACGCCGGCTCGATACCTGGATATGGCCGAGAGCCAGGTAGTCGTCGATGCTCAAGGCGTCGCCCCTGAACGAATGGTCATGCCGCAGCATGCAGGCATAGCGGTCGCTACCGAGCGACGCCTGACGCAATTGCGGGTCGTTGATGAGCGGCACGTCGATTGCGAAGTCGATCTTGCGCGTCGCGAGTGCGGAGGACACCTCGCTGCGCGGCGTGAAGTAGCTCTCGATGCTCATGCTGGGAGCCTGCTGCTGAAGCACTTCGCCGAGCAAAGGCAACAGAACCGCTTCCGTCAGATCGGGCATGCTCAGGCGAAACGTGCGCCTGGACGTGCCCGGCACGAAGACGTCGCCTTCGGACGCGCTCGCCTCCAGCAGTTGCAGCGCCTCGCGCACGCGGCCGATGATGTTTTCGGTGAGCGGCGTGGGCACCATGCCCGATGGCGTGCTCACGAAGAGCGGATCATCGAAGGCCTTGCGCATGCGCGCAAGCGCATTGCTGACCGCGGGCTGAGTGATGTATAGCGCCTCCGCCACGCGAGTCAGATTGCGCTTCTCATAGATCGACTCGAATACGACGAACAGGTTCAGATCCAGCTTCGGCAAACGCATCTTGCAGTCTCCGTTTGCACGACATCATAAGCGAGAGGCGTCGGAGATGCGTTCGCCAGAATTCTCGACGCTTCAGTTTCGCGGCGGAATGTTCAGGTACGCTGCCGTCGCGCCGAGCCTTTGCTCGCCATGCGCGATTTCCATGCGCGCAATGGCTTGCAAGTGGACCTCATCGGGGCCGTCCGCGTAACGCAATGCGCGGGCCCAGGTCCAGTGGTCGGCGAGCGGCGTGTCCGGGCTCAGACCCATCGCGCCGAAGACCTGCATCGCACGGTCGCATACCGTCGAATAAACCTGCGGCACCAGTGCCTTGATCATGGAAATCTCCTTGCGCGCTGCTTTCGCGCCGACTTCGTCGAGGAGCCACGCCGCCTTCAGCACGAACAGGCGAGCCTGATCGATTTCGATTCGCGATTTCGCAATCCATTCGCCGACCGTGCCGTGCTGATGAAGGAACTTGCCGAACGCCTTGCGTTCTACGGCGCGCTCGATCATCAGTTCGAGCGCGAGCTCGGCCGCGCCGATGGAGCGCATGCAGTGGTGAATACGGCCCGGCCCGAGCCTCGCCTGAGCGAGCGCGAAACCTCCGCCTTCTTCGCCGAGCAGATTCGACGCCGGCACGCGGACATTCGTGAACACGATCTCGCAATGACCTTCCGGAGAAACGTGATTCATCACCGTAATGTTGCGCACGATGCTCACGCCGGGCGTGCCCGCCGGCACGAGAATCATGCTCTGCTGCCGATGACTTTCCGCGTCCGGATCGGTCTTTCCCATGACGATGAAAAGCTTGCAGTTCGGATGGGCGGCGTTCGTGATGAACCACTTGCGCCCATTGATCACGTAGTCGTCGCCGTCGCGCCGGATGGAAGTCGTGATGTTCGTCGCGTCGGAAGAGGACACGTCAGGCTCGGTCATCGCGAACGCCGAACGGATCTGCCCATGCAGTAGCGGTTCGAGCCAGGCCTTGCGCTGCGCTGGCGTGGCGAACATATGAAGCAGTTCCATGTTGCCGGTATCGGGCGCGCTGCAGTTGAAGACTTCGGAGGCCCACGAGACGCGGCCCATCAGCTCGGCGAGCGGGGCGTATTCGAGGTTCGTGAGGCGAGTGCCTGGCTCGCCGTCCTCGAGATGCGGGAGGAAGAGATTCCACAGCCCTTCGGCCTTCGCCGTGGCTTTGAGGTCTTCCATGAACGAGACAGGATATTGGCCCGCGTGCACTTCTTCGAGCCACTGTCGCTGGCGCGGCACGATATGTTCGTCCATGAAACCGCGCACGCGGCGCAGCAGATCTTCGACTTTGGGGCTATTGGCAAAATTCATGATGAGTTTCTTCTGTGCTGTTGACTAGATCGTCAGCCCGCCATCGACGACGATACATGCGCCATTCGTGTAGCTGGCCGCGTCGGACACGAGATAAAGAACGGTCCCGGCCATTTCCTGCGGCTCGCCGTGACGGTGCAGCGGGATCTCGTTGATGAGGCGGTCGTAGATCTCCCGGTTTTCGAACAGCGCGCCGGCGAATTTCGTCTTCGTGATACCGGGCAGCAATGCATTGACGCGAATGCCCAGCGGCCCGCATTCCCTGGCAAATGCCCTTGTCATGTGAGCCACTGCGGCCTTCGAGATGGAGTAGATCCCCTGCATGTCGCCGGGCTGCAACGCGTTGACCGAGGCGACATTGACAATGGCGCCGCGACCCTGGCTCTTCATGAGCTTTCCGGCTTCGACCGACATGAAGAAATACCCGCGGATGTTGACCTCGACAGTCTTGTTGTAGGCGGCGAGGTTGGTATCCAGGATGTGACCGAAATAGGGATTCGTTGCCGCGTTGTTGATGAGTATGTCGAGCCGGCCATGCTGTTCGCGGATATGAGCGAACGTCGCGGCGATGTCTTCCATGCGGCCGACGTGGCAGGCGAGTGACTCGGCGCTGCCGCCGGTCGCGCGGATGCTTGCCGCGACCGATTCGCAGTCGTCGAGCTTGCGGCTCGACACGATCACATGGGCGCCCTGTTCGGCGAGGAGCCTCGCGATGGCTTCGCCGATGCCGCGGCTTGCGCCTGTCACGAGGGCGATCCGGCCCGTGAGGTCAAAGAGGTTCGTGCTCAATTTTGTATCCTTGGTTCGGGTTGAATGGCATGGCGCGTCATGCACGTCGTGCTTCAGGCGATCAGTTCCACGGCGAGACTGGCGAGCGGCTCGACCATCCCGCCCACCTCGGACGCGCGGGCGTTCGAAGCGTTGCCCTGCAGGGCGCGCGACTTGACACCCTGGGCAATCGAGGCGAGCCGGAAGAAGCTGAACGCCAGATAGAAGTTCCAGTTCTCGATACCGGGCAGGCCGCGCAGTTCGCAGTACTGCGCAACCATCTCCTCTTCCTCGGGGATGCCGAGCGCCGAGCGGTCGTGGTCGCGCAGTCCCGTGATATCTCCCGTCGACGGCAGGCGCAGGCACATGGAGAAATACGCGAGGTCCGCAAGCGGATTGCCGAGCGTCGACAGTTCCCAATCGAGCACGGCGCGCACGCGAGGCGCGTCGCTGGCGAAAATGAGGTTGTCGATTCGAAAGTCGCCGTGCACGAGCGAGGGACGTTGCGTATCGGCGGGGCAATGTGCGGGAAGCCACGCGATCAGCGCTTCCATCGGCGCGATTCGTTCTGTTTCGGCGGCGCGGTATTGCCGCGTCCAGAGTTCGATCTGACGCTGGAAGTAGTTGCCGGGACGTCCGTAGCCGGAGAGACCCACCGCATCGACGTCGACATCGTGAAGCGTCGCGAGCGTCGCGACGATCGACTCGTAATAGTCGCGGCGCGCGTCGCGATCGATCTCCGGCAGGGCGGGGTTCCAGAATATGCGCCCTTCTTCATAGCTCATCAGATAGAACATGCTGCCGATGACTTCGCGGTCTTCGCACAAGTGCCATGCATGCGCGACGGGCACAGCGGTTTCGCCGAGCGCGCTCAGCACGCGGAATTCGCGATCGATGGCATGGGCGGACTTGAGCAACTGCCCCGGCGGCTGACGGCGCAGGACGAAGCGGCCGCCGGGCGTGTCGAGCAGGAACGTCGGATTGGACTGGCCGCCTGCGAACTTCGTCGCTGTCACGGGCCCCTGAAAACCGCGCACGTGCTGCTGCAGGTAACGGACGAGCCGGTCTACGTCGAGAGCGGGTTGGGTCGATTCGCTGGTCATAGGTTTCGCTGCCTGACTCATGGGACTTGAGGACGGGATTCAACCGTAGGTCTGAAACGCATGGCGTTGCAGGCTGTCGAGATGTGCGACGACATTGAAGCTCGACAACTGAAAAGTTGCGCGGTTGAAAAAGCAATGAGTGACGCTGCTGTTGCGGATCTGCATGTTGAGCGCGATGGCCGTCGATGCCGGCGCTTGCAACGCCTGCTGCATCAACGCTCCGATCACGCCGCCCGAGGTGACGGCCAGGACGCGCTGCCCGCCGCCTTGCTGGATGGCCGCACGCGCAGCGGCGACGCGCTGCTGGAATGCGCTCCACGTTTCGGGCACGCGGTCGTCGAGCGCGCCTTCGGCCCATCGTTGCAGCACCCGGCGCAGGGCCTTGAAGAACTCGCGCGGATCGCTGGTCGCGGATTCGGCAAGGTGGCGATGTTCAGTGCCCGTCGCGCGAAACAGCGCGTGGAAATCGTACTCGTCGAGTTCAGGAAGAATTTCGCATTCGACGGGCAGATCAGGCAGCGTGCGACGGATCGCATCGAGCGTCTGCGCATGGCGCCGTAGCGTGCCTGTCACGACGCGATCGAACTGCAGATCGTTCTGCGCGAAATGCTCGGCGAGCCACACGCATTGCTGCTCGCCCTTTTGTGAAAGCCGGTCGTAGTGCTCGGAGCCAAGCGACGCTTGCCCGTGTCGCACGAGGTAGAGTTCCGCCATCGCAATCTTTGCCCGTGGAGAAGGTAGGGCCAGCGTAGCGAGGCTGGAGGCATTGATGAAGTTTATTTTATTGATGCATCGTCATTCATGTGCGTGATGCTGCGGCGTGATCATGCCGATTGTGTTCGATGATCTGCGAACGCTGAGACGATGCCGTCGATCATTGCCGCGATGCGCGCGGTATGCCGAAGGTCCTGGTGCGTGACGAGCCAGATTTCATAAACCGCTCCGCGTGCGGATGAAGGCCCTATCTGCACGAGGCCGTCGTGTTCGGCGAGATGTATCGGAAGCTCGCCGATGCCGATGCCGGCCTTTATCGCGGTGCGCAGCATGAGGCTTGAATTGAAGGTCGATACGATGCGCCCCGCATGGTTCGGTTCGCCCGCAAGCGACGGTGATCGGTTATTGGTCCAGTTCCCCTGATAGACGACAAGATCGTGGCCCGCGAAACCCGAGCCGGCGGCGGGTTTGCCATGCTGCTCCAGATAAGCATTCGATGCGAAGAGCGCCATCGGCCACCGCGCAAGGCGACGCGCGACGAGATCGGGATTCTCCGGCCTCACTGAACGCACCGCGATATCCGCCTCACGCTTTGCGAGATTCAGCATGCGTGTCGACGTGTCCAGCAGAACGCGCACTTCGGGATGTGCAGCGTGCAGGCGTTCGATAGCCGGAAGCAGGAATTCGAGCGCGATCGAATCGGTGCTGGTGACTCTTACGTCGCCCGCGAGCCGCGTATCCGTGCCTTGAGTCCGCCGGACGAGTTCGTGTGCGGAGTGCTCCATCTTCTCCGCCGATCTCAGCGCGGCTTCGCCCGCGGCGGTCAGCGCGTAACCGTCGGATGTGCGCAGGAAGAGCGTTGCGCGTAGCGCGTGTTCCAGCGCCGCGATCCGTCTGCCGACCGTCGCCTGATCGAGATTGAGCGTCCTGGCCGCTCCACGAAGCGTTTTTTCGCGCTCCACCGCGAGAAATACCCGCGCGTCATCCCAGTTCATGGTGCCTCCCTCCTGATGCAAATTTGCATCTGCCAATCTGAATATTGCTGCATGTATTCATCAAGGTCGAGGCCTAAACTGAACTCAGGAGTTCCTCGTTCAATGATCCGCCCGGATCGATCGAGCCTCATTTTCCGAAGGAGTGTCATCCATGTCTGCTTCAACGTATCGTGTGCCGTCGTCCATGACGGCGATTGAAATCAAACAGCCCGGCGGTCCCGAAGTTCTGGTGCCGACAACGCGCCCGATTCCGATGCCGGCCGGCGATCAGGTTCTGATCCGCATCCACGCGGCTGCCGTGAACGGCCCGGACGTTTTCCAGCGCAAAGGGCTGTATGACCCGCCCCCCGGCGCTTCGGACATTCCGGGGCTGGAAGTGGCGGGTCAAGTAGTAGCCGTCGGTTCCGACGTGTCCAGCTTCCGGATCGGAGAACTGGTGTGTGCATTGATTCCCGGCGGCGGATACGCGGAGTATGCAGTCGCGCACGCCTGCAACACGATGCATATCCCCAAGGGCCTGACGCTGGTGGAAGCGGGGGCCATGCCCGAAACGTTCATGACGGTGTGGCTGAACCTCCTCCAGCGCGGCAAGCTGCTTGCCGGCGAATCGGTGTTGATCCACGGCGGCGCGTCGGGTATCGGAACGACGGCGACCATGCTGGCGAAGGCGCTCGGCGCTGCCAAAATCATCACGACGGTCGGCTCGCAGGCGCATCGAGAGGCGAGCCTGAGGTTAGGCGCCGACGTCGCGATCGATTACCGCGAGGAAGATTTCGTCGCCGCAACGAAACGGGCTACCGATGGAAAAGGCGTCGACGTGATCCTCGACATCATTGCTGGCGACTATGTGGCGAGAAACTACGACGCCGCTGCCATGGACGGACGAATCCTGCAGGTGGGCGTGATCAAGGGCCCGGCGAAGGATCTGAACGTCGTGCCGATGATGACGAAGCGTCTGACCCATATGGGCTCGACATTGCGATCCCGTACACCCGAGGACAAGGCGACCATCATCAGCGAACTGGAGCGGCACGTATGGCCGCATATCGAGAGCGGCATGATCAAGCCGGTCGTCTACAAGACCTTCGCGCTTGCCGACGCTCGCGGTGCTCACGAACTGATCGATTCCGGTACGCACTTCGGGAAGATCGTCCTTACGACGGGCGCCGATCTCATCGGCTAATAAAGCCGGTGCGGGTGCGCGGCGGCCTCAGGCATCGCGACTCGCTGCCGTCTGCTTTTTTCTGTACCCGGTCGTTTCCCCATGCCGCGCCGCCTCCCGCGCGATCCATTCGCGAAAGGCGAGCAGCGCGGGATTGTGGGACTTGCTTTCGGGAACGATGAGGTAGTACGAGCGACCGCTCGGCATTTCATGTGCGGCGATCTGTACGAGCAGGCCGCGACGCAACTCGTCTTCGATGATCAGGCGGGGAATGAGCGCGATGCCCATGCCGTGAACGGCCGCCTCCGTGAGCATGGAGAAGAGTTCGAAGCGCGGCCCCGTCATGTCGCCATCGACCGACATGCCGCGCGAGGCGAACCATTCGCGCCATGCATAAGGACGCGTGCTCTGTTGCAGTAGCGTATGGCGTCGCCAGTCGGCGGTCGTCAGCTTCTTGCGCGGCGCGATGAGATGCGGACTGCACACCGCGATCAGCGTCTCCTGCATGAGCCACTCGCCCTCCGTTCCCGGCCACGGCGCGACGCCCGGATGGATCGCCGCATCGAAATCCGTTTCGGCGAAAAGAAACGGCCGTGTGCGCGAAGCGAGATTGATCGTGATGTCCGGATGCTCGTCGACGAAGCCCGGCAACCGGGGCAGGAGCCACTTCGTCGCGAACGTCGGCACGACCGCGAGTTCGAGCGCGCCGCCGTGGCCTCGTTTGGCCATCAACTCCAGCGTGTCGCGCTCGGCTTCATCGAGCAGCGCCGTCACCTTGCGGCTATAGGCCAGCCCCGCCTCCGTCAGCGCGACGCCGCGCCGGTCCCGGCGAAAGAGCCTGAGTCCGAGGAAGTCCTCGAGCGAAGCGATTTGCCGGCATATCGCGCTTTGCGTCACCGCGAGTTCGTCGGCGGCCTTGGTGAAGCTCTGATGGCGCGCCGCCGTTTCGAACGCGGAGAGCGCGGCGGTGGAAGGGATCTTTCGACGCATGATGAAGGCTCGACAAGGTGTTCGTTCAATTGTGCGATCTTCGCACAGGTCCATGAGAACAAGTCGGTTGTGGTGCGTACGCGATCCCTTTAAATTGCAGACAGGACTTCCGATCGGCTCAATGTGGCGTGCGATTTCCGCACAGATCGGAAGCGCGATCCGATGACACTCCACATGACCCCATGAATCCATCCTTGCAGGAAGGCGCGCTCTCAGGCCTGCGTGTTCTCGATCTTTCCCGCGTGCTCGCCGGTCCCTGGGCCGGTCAGTTGCTCGCGGATCTCGGCGCGGACGTGATCAAGGTAGAGCGTCCGCAAAGCGGCGACGATACGCGCGCCTGGGGACCACCCTGGCTTGCCGACGCCGATGGAGAGCCGACGGGCGAATCGGCGTACTATCTCGCCGCGAATCGCAACAAGCGCTCCGTGACGGTCGATCTCGGCCGGCCAGAGGGGCAAGCGCTGATCCGCCGGCTGGCCGACAAGGCCGATGTGCTCATCGAGAACTTCAAGGTCGGCGGCCTCGCCCAATACGGGCTGGATTACGCGAGCCTCAGCGAGGTGAATCCGCGCCTCGTCTATTGCTCGATCACGGGCTTCGGACAGACCGGCCCCTATGCCGCGCGGGCGGGCTACGACTTCCTGATGCAGGGTATGGGCGGGCTGATGAGCCTCACTGGCCGCGCCGATGGCACCGCCGGAGAAGGGCCGCTGAAAGTGGGCGTCGCGCTCACGGACATCATGACCGGTCTTTACGCGACCGTGGCGATCCAGGCGGCGTTGGCGCATCGCGCACGCACGGGGAAGGGGCAGCACATCGACCTCGCATTGCTCGACGTGCAGATCGCATGCCTCGCGAATCAGGCTTCGAATTATCTGATCGGCGGCGTGGTGCCGGAGCGCATGGGCAACGCGCATCCGAGTATCGTGCCGTATCAGGATTTCCCCACCGCCGACGGTTACATGATCATCGCGGTCGGCAACGACGGCCAGTTCGCCCGATGCTGCGAAGCGCTTGGCAGACCCGAGTGGAGCCGCGACGATCGCTTTGCGCGCAATCCGCAGCGCGTCGCGCACCGTGACACGTTGATCGCGCTGATGCGTGACATCACGCCGAACCGCACGACGAGCGAGTGGATCGGCATCATGGAGGCGGCAGGCGTGCCGTGCGGGCCGGTCAACAGCATCGACAAGGTATTCGCGGACGCGCATGTGCAATCGCGCGAGATGCGCATCGAGATGGCGCATCCGTTATCGGAGACGGTGCCGCTGGTCGCGAATCCGATCCGCCTGTCCGAATCGCCCGTGCAATACCGCCACGTTCCGCCGACGCTCGGCGCGCATACCGACGAGGTCCTCGACGCCTGGCTGGCCATGTCCGGTGCGGAGGTCCAAACGCTTCGCCGCAACGGGGTCATCTAGACCGCCTGGTCAGGCATCGCGTGCCGTCACGAGCAGTTTCGATACGAGGCGTTGCACGACTTCGCCGGAGTCGTCCATCGTTTCGGACATCACGGTCGCGATGCCTTGCGATGGCTTCGATCTCGATCGCTGCACCTCCTGCACGGTGCTCACGACCCGAAGCACATCGCCGGGACGCACCGGCCTGACCCAAGCAAGCTCCACGCTCATGCCGACGATGCCGCCCGCGAGCGGCAATCCGCCCGATACGAGCAGACGCATCGTGAGCGCCGCGGTATGCCAGCCACTCGCGGCGAGGCCACGAAACACCGACGCCTTCGCGGCGGTTTCGTCGAGATGGAATGGCTGGGGATCGAATTCCGATGCGAAGCGGCGAATGTCCCCCTCGCTCACCAGGAACTCCGGCGAATCGAACTGCATGCCCGCTTTCAGGTCGTCCAGATAAAGAGGTTCGGTCATCGCGTGTGCTCCGGATTGCGCAGCGAGCGACGTGCTTCTTGTCAAATCGCGCTCACGATCATAATATGCGCATATCAACATATGGGCAAGACGCAGTGCGCGATGGGAGCAAGAGTGCGCCGCGTCACGCTTTCGGGGCTGCGGCGCGGGTGTCGCCGTTCATCGCGGGAAGCTGATCGAGCATGTTTTCGAGGTGCGTGGGGCCCGCCGCGACCGCGCTCAGGAACATGCCGATCGAGAAGTGAATCATGTGATCTATCTCCACCGGACGATCGGAGCGCGGCACGCGATCGGAAAGAATGAGCGTGGCGAGCCCGTGTTCGATGCTCCACGCCGCGTGCGTGACGAGCGTCAGCGTGCTTTCGGGCCAGCCGTTTTCGAGCGCGGCCCGCTCGACCGAGGATGCGAACAGCCTGAACGAAATCGAGCCTTCCTCCGTGAGTTCGGGATGCAAGTCGCGCGCGACGATGCGCGGTCCGACCATCAGATCGAACAATCCCTTGTGGCGCTGCGCGAATTCGACATACACGCGCAGCATGCGATACGCGACGGTCATCGCGGTATCGTCGGTGCCGAGGATTGCGCGACGCATGGCGGCGAGATCCCGCCAGCCGTCGGCCGCGATCGCGGCGAGCAATCCGTCCTTGCCGGCGAAGTGCCGGGACGGCGCCGCTTCCGAAACGCCGACCGCGCGGGCGAGGTAGCGCAGGCTCAACTCATGCGCGCCGACATCCTCGAGCGCACGCCGGCCTTCGGCGATCAGGGCTTCACGCAGGTTTCCGTGGTGGTAGGGCACATCGGCGGATGGTTTCGGGCTCACGATTCGGCGGCATCTCGGTTAGAGGTGGGAAGGAATTATAGGTGTGCGGCTTCGCTGGCGGCAACGTGCGGCAGGCGCGCGGGAATAGCGGGATTACCCTGATTTTCTTCAAAGTTAACACTGTTATCATCAATCCCAGTTCGAGCCGGTTAACGCAGATGCGGCGCCAGTTCATCGGATGTCGCGCTTTACCGGCGAGGCGATCATTCGTAATCCTATTGGAAATTTGGATCGTTTATTTCGTTCGTCTGACGTGAAGTCGGACTCACATGCAGGAGGCCAAATGAGCACGGTCGTGTTTGAAAAGGACGGTATGGTCGGCGTCGTGACGATGTCGAAGCCACCTCACAATCTGATCGAGGATGCATTCCTCAAGGATCTGCTCGCTGCCTACGGCAAAGCGGTCGAGTCGGGATGCCGGTCGATCCTCTTGCGCAGCGGCATGCGCCATTTTTGCGCCGGCGCGGACGTCGCGGGCTTCGCAAACGGCGGCCGTCGGCGCGATCAGGCCAGCCTCGACGCGTTGCTCGATGCACTCGAGAACGTGCCGCTTCCTTCCGTTGCGGCGGTTCATGGCGGCGCGCTCGGCGGCGGCTTCGAGCTCGCGCTGACTTGCGACATGATCGTCGCAGCCGACACCGCCTTCTTCGGCATGGCCGAAGCCTCGCTCGGCCTGCTGCCGCTTCTGGGCGGCGTGCAGCGAGTCGTGCAGCGCGTCGGTCCGGCGCGTGCGAAAGAAATGGCGATGTTCGGACGCCGCCACGATCCCGCGGCGCTCGAACGCTGGGGCGTGGTCAATCTCGTTGCGGCGGAAGCGGAGCTGGCGGCCGTATCGATGTCGTGGGCGCGGCAACTGGCTTGCGGCCCAACCGTCGCGCTGCGCGGCATCAAGACGCTGGCGAATCTGTCGGCGCGGCACGGCATCGCGGGCGCGGATGCGCAGCAGACCGACGTGAACAACATGATGTGGGCGAGCGCGGATCAAAAGCGCGGGCTCGCCGCGTTTGCCAAAACCGGCCCCGGTTCGGCCGTCTTCGAGGGGAACTGATATGGGCGCGCCTCTTGAGGGACTGAAGGTCATCGACTTCACGCGGGTTCTGGCGGGCCCGCTGTGCACCAAGACGCTGCGCGACCTGGGCGCGGAAGTCACCAAGATCGAACCGCCCGGCGGCGATTCGGGACGCGGCGGCGTGCCGCACATCGGCACGATGTCGGTCTATTACGCGCAGCAGAACGCGGGCAAGCGCAATCTCAGTCTCGACCTCAACTGGCCCGAAGCACGCGCGATCGTGACCGACCTGTGCCGCGAAGCGGATGTCATCGTCGAAAACTTTCGGCCGGGCACGCTGGCGCGCTTCGGGCTGGGCTACGAACAGGTGCGCGAGTTCAATCCGGCCGTCGTGTATGTGTCGATGAGCGGCTACGGGCAATCGGGCCCGTGGCGCAACCGGCCGGCGTTCGCGCCGACGGTGCAGGCGGAAACCGGTCTCACCGATATCCTGCGCGAGCACTACGGCCATGCGCCCGACGCGCTGATGAACGACGCGTGCAGCCACGCGGACGTCTACACCGGCCTGCATGGCGCGATCGCCGTGCTCGCCGCGCTCGCGCAGCGCGACCGCACGGGCGAAGGGCAGCATGTCGACGTGTCGATGGCCGCGACCATGCTCGCCGTCAACGAGCGCGCCGGCGCGCAACTCGCGGGCGTCGACACGAACGGCGAGCCGCCTGCGCTGAGCGCGCCGGAATCGCATATCTTCATGTTGCCCGACGGACGTCAGGTGACGATCGCGGCAAGCCCGATCTATTCGCCGATGTTCGTGCGTTTCTGCTCGATGATGCGCCGCACGGACCTCTTGGGCGATCCGCGTTTCGCGAGCGCAACGCTGCGTCGCCAGAATCTCGAAGTGCTGCTCGCCGAAGTGCGCGCGTGGATTCTCACCTTCAACGATCTCGAAGAGCTTCAGGCGCAGGTCAGCGAGCAGGGACTGGCGATCGGCGTGGTGCGCAGCACGCGCGAGCTGGCCGAGTCCGAGTGGGCTGCCGACTGGGGCGCGATCGTCAATGTCGACGATCGCACGGGCGGCACGATGCGCATGCCGGGGCCGCCCTGGCGCTTCAGCGGCGCGACCTTGCCGCAGCCGGGAATTCCGGCGTTTCAGGGCGAGCACAACATCGAGCTGCTCATGGAGCGCAACGTCGACCCTGCGATGATCCACGAACTCAGGCAGCGCAAGATCCTGCTGAGCCGCAAGAGCCTGCGTGGTGATTTCGATGAAGTCTGACCATACGCACGACATCGATGCGAGAAGCTGGCTCGCCTCGGCCAACGACGCGTCCACGCCTTTTCCTTTGCAGAACCTGCCGTTCGGCGTATTCCGGCGCGCCGGGACGAACGAGGCGTTTCGTGGCGGCGTCGCGCTGGGCGATCAGGTGATCGACCTCGGCGCGTTGAGCGAAGCGGGCGCGTTCTCGGGACTTGCGGCCGACGCCGCGCGAGCGTGCGCGCAGCCGTCGCTGAACGCGTTCTTCGACATGGGCCCGGACGCGTGGCGTGCGCTTCGCCATGCGCTTTTCGCACTGTTCGACGCACGCCGCGAAGGCGCGGGTTCCGGCCAAGACTGTCTCGTGCCGCAAGCCAGCGTGGAACACGGCATGCCCGCGCATATCGGCGACTACACGGACTTTTATACGTCGATCGATCACGCGCGCAACATCGTGAAGCTGCTGCGTCCGGACGGAACGGTGTCGCCGAATTTTCAGTGGATGCCCGTTGCGTATCACGGGCGCGTATCGAGCATCGGGCTTTCCGGACAGAACGTTCGACGGCCCTGCGGCCAACGCATGGCAGTGGGTGCGCGCGTGCCGGATGTCGGACCGTGCACGCGGCTCGATTACGAGCTTGAACTGGGCATCGTCATCGGCGTCGGCAACGGGCAGGGCGAGCGCATTCCCGTCGCGTCGGCCGAGGATCACGTGTTCGGCCTGTGTCTGCTCAACGACTGGTCCGCGCGCGATATCCAGGCGTGGGAATCCACACCGCTCGGACCGTTTCTCGCCAAGAGTTTCGCAACGACGTTATCGCCGTGGATCGTCACGATGGACGCGCTCGCGCCGTATCGCACCGCGTGGACGCGATCGGCCGACGATCCGCAGCCGCTTGCGTATCTGTCGGCGCCTGCGCTTGGAGAAAGCGGCGCGATCGATATCCGGCTGGACGTCGCGCTCGAAACCGCGATGCATCGCCGCGACGCGCTGCCGCCGACGCGCCTCTCGCGCACGAGCTTCCGTCATCAATACTGGACGCTCGCGCAGATGGTCGCGCATCACACGATCGCGGGCTGCAATCTGCGCAGCGGCGATCTGCTCGGAAGCGGGACGATATCGGGTCCATCGCGCGAAGAGGCGGGCGCGCTGATCGAGCTGACGCAGGCAGGCCACGCGCCGATACGCCTGCCGACCGGCGAGACGCGCGCCTTCCTCGAAGACGGCGATGCCGTCGTGATGAGCGGATGGTGCGAGCGTCCCGGTTATGCGCGCATCGGCTTCGGCGAAAACCGTGCGGAAGTGCTTCCGGCGAAATGGGACTGACCGGCTCCGGATGACGAGACGGCCCTGCAAATCAGGAGACAAATCGATGAACGCGGTATTCGAAACAGACGCGCCGCTCGCCGGCAAGGATGCGGACCGGGCTTTGCGCGATGCCTATCGCGCGACGGAATGGCGCATCATGCCCATTCTCTTCGTTCTTTGGCTGCTCGCGTGGGTCGATCGCGCGAACGTGGCCTTCGCCAAGCTGCAGATGCTGTCGGACCTGCACTTCAGTGAAACCGTATACGGCCTCGGCGCGGGTTTGTTCTTTCTCGGCTACGTGGTGTTCGGCGTGCCGAGTTCGATGATCCAGCAACGCGTCGGCGCGCGCACGACCATATCGGCGATTGCGCTTGGCTGGGGCGTGACCAGCGTCGCGATGATGTTCGTTCACAACACGGCCACGTTCTATGTGCTGCGTTTTTTGCTCGGCGCCTTCGAGGCGGGCTTCTATCCGGGCGTGATTCTGTACATGAACCAGTGGTTCCCGTCGAAGCGGCGCACGCGCAACTTCAGCATCTTCCATTCGGCGGCGATCTGTTCGACCGTGGCGGTCGGCCTGACCGGCGGCTTCGTGCTGGAGCACATGAGCGGTCTTTTCAGCATCGCCGGATGGCGATGGATGTTCCTGCTCCAGGCGGTGCCCACGGTGCTGATGGGATGCATCGCGTTCGCCGTGCTGACGGATGGACCGGGCAGCGCGCGCTGGCTGTCGCCGCAACAACGGCGTCTCGTGCAGGCCGATCTCGAACGCGATCGTGGCGACGCGCCTCCGGCTATCGATCGCGCCGGCTCGTTGCTCGCGAATCCGCTCGTGTGGATGCTGTCCGCCGCGTACTTCTGCATTCTGACGGCGAACTCGGCGCTCAGCTTTTTCATCCCGACGATCCTTCACGAAGCGGGCTTCGGCGGCTACAGCGCGATCGGCAATGCGATCGCGGCGATCTGCGTGCTCGGCGCGCTCGGCAACATCGCGCTCTCGACCTTTGCCAGCCGTTACCGCGATGTCCGGGGACATTGCGCGATCGCGTCGCTGATCAGCGTCGCAAGTCTGCTGGTGCTCGTTTTCGTGTGGCATAGCAGCCGGTCGGTCACGTTCGCCACGCTGGTGCTCGGGCTCGCCGGCACGGGCGCGGGCATCTCGCTGTTCTGGCAGATTCCGGGACGCTATCTGCACGGCAACGCGATGGCGCTCGGCGTGCCGTTCATCAGCTCGGTCGCGAATCTCGCTGGCTTCCTGACGCCCTGGCTCACGGGCTATGTACGCGACGTCTCCGGCAGCTATACGAGCGGATTCGTGACCGCCGCCGTGGTTCAGTCGCTTGCCGCGATCGTGCTCGTTGCCGGCGTGCCGATAGCCGCCCGCAGACGGAACATGCGCGCCGCGACGCGCGGACACGAACCCGCCTGATTCATCGGCAAGGTCGTTCTTCGAAGGAACGACTCGATGAAAAATAATTAGATATACGAATCAACGGAGACAGGAATGAAAAAGTCCATGCGGCTGGCGGGCGCATTCGTCGTGCTGACGCCGATGACCGCGTTCGCTCAAAGCAACGTCACGCTCTACGGACTCGTCGACGCGGGCATCAGCTACGCCAACAACGTCGCGCCCAAGGCCGGCGCTGTCGGCGGACGCAAGATTCAGGAGACGAGCGGCGTCGGCGTGCCGTCACGCTGGGGCTTGCGTGGCGTCGAGGAACTGGGCGGCGGAAACACCGCGGTCTTCGTGCTGGAGAACGGCTTCAGCGTCGCGAACGGCACGATGCTGCAAGGCTCGCGTCTCTTCGGACGCCAGGCCTATGTCGGCCTCGGCAACAAGCAACTGGGCACGGTCACGTTCGGGCGTCAATACGAATCCGTCGTGGACTTCGTCGGCCCGTTCGTGTCCGCGCGGCAGTGGGGCACGCAATACGGCGCGCATGTCGGCGATATCGACAATCTCTACACCACGTTTCGCATCAACAACGCGGTCAAGTATCAAAGCGCGACGCTGTGGGGCATCACGCTGGGCGGTCTCTACGCGTTCAGCAATCAGGCCGCGGGGCCGGGCGGGACGGGCTTCGCGAACAATCGCGCCTGGAGTGTCGGCGGCAGCTATACGCACGATGCATTCTCGTTCGGCGTCGGGCATTTTCATCTGAGCAACCCGTCGGCGGGCGGAACGGATGGCAGCAATACATCGGGCGCGGTGGTCGGGGACTATTCGAATCCCACGGCCATCTTTTATACGCGGCCGGTGACATCGCATGAAGTGACCGCGGTGGGCGCTGCCTATGCGTTCGGCGCGTTCACGCTGGGCGGCGCCTATACGTATGCGCACCTGAGCTATGCAGATCACACGAGCTTTTCGATGTCCAACTACGAGGCCAACGCGCGATACCGCTTCACGCCGGCGCTGGTAGCGGGCATCGCGGCGATATACAGCGTCGGGGACGTCGGAGGCGCGTCCTCGATCGCCAATATCAGCGACGGGCCGCATCCACACTGGCTGCAATTGAACGCCGGTCTGATCTACTCGCTAAGCAAGCGCACGGATGTCTACGGTGCTGTCGTGTATCAGAAAGCGTTGAACGGCGCCCTGACTGCCGCGATCGTGAATGTCGGCGGACCGAGCGGCACGAACTCGCGGTATCAGATTGCGACGACCGCTGGTGTACGGCACAGGTTTTGAAGGCACTACAAAAGTCTGTGGCCGGACTGCAATTGCATCGGCCGATATCGTGCCGCGGGCGCTGACTACTCGCCTGACGCCGCCGCTTCGCCCTCCGACCACGGACTGAAACCGCTCTGCAGCACACTGCGCAACGAACTGCGCAATGCCTCGGCGCGCTTTTGTCCGAAGCTGTCTTCGAACTCCCGCTGAACCGCTTGCCACAGCGGAAACGCCATCCGGTAACGCGATAAACCTGCGCTCGTGATAACCACCTTTCTGACGCGCCGATCTTCTCCAGGCACCATTTCGAGCAGCCCGTCACGATCGAGCGGCTTCAGGTTTGCCGATAGGGTGGTGCGGTCCATCGCCATCGACTCCGCGAGCTCGCCGATGGTGAGCGGTCCATTGCGGGCGAGCCTGTACAGGATCGAGAATTGGGTCGACCGTAGGTTCGACGGGCTTAGAGCCTGATCGTATGCTGCCGTGAGATATCGCGCGGCCTGACGTGCCGCGAGACAGGTGCAGGTTCCGTCGATGTTTTCTACTCGCTCTTTTCTCGATGCCATCTCGCGTTTGTTTCGTTTGAAGTCGATGTGATGCTTGCCAGTGTGTCCCGATTCATCATGATATGTGCATGTCAACGTATAGTAAAGGCAGGGTGAGCATGGGCCGGGCGTGCGCGCCGGAATGATCCGAGGTTGGCTCGAACACGCGATGCGCGAACCAATCGATGCGGGTTGACCCTAGATTTGCCCGCGTCATCGTTAGCTATAATCGCGCGGTCAGGCGCTGTGATCCAGCGTCACGACACGCAGGAAGGGTTACCCCCCATTCCCTGATCAACGCAATTGCCGTTCCCCACAGGAGACTGGCATGTCAGACCGACTCATCATTTTCGACACCACCTTGCGCGATGGAGAACAGTCGCCGGGTGCCTCGATGACCAAGGACGAAAAACTGCGCATCGCCCGACAGCTCGAACGCATGCGCGTCGACGTGATCGAAGCAGGCTTTGCCGCGAGTTCCGAAGGCGACTTCGAGGCGATTCGGGCAATCGCCGGCGAGGTCAAGGACAGCATCGTCTGTTCTCTGGCGCGGGCGAACGAGCGTGACATTTCGCGTGCCGCCGAGGCGCTGAAGCCGGCCAGCCGATTCCGCATTCATACCTTCATCGCCACATCCGCGCTGCACATGGAAAAGAAGCTGCGCATGTCGCCCGATCAGGTCTATGAACAGGCGCGGCGCGCAGTGCGTCTCGCGCGCGGTCATACCGATGACGTCGAGTTCTCGCCGGAAGACGCGAGCCGCTCCGACCTCGACTTTCTCTGTCGCGTGATCGAAGGCGTGATCGACGAAGGTGCGACGACCATCAATGTCCCCGATACGGTCGGCTATGCCGTTCCGGATGGCTACGCTGCGTTGATCCGCGAACTTCGCGAACGCATTCCCAATTCCGACCGGGCGGTCTTTTCCGTCCACTGTCACGATGATCTCGGCCTGGCCGTGGCCAACTCGCTCGCGGCTGTCAAGTCGGGCGGAGCCAGGCAGATCGAATGTGCGATCAACGGTCTCGGCGAGCGGGCGGGCAATACGGCGCTCGAGGAAGTCGTGATGGCAGTCAGAACGCGACGGGATGTCTTCGGCCTCGATATGCGCGTGGACACGACTCAGATCGTCGAAGCCTCGCGACTGGTTTCGGAGATCACGGGGTTCACGGTGCAACCGAACAAGGCGGTCGTCGGCGCCAATGCGTTCGCTCATGCGTCGGGGATCCATCAGGACGGCGTGCTGAAAGCGCGCGACACTTACGAAATCATGCGCGCGGAAGACGTAGGCTGGAGCGCGAACAGGATCGTGCTCGGCAAACTGTCGGGTCGAAACGCATTCAGGCAGCGCTTGCAGGAGCTGGGAATCGAGATCGACAGCGAAGCCGAACTGAATGCCGCGTTCGTTCGCTTCAAGGCGCTTGCCGATCAGGAAGCCTCCGTGTCCGACGACGCACTCGTCGCCTTGTCGCGGCAAGGCAAGGTCGCGGATACGACCGGCGTGCAACACTGACGACGTGCGCCGGATGCAACGATGCGGTTCGACGAAGACATGCCTTCGAAAACGCCAGTTCCGGGAGACGAACGCCTCCGCGTTCGCTCTCCTTCCATTTCAATCCCTCGCGAGTCTGGTGGGACCCGTCCCGTCATTGGTCGCTTGAAAGTATGAAAACCGCTATGCCTACACAGTTTGCCGTTTCCCCGAGCGCGACGCCGACTCCGCACGATGAGATCGTCGCGAGCATTTCAAACCCCGTGTTCGGTAAGGTGTTCACCGATCACATGGCAACGATGCGCTGGACCAACACGCTTGGCTGGCACGATGCCAAGGTCGAGCCTCGCCGGCCGTTTCAGATCGATCCCGCGTGCGCGGTGTTGCACTATGCGCAGGAAATTTTCGAAGGCATGAAAGCGTACCGCGGCGAAGACGGCTCGATCTCGCTGTTCCGCCCGTTCGAAAATGCCCAGCGGTTTCGTGCGTCCGCCGCACGTCTTGCCATGGCCGACCTCCCGGAAGCGCTCTTCGTCGATGCGGTGGAATCTCTCGTCAAGGTAGACCGGGACTGGGTGCCCGGTGGCGACAGCAGCCTCTATCTGCGTCCGTTCATGTTTGCGTCCGAGAGCTTTCTCGGCGTGCGCGCATCCCACGAGTACGTGTTCTGCGTCATCGCCTGCCCGGTAGGTCCGTACTTCAAGGCAGGCAAGTCGTCGGTGACCGTCTGGGTGTCCGACCAATACACTCGCGCGGCGCCGGGTGGAACGGGCTCGGCCAAATGCGGCGGCAACTATGCCGCCAGCCTGATCGCGCAGACCGAGGCGGCGGCCAAAGGTTGCGACCAGGTCGTTTTTCTCGATGCCGCCGAGCACAAATGGATCGAAGAGATGGGCGGGATGAATCTCTTCTTCGTCATGGACGATGGCTCGCTGACGACGCCGCCGCTGTCCGGCACGATTCTGCCGGGTATCACCAGGGCGTCGATCATCGAGCTTGCGAGGCGTGAAGGCATCGTGGTCAACGAAACGCCTTATGCATTCGATGCATGGCGTGCGGATGCCGCGAGCGGCCGTGTGCGGGAGGTATTCGCTTGCGGGACCGCCGCTGTCGTCACTGCGGTCGGTGAGGTTCGCCATGCCGCCGGAGAATTTCAGATCGGCGACGGGGGAGAAGGACCGGTGACACAACGCATGCGCACGCAGCTGACCGGAATCCAGCGCGGCAGGCTCGCCGATCCTCTCGAATGGGTGTATCGCATCGACTAAGGCCGATTGGGCCTTTAGTCGCGCTCGTCCTCTGCGACATGAGTGCGTGACGTCATGCGTCGCGCACTTTCCGCGAAGTTACCCGACAGCCAAAGCAGTATCCCGGTTGCGCGTGATCCATTCGCTGAAGAGCTTGACCTTCGGCTGATTCGCGACGCAATCCGGATAGACGAAGTAGTAGCGCGACCCCGTCTCGAGCACGGTGTCGAACGGCATGACGAGCCGCCGGGCCGCCACGTCTTCGCTGACCAGCGTGCGGTCGCTGATCGCGACCCCGAAGCCCTGCATCGCGGCGTTCGTCGCCAGATCGAGCGTTTCGAATGTCGGACCGAGCGTCGCGTCGATCTCGCTCGCTCCCGCACGATCGAGCCACAGCTTCCAGTCGCGATGATCGCGCGTCGGATGCAGCAGCGCATGATGCGCCAGATCCGCCGCTGCGGCGAGCGGCCGTTCGCTGAGGAGATCGGGCGAGCACACGGGCGTGAGCTGCTCGTTGAAGAGCGGCACCGCGTGCACGTCCGCGCCGGGCGATGAGCCGTAGATGATCGCCGCATCGAACGATTCAATCTGAAAATCGACGTCGTGCTGCCAGGTCGTCGTGATCTGCAATTGCAGTTCGGGATGCTCGCTCTGAAAGCGCATGATCCTCGGCAGCATCCAGCGCATTACGCATGTCGGCACTTTCAGCGCGAGATCGGTGCGCTGGCGCGTGAGACGCAGCGATACCTCCTCGATGCGCGCGAAACCCTCTCTCACCACGGGCAGCAGCACGTCGCCTTCTGCCGTCAGCGTCAGCCCCCTTGCGCCCCGTTTGAAGAGCGGAAAGCCGAAATATTCCTCCAGCGTGAGAATCTGTCTGCTGATCGCCCCTTGTGTGAGGCACAGATGCTCCGCCGCACGCGTGAAACTGCGGTGACGCGCGACCGTCTCGAAGATCTGCAGCGCATTGAGCGGAGGAAGTCGTCGCATGGGCGTGTCTCCGATCATGGAAGGCATGTCAGTCGGAACTATAGTGCAAGTCCGACGCGACGTAACGGCGGTGTTAGTGGAGTATCTTGCCCAGGAATTCCTGCGCCCGTTCGGAGCGTGGATGCGCAAAGAACGCATCCTTGGCGTCGTCTTCGACGATGCGCCCGTGATCCATGAAGATCACCCGATGCGCGACCTTCCTCGCGAACCCCATCTCGTGCGTGACGCACATCATCGTCATGCCTTCCTGGGCCAGTTCGACCATGACGTCCAGCACTTCGTTGATCATCTCCGGATCGAGCGCGGAAGTCGGTTCGTCGAACAGCATCGCGACGGGGTCCATCGACAGCGCACGCGCGATCGCCACGCGTTGCTGCTGGCCGCCGGAAAGCTGTCCGGGATACTTGTCCGCGTGCGCCCGCAGGCCGACTCGCTGGAGCAGGCGCAGCGCCTTGTCGGATGCTTCGTCTTTCGAGCGACCCAGCACTTTCGTCTGCGCGAGCGTGAGGTTCTCCGTGATCGACATATGCGGAAACAGCTCGAAATGCTGAAACACCATCCCGACCTTCGCGCGCAGTTTCGACAGATTCGTCCGCTTGTCGTGGACGGCCTCGCCGTTGATCGTGATGCGCCCGCTCTGGAACGGCTCGAGTCCGTTGACCGTCTTGATGAGCGTCGATTTGCCGGACCCGGACGGCCCGCAGACCACGACCACTTCGCCTTTACTGACTGTGGTGGTGCAATCGGCCAGAACCTGAAACTGGCCGTACCACTTCGACACGTTACCGATGGAAATCATGCGCAAACCCGTTTTGAAATGACGTTGGACACCGCGTCGAACTTCAGCGATGCCTGCCGATCCGATACCGGCGTTCGAGCGCACGCGCATACCAGGTCAGCGGAAAGCACATCGCGAAGTACAGCAACGCGACGAGGGCGTAGATCGGGAAGGGGCGAAACACCGCGTTCGTGATCATGGTCCCGGTCTTGGTCAGCTCCGTGAGCCCGATGATCGACGTGAGCGCCGTGCTCTTCACGACCTGCACGAGAAAGCCGACGGTAGGCGGCACGGCGATCTTCCATGCCTGCGGCCAGACGACATAACGCAACTGCTGCATCCACGTCATGCCGAGGCTCGCCGCCGCGCTCCATTGACCGCGCGGCACCGCTTCGACGCAGCCTCGCCAGATGTCGGAGAGATAGGCGCCCGTATACAGCGTGAGCGTGACCGTAGCGGCGGCCCACGGCGACACCTCGACGCCCAGCATCGGCAAGCCGAAGAAGCCGAGGAAGAGCTGCATCAGGAGCGGCGTGCCCTGGAACACTTCGACATACAGCACGACGAACCTGCGCAGCCACGGCAAGGGCGAAACGCGCATGGCGAGCAACACCAGCCCTGTGAGGCCGCCGCCGGCGAACGCGATCAACGAAAGCAACAGCGTCCAGCGCGCGGCGAGCATCAGGTTGCGCGCGATATCCCATAGCGTGAACTCGATCATCGTGAACGCTCCTTCGGAAGGCCGGGATCTACCACGGCTGCACGCACGGAGAAGAGGCCGCGCAACCCGCGTCGAGGCGCAATCGTGACGCCGCGAGCGGCGCGCCCCGCGAACAGCCGCTTGCCGAGCCGGTTGATCAAGAGGCGCAGCACGATCGACAGCAGCAGATAGATCGCGGTGACGATCACGTAGCATTCGAACGAACGGAAGTTACGCGACTGAATGAAGCTGGCTGCATGGGTCAGGTCCGGCACCGAAATCTGCGATACCACCGCGGAGCCGAGCATCACGATCAGCACCTGGCCGAGCAACGCCGGAAATACGTTGGCGAGCGCCTGCGGCAACACGACGTGGCGAAAGACGTGCGGACCCCGCAAGCCGAGCGCCATCGCGGCCTGGACTTGTCCGCGCGGAATCGAGTCGATGCCCGCCCGGACGATTTCCGTCGCATACGCACCGAGGTTCACTGTCATCGCGAGCACGGCGGCCTCTATTTCGCCGATGTGCACGCCGAAGCTCGGCAGCCCGAAGAACACGAAGAACAGCTGCACGAGAAACGGCGTGTTGCGAATGAGCTCGACATACGCGGCCACGACGGCACGAAGCGGCTTCGGCCCCGCCACGGCGATGCACGCTCCGCCGATGCCGACCAGACCGCCCAGGAGCGTCGATACGGCGGTGAGGCCGAGCGTGACCGCGATGCCATGCGCGAGCACGTCCACATAGAGGCCGAAGTCGCTGAAATCGAACGTGTAGGTCATCGAAGCATCCTCGGCGTGCGATCGAACGAAAAGGCGAAGCGCATCACAGATCGGCCGGCAGCGGCGCGCGCAGCCACTTCTGCGAGATGGCGTTCATCGTGCCGTCCTTCTTCGCGGCGGCGATGGCCTCGTCCACCTTCTGCTTCAGACGCGGCTCGTTCTTGTTCAGGCCCACGTGATCGGGCGAGCTGAAGAGCGAAAACTTCTGCTCGGGATCGATCGAGGGGTGACGGGCGATGATCGTCGCGCCCACGTCGTTACCGACCACGAGCAATTGGGTCTGTCCCGCGAGAAACGCGGAGATAGCGCCATTCGGGTCATCGAATCGCTTGATGGTCGCGGACGATGGCGCGACCTTGCTCACGCTCAGGTCTTCGAGCGTGCCGCGCGCAACCGCGATGCTCTTGCCGCCCAGATCGCCCGCGTTCTTCACGGCGAGCGACTTCGGACCGAACACGGCGAGGTTGTACGGCGCATAGGCTTGCGAGAAGTCGATCACCTTTTCGCGTTCCGGTGTCTTGCCGACCGAGAGCAGCATGTCGGCCTTATGGTCGACGAGATACGCCATGCGGTTGTCGCCCGTGACCTGAATCAGTTCGACCTTCGCGTTGAGGGTCTTGCCGATCAGACTGGACACGTCGATGTCGTAGCCTTGCGGCTTCATGTCCGGCCCGATCGAGCCGAACGGCGGATAGTCCTCGAACACGCCGATGCGCACCACACCGGATTTGCTGATCGAGTCGAGCGCATCGGCCTGCGCGAGCGGCGCAAATGCGCCAAGGCCCACGACGCCGGCGAAGGCGAGCGTGACGGACGAGCGTTTGAAGAAGCGCTGCACGGAAGTCGTCGTGTTCATAGGGTGTCTCCTGTGACTATGGTTTGGTCGGCGTGAATCAATGCGCGGTACGTGCCGCAATGAGCTTGCAGGCATGCGGCGGCAATTCCGCGAAGATGGGCATGCCCACCCGAAGATCCGGTGTTTCGCGCGGGGTCGTGGCCGCGGTGAGCGTGAAACCGGCGCAGTCGATGGTGGCTTCGAGCGACGAGCCGACATCCCGGATGAACGCCACTTTGCCGGCCAGCACGTTGGGTCCCGGATTGGCCGTGACCGCCCGCATCGATACGTCCTCGGGGCGAATCAGCAAGCGGACATCATCGGTTGCGGCGCCTGCGCGCGGCGCGCCATCGACTGTGATCTGCTGGCCGTTAGGAAGCGCGATCCGGTTCGTGCCGTCGAGCGTGACGGGCAGGATATTGCCGAGGCCGATGAAATCGGCGACGAATTCGCTGACGGGATTGCGATAGATATCGAGCGGCTTGCCGATCTGAGCGATGCGTCCTTTTTCCATCACGACGATTTCGTCGGCCATCGTCATGGCCTCGCGCTGGTCATGCGTCACCATGATCGTCGTGATGCCGAGACGTTGCTGCAGCAGACGGATTTCGACCTGCATCGCTTCGCGCAGCTTCGCATCGAGCGCGGAGAGCGGCTCGTCGAGCAGCAGCAGCTTCGGCGACGACGCGATCGCGCGGGCGATGGCGACGCGCTGGCGCTGTCCGCCCGAGAGCCGCGAGACCGGACGGTCCGCCATGTGCGGCAACTGGATCAGTTCGAGCAGCTCGGCGACCCGCGCCGCCTGCGCGTCTTTCGCGACGCGGCGCAGCCGCAGCGGATAGGCGATGTTCTGCGCCACCGTCATGTGCGGGAAGAGCGCGAGCGACTGGAACACCATGCCGAAATCGCGCTGGTTCGCCGGCACGTTCGTCAGATCGCGCCCGGCGAATGCCACGGTCCCGGACGTTGCCGTTTCGAGGCCCGCGATGATCCGCAACAGTGTCGTCTTGCCGCAGCCGGACGGTCCGAGAAAGCACACCAGCTTGCCGTCGGGCACGGCGAGATCGACGTGATCGACTGCGTACGCGGTGTGAAAGCGCTTCGTCACCGCCTGAAGTGTCAGATGAGTCATGAGGGTTCCCTCGTTAAAGCGCGACGCCTTCGTCGCCGACCAGCTTTTCGAGCAGCCAGATCAAGGCGAAGTCGATGAGCACGATGACGACCGCGAACGAAAACACGGTCGGATCCAGCGACGACACGGTGCGGCTGTACAGCCAGACGGGCAGCGTCATCGTGTTGATGTCGTATAGAAAGAACGTCACCGTGAACTCGTTGAAGGAGATGATGAAGGCGAACAGCATGCCGGCGAGGATGCCCGGACGCATGAGCGGCAAGACCACATCGACGATGGCGCGGCGCGGGCTTGCGCCCATCAGGCACGCGGCTTCCTCGAACTCGGGGCCGATCGAGGCGACCGAGGCCGCGCAGTTCTTCACGGTGAACGGCAGGACGAGAATCACGTGCGCGATGATGAGCCGCAGCAGGCCGAGTTCGACGGGCAGCACGTTGAACACGAGCAGCAGCGAAAGCCCGAGCATCACGAGCGGATAGACGAGCGGCAGCGCGACGAGCTGTTCGATCACGGCCTTGCCGCGAAAGCGGTAGCGCGAGAGCGCGTAGGCGGCGGGCACCGAGACCGCGGTGGCGATGATCATCGTCGAGACCGCGACGATGAGGCTCGTCGTCAAAGCGGTTCCCATCGAGAGCACGTCGCTCGCGTCGGGCGACACGAAGGTGTGCCACGCGGCCTGATACCAGCGCAGCCCGAAGCTCGGCGGCGGGAATTCGAGCGTATCCGAATTGCCGAACGACATCGTGATCATCGTGAGGATCGGCAAGGCCGCGAGAAACAGCACGGTCGTAGCCAGCAGGCTGGTTGCACGGCCCAGACGTCCGGGCATGGCCGAGGCAAGGCGCAAGGTACTCATGAGCGGGATTCCTCCGTGCGTTGCATGCCGCGAACGAGCCGTTGAGACACCGACATGACGACGAGCGTCGCCGCCATCAGCACCACGCCGGATGCCGACGCGGCCGGCCAGTTCAGAAGCGGGGCCACCTGATCGTGCACGAGCACGGCGAGCATGGGCACGCGTCGGCCGCCGAGCAGCAGCGGGACGGCGAACGCACTCGCGTTGTAGGCGAAGACGAGCAGGGCGCCGGAAACGAGGCCGGGCATCGCGAGCGGCAGGACGATGTGGCAGAGCGTCTGCCAGCGAGTCGCGCCGAGCGTGGCGGCCGCTTCCTCGTAAGCGCGCGAGATGGCGCGCATCGCGCTCGCGAGCGGCAGCACGGCGAGTGGAAACGCGGTCTGGATCAGGCCGAGCAGCACGCCGTTCTCGCGATAGAGCCACTGCACCGGGCGCTGCACGACGCCGGCGGCGAGCAGCGCATGATTGAGCAAGCCGGCCGGCCCCAGCATGACGAGCCAGCCGTAGCCCTGCAGCAGCAGGTTGACGAGCAGCGGCAGAAGCACGCCTGCGAGGAGCAGCCGGCGCGCGAGCCGCGACTCCGTGCGCGCCATGGCAAGCGCCACGGGAATCGCCAGCAGCACCGCGCAGACCATGCTTTGAAACGCGAGTTTCAGCGTGAGCCAGAGCGAGTGCAGGAAGTACGAATCGGCGAGGTCCGCGTAATTGCGCAGCGTGAGCGCGTGCCACTCGTTCCCCGACACGCCGAAGCTCATGCGCAGCACGACGAGCGAGGCTGCGACAAGCACGGCGAGAAAGGCCAGGATGGGCGCGAGCAGCACCCAGGGCGGCACCCTGGGCAGCGCAGGCGCCGGCGCCTGCCCGTGGGCGACGTCTGCCATCGCTGCCGTCCTGCGGCGGAAAAGAAGTGCGGACATGGGGCTCAGGCCGAGAAGAGTTCCGTATAGCGCTTGATCCAGGCGGGCTGCACCGCCGCCAGCGCCTTGTCGTCGTGCAGCACGGCGTTCTGCGCGATCTGCTGGGCCGACGGCACGAACGCGCGGCTTTCGGCGGGAATCAGCGCCTTCGAGTTCACCGGACCGTTCAGCACGTCGGCGGCCATGCGGCCTTGCACGCCGGCATCGAGCGAATGGTTGATGAACGCGTGGATCAGGTCGATGTCGCCCGGATGCGCCTTCGGGATGACCGTGAACATCAGCTGGGTCGCGAAACCTTCCTTCATGCCGTACGTGACGGCCATCTTGTACTCGGGCTTGCGCAACTGGTTGGGGAAGAATGCCGGGGAGTAGATGCCGCCGATGTCCAGCGATCCGGTGCGAAACAGATCGGCGACCTGATTCGGATTCTCGCCGAGCGTGAGCACCCGGTCCTTCAGTTGAGCGAGCTTTTTGAAGCCGGGCTCGATGTTCTGCTGCGAGCCACCGGCCATCTTCGCCGCGATGATCGCGAGATCGACCGCTTCGGCCCATTCCGGCGGCGGCAGGAAGATCCGGCCCGCATACTTGGGATCCCACAGCGCCTCGTAGCTCGACGGCGCCGTCTTGACCGACGACGTGCTGTAAATAAGCCCGTCCGACCACAGCAGGTAACCGATGCCGAAGCCATTGGCGCCGGTCTGATACTGCGGGGCGACATCCTTCAGGTTGGGAAGCCGGTTCAGATCGGGCTTCGTCAGCAGGCCGGCATCCGCGAGACCCGAGGCGCCCACGCCCGCGAGCGTGATCACGTCGTAGGTGGGCTTCTCGCCGGCCGCTTTCACTTTCGCCACCATGCCGGAGGTGCCGTCCGCACGGTCGGCGATGACCTGCGCGCCGGTCTTCTGACTGAAGGTCGCGGCGATGTTGCGCAGAGCCGCCGCGCCCGTGTCGTCGGACCATGTGAGCAGACGCAGCGTCTTGCCGGCGAAGCTCTTTTCCTGCGCCCGCGCCGTGCTGATGAACGGCATCGGCAGGCTCGATGCAGCGAGCGCCATGCCGATGGTCTTGATGGCCTGCCTTCTGCCTCGTTTGATGTCCTGCATGGTTATCTCCTCGCTGAGCGTGCAGCAGTCGGTCGATGCGGTCGGTCGATCTGAAACGGCGTTGGTGAGAACACTCTAGGGATGCCAAATTTCGGCAACAATCGAAATCTCGGCATGGTTGCCATGAGCCGAGCGCATGGCTCGAGCTTGAAAAGACCTTTCAGACGGGGCCCGTTGCGCTCAGGACCTGCTTGATTTCCTGGAAAGCCGCGAGCCCGAACGGCCCGAGTTCGCGGCCGATGCTGCTCTTCTTGTAGCCGCCCCACGAAGTCTGAGGAAAGATCAGTTGCGGTGCATTGATCCAGACGACGCCCGCCTCCAACGCCCCGGCGACCCGCTGGCCGCGCGCCGCGTCGCGCGTGACGACGGTGGCGACCAGCCCGAACTCGGTGTCGTTGGCCGCGGCGATCGCATCGTCTTCCGTATCGAAAGCGCGCACGCACATCACGGGTCCGAAGATCTCTTCGCGCCAGATCGCACTGTTCGTGGGCACGTCGACGAACATCGTCGGCTGCACGAAATAGCCCGGCCCTTGCGGCGCCGAGCCCTCGACCACGAGACTCGATCCGTCGGCCTTGCCCCGCGCGATGAAACGCTGCACGCGTTCGTACTGCGCGCGGTTCGTGAGCGGCCCCATCTGCACGCCGGACGCGAACGGATCGCCGACGACGGTTCGCGCCACCCGGTCGGCGAGGCGCGCGATCAGCGCCTCCGCGAGCGGCCGCTCGACGAGCACCCGCGACGTGGCCGAGCACATCTGTCCGGCATTGAAGAACGCGCCGCCCGTGACGAGATCGACGGCGAGATCGAGGTCGGCGTCCGCGAAAACGACGATCGACGACTTGCCGCCCAGTTCGAGGCTCACGCCCTTGATGGATTGCGCCGCCGCTTTCATGACCTGCTCGCCGACCGCCGTGCTGCCGGTGAACGACACCTTCGACACGAGCGGATGCGTCGTGAGCGCCGCGCCGACCTCCGTGCCGGTGCCGGTCACGACGTTGAATACGCCCGGCGGCAGACCCGCCCGCTCGACGATCGCGGCCAGTTCAAGCTCCGGCAAGGGCGTGAATTCGGAGGGCTTCAGCACGACCGTGCATCCCGCGGCGAGCGCGGGGGCGAGCTTCCACGCCGTCGTGACCATGGGAAAGTTCCACGGCACGATCAGGCCGACCACGCCCGCCGGTTCGCGACGGATCACGGCGCGATGATCGCTGCTCGGAATCGCGATCTCTTCTTCCACTGCGTCCAGCGTTTCGGCGAGGCCCGCGTAGTAGTCGAAGGTCGCGACCACGTCGCCGACGTCGATGCGCGATTCGGCGATCGGCTTGCCGTTGTTAAGCGACTGAAGCGCGGCGAGTTGTTCGCCGTGCGCCTCCACGCCGCGCGCAATCGCCCGCAGAAAACCCGCGCGCTCCGTGCCCGATGTCTGCTTCCAGGTGCGAAATGCACGCGATGCCGCGCGCACCGCGCAATCGACATCGGCGGGGCCGCCGGCCTCCACTTCGACGATCGTTTCCTCAGTCGATGGATCGATGACGGGCAGCCGCTGCCTCGTCTCGGGCATGCACCAGCAGCCATCGATGAAGAGCCGGGTGCGCAGCGGAAAATCGAAAACCGGGCGTGCCTGCGCGCTCATGACGGCACCCGTGCAAACCAGTCGGCTTCGCGAACCTCGATCACGGTCGGGACCTCGCGCGATACCGCCCGCCGCAATTGCGCGTCGAGCGCCTGTGGTTCGTCGACGCTCGCGGCCTCGCATCCGAAGGCTTTCGCCAGCGCCATGAAGTCGGGCGTGTAGATATCGACGCCAACGGGCGAGATATCGCGCTGGTCCATGTATTTGCGGATCTCGCCGTAGCCGAAGTTGTTCCAGAGCAGCACGATCACGGGCACGCGCGCTTCCATCGCGCTCGCCAGTTCCGGCAGCGTGAACTGAAGGCCGCCGTCGCCGATCAGACACACGACGGGCCGCTCACGCGCGGCGAGCTTCGCGCCGATTGCGGCAGGCAGCCCGTATCCGAGCGTGCCGTAACCGGTCGACGAGTTGAACCATGAGCGCGGGGCCGGCGCATCGTGGAGGAAATTGCCCGCGTAGACCGGGCTCGTCGAATCGCCTGCAATGATGACGCCCGGCAGCGCGTGCACGATCTTGTCGATCAGGCGCTTCTGCGATCGCATCGCGGCGTCGCAGTTGGCGAAGATGGCGTCGCGCACCGCCGTCACGCGCGCCGCGCCCCAGTCCGGCGACGCGGGAAGCACTTCTCGCTCGTGCAGTCGCGTCGACAGTGCGCTCAGCGTCTCGCGCGAATCGCCGACGATAGCCACGTCCGGCCGGGCATTGCGCATGACCTGCTGCGCATCGATATCGATGCGGATGAGTTTTCCGTCGATCGCGATGCCGCCATCGAAGAGCACGTCGTAGTCGGTCTCGCCCAGTTCGGTTCCGACCGCGAGCACGACGTCGGCTTCGCGAATCATCGCGCGGGTCGGCGGCAGCGATTGCGTCGAGCCGATGAGAAGCGGGTCCGCGCCCGGCAGAAGTCCTTTCGCGTTGGTGGTGAGCGCGACGGGCGCCTGAAGCCGCGCGGCGAGTTCGCGCAATTCGACCGCGGCGTGCGCCGCGCCGCCGCCGGCGAGAATGAGCGGGCGGCGGGCATCGGCGAGCAGGTCCACGGCAGAAGCGAGCGCGGCAGGATGGGCTGCGGGCTTCGCCGCGCGCACGGCGGGCGCAGCCTTTATCGCGTTCGCCGGCGACACGATGACATCGAGCGGAATCTCGATATGCACGGGCCGCGGCCGCGCGCTCTCGAACACGGCGAACGCGCGCGCCAGCACCTGAGGCAACTCGGCGGCATCCAGCAAGGTGTGAGAAAACGCGGCGAGGCCGTCGAATACTTCGCGCTGCGAAGGAAGTTCATGCAGACGTCCGTCTCCGTTGCCGAGGTGGCTACGTGCATTGACGCTCGATATCACGAGCATCGGAATGGAGTCGGCATAGGCTTGCGCCATCGCGGTCGCGATGTTGGTCATGCCCGGCCCGGTGATGATGAAGCACACGCCGGGTTTGCCCGTGACACGCGCGTATCCGTCGGCCATGAAGCCCGCGCCCTGTTCGTGACGAGGCGTAACGTGCCGGATCGAGGAGTCTGCCAGCCCGCGATACAGCTCCACGGTGTGCACGCCCGGGATGCCGAAGACATACTCGACGCCATAGGTTTCGAGCAACGTGACGAGCGCTTCGCCACAGGTTCGAAGACGTGCGCCCGCACGGCCGTTCGCCGCTCGTGCATTGCGTTCGTCGAAGTGCTTGCTGGATTCGCGAAGGTTCATCGGTCGTCGCATTCCTGGTTGGTTTGAGCGCGGACGCAGTCGGCTCTACGAGTCGACAGTGCGCACGGGTCTCGGGCATCGGTGGAATCATTCTCGATGCGGCCCGGTCGCGACGACAATCGAAAAGATCTCATGGGGCGCATGACTTCCCTGCATGAGGCAGTGAGGGCGTGAGCAGACGGATATCGTCGGAGATGGCGATCGAAGAGATCGCGCTGACGCGGAAGGCGCGCGTCGAGACGACGGAGCAGGGCGTTACCGGGAAGGCGCGGACTGGCCTCCGGTCATGTGGCGTTTCATTGCTCGTCGCACGCGCTGCGGCCGTGATCCGGGCCGTCCGGCAGGTCGGTATCGCCGAACATCTGGCGCACGAAATCGAGCAATGCGGGGTTCATCACGTCGCCGTGTCCGTCGATGATGCTCGAGTCCGCCTTGACGTTCCAGACGAGCGTCTGCGCGTTGACGACGCCATCCTTCGCCTCGACGTCGAGCGTGGCGCCGCCGCAGAACTTGCGTTGCCATGTCGATGGAGCCGGCCGTTGCGCATTCAGTCCCGCGATGAAGGCTTGCGACTGCGCCACTTCGAGCCGCTTGTTGTTCGTCACCGCCCGCGCGAGTTCGTCGTTGGTCATGCCGAGCAGCTTGTCGCCCGACGTCCAGCCATCGCAGACGGCGCTGTGCGCCGCCGATGCGTCCTGTGCCGGGCCGTGCAGCCGATGCGTGATATAGCCGTCGTCATGACCCGGCGTCTGCTTGATGGCGGTCGCCTGCGCGTCGGAGGAAGTGGGGCGCTCGAAGAGCGTGTTCAGGAAGCGGCCGGCGGGAAAGGCGATACCGGTGGCATCGTCGGTTGCGGACGTGATCGACATGAACATCGGCGCAACGTAGCACCGATGCTGCTGCCGGTTCGCCACGCGATAGAGCGCCTCGAACTGCGACGCCTCGAACGCCGGGTTCACGAGCACGATCATGTCCGCGACACGTTCAGCCTCGGCGGTGCGCTCGTTCGACGCGCTCTGCTGCAAGGGCGGCAGGTCCGCGAGATCGCTTTCCTCGGTGAGCGTCTCGATCAACG
Source organism: Caballeronia sp. EK (assembly GCF_014384845.1). Lineage (NCBI taxonomy): Bacteria > Pseudomonadati > Pseudomonadota > Betaproteobacteria > Burkholderiales > Burkholderiaceae > Caballeronia > Caballeronia sp. EK. Next base: position 442,714 of record NZ_JACSUE010000001.1, read on the forward strand.
GACCCGACGTGGCGGCGTACAGAATCAGCCCGCCGAAGCTGTGGCCGATCATCAGCGTGCGCATCGCGGGGCGGCGGCCTTCCTTGAGCGCCTCCAGATTGAAATAGCGCTGCATGCTGCGCAAGCGAGCGAACAGTTCACGCACGGTGCCCGCCGATACGCGCGACGCCGTAGCCTTGCGGTTCCAGAACGAGAGATTCAGCACGGGATCGGGCAGCAGCCAGGGCTTGCCGCGCCATCCGATATAGATGCCTATGACCTGACGCTTGCTCTGCTGATAAAGCTCGTCGGAAGCCGCGCGTTCGAGCAGGCGGCGGAACTTCATCACGTTGTCGTCGTCGGTCTCGGCGTTGTGCTTCCAGCCGTGCACGAACAGGATCACCTTGACGTCGGTTCTTGCCTTGAGATACTGCTTGAGGTTGTCCATCATCGCATCGATTTGCATTGCCGACTGATCGGGCGCGGCATCCGGCGACGCGGCCGTCTGGGGATGCAGCCAGCCCTGATCGTCGAACTCGACGAAATGCAGTTCGTATTTTCCGTCGACGATTTCCGGCGTGCGTCCGGCGCATTCGGGCGCGGTCTTGCCGTCGCGATCGGTGCGACATTGCTGGCTGTCGAGCCAGGGATTGACGACCTGGGTGCGATAGGCTTCGTGAGAGGCGCAGCCGCCGAGCATGATGGCCGCTAGAAACATGACGATCGCCGCGATTGCATGCACGGATCTGCTGGCAGCCATGATGGAATGACCTCGCTGATAACCCTCGCTCTCAGGAGAACGAATGCAGATCGCTTCTTTTGAACCGATGCGTCGGCCCTACGCCTCCGGCTTGCTGCGCCCGTACAGCAGCAGCATCGCCGCGATCACCACGCCGTAGATGATCTGACGCCCCGCTTCCGGCATCTGCGCGACCGAGAGAATCGACTGCAGCAGCGTGATGAGGATCGCGCCAGCCACGGTGCCGAGGTACGACCCGCGACCGCCCAGAATCGACGTGCCGCCGAGCACGACCGCCGCGATGGCCGGCAACAGGTAGGCATCGCCCATCGACTGCGCGGCCTTCGACGCATAGCCCGCGAGCAGCACGCCGCCGAACGCCGCGAACGCGCTGCACACGGCGAAAGCGGCCACGGTCACGAGCCGCGTATCGATGCCGGAAAGGTATGCCGCGCGTTCGGTGTTGCCGATCGCGTATAGCGTGCGGCCAAAAGTCGTGCGCGACAGCAGAAACATCGTCGCGCCGCCGATCACGACCCACAGCGCGACCGCGTTCGGCACACCCGGCACGAGCCAGCCCGCCGCGAGCCATCGCATGACGTCCGGCGCGGAATCCTGCGGCGACGATCCCCCCGTGTAGACGATCATGATGCCCTGCGCGACTGCATTGGTCGCGAGCGTCGCGATCATCGACGGAATGCGCAGGAGCGCGACGAGAATGCCGTTGACGACGCCGATCAGCACGCCGCAACCAATCCCGACGGGAATCGCGAGGACGCGTCCCAGTTCGCCGTGCCCCGCGACGGCGCACGCCATCATCGCGCCGACCGTGATCGTCCACGGCAACGACAGATCGATGTGGCCGAGCAGGATCACCATCATCAGTCCGGTCGCGATGATGCCGAGAAACGCGCCGACCTTCAGTTGCAGCAGGATGTACTCCGGCGACAGAAAGCTGCGCGAATACATCCCGCCGACCAGCAGCAGCGCGACGATGCACGCGAACGCGATCACGATCGGCTTGTCGATCCGGCGTGCGAGCCTCGACACGAATGTGCTGCGTCCGTTCGCGGAAACGTCGCTCATTGGAACCACTCCAGGCGGTTGCGCACCCGGAACAGCCCGCACGCGCCGATCGAAACGGCGAGCAGAAGAATCACGCCCTGGAAGAGCGGCTGCCATAGCGCATCGACGTTGAACACGAACAGCAGGTCGCCGATCGAGCGGAACGCGAATGCGCCGAAGACCGCGCCGATCGCGCTGCCCCTGCCGCCCAGCAGCGACACGCCGCCGATGACCACGGCGGCGATCGAAAACAACGTGTACGAGTTGGCGCTGCCGAGGCTGGCTTCGCCGGTGTCCGTGAAGAACGTCAGAAAGAGGCCGCCGATCGCGGCGAGCAGGCCGGCGAGCGTATAGCTCATGAACTTCGCGCGGCGGATCGGCATGCCCGAGAGAAAGGCCGCGGGTTCGGAGGAGCCGGTTGCATAAGCCGCGCGGCCGATCGCGGAGCGCTTGAAGGGAACCCAGACGATCACCACGGCCGCGAGCAGAATCAACAGGCTTGCCGGCACGACGCCGGCGACCTTGCCGGTCAGCGCGTCGGCGAGGTCTTCGTTGATCGCGCCGCCGGGAACCGGGCGAAGCAGCAGCGCCAGTCCGTAGTACACCGCGCCCGTTGCGATCGTCGTCACGATGGGCTGCAAGCGCCCGAAAATGATGATGACGCCGTTGAGCGCGCCGCACAGCGCGCCCGCCGCGAGCACACCGGCAATGCCGAGCGCGCTGTGCAGCGCGCCGCCCGTGACGATCCACGATCCCAGGCAATTCGTCAGCACGAGCATCATCCCGATCGACAGGTCGATGCCCGCCGTCAGTACGACGAGCGCCTGGCCCATCGACACCAGCGCGAGCAGTACCGCCTTGTTCGCCGCCGTCTGAAACACATTCGCCGACAACGTCGACGGATAGTTGAAGAGGTAGATCGCGAACATCAGCACGAACAGGGCGAATGCGAACGCCGACCCGCGATTTTCCGCGTACCAGTAGCGCAATCCGCTCATGGCGCGACTCCTTTGGAAAGCGCGACCTGTCCGACGGGCAGGTCGAGCGCACTGGCGATGAGATTCTGCTCGGTGATCGCGGCCCCGGCGAGCTCCTTCTTGATCCTGCCTTCGTACAGCACGAGGACGCGGTCGCAGCAACCGATCAGCTCGTCATAGTCGGTCGAATAGAACACGATTGCTGCGCCCTCGTCGGCGAGCCGCCTGAGCAACTGATAGATCTCCTGCTTGGTGCCGACGTCGATCCCGCGCGTCGGGTCGCACAGGAGCAGGATGCGCGGCTGCCGGACCAGCCATTTCGCGATGACAACCTTCTGCTGGTTGCCGCCCGACAGCGAGCCCACGGCCGCGTCGGTGCTGAACGACTTGATCGCGAGGAGCGCCATCATCCGGTCGACGAACGACTGCTGGCGGTCGCGATCGATCACGCCCGCGGTGGACATGCGATCGAGCGCGGCGAACGACAGGTTCTCGCGCACCGACATCGGCAGCATCAGGCCTTCGGTCTTGCGGTCCTCCGGAATCAGCGCCATGCCGATGCGTTTGGCGCGGGCGGCCACGGGGCTCCCGATCGACACCGCCTTGCCGTCGATCTCGATCACGCCCGCGCAACCGCGCAGCACGCCGAACAGCGCGAGCAGCAGTTCGCGCTGGCCTTGTCCGTCGAGGCCGCCTAGCCCGAGGATTTCGCCGGGCCTCACCGAAAAGCTGACGCCGCGCAATGTGTCGTTCCACGCGAGGTCGCGGCAGGCGAGAACCGCTTCGGCGGGGCCGCGTTGCCCGGGCTCGTTCGCGGGCTTGGCGGGAAACACATGCTGGTACTTGCGGCCGATCATCATCTCGACGACCTCGTTGTCGGAGCGCGTGCCCGCCTCGAAGCTCATCACGTGACGACCGTTCCGGTAGACGGTGCATTCGTCCGCGAGCGCTTTCACCTCGTGCATCCGGTGCGAGATGAAGAGCAGCGCGAGCCCTTCGTCGCGCAGGCGCTTGAGCACGTCGATGACGCGCGCCACGTCGGCCGCGGTCAGCGCCGACGTGGCTTCGTCGAGAATCAGGATGCGCGGCTCGTGCGCCAGCCCCTTCGCGAGCTCGACCATCTGCTGGCGCGACAGCGGCAGATCGCGGACTTTCGTGAGCGGATTGATGTCGGCCGCGCCGGCGCGGGCCAGCGCGGCCTCGGCCTGGCGGCGCTGCACCCGGCGATCGATCATGCCGAAGCGCCGTGGCGGATTCGCAGCGAAGATGTTGTCCGCCACGCTCAGGTCGGGGATCAGCGACAGCTCCTGATACACGCAGACGATGCCCGCCGCGTTCGCCGCGGCGGGCGACGCGAACGAGACTTCGCGGCCATCGAGGTGCATCGTGCCTTCGTCCGGCTGCACGACGCCGGACATCACCTTCAGCAGCGTGGACTTGCCCGCGCCGTTCTCGCCGAGGACCGCGTGGATGCGTCCCCTGCGCACCGCCAGTTCCGCGTGATCCAGCGCGACGGCGCCGCCGTAGCTCTTCGACACGCCGGACATCTGAAAGAACGGCCGCTCTGCGTCGTCCCGCATGCTTCGTCTCCCGTCACGTCGCCGCCATTATCCGCTTACTGGTTGCCCTGGCTCTGCTTCATGATTTCCTGCGCGGAGAAGTTGATGCCGCATGTCGGAAACGAGTTGCCGACAAAGAAGTTGTCGGATTCGTTCGGGAAGTAGTTGACGCCCGCCTTCAGCTTCGCGTCGTCCGTGATGTCGAGGGGCAGCTTGATCGCCACCGGAATCGTCTGACCGTCGAGTGCCGAGAGCGCGGTCTTGATCGCCACGGCCACCTGCGCGGGACCGCTGCCCGCCGACGTGCATTTCAGGCCCTGGCTGCCGTACTGCGCGCAGAACTTGCGAAAGCCGTTTTCCGTCTCGCCGCCGAACGGCACGAACGGATGCTTCGCGTCGATCATGGCGCGCACGACGCCGGTGTCGCCGCCCTGCGCCGAAATGCCGTCGAAATGGCCTTGCACCGCGATGGCGTCCGCGGCGGCCTTCTGCGCGACGCCGTCGTCCCATTTGCCGTAGACCTGCACGACGTTCCACTTCTTGCCGGTCTCGTCGAGCGTTTTCAGGAAACCGTTGTGCCGGTCCGTATCGACCGACGTGCCCGCCACGCCGCGAACCTCCAGCACCTTGCCGCCGTTCGGCACATGGGTCGCGAGCCACTTGGCCCACAGCACGCCGAGCCCGTACTGATCGACGTCGACGTTGATCGCGTCTTCGCTGTCGAGCGTGTTGTCGAACGCGATCAGCACGACGCCGGCTTTCTTCGCGCGGCGGATCGCCGGGCCGAACGAGGAGGGATTCTGCGCATCGACGATGATCGCGTCGTAGCCCGCATCGATGAAGTTGTTGACGGCCGAGATCTGCGCCGGGACGTCCTCGCCGGTGGAGACGACCTTGAATTCCTTGAGCTTCGCGGCGACCGCCGGTTGCGCCGTGTAGGCCTTGGCCGTCTTGATCATCTGGATGCGCCAGGTGTTGGCGATATAGCCGTTCACGAGCGCGATGCGGTACGGGCCGTTCTTCTTCGGATACTTGACGAACTTCGTGTCGCTCTTCCAGGGAACCATGCATGCGGGATCGCTGGATGGACCGGAAACGATCGAAGCCTGCGCGAAAGCCGCACTCGTGCACAACGCCAATGCCGCGCTCGCCGTCACTCTGAGCACCTGGATTCCTGGACGCATGTTGTCTCCTTGTTGTTGGATTCAATCTACCGACTGCGGGCGCGCATGGCTCGTCGTGGATTGGCGACACGGTGCGCGAGAAGCACGGAATCTTGCGGATTTGCCAGGCGGGACGCGATCGAACTAGCAGCAGGACCATTTTCAAAAGCGCCCCTCGAAGTGTCAGGAGGGCACGCGCGTGCGCGTTCGCGTCTGACAGTACTGGCATACCAATCCACGCGCGATAGTGGTTTACGAGCGTGCGCCGTTCGGCTTGAAACGCTTGATGGGTAAGGCTAGCCCGCGATCGGCCGATGCTGCGTTGCACAGGGATTGGTGTACCATTTTGACCAGCTTCGAGCGCCGCCCGGCGTCCTTGACGATCTCGAGAGTCCCAGATGGCCGATCTTTCGCACACGCCAGCCGGCCGTCTCGCCAACACGGACGCGGGCGACCGTTCGTATGTCGGGCTGGCGAACCGGATCTACGACCTGATCGCGGCCGGCGACATCGGGCCGCGCGCCCGCCTGCCTTCCGAACGCACGCTGGCCGAGCGTTTCGGCGTGAGCCGCACGCAGGTGAGGGAGGCGATCATCGCGTTGGAAGTGCAGGGCGTCGTCGAGGTGCGTGTCGGGTCGGGCATCTACGTGGCCGAAGCACCGGAGGCGCGCTCCGTGACGTTCAGGATGCCGCGCGGGCTGGGCCCGATCGAGACGCTGCGCGCCCGGGCGGTGATCGAAAGCGGGATCGCGGCGCTCGCCGCTATCGAACGCAAGGATGCGGACCTCGACCGGCTCTTCGCCGCGTTGCGCGCGATGCGCGAAAACATGCACGACAAGGCCGCCAACGAAGCCGCCGACCGCGATTTCCATCTGGCGATTGCGCGGGCGACGGGAAACGAAGTGCTCCACTCGGTCGTGACCGCGATATGGGACAACTCCCGCGCCGATCCGTTGTGGAAAAAGATCGAGGAGCACTTTCACACGCCCGCGTTGCGCGAGGCTTCGCAGGATGACCATCAGCGCATCTTTTCGGCCATTATGGCGCGCGATGCGAGCGCTGCGCGCGGGGCGATGCAGGCGCATCTCGCGCGCGTGGTCAGCGAGTTCACGCAGGCCTGGCGCTAGCGGGCGGCGACGTAACGGACCGTGGCGAGAGACTTGCTTCAATTCGCACCAACCCAATTGGCGCAGAGACTCTTCATGCCGCGACCGTCGTTCTCCACCCAGCTCTTCGCGCTCTGGATTCTCGTCGCCATCCTGTGCGGGCTGCTCACGGCGGCCGTGTGGCTCATCCTTTCGTCGGCGCTCGGCGAGCGCGTCACGACCGCGAAGCAACAGGCGGCTGCGGCCTGCACGGCGGTCGCATCGCGCTACGACCTGTCGATGCAGCGCCCCGGCGAAACCAACATCGATCTCATGCACGCGGTGCTCGATCTCGTGCTGATCCGCACCGATGGCATCGAAGGCGGCTTCTGGAACGACAAGACGACGGCCGGCGCGCCCAACGGCTTTCTGGCCTATGCGTTTCCCACCTACGAAGGCAGCGGCGTGAAGCGCGATGTCCCCGAGGCCGAGACGCCGCTCATTCTGCGCACGCTCAGAAAAGCGGGCGGCGCGGGCCAGATGCAGGTCGATGTCGTATCGAGCGGCGCGGATGCCGTGGTCGCGGTCGCCTGTCCCGTGCCGCGCCACACAGGCCTGCTGGCGTGGATGCTCACGCGCGCGCGGCCGCCGCTCGGACCCTACGGCGAGCGCGCCGCGACCATCCTGGCGGGCGTACTCGCGATCATCGTCGTGCTGGCCTTGTTTCTGGCCGTCGCGCTCAGGCGCTGGCGGCGCAACCTCACGCGGCTGGAACAGGCGCTCGCGCCCGATGGCGGATTCGAGCAGGGCCGGCGGCTCGAACGGCTCGGCGAGCGCGATCTGGACCAGATCGTCGATGCACTCAATCGCTATGTCGAGCGCGCCGCGCGTCTCAAGCGCGAGGCGAACGCGCTCAGCACGCAACTGGCGCAGGCCGAGCGATTCGGCGCGCTCGGCAAGATGGCGGCGCAGATCGCGCACGAGATCCGCAACCCTGCGGGGGCCATGCGTCTGAAGGCAGAGAATGCGCTCGCCGGCGACGGCGCGCGCCGCGAAGCCGCGCTGCGGACGATCATCGAGCAGGTGGGGCGCATCGAGGCGCAGGTGACCAGTTTGCTCGCGCTCACGCAGCCGGTGACCGTGAACGCGCGCGCCGTCGATCTGCACGCGTGGCTCGGCGACATCGTTCATACGCATGAAGCGAGCGCCGAGAGCCGCGCGATATCGTTGCGCGCGGAGATCGAAACCGGGGCGACGCAGCCCGTCTTCGATCCCGCGCAAATGGCGCGCGCGCTCGACAACCTGATCGTGAACGCGCTGCGCCATGCGCCGCCGGGCGGCCGCGTGACGGTGCGCGCGAAGGGCGCACAATGGACCGGAGGCGAACGGCTCAGGCTGGAAGTGACCGACGATGGTCCCGGCGTGAGCGCGGCCGAGCGCGAGCGCATTTTCGAGCCGTTCGTGACGGGCCGCCCCGATGGCTCCGGCCTCGGCCTCGCCGTCGTGCGCGAGATCGCGGCGGCGCATGGCGGACGCGCTTACCTCGCGGAGGATTCGAACGTGACATGCTTCGTGATCGAGGTGCCATGGCGACCATACTGATCATCGACGACGACGACGCCTTTCGCGAAGGCCTCGTCGAAACCATCCAGGACCTCGGTCACACGACGCTCGAAGCGCGCTCGGGCGAAGCGGCGCTGGAGCACTTGCGCGAGCGTTGCGCGCCGGACTGCATCTTTCTCGACTTCCGTTTGCCGGGCGCGGACGGTCTCGCCGTGCTCGAATCGCTGCGCGGCATGGCGGGCCTGCAACATGTGCCGGTCGTAATGCTGACCGCGCATGCGACGAGCGACAACACCATCGGCGCGATGCGGCTCGGCGCGTTCGAGCATCTCACCAAACCCGTCGGCCGCGACGAGATCGCGGTGCTGCTCGCACGCATGCTCGCGGCGCATCCCGATGCGCCCGTCGCCGCGACGCCTGCCTTCGCGGACGAAACGCCGTCGCGCGAGCCGCAACTGCTCGGCGTGAGCGATGCCATGCGCGATGTGCAAAAGCGTCTGGGCCGCGCGGCGGGCACGCACTCGACGGTCCTCATCACCGGCGAGACGGGCACAGGCAAGGAAGTGGCGGCGCATGTGCTGCATCGCGCTTCGGCGCGGGCGGGCGGGCCGTTCGTGGCGGTGAACTGCGCGGCGATTCCGGATGACCTGCTCGAAAGCGAGCTTTTCGGGCATGGCAAGGGCGCGTTCACCGGCGCGCACGCGGAGCGGCGAGGGCGCTTCGAGGAGGCGCACGGCGGCACGCTCTTTCTCGATGAAGTCGGCGACATGCCGCTCGCGATGCAGGCCAAGCTGCTGCGCGTGCTTCAGGAACGGCAGGTCACGCCGCTCGGCACGAACCGGCCCGTCGCCGTCGATGTGCGCGTCGTGGCGGCGACCCATCGCGATCTGCCGGCGATGGTCGCCGCGGGAACCTTCCGGCAGGATCTGTTGTATCGGCTGAACGTGATCCCGCTGCACTTGCCGCCCCTGCGTGAGCGGGTAGCGGATATCCTGCCGCTCGCGGAGCATTTCCTGTCGACGCTCGCGGCATCGCCGGATGCGGCTCACAAGCGGCTCTCCGCCGATGCGCAGCGCATGCTCGTCACGTTCAGCTGGCCCGGCAACGTGCGTGAACTGGCGAACGCGATGGAACGGGCGAGCGCGCTCGCGCCGGGCGCGCTGCTCACGCGCGAGGACTTCGCCTTCCTCTTCAACGCGACCGCGAGTCCGAGTGACGCGATCCCTGCCAGCCTCGCCGAGCTTCCACTCAACGATGCGCTCGCGCAACTCGAACGCGCGCTGATCGTCCGCGCTCTCGCGCTCACCGACGGCAATCGCGCCGAGGCGGCGCGCAGGCTCGGCATCAGTCGTCAATCGCTCTATACGCGTCTGGCGAACCTCGGGATGTCCAGCTCCGACAGTTGAGTGTCAAGAGATCGGACACCCGGCGTCCGATTCCCCGACACCACCGCGCGCTTCGTCACGCCGATACCTTGAGCAGTGGGCTTTCGTTGGATGGCATAGCCCTTGCAGATCACTCCGCGTCAAGCGAAGGAGTGAATCATGCAATCGACATCGACCAAGGCAAGCCGCAGCAACACCGCCCGCATCGCAAGCGCGATGAGTCTCACCGCGCTGCTGGCGATCAGCGCGGGTTGCGTTGCCCAGACCCAACCGCCCGTTGCGCCTGCGCCGCCCGTCGCGGCAGCGGGTTTGCCGCCGCCGCCGCCCGGAGCCGCGCCTGTGCCGCCGGCGCCCGGAGCCGGCCCCGCGCCGCTCGCGGACCAAGGAACGGCGGTTACGACGCAAGCCACGGTGTCGCGTTTTCTCATCAACCCCGATGGCGATGTCGACGGCTTCCTGACCGGCGACGGCGCGCTCGTCCACTTCCCGCCGCACATGAGCGCACAGCTCACGTCGGCGATACATCCGGGCGACAGCGTGCAGATCGAAGGGTGGCGCGATGCGGGCGGCAATCTCAAGGCGCAACGCATCACCGATGCGAGAAGCGGCCAGCAACTCACCGATCAGCCACCGCTGCCGGGCGCGCAGCCGCTGCCGCGAGAGTTGCGCGGCGCGGGTCTGTCGCGCCTGAGCGCGCAGGGACAGGTGGCGCACGTCACCACTGCTCCGCGCGGCGAGCCTGACGGCGTGATTCTCGCGGATGGCACCGTCATCAAACTCACGCCGCCCGTCGCCCAGCAATTCCCCCGGCTCGTGCAGGCGGGCGCGCGGGTATCGGCGCAAGGCTACGGCACGCGCAACCAGTACGGCACCGCGCTTCAGGCGACATCGTTCGGTGCGCCGGGCAACCTGACCCGGCTCTATGACCGCGCGCCGCCGAACCCATGAGCGTGTCGATGACCGACGCGCTTTCATCATCATCAAACGAGGATCAACGACATGCATTGGATCGACCCTGAAAGCCTTCCCGAAACGCGCGGCAAGGTGACGCGTTTTCTGCTGAACCCGCACGGCGAAATCGACGGCATCGTGCTCGGCGTGCGACAGGCGCTGCAGGTTCACTTTCCGCCTCATCTGTCGCGACAGATCGCGCGGCAGGTCGCCGTGGGCGACGAGGTTCGCGTGCGGGGCGTGAAGCCGCGCGGCGCGGACATGATCGCGGCGGTCTCGCTTACGCCTAAGAACGGCAAGGTCATTCTCGACGAAGGCCCGCATCACGATGGCGAGAAACATCAGAAGCCGCACGTCGAACGCAAGCCGATGGAAGCGAGCGGCGAAGTGGTGCTGTCGCTCTTCGGACCGAAAGGTGAACTGCGCGGCGCGCTGCTCGACGATGGCACGTCGCTGCGGATGCCGCCGCATGCCGCAGCCGAACTGACCGCGTATCTCGCGCCGGGCGCGCACGTTCAGGCGTGGGGGCACGGCATCCGCAACCGCCACGGGCGGACGATCGAAGTGGATGAGATCGCCGAACTGATCGACGCGCCGGTCGCCGCCTGACGCAACACGGGCGTGCAACTCTGGAGAGCGACATGCCGAGCTGGCCCAACAAGAACGGACGTCCCTGGTGAGCAGCCCATGAACCCTCTCTATGCGCTCGAAGGACTGAGCTTTTTCATGGCCGATGTGCAGGCGGGCATCGGCCCTTTCCTCGGCGTTTTTTTGCAGGCGCAGGGCTGGCATCCGGCATCGATCGGCACCGTGATGACGCTCGGCGGCATCGCCGGCATGCTCGCGACTTCCCCGGCGGGCGCGCTCGTCGATGCGACGCATCACAAGCGCGGCCTCATCGTGACGGCGGGCGTCATGACGACGCTCGCATCGCTCGTGCTGTGGGTGTCGCACGACTTCTGGATGGTCGCCGCCTCGCAGATTCTCACGGCGGTGACCGGCGCCGCGCTCGGTCCGGCGGTCGCGGGCGTGACGCTCGGCATCGTGCGCGAACGCGGCTTCGACCGGCAGTTCGCGCGCAATCAGGTGGCCAATCACGCGGGCAATGTCGTGGGCGCGGCGCTTTCGGGATGGCTCGGCTGGCGCTTCGGATTCGGCGCGGTGTTCGCGCTCGCGAGCGTATTCGGAGCGCTGACGGTTCTATCGACGCTGCTGATCCGCGCGGATTCGATCGATCACGACAGCGCGCGCGGCCTCGCCACCTCGTCGCCAACGTCGTCGTCTTCGGAGCATGAGCACGCGAGCGGCTTTCGCATGTTGCTCACGTGCAGGCCGCTGCTGTTGCTCGCCGCCGCGCTCGCGATGTTCCACCTCGGCAATGCAGCGATGCTGCCGCTCTATGGCCTCGCCGTGGTCGCCGCGCATCAGGGCGATCCGAGCGCGTTCACCGCGCAGACGATCGTCGTCGCGCAACTCGTGATGGTCGCGGCAGCGTTTTTCGCAAACCGGCTGATCCAGCGCACCGGCTACTGGGGCGTGATTCTGATCACGTTCCTTGCGCTGCCGTTGCGCGGTCTGGTCGCGGCGATGTTCATCAACGCATGGGGCGTGTGGCCCGTGCAGGCGCTCGACGGCATCGGCGCGGGGCTGCAAAGCGTGGCTGTTCCCGCGCTCGTGGTGCGTTTGCTGCAAGGCACCGGGCGCGTCAATGTCGGGCAGGGCGTGGTGATGACGGTGCAGGGCATCGGTGCCGCGCTCAGTCCCGCGCTGGGCGGCGCGCTCGCACAGCATTTCGGCTATGTGACCGCGTTTCTCGCGCTGGGCGCCGTGTCGACGGGCTCGCTCGTGCTCTGGCTCTCTTTCGGCACATCGCTCAAGAAAGCATGCGGCAGTTGCCGCGATTCCGCCAACGATCCTTCTCTCGCCACATGATCGCCACATGAATCCGATTTTTCTGTCCTGGGGCATCGGGCTGGCTGCGACCGCCGGCGTCATCCTCCGTCCCTTCAGATGGCCCGAGGCGATCTGGGCCGTCGCGGGCGCCTTGCTGCTCGTCGCGCTCGGCCTGCTTCCCGCGAATCTCGCGTGGCAGGCGGTCGGAAAGGGCACCGATGTGTACCTGTTCCTCATCGGCATGATGCTGCTCTCCGAGCTCGGCAGGCGCGAAGGCCTGTTCGACTGGATCGCGGTCCTTGCCGTGAATCATGCGAAGGGTTCGCCGCGCAGGCTCTTCTTGCTGGTGTATCTCGTCGGCGTCGTGGTGACGACTTTCCTTTCCAACGATGCCGCCGCCGTCGTGCTCACGCCCGCCGTGTTCGCCGCGGCGAAGAAGGCGCAGACGAAGCCGCTGCCGCTTCTGTATGTGTGCGCGTTCATCGCGAACGCGGCGAGCTTCGTGTTACCGATATCGAATCCCGCCAATCTCGTGCTCTATGCGAATCACACGCCGGCGCTGGGCCTATGGGTAGCGCGCTTCGCGTTGCCCTCGGTGCTGTCGATCGTCGCGACGTTTTTCATGCTGCGCTGGACGCAACGCGGCGAGCTCGTCGGCGCGTGCGCCTCCGATCTTCCCGTCGACAAGCTGAGCACGAACGGGAAGGTGACGCTCGCGGGCATCGGCGTGACGGCGATCGCGTTGCTCATCGTTTCCGCCCTCGACATGCAACTGGGCTTGCCGACGGCCATCCTCGGCATTCTCACGGCGCTGGTCGTGCTCGTGAAGGAACGTCAATCGCCGGTCGAACTCGTCAGCGAGATTTCGTGGAGCGTGCTGCCGCTCGTCGCGGGCCTGTTCGTGCTCGTGGAGATGCTCGCGCACACGGGCGTCGTCGCGGCGCTCTCGCATGTGCTCGCGAGCATGGCGCAACAGAATCAATCGCTCGCGGCTGCGGTGTCGGGCGTCGTCGTCGCTTTGGGCAGCAATGCGATCAACAACCTGCCGGCCGGGCTCATCGCCAGCGCGACGGCGTTGCAGGCGCACAGTCCCGAGCGCGTGATCGACGCGTTGCTGATCGGCGTGGATCTCGGGCCGAATCTGTCGATCACCGGTTCGCTCGCGACCATTCTCTGGCTCTCGTCCATTCGGCGCGAGGGCGAGGAAGTGAGTTTCATGCAGTTCTTCAGGGTCGGCGTGGCCGTCATGCTGCCCGCGCTCGTGCTGGCGCTGGGTGCGCGGCTTCTGATCGCGCATTGAACGAAAACAACGGAGGACAACGATGAGCCAGGTGTGGATTTTTCCGTTCATCATCGCGGGCGGCATCCTTCAGGCCGCGGGTGCGCCCATCAACGGCGTGCTGAAAGGCTCGCTCGTCAATCCGTGGCTCGCGTCGAGCATTTCGTTTCTGCTGGTGACGTTTCTCGCCGTCGCGTTGTTCTTCATCCAGCCGACCCCGCTGCCGACGCTCGACGATCTGCGCAGCATGAAATGGTGGGCGCCGCTCGGCGGCATCGTCGGGGCTGTCGCCGTATTTGCAGGTCTGACGCTGGTGCAGAAAGTCGGTGTCGGCACGCTCAATGGGCTGACCATCTGCGCGAACCTCGTGGCGTCGGTCGCGATCGATCACTTCGGTTTGATCGGCGTGGCGGAGCATCCCATCAGCTGGTTGCGCTTGCTGGGCACCTTGCTGATGGTGGCCGGTGTCGCGCTCGTGATGCGCTTCTGAACGGCGATGAAACGCGAACGCGGACGGTGGCGTTTTCGCGAGTCGTTCGACTGGCGCGTCGTGCCGCTCACGGCGCTCGTGATCGTCGCTGCTGCGACGTCCTATGGCTATCACCGCATCCTGCTCGCGCAACGCGACTGGATCGAACACACGTATCGGGTGATGTCGACGCTGGAGACGACACTCCAGTTGATGACCGATGCCGAGACCGGTCAGCGCGGCTACATTCTCACGGTCAACGAAGCGTATCTCAGGCCGTATTTGCAGGCGATCAAGGAAGTGCAGGCGGAACCGACGAAGCTCAGGAAACTGGTTCACGACAGCCCCGCGCAGCTTGCGCGCGTCGATGCACTGGACCTCGCCTTGCAAGACAAGCTTGCCGAACTCGCACGGACGCTGAGTGTTCTGAAGGAGCAAGGGACAGCGCAGGCGCGCGACATGATACTGAGCGATGTCGGCCTCGAACGCATGGACCGGATTCGGATGCTGATTGCGCAGATGCGTCAGTCGGAAACCGAACTGCTGATCGAGCGCACCGATCGTGCAACACGAACCGAGTGCGCGATGCTCGTCGTGACGATCAGCCTTGCGATGCTCTCGATAGCAGCACGGCTCGGGCTGCATTTCGTGCGCGGCAATAAAGCGAGAACCTGAACGCGATCTAACCCTCGCGAATCTCCCGCGCGCAAGCCTGCAAGCGGATGAATGCGCGGTACCGCGCATCGTGCAACTGCGCGAGGTCGCCGCTTGCCGGCGTGTACGTCTCCTTGACGCGCGCCATGCCGCTCATCGCCGAGCGAACGTCGTCGAACAGGCCGCCCGCCACGGCGCCGAGCATCGCAGCGCCGAGCAGCACGGGCTCCTCGGCCTGCGTGGCCAGCACCGGCTTGCCGGTCGCATCGGCGAGCAGTTGCCGAACCAGATCGAGCCGGCCCGCGCCGCCGCTGATCATCACACGCTCGATCGGCGCGCCGGCCTGAGCCTGCGCTTCGATGATCTGACGCAGGCCGTAACTGATGCTGCACACGCCGGCGACATACAGCGCGACCAGACTGTCGAGGCCGGTTTCCATGCCGAGACCGGCGATGACCGCGCGCGCGTGCGGATCGGCGAAAGGCGCGCGGTTGCCGAGGAACTCGGGAACGATGTGCAGGCCGTCGGCGAGCTTTACCGCGTCGGAAAGGCTTCCGGACGCCTGCGCCGCGAGCCCGGCCAGCATGCCCGGGAGCGATTCGCCGCGCTCTTGCGCGCGCCTCCCCGCATCGGCGGCGGCGGGATGCATCGCGAGCAGGCGTTCGATCGCCGCGCCGGCGACCGACTGACCGCCTTCGTTGAGCCATGCCTGCGGCACCATCGCCGAGAAGTAGGGGCCCCAGACGCCGGGCACGAAGACCGGCTCCGCGGTCGTCGTCATCGTGCATGACGAGGTGCCGAACACATAGGCCAGGCAGGACTCCGGATTGCCTTGCGCGCCCACGGTGCCGATGCCGCCCGCATGGGCATCGATCACACCCGCGCCGACCGGCGTTCCGGCGATCAGGCCGAGTTCCGCGGCGGCACGTTCGGTGAGCCCGTTGCCGAGTCGCGTGCCCGGTTCGACCACCTGCCGACCGATGCGCGCGAAGTCCTCGTCCGCCAGCGCGCCGAGTCCGATGGTCCGGAAATAGCTGTCGTCCCAGCGCCGTTCATGCGCGAGATAGGTCCACTTGCAGGTCACGGTGCAGACCGACCTCGACAGATCGCCGGACGCGCGCCATGTCAGGAAGTCGGTGAGATCGAAGAACTGCCACGCGGCGTTAAAGGTCTGCGGGCGGTTTTCCAGAAGCCACAAGAGCTTCGGCGTCTCCATTTCCGGCGAGATTCTGCCGCCGACGAACTTCAGCACCGCGTGGTCCGTCGCGTTGATGCGCGCCGCCTGTTCGAGCGCACGATGATCCATCCAGACCACGATGTCACGCCCGGCCACTTCCGACGGTCCCACGGGCAGCGCCGTGCCGCCATCGCCCAGCACGACGAGCGAACAGGTTGCGTCGAAGCTGATTCCGGCGACGGACTCGGGCGCGATCGCCGCCTGCGCGAGCGCTTCCTTCACGGCATGGCAGACGGCGTTCCAGATTTCCCCGCTCGACTGCTCGACGATGGCGCCGCTCTCATGGAACAGCGTAATGTCCTTCTTCGCCGAGGCGGCCATATTGCCGGCGGCATCGAAAATTCCGGCGCGGGCGCTGCCGGTGCCCACGTCGACGCCGATGACATGGCGTGCGCCGGCGCTCGGGTTGCTTGCGTTCATCTCTCTGTCCGTGGTTGGAGTGGGGTCATGACGGCGAGCCTACATCGCCCGCCCGATGCGTGCTCACAGATCGACGCTGTTGGGCAGGATCACGAGATCGCGAATGGTCACGTTGCGCGGACGCGTCAGCATGAAGAGCACGGCTTCGGCGACCTCGCGCGGCTGCATCAGACTGCCGGATGCGAGCGCTTCCTCCATCTTGGCTTTCGGCCAGTCGTCGAGCAGGGCGGTGACCACCGGGCCGGGCGCAACGGCGCCCACGCGCACGCCGTGCTTCGCGACCTGACGCCGCGTGGTGTGCACGAACGCCTGCACGGCGAACTTGGATGCGGTGTAGATCGGTTCCCACACGACCGGCACGATGCCCGCGATCGAACTGGTGAACACGATATCGCCCGATTTCTGCGCGACCATATGCGGCAGGACGGCGTGCACCGAGCGGAACGCGGCGTTGATGTTCAGGTTCAGCATGCGATCCCATTCGTCCGGATTGCCGTCCACGATTTCGCCGCCGATATACGCGCCCGCGTTGGCGTGAAAGATGTCGAGACCGCCGGCGAGATCGAGAATCTTCGGCAGCATCGCCGAGACTTCGGACGGCTTGAGCAAATCCACGGACAAGGGCAGCGCGTTCGCGCCCAGTTCCGCGCAGCAGGCCGCGAGCCGGTCCTGCGCGCGATCGATCAGCACGACCTTCGCGCCTTCCTCGATCAGGACGCGCGCGCACTCCAGGCCGATGCCCGACGCCGCGCCGGTGATGGCGGCCACTTTTCCCGCGATGGATACTGACATTGACGATTCTCCTGTTTGAGTCCGATCACGCGCGACCGTGCGACACGCGCGATTGCCGGGCGAGCGAATCGACGATCACCGCGATGGCCAGCACCGCGCCGGTGATCATGAAGCGCAACGAAGAAGACAGATTCAGCAGCGTGAGGCCGCTTGCAATCGACTGAATCACGATGATGCCGAGCACCGCCGAATACGCGTTGCCGCGGCCGCCGAACAGACTCGTCCCGCCGATCACCGCCGCCGCGATGGCGTTCAGGTTGACGTCGCCGGTGCCGGCCTGCTGGCTCGCGGATGCGAGGCGGGCTGCGGTGAGAATGCCGCCGAGCGCGGCGAAACTCGCGCACAGCACGAACGCGCTCGTATAGATGCTCGCGACCTTGATGCCCGCGCGCCGCGCGGCCTCGCGGTTGCCGCCGACCGCGTTCATCGAGCGGCCCCAGCGCGTGCGCGTCAGCGCGTAGTCCATGAGCACGGTGAGGCCGAGGAAGACGCCGAACATCAGCGGCACGCCGCGCCCCGAGTTGAGATAGGCGACGACGATCTCCAGAAACACGGTGATCGCGACGGCGCGCGCCAGCAGGCCGCCCATCGAGGGCGCGGAAAGCCGCGCGGCCTGACGGCGCGCGCGCGTGCGTAGACCGAGCACGAGGATCGTCACGCCGGGCAGCAGCGCCAGCACGTGCGAGACGAGCGCGGGGATGATCATCAATTGCCCGAAGTCCACCATCGTCGTGGAGTACGGCAGGTTGATGGAGCCGCTCGCGCCCAGCACATAGAGCTGCATCCCGAGAATCGCGAGCAGTCCCGCGAGCGTCGAGACGAAACTCGGCATGCCGAGCCGGTTGAGCAGCAACGCGTACAGCGCGCCGATCGCGCCGCCCACCACGATTGCCGCGACGCACGCGAGCAGCACGGGCCAGCCTTCATTGACCCACAGCGTGCCGACGAGCGCGGAGGCGAAGCCGCTCATCGACCCCACCGACAGGTCGATCTCGCCGACCAGCAGCACGCAGACGATGCCGAGCGAAATGACGCCGACCGTCGAACAATCGAACAACAGGTTCACGAGATTGTTGGCGGACAGAAAGACCGGGTTCAGACTCGTGAACACGGTCCAGATGATGATGAGACCCGCGATGACCGGCAGCGATCCGAGATCGCCGGAGCGCACGCGGTCGACGAACGCGGAAACGCTTTCACCGACGCCGCTCGCGTGCTTGACGCGGACATCGCTGCGGTCGAGCAGGGTGGAAGGCTGGGGCGCGCTTTGCGTATCGGGCGGCGCGCTGCCCGGAGTGTGCTTGCTCATGATCGATCCTTTACCCGATGTCCTGTTTCATGCGTCCTGTTGAGCCTGACGGCGTCCGGCGCGGCGCGATACGGCGTTCTCGGTCGCGCCGGTGATCGCGGCCACCAGCTCCGCGTTCGACGAATCGGGATAGAAGATGCCGTTGTTGCGGCCGAGCCGCAGCACCACGATGCGGTCCGCGACCGCGCGCACGTCCTCCATGTTGTGACTGATCATGATGACCGCGTGGCCGCGATCGCGTACGCGCTCGATCAGGTTCAGCACTTCGGCCGTCTGCGCGACGCCGAGCGCGGCCGTCGGCTCGTCGAGCATGATGAGCTTCGGGTCGAGCAGCAGCGAACGCGCGATGGCGACCGTCTGGCGCTGCCCGCCCGAGAGCGAGGCGACGACGTCGCGCACGCTCGGAATGCGCGCCGAGAGTTCGTTCAAGAGCGTCCAGGCGCGCACTTCCATCGACACTTCGTCGAGACGCATGGGAGCGAGCTCGCGCCCGAGATAGATGTTGGCGACGACATCCAGGTTCTCGCACAAGGCGAGGTCCTGGAAGACCGTCGCGATACCCAGGTCGAGCGCCATGCCCGGATCCGACAGCGTGACTTCCTTGCCGCCGAAGGTGATTGTGCCTGCGCTCGGCTGATGCACGCCCGCGAGGATCTTGACGAGCGTCGATTTGCCCGCGCCGTTGTCGCCCACCAGCGCGACGACTTCGCCGGCGTGGACGTCGAGCTCGATGTCGGTGAGCGCCGACACCGCGCCGAAATGCTTCGAGACGCCGCGCAGGCTCAGCACCAGCTCGCCGCGCCCGGCGTGTGGAGTGGGGATTGCATTCATGATGTTCCTCTTCGGTGCGGCGGAACCCGCAGGCAGCCGGGCTTCGCCGCGATCAGTCCCGGTCAGTGCGTGATGCCGAGCTTCTTGCAGCCGTCCGCATAACGGTCCGTGCAAAGCTCCTTCGCGTTCGCGAAGCCCTTGTCCACCACTTCGGCCTTCAGGTTCTGCGCCGTGATGACCGACGGTTTGAACAACTGCGTCGGCGTGTTGAAGAGCGAGGTTTCGCCCTTCGGCGCCTGTCCCGAGAGAAAGCCGACCGCTGCCTTCGCCGCCGCCGCCGCGACGATCTCGCTCGGCTTGAGGATGGTGTTGTACTGGTCGCCCGAGATGATGAGCTGCAGGCCGGCGATGGTCGCATCGTTGCCGGTCACGGGCGGCACGGGATTGACGCCGGCCGCCTTGAAGGCAGCGATGGTGCCGCCGGCGGTGCCGTCGTTGGCCGCCACCACGCCGACGATCTGCGAGCTGAAGCGCGTGATCTGCCCGCTGACCCATTGCTGGGCCTTGGGCGGCGCCCATTCCGGCGTGTCGTATTCCGCGAGGGTCTTGTAGCCGCCGCTTTGCAGACCGGTGTGAATGCCCTTCTTGATGAGACCCGCCGCCGCATCCGTGGGCGAGCCGTTGACTTCGAGCACGCCGCCCTTGCTGGTCGCGACGCCCGTCGCCTTGAGATGTTCGACGAGCGACGTCGCGATTGCCTTGCCGATGCCTTCGTTATCGAAGGAAACGTAATAGTCCGCCGGCGTCGACGGCACGGGCCGGTCATAGGCGATGACCTTGATCCCCTGACTCTGCGCCATATGCACGAGCGACGCGGCAGCCGTGGAATCCACCGGATCCAGGACGATCACCTTCGCGCCTTGCGCAATCACGGAATTGAACTGCTGCTGCTGCGTCGCGACGGCCGCATTGGCGTTCTGATAGAGCACTTTGCAATCCGGACAAAGCTTCGCCATTTCGGCCTTGAAGCCGGGAAAGTCGTGTTGCTCGTAGCGCGTCGAGGCCTGATCGGGCATCAGGAACGCAACCGTGCCGCTGGGCGCGGCCAGCGCCGGCAGGCTGCACGACAGGCCGAGACTCAGCGCGCCCGCGCTGATCAGTTGGGTTGAGAGCTTTTTCATTGCATGTCTCCGGGTTCTTGGGATTTGAATGTCGTACTACCGTGGTTGGCCTGCCGTTTGCGCCTTTGAACAGGTTAGGTATCCTTTTCAAGAAGTCTGTTATCGGATGCCTGACGCCGCCATTGCGCCGCACCCTAGCCGGCGATTTCCGGCATCTCGACCTGTTCGATCGAATCAGCCGCGCTCGCGGCGTTGAGCCGTTGATAGGTGCGCCAGCGCGTCGGCGACATCTGCTTGAGCAACAGGAACTGGCGATTGAAATTCGAAAGATTATTGAAGCCGACCTGATAGCAGATATCGGTGACGCTCAACTCATCCGACATCAGCAACTGGCAGGCCAGGTTGATGCGCAGGCGGTTCACGTACTGGACGAACGGCACGCCCGTATGGCGGCGGAAATAGCGCGAGAAGGCGCTCGCGCTTTGTCCCGCGAGTTCCGCCAGCTCGGTCTCGCGCAACTCCTGCGAGAGATTCTTCCCGATGAACGAAAGCACGTGATTGATGCGGGTCTCGCCGTAACGGTCGGGGTCGGCGCGATAGGCGGCGCTCGCGAGCCTTCGCGGTTTTTCGCTCTGGGCGAGCAACTCGAACAACGCCGCCAGCAGGCCGATGCGCCGCATGCCTTGCGCGCCGAGCATCTCGCGCATGATCGGTTCGGCGGCCGCGCCCGTCTCCTGTGTGAAGAGCAGGCCCCAGCGCGATGAATCGAGGAGTGACTCCATGCGCCTGAACTCCGGAAACGCCTCGGTCGCGCGCGTGACGAATCCGCTATCGAACTGGAGCACGAGGCAGCGTTCGGCGACGCGATCGCCGCCCGGGACGTTGCTGACCCAGTTGTGCGGCAGGTTCGATCCAACCATCACGAGATTGCCCGGCGCGAAATTGCCGATGTGATCGCCGACGAAGTATTTGCCCGTGGTCGCGGTGATGAGATGGATCTCGTACTCGGGATGAAAGTGCCACCGCACGGTGCGATAGGGATAGCCATGCGACCACACCTTGAACGACTCATCGCGCGGGACAGCGACCAGCTCCAGATCGGGCTCGGTCGCTTTGGCGCGACGGGCATCGTCGTTGCGCGCCATCGTCTCCCGGTTTGCTGTCATGCATCGTCTCCACGGCTTTTTGTCCTTTTGCGCAGCGCGTTTCATCGCGTCTTGCCATGACTGAAAAGTAGCCCTTTCGGTGTCATCTCACCACTTAAAATAACACCGCGGACTGATACTTTCTTGCATCGGGGTTAGTCCTTAGCGGAAGAAAGTCAACTTTTGTGCAAAGCAGCAGCATGCCAGGGGCGACGATGCGCGCGGCTATTTGGCGAGCCTCGCGTCCGCGACGCCGGAGGATTCGCGCATCACGAGTTCCGGCAGGGCCGGCACGACCGACCGCGCGCCTTCCTTGCTTCCGAGATGGGCGAACAGCAACTCGACAGCTTGCAGCGCCATGTCATCGAGATGCAGATCGACGGCGGTGAGCGGCGGCCGGCAGCTTCGCGCGCGCATGCCGTCGTAGCGCGTGACGACCTTGATGTCCTCGGGCACGCGCTTGCCGGCCTGCGCGATCGCCTGAACCGATCCGACCGCGAATGCATCGACGAGCGCACAGAGGCCGTCCACCTCGGGATGGTCGCGCAGCAATGAAGCGCACGCATCGCGGCCCGCATCCTCGCCGCCCGATTCGTCGGCGATCGCGATCACCGGCGTCATGCCGTGCGCCGCGCAGAAACGCTCGTAACTCGCGCGCGCTTCGATGTACGAATTGCGCTGCTGCGCGCCGATGAGCAGCGCGATCCGCTTGCTGCCCTGTTCCCGGAGATGGTTCAGCAGCAGCTCCGTGGTCGCCGACGAGTGGATGTCGACGAACGGTACGGCATCGTTGCCCGGCTGACGTCCGAGGCATACGACGGGCAGGCCGCGATCCTGCAGATGCGCGACATTGGCGTCGTCCGTCGTGGGCTCGATGACGATCGCGCCGTCGATGTCGAGTTGCCCGAGCGGCAGTCGTCCCGCCATCACCGGCGGCACCAGCACGAGCGCGAGCCCGCGCGTGAGCGCGGCCGCCGCGGCGACGGCGGCGACTTCCATGAGGAAGCCGAGCCTCGATGCGCCGCCCGCGATTTCGAAGGGCATCGACGAGATCAGCGCGATGGTGTGGGCCTCCCCCGTGCGCAACCGCTGCGCTCGCACGCTCGGGCGATAGCCGAGCGCGCGCGCCGCTTCCTTCACGCGCTCGCGTGTGTGCGGATCGACGTAACCCTTGTCGTTGAGCGCGTGCGAGACGGTCGTCGTCGAGACGCCCGCGGCGCGCGCCACATCGGCGATGGTGGGCCGCTGCTTGTTCGGCGCCGGGTTCTGCATGGTCTTTTCGTTCACGCTGCTCACGTTTCGATGCGGGATTCTCTCACGGCACAGCCGCCCCTCCGGCGATCGATTCCTGTGATCAAAAACCGAAGACGACTTCGCTTGACCTGATGAAATCCCCTGCTTGACAGGCCAGAAATGAAGCACCATTCTACGATCACAAATCGATTTGGGGCAGATGCCCATTTCTTTTGTCGCGGTCCCAAATCGATTTGGGATTCATTAATCGTCCACCGGAGTCGACCGTCATGGCCCATCATCCACCGGTTCACGCAGTCGACGAGCGCCTGCCGCTCGCGAAGCTCGTCCTGTTTGGTCTGCAGCATGTCCTCGTCGTGGCGGCGTCGCCGATCACGGCCGTGTTTCTGGTGGCGAAGGCGCTCGGGCTTTCGTCCGCGCTCACCGTCGATCTGATCAGCGCGACGTTTCTCGTCTGCGGGCTCGGCACGCTGTTGCAGTCGTTCGGGCCGCTCAAATTCGGCGCGCGCCTGCCGTTCATCATGGTGCCGGGCGGGGCGCCGGTCGTGCTGTTCGTGCTCATCGCGCAGCAGACGAATCTCCAGACCGCCGCGGGCGCGACCATCCTCACGGGCCTGTTCTACTTCCTGCTGCTGCCGGTCTTCGCGCGCTGCCTGCGCTTCTTTCCGCGCATCGTGATCGGCACGATGCTGATTCTCGTCGCCGTCAATCTGATCCGCATCTACGGCGTGGTGATCGTCGGCACGCCGGGCACGGCGGAGTTCGGCAGCCCGCTAGGGATCGGCCTCGCGCTCGCGACGGTCGGCTTCACGGTGCTCTTCGCGAAGCTCTTCAAGGGCATGCTTGGGCAGCTCGCCGTGCTGCTCGGCCTGTTCGCGGGCGCGGCGCTCGCCTGGGCGCTCGGCGTGATGAGTTTCGCGGACGTCTGGAACGGCGCGCTCGTCACGCTGCCCACGCCGCTGCCGTTCGGCATGCCGCGCTTCGACGTGCTCGCCGCGCTGCCGCTCATCATCTTCAGCGTGATCTCGATGGCCGAAGCCACCGGTCAGACGGTCGCGATCGCGGAAGTGGTCGGCAAGGAAATCGATCCTCAGACCGAAGTGCCGAAGACCATTCGCGGCGATGCGTTGATGTCCGTGCTCGGCGGCCTCTTCGGCACGTCGCTGATCATCACGAGCAGCGAGAACATCGGCATCGTGCAGGCGACGGGCGTGCGCTCGCGCTTCGTCACGGCGGCGGCGGGCGTGCTGCTCGTCGTCATCGCGCTGCTCGCGCCGCTCGGACGGCTGGCGAACGCGATCCCCGCGCCGGTGGTGGGCGGCACGGCGCTCATCGTGTTCTCGATTATCGGCGTGATGGGCATCAACCTGCTGCGCCAGGTCGAGCTACGCTCGCGCGCCAACATGTACACGCTCGCCGCGGCGCTCACGATGGGCGTGCTGCCGATCGTCGTCCCCGGCGTGTACAGCCGCTTTCCGGCCGCCTTGCAGATCGTGCTGGGCAACGGCCTCGCGATGGGCGCGCTCACCGCCGTCCTCGTCAACGCGCTGTTCGCGCATCTGAACCTCGACTGGCGCGAACGCCGCGCCGCCGATCCCGCCGCGCATCTCGAAGCCGCCGTCAACGACAACCGCTCCTGCCACTGAAGAACCATCATGAAGAACGATTCCCTCACGCCTGCCCGTCTGCACGACGACGAATTCCTGCTCCTGCCCGGCTATGTGCTGCTCGCCGACGGCCCGCAGCGCGATCACGCCGTGGTCGTGTCCAACGGCACGTTCACGGCGGTCGGCCCCGCCGATGAACTCATCGCGCGCCATCCGCATCTGAGCCCGCTTGCGCTGCCGGAGAAGCTCGTGATGCCGGGCTTCGTCGATGCGCATCATCACCTGACGCAATCCTTCGGCAAGGCGCTTGCGTTCGGCGAGCCTTCGGAGATCTATCGGCGCATCTGGGTGCCGCTCGAGAACTGTCTCGACGAAAACCTCGTGTATCTGTCCGCGAAGCTCGCCGCGCTCGAAGCGCTGCGCGGCGGCTTCACGACCGTCTGCGATGCGGGCACGCGTGCGAGCGGCGATGCATCGACGATCGCGGCGGCCACGCAGGAAGCCGGCGTGCGTTGCGTGCTCGGCCTCATCTGCAACGATCTCGCCGACGACATCGACGCCCGCGCGCGCGCCGCGATCGTCGTGCGCGCGCAGCAGCATCTGGCGCGCTGGGAAGGGCATGCGCTCGTGCATCCGTCGCTCGCGGTCTCGGTGCCGGAAGCGGGCTCGGACGGCATGCTGCAAACGGCGGCCGCGCTGTGCGCCGACGCGGGCGCGGTGTTCCAGACGCATGCGAACGAGCATCTCGCGGCGGTCGAGCGTTCCATCGTGCGACGCAAGATGCGGCCGATCGAGCATCTGCATTACGCGGGCGCGCTGGGGCCGCAGACGCTGATCGCGCACGCGACGCTCGTCACGCCTTCGGAGCTGAACCTGCTGGCCGGAACCGGCGCGGCCGTGAGCTACAACCCGGTCGCGAGTTCGTGGAAGGGCAATGCCGTCGCGCCCGCGTTGCAGATGGCCGCGCTCGGCATCCGTTTCGGTCTCGGCACGGACGGCACGCGCAGCGACGCGTTCCGCCTGATCGATGCGGCCGAAACCGCGCAGCGCTTCGCCTTCGGCCTCGCGACCGGCGATTCGTCGTGCGGCGGCGGCGAGCTGTGGCTCGATCGCGCGTTGCGCGGCGGCGCAAACGCGTTGCGTCTCGACGCGCGCATCGGCGAGATCGCGCCGGGCAAGGCGGCGGACTTTCTGCTCGTCGATCTCGACGTGCCCGAGATGCGTCCGTCGTGGGACCTCACATGGGAACTGGTGCGGCTCGCGAATCGCAGCCAGATCGAAGCCGTGTTCGTCGCCGGCAAGCTGCGTCTCTGGCAAGGCTGGCCGACCGACTGGGACGCGCGCGCCTTCCTGCGCGAAGTCGACGAAATCGCGAGCGAAGTCGTCGCGCGCGCGCCTATCCAGCGCGTGCACAGCGCGCCGCGCGTGCACGAAGCCGCGCGTCACGCGGCATCGGACGCGATCCTTCCCACCGCCTGAGAGAGCCTGCCCGTGAGTCTCACTGTCTTTATCGTTCTTGCATCGACCGTCGCGATCGCCGCGTTCATTCAGGGCGCGGTCGGCGTCGGCTTCGCGCTCATCTGCGCACCCGTGATCGGACTGATCGAGCCGGGCCTGCTGCCGGTGTCGCTGCTGATTTTGATGCTGCCCCTGAACGTCTATCTCGCCTGGCGCGAGCGGCCCGCGCTCGATTCGAAAGGCACGCTATGGATCACGGTCGGCAGAACGGCCGGCGCGGTGGCGGGCGTGTGGATCATTTCGCGCATCTCGGCGCACGACCTGAACGTGTTCATCGGTGCATCGACGATCGCGGCCGCGGTCGCGACGCTGTGCGCGCCGAGCTTCCTGCCGGGCCGTAATGCGCTGATGGCGGCGGGCGCGGTGACGGGCATCACCGAAACCGCGACGGGCATCGGCGGCCCCGCGCTCGCGATGGTCTTCCAGCACTATCGCGCGCCGGCGCTGCGTTCGACCATCGCGCTGTGCTTCGCGATCGGCGAGGCGCTCTCGCTCGCGATGCTGAGCGTGACGGGCACGATCACCGGCGCGAAGTTCATGTCGGCGCTGTGTCTGGTGCCGCCGGTGATCGTCGGCGCGTGGATCAGCCAGCACGTGCATCAGCGGCTCAATGCGCGCGTGTTGCGCATCAGTGTGATGGCGTTCGCCATCGTCTCGGGCGCGGCGATTCTTTATCAGACGCTGGCGTCCTGACCCTTCGCCGGCGTTCGGCCGGCTCATCCCTTCGATCGATCGAGAGACCCTTATGAACAAGAGTCGGAATGCGCTCGCCTTGTCGATGCTGCTCGTCGCGTGCGGCGTGCATGCGCAAAGCAGCGTCACGCTGTACGGCAGTCTGGATGCGGGCGTCGGATACGTGAGCAATCTGCGCGGCGGGCGCGCGTTCATCGCGGAGCAGGGTACCCTGCAGGCCGATCGCTGGGGGCTGACCGGCGTCGAGGATCTGGGCGGCGGGCTCAAGACGGTATTCAAGCTGGAATCCGGCTTTTCGACGATTACCGGCGCGATGTCGAGCGCGGGCACGCTGTTCAACCGGCAGGCTTACGTCGGACTGAGCGAGAGCAGCATCGGCACGGTCACGCTCGGACGGCAGACGGACTTTCACTTCGAGATGCTCGGACCCGTGTCGACGGCGCAGACGCTCGGCGATTTCTCCGCGTTTCACCCGGGCAATATCGACGGTCTGGGCAATACGGTGCCCGTCGAACTGTCGAACACGATCAAGTTCCGCAGCCGGACGATCGCGGGCGTGACGCTCGGCGCGATGTACGGCTTCACCAATCAGTCGAGCAGCACGACAGGGCGCAGCATCAGCTTCGGCGCGACATATGGCTATGGCCCGCTCAATCTCGCGGCGGCTTACTCGGAGTATCGCGATCGCACGTTGAATCTCGCGGGCGGCCTCGGGCTGACGAGCTTCGAGGGCATCGGTCTCACGGCGGGCGCGCCCTTCGTCGCCGACAGCGTGAGGAACGCGGGCATCGGCGGAAGCTTTCAGATCGGACGCGTGCAGTTGCACGCGCTGCTCACGCAGGTGCGTATCGAGGAACGGGGCAGGGCGGACAACTATCGGACGATCGACGGCGGCGCGAACTTTCAGGTGACGCCCGCGTATATGATCGGCGTGGGCGCATGGACCACGACATTCGCCGGCGAGCGCTGGACCCAGGTGACGATCGCCAACGTCTATGCGCTCTCGAAGCTCACGCAGCTTTACGCCGACGTAATGGTGGAGCAGGCGTCATCGGGGGCGGTGGCGAACACGCTGGGCATCGGGCCATCGTCGTCGAACCGGCAAACGGTCGTGCTGGCGGGCATTCATCACCTGTTCTGAGCGTGTCGCGTGTCCGGAAAACCTTGTACATGCGACATTGGAACGGCGCTGCATCCGGTGAAAAATGAGGCTTTCGAGGAGTGTGACGACCATGCCCTACCTGCAACTGGACGTGAACGACCACTATTCAGTGGAAGACAAGCGGCGCCTCGCGCTGAAGATGAGCGAAACCTACGCGCGGATGATGTCGGTGGACATCAGGCGTATCAGCGTCGCGATTCGAGAACTGGGCGAGGGAGGCGTCTGGCGGATTCCCGAAGCCGGCGAGGAGCCAACGCCGGTCGCGGTGATGATGCTGGACATCAGAAAGGGCAGGCCGCCCGAACTGCGTATGGACGTGGCCAAGGCGCTTTGCGCGCATTGCATCGAAATTCTCGGCTTGCGTGAAGACCGGCTCAACGTCGAATTCACTCAGCATTCCGGCGACGAGATGTATCACCCGGCATTGGGTGGCTATAGCCCGGAATGGACGCCCGGGGAGCAGTAAAGCGAGCGACGCTAAAGCGCAAGCGGCGTGACACCCGACGCCCGCTGAATGGTTTGCGGCGGCTGACCGAACGCACGCAGGAACGCCTGACGCATGCGTTCACGGTCACCGAAGCCCGTCTCTCTCGCGACCACCTCGATCGGATGACGCGTCGTTTCCATCATCAGGCGGGCGGCCTCGACGCGTAGCCGCTCGACTGCCTTGGCGGGCGATTGACCCGTTTCCTCACGAAATACCCGGCTGAACTGGCGGGGGCTGAGTCGCGCCGCTTCGGCCAGCCGCTCGACCGACAAATCGCTCGCCAGGTTTTCACTCGCGTAGGTGAGCGCCATCTGCACGCGGTCCGAGCGTGCTCCCATCTCGAGCAGCGCCGAGAACTGCGACTGGCCGCCGCCGCGTCGCTGATACAGCACGAGTTTGCGGGCGACCATGCGCGAAGTCTCCAGCCCGAAATCGCTTTCGACGATCGCAAGCGCGAGGTCCACGCCCGCGCTCATACCCGCTGACGTCCACATCTGATCGTCGACCACGTAGATGCGGTCTTCTTCGAGCCGGATGTTCGGATACTGCGCCTGGAAGGCACGCGCGTGGAACCAGTGCGTCGTTGCTCGCTTGCCTTCCAGCAGACCCGCGGCGGCCAGAACGAACGCTCCCGTGCAGATCGAAGCAATGCGCCGTGAATGGCGCGGTGCCTGCCGAAGGTATTCGACAAGCGCTGCCGAAGGCAGGCGGCATTCGTTGTCGCCCGCGACGATGAGCGTGTCGTAACCCTCTTCGGCCAGCGGTTCGCTATGAACCGAAAACCCCTGCGATGACGCGACCGGTCCGCCGTGCTCGGACACGATGCTGAACTGGTACGACGTCTCGCCGCGCAGAAGGTTGGCGTATTCAAAGACGCTCGCCACGGCCAGCGCGAGCGACTGGAAATTCGGATAAACGAGAAGTCCGACGGTATGCATGATGTTCGGTGTTCGATGGCCTGATTCGTTGAAGTTAGCACAAAAGAGACAGGCGCAACGGCAAATCGATGGCCTGAATCATTGCATATATGGCATTGAGGTCGAGGGCAGTCGAGGTCAGAATTCGCTCCATGAACCAACACCCTGTTGGCTCAACCCACTCAAAGGAACGATCATGACTGCTTCTACGAAAGGTTTTGCACTGGTTACGGGCGCATCGGCCGGCATCGGCGCCATCTACGCGGACCGCCTCGCCCGTCGCGGCTTCGACCTGATTCTGGTGGCGCGCAACCAGTCCCGGCTGAATGCGCTCGCAGACCGCCTCACGAGAGAGACGGGCCGCGCGATCGAGACCGTCGCCGCGGATCTCAACGACAAGGCCGCGCTCGCGAAAATCGAAACCGTGCTTCGCGAAGACCCGCGCATCACGATGCTGGTGAACAACGCGGGAATTGGTTCGGTTGCGTCGGTGCTCGACGGCAATGTCGACGCCATGGAATCGATGATCGACCTGAACATCACGGCGCTGACACGCCTCACCTATGCAGCCGCGCCTGCGTTCGTTGCGAAGGGTGCGGGCACCATCATCAACATCAGCTCGGTGGTCGGCATTGCGGTCGAACTGCTGAACGGCGTCTATAGCGCGTCAAAATCCTTTGTGCTGAGCTTCGGCCACGCGTTGCAACGCGACCTCGCAGGCAAGGGCGTGCGCGTGCAGACCGTGCTGCCGGCCGCGACGGCAACGGAGTTCTGGGACGTGGCGGGTTACGCGAAGCAAAAGGAAGCGGCGAGCACGATGACCGCCGACGACCTCGTGGATGCCGCGCTCGCCGGTCTCGATCAGGGCGAACTGGTGACCATCCCGACGCTGCATGACGGCGACCAATGGACGAAGTGGGAAGCGGACCGTCGCGCGCTGACGCCCCGGTTCGCGAATGCCAAGGCTGCGCCGCGTTATGCGTCGAATGTCGAGTAACCCTGCGTCTAAAGAGAACCATCATGAATATCCTCAAATTCGGCGCGGCCGCGCTCGCGATGGCCACTGCCTTTGCGTTGCCGGCGAGCGCGTCGGCACAATCGCGCGGCAAGGTGCTTGTCGTGATGTCGAGTGCGCATGAACTCGAACTGCGCGATGGCAAGCACTATGAAACGGGCTACTACCTGAACGAGTTCGTCGTGCCGTATCGAAAGCTCGTCGAAGCAGGCTACGAGCCGGTCATCGCGAATCCGAAGGGCGACATGCCGGTCATGGACGCCAATTCGAACAACAAGATGTTTTTCGGCGGCGATGACACAGCGCGCGCGGATGCACTCAAGTACGCGCAAGGCATCGCTCAGCTGAAGCATCCGAAGACGCTTGCCTCGGTGGTCGCCGAGGGAACGGGCGGGTATGTCGGCCTGTTCATTCCCGGTGGCCACGCGCCGATGGTGGATCTGCTCAGAGACCGCAATCTCGGCAAGATCCTCGTCAGCTTCCATGACAGTGGGCGTCCGACCGGAATCATCTGTCACGGGCCGATCGTGTTGCTGTCGGCGCTCCACGATCCGGACGCCTTCATCGCATCGATGATCGCCAATGACGGCAAGGCGAATTCGTTTGCGGCGGGCTGGCCGTATGCGGGTTATCGCTTGACCGTTTTCTCCACGGGCGAGGAACAGCAACTCGAAGGCCCGAACGGACTCGGCGGCAATATGCAGTTCTATCCGGTGAATGCGCTTGCGGAAGCGGGCGCGCATGTCGATACGGTCGCGAACTGGCATAGCAACGTGATCGTCGACCGTGAGCTGATTACGGGTCAGCAGCCGATGTCGGCGCCGGAATTCGGTGACCTGCTGGTGGCGAAGCTGAATGCGCAGACTCACTGACGTCTGAGCCTGGGCGCGCACGTGAACGGACCGGATTGCGTGGTTGATACCGATCTCAAACTGATTCCGACGTTCTACGTGATTCTTTTCAGCCCATCGGCCCCGTTGTATCGCGACGAACCAGCTGGATGGGCAGGACATCGTGGACCGGTGCGCCCATCCCTCCGGCTCGAATGCGCTCGACGAGTCTGCGTGCGGCGGTGCGCGCCATGGCTTCGACGGGCTGTCGGATCGACGTCAACCCGACCAGCGGCGATCCCGCAAGGGGCATGTCGTCGAAGCCGATGATCGAGAGTTGCTGGGGCACCGCGATGCTCTGCCTTTTGGCCGCTTCGAGCACACCGAGCGCGATCGTGTCGTTTCCGGCGACGATGCCCGTCACTCGGTTTTCCTCGCTCAGCATCGCGATGGCGCTGGAGTATCCCGCCTCGCTGGTGTAATCGCAGTAGATCAATGGCACCGATGTCGGCGATATGCCCGCGCCCGCAAGCCACTGCAAGGCTCCTTTGACGCGGTCTCTGCTGGTCGACGTGTTTTGCGAACCCATGACCAGCCCGATCCGTCGATGCCCAAGCTGATACAGATGCTCGACCGCGAGGGCGCCGGCGTGAACGTTGTCGACCTCGACCGTATCGACCTTCACATCGTCCACGGACCGGACGACGAGCACCAGCGGAATGCCGCGTCTTTGCATCTCCGCAACCACGGGTGAGTCGAGCGTCGCGGTGGCGAAGATCATCCCGTCGAGATAACCGTCAATCAAAGGTCGAAATGCCAGCAGATTGTCCGCGTCGTTCATCGAGTCGATCATCAAGGTGATCTGATAGTCGAACTCCTGCAGGGCGTCATGAAGATGCGTCAGCAACAAGGTCATGAACCGGTTATGCAGCGCGCCGACGACCACCCCGATCAGCTTCGTCGCCGACTTGCGCGTGGATCGACCCTGTGACGGCATTCGGTAGCCCAATTCGGCCGCAACTGCCTGCACGGCGCCACGGGTCTCGCTACTGATGGCGGGGTGACCGGCCAATGACCGTGACACCGTGGACACCGATATGCCAAGACGCTCCGCAACATCTTCGAGCCGGACTTTCGAAGCCCTTGCGCGGATGCCTGTACGAGGTTTCGTTTGCATAAATTTGCATTGATGCGTTGTGATTGCGATGCCGTATTTCCGCTTGAAATCGGCCATCTAGGGAAAGTATCGAGCATTTGCGCAAAATTTGCATAAAAATTTGCGCTACATTTTCATCAACGCAGCGAGCCTTCAAACATACGGCGCACGCTGCTTCCCGGTCACCCCGCAAAAAGGAAATGCAAATGGCAATCCAGTACTTGAAGCATGGTCGTAGCGCGGAAGAATCGTCGCAAGACGCCGCCAAGGTTCGTGACGTGGTTACGGGCATCCTCGGCGACGTTGCATCGCGCGGCGACGCAGCGGTCGCCGAACTCTCGGCGAAGTTCGACAACTGGTCGCCCGAAAGCTTCCGGCTGTCGGAAGACGAGATTGCGCGCTGCGTTCGCACGCTGTCTCCGGGCCAGCTCGACGACATCAGGTTTGCACAGGCTCAGGTGCGCAACTTCGCTCAGGCACAACGCGAGTCGATTCGTGATGTCGAAATCGAAACGCTGCCGGGCGTAGTGCTGGGCCACAAGAACATGCCGGTCGACAGCGTGGCGTGCTACGTCCCAGGCGGAAAGTTTCCACTGGTTGCATCGGCACACATGGGCGTCGTGACGGCGAAGGTGGCGGGCGTTGCGCGCATCATCACCGCATCGCCGCCGGTCGGTGGCAAGCCGAATCCCGCTGTGGTCGCGGCCATGCACCTCGGCGGCGCCGACGAGATTTACACGTTCGGCGGTGTACAGGCGATCGCGGCGATGGCGCTCGGCACGCAGACGATCGATCCGGTTGCGATGGTGGTCGGACCGGGCAATGCCTATGTCGCGGAAGCGAAGCGTCAATTGTTCGGCCGCATCGGCATCGACCTGATCGCGGGGCCTTCCGAAACGCTGGTGATTGCCGACGACAGCGTCGATGCGGAACTGTGCGCGACCGACCTTCTGGGTCAGGCGGAGCACGGCTTCAACACACCGGCCGTTCTTCTCACCAACTCGATACAACTGGCGAAGGACACCATCGCCGAAGTCGAACGCCTGCTCGAAATTCTGCCGACCGCCAACACGGCAGGCGTCTCGTGGCGCGACTATGGCGAAGTGATCGTGGCGGATACGCTCGAAGAGATGGTTTCGGTGGCCGATCGCATCGCATCCGAGCACGTTCAGGTGATGACGCGTGACCCGGATTACTTCCTGAAGAACATGAAGAACTACGGTGCGCTCTTCCTCGGCGCCCGTACCAACGTCGCTTATGGCGACAAGGTCATCGGCACGAATCACACGTTGCCGACTGGTAAAGCCGCTCGTTACACCGGTGGTTTGTGGGTCGGCAAATTCATCAAGACCTGCACATATCAAAAGGTGCTGACGGATGAAGCGAGCGCGCTGATTGGCTCGTATTGCTCGCGGCTGTGCGCGATCGAAGGCATGATCGCGCACGGCGAGCAAGCCAACATTCGTGTGCGTCGCTTCGGCAATCGCGATGTGCCGTACGGCACGGCCGTTCCCGCGTAATTGCCGCTGAGGAGACGCTCATGACTCGGACCAGACCGCGGCCTCGAAGTGACTTCCACTGGTTTTGTCAGGTGAACACCCAGTGGAAAGACATCGACATCTACGGGCACGTGAACAATGCCGTTCATTACACCTGGTTCGATACCGCGGTCAATGGATGGCTGATCGATCGCGGTCTTCTCGACCCGGTTCGCGGCGAGGCTGTCGGGCTGGTTGTGCGCACGAGCTGCGAGTACTTCGATGAGGTCGTCTTTCCGGACCTCGTCACGTGCGGATTGTGCGTCAGCCGAGTGGGGACGACCAGCGTGACATACGAGATCAGTCTGTTCAGAAACGACCGTGATCAGTCGTTCGCGCATGGCACTTTCGTTCACGCCTACGTCGACCGTGTTACGCGAAGGCCTGTGTCGCTGTCTGATGAATTGCGGCAAGCGGTCCATCAGATCCAGGGACCTTGAAGATGCACATCGACGACACGCGGCGCAGCGCTCTACCGTTCACCGCCCACGTTCTGCAGCGTCTCGAGCGCCTCCAGGAGCACATTTCTGGCCGGCCCCTTGAGGTACTTCCTGAGTTCTTTCTCGACCTGAGTCTGCGCCGCGCGCCAGTGCGGCTCAGCCTCCTTCAATACGCGGGTGCCGGCAGGGCTGAGCTTCGCCAGTTTGTAGCGCGCATCGTCGTCGCTGGAGACCTCGACCCATCCGGCATCGATGAGTAATTTGATGTTGCGCGAGATAGTGGTCTTGTCGAGCGATAACTCGGCTGCAATCTCGTTATAGGTTGCCGAGCCAAGTCGATCGAGGCCGCGAAGCAGGGTGTGCTGGGTGATTTTCAGGCCCACCGGGCGCAAAGCCTCGTCGTAAATGCTCGTCAGGGCATTCGCGGAGCGCCTGAACTGGGTGCAATAGCATTCGGTGAACATCGACGATCCCTTTTAAAGAGTGATCAGTGTATATGCAACTATCGTAGCACTTCCTGACGAGAGACGGCACAGGCTTTCCGGAGAAAGAGGCCGGTACGGGTTCTCACTAGGTTGAAGAGGTATCGATTCTTACTAGACTGTTGCATATACATCGGTTGTAGATGCATCTGTTTAGATCGGCATGGTCATCACGGGCCGGTGCGGCAAACATCGATTTCCGTGCGCATCGGCTTTCCTTGGACACGCTGCGCCCATATAGATGCATATGCAACAGATTAATCGGTGCCGTTCAAAGACTTATTCCCCAACTAGCTTCGAAGGAGTTACCGGAAATGCCCATCATCGTTTGCAACACGCGCGCCGGACTGGACGTCGACATCAAGCGCAAGATCGCCAAAGCGATCACCACCGCCGTGAACGAGACAATCAAGTCGCCGCTCGAAATCATCAGCGTGGTCTTCAACGACCTCGCGTCCGAAAGCAGTTACGTGGGCGGAGAACCGGGCGGCGACACGCTCATCATGTGCAATATTCGCGCGGGTCGATCGGACGACGCGAAGCTCACGCTGGTCAGAAAAGTGAGCGCTATTTTCAGCGACTATGCGGGCGTCCCGGAAGACCGTATCGAAACGGGCCTGCTCGAATACAACCCCAAGTTCATCATTCGCGGCGGCCAGCAGTTGCCTGATCCACCCTACGCGTGATCGACGACACGGTAAGTGAACAATCGATAAGTTCATACATTTTGCATTCCTATGCATCAGGAGACGGGCTTGAATACTAGACACTCGACTGCGACAGCGCATTCGTCACCGAAGATGCTGACGATCGCCATCGCCAGTTTCATGGGAAGCGCCATTGAATGGTTCGACTTCTTTCTCTACGGAATCACCTCGGCGCTCGTTTTTGGCAAGCTGTATTTCCCCGGTGGCGATCCGTTGACCGGAACGCTTCTGGCATTCGGCACATTCGCGGTCGGATTCATCGCACGACCATTCGGCGGCATCGTCGCGGGTCACCTTGGCGATCGTGTCGGACGAAAATTCGTGCTGGTCACGACACTGCTGGCAATGGGCGTTTCGACCACGCTGATCGGTCTAGTGCCGTCGTACAACAGCATCGGACTCGCTGCGCCGATTCTCCTGATTCTGCTTCGCATCGTGCAAGGGTTGGCCGTAGGCGGCGAATGGGGAGGGGCCGCTCTGATCGCCGTCGAGCACGCCAACCCGAATCGCCGTGGCCTCTATGGCAGCTTCCCTCAGATGGGACTTCCCGCAGGGTTGTGTATGGCGGTGGGCGGGATGGAGCTGGCTAGCCGCCTGCCTGAGACGGAGTTCCTCGCGTGGGGCTGGCGTATCCCGTTCCTGTTCAGCGCGGTACTCGTCGCGGTTGGTCTCGTGATCCGCCTCCGTATCGAAGAACCACCCGCTTTCAAGAAGGTGCTCGACTCCGACTCGACCGTCAAGCTGCCCATCGTCGAGGCGGTTCGCAGATTTCCGAGGGCGATCCTGATGTCCGCGGGACTTCGCTTTGCAGACAATATTATGTACTACGTATTTACAACCTTCGGCCTGACTTACATGACGAGCCATCTCGGCTTGCCGCGAAAGACGGTGCTGGTCGCCATCCTGATTGCGGCCGCACTTGAACTGCTAACGAATCCGATCTTTGGTGCGTTATCGGACAAGTTTGGTCGAAAGCAGATCGTGATCTTCGGCGCACTGGTCGCAGTCGTTGCGCCATTCCCGTTCTTTCACATGGTAGGAACCGGGAATCCGACGATGATCCTGCTTGCCGAGATCATGGTGATCACGATTGCTCATGCGGCCGTGTTCTCGCCGATGGCTGCATGGTTCGCCGAAATGTTCAGCCCCGAAGTCCGTTATAGCGGGGTGACGATCGGATTCCAGCTGGGTGCACTGCTCGCCGGCGCGCCCACGCCGCTGATCGCCACGGCGCTGCTCGCAAAGTACGGTGACTACACCCCTGTGGCCATCTTCGCGATGATCGCGGCAGGCATCACGCTCGTCTGCGCCCTGTTCGCGAGGGTCGTTCAGGAGCGCAGAGCGCCGTCAGCGGCGACCCTGATTCCAGCCAGCACGACGCAGGAAGGCTGACCGAACTAACGCCCGAGTCGTGACGCAATCGATCAACCGAATTTGAAATCCTGAAGGGACATATGTCTAACGAACTTTTTAACCTTGAAGGGAAGAGCGCTGTCGTGACTGGCGCGGGGCGTGGCCTTGGCGCGGACATCGCTTCTTTGCTCGCACAATCCGGCGCGCACGTCTATCTGCTCAGCAAGGATGCGCGAGAACTGGATGAAGTCGCCGCTCGCATCCACCGAAACGGTGGCGCGTGCACACCTGTCGTATGCGACCTCCTGAAAGACGATCAACTGGAGCGGGCGTTCAGCGAACTTCCCCGACTGGACATCCTCGTCAACAACGCGGGCACCAACGTCCCTGCGCGACTCGCAGACGTCAAGACTTCAGATCTGGATTTCGTGATCGGCCTGAACGTCAGAGCGACATTCCTGGCGACACGAGCGGCCGTTCGCAAGATGCTCGAAGGTGAAGCAACCGACGACCGCGCCATCATCAACATATCGTCGCAGATGGGGCATGTAGGCGCGCCCGATCGATCCGTGTACTGCATGACGAAGCACGCGATGGAAGGGCTGACGAAAGCAGCCGCAGTCGAGCTTGCACCGAGGATACGCGTGAACTCGGTGGCGCCTACGTTCGTCGATACACCGATGACGCAGCCGTTCTTCGAGAACGAGCAGTTCAAGCGCTGGGTCTTCGACCGCATCCCGATGGGCCGTCTGCTCTCGAGCGATCACGTCGCTGCGGCGGTGCTGTATCTCGCGTCTCCTGCCGCATCGATGATCACCGGAACGAGTTTGCGTATCGACGGAGGATGGACGGCGCAGTAGATCAGTCAAACGCGAAACGGGACAGCGCCTCCTTATCGAAGTCGAACCCTGTGCCTGGCCGATCTGGAATCTCGATCAGGCCGTCTTTGACAGGAAACGGCGCCTCCAGGATCGGGTCGACCCAGTCCTGCCATTCGAGCCAATGGGCTGTTTCGGTAACCCGCAGAAGGTGCGCGGAGGCCTCCGGATACAGATGACTCGAAACGTCGATGCCCAATGCGCCCGCAATGGGTACCGAGCGAAGCCAGCCCGATACGCCGCCGATGCGCATCATGTCCGGCATCATGAAGGTTCCTGCCTTCGCCGTGACCGCACGCGACAGCGCACGCGGCCCGTAGAAATTCTCACCGAGGCAGAGCGGGGTCTTGAGCCTGGCCGCCAGGTCCGAGTAGCCGTCGATGTTGTCGTAGGCGATGGGCTCTTCGAACCAGTAGAGCCCGAAATCGTCCAGTTCATGGCAGCGGCGCACTGCATCTCCGAATCTCATGCCCTGATTGAAATCGACCATGAGTTTGATGTCGCCGCCCACGGCATGGCGGACCGCTTCGATGGCGTCGATATCCTTCTGCAATCGATCGCGCCCGAGCCGGAGCTTGATTGCCCCAAAGCCTCCTTCGGCGATCAGGGCAAGCGCTTCGTCGGCCAGCTTGCCGGTATCGGTGAGCCACAATGCGTTGCTGTTATAAGCGGGCACCGTGCCGATGTCGCCGCCCAGCAATCGCGCCAGCGGGAGCTTCACGGCTTTCGCCAACGCGTCCCAGGCCGCCATATCCAGGCCTGCGATGGCGATCATCGCAAGACCTTCGTAACCGACCAGACTCAAAGACTTGCGCTCGGCCTGAAAATCGGACAAAGGCGCGATGCGCTTACCTTTCTTATTGGCCGCCAGGTCGCTCATGATCGATACGATGTACTTCATCGAATGAGCGAGATACGGTTCGAGATAGCTGCATCCGCTTACGCCTTCGTTGGTCCTGAGCGTGATGGCGACGACCGGCCAGTCCGAGAAGCTTCCGACCTTCGACACGATTGGTCGCTTCAACGGGATCAGCACGGGCTGTAACTCGAGCGAGTGAAAGGTCAAATGCTCCAGTGGCTTCATGTCGTCCTCCATGCTGATATCTTTTTGGCGGGCTTATACCGATGCGAGGCTAATCCGCAGGCGCGTATTGCATTTCCCCGTTGCCGAACGACCAGTTCTCTCGTGCGACCTCGACCAGACTGATCCAGACATCTTCCTTTCGCAGACCCGTCTTCGAGGAAATGCCGTTGGCGATGGCAGCGTAGAACGCCTTCTTCACATCGATCGAACGACCGATATTCCAGGTGATCTGGATGAAGACAATCAACGGAGAGTAGGAGATGCCGAGATAGCCATCGGCCGGATAGACGAGTTCGTCAGCGTCGTGTCGGGTGACGATCTGAAACTTGTCGTTGGCGGGGACGCCGGCGATCGAGGTCATCGCCTCGTAGACGGTGTCGCTGACAGCCTGAACGACGGCGGGTGCCGCGGCTTTCGAAAGATCGATTCGGACGAGTGGCATAGTGGCCTCAAAACAAGAGTGCGTGATAACGCCCACTAGGCTAGACTCAATCGATGCTTTCCTAAAGCGAATATTCAGACTGCTTTGAATGACGGAATGGAATAATGATCGAGGAACTGAAGTCTTTCGTGACGGTGGTGGAGGAAGCCTCTCTGACGCGTGCCGCACAAAAGCTGTGCGTGACGCAGTCGGCGGTATCGAAGCGCATCCAGCGACTGGAAGATGTGCTCGGCGCGCAACTGCTCGACCGCAATTCCAAACCTCCCCGTGCAACTGCACTTGCGCATCGTATTCACGAGCATGCCGTGCCATTGCTCGCTGCCTTCGACCGGCTGATGAATGTCACCCGGGAAGACGGAGATCCTTCGGGAAAGCTGCGTTTTGGTTTGCCACAGGGTATCGCCGATATCGTCCTGTTCGATGCGCTGACCGCGCTCGGCGATGCATTTCCGGCGCTCGACGTGACACTCAAGTCGGACTGGAGTCCCGGTCTGCTTCGTCTGCTCGACGCGGGCGAACTGGATGCCGCCGCAATTCTGAGTCCGAAGGGCAGACAACCCGCCGACGCATACGTGCGCCGACGCGTCTCGACCATCGAACTGGTCGTCGTGCAAAGTAAAAGGCGTCCGCTGGTTTCGAGTCGGGCGACACTCCCCACCATCGCGGACGGTGGATGGATCCTGAACCCGGAAGGATGCGGTTATCGGGCGGCGCTGCAACACGCAGTCGAAGCGGCCGGCTACGCGTTGCGCGTCAAAGCGGATACGCACGGCAGCGAAATGCAATTGCAGCTCATCGCCTCAGGCTTGGGATTGGGTCTGGTTCCGCGAAGTGTGCTGACTCATAGTGCGTGGCAGCGGCGGCTCGAAGTCGTGAAGGTCGCACGCTTCGCGCCTCAGCTAGACGTTTGGCTTTTGCATCCGCCTCATCTCGGGAATCTCAGCCGCGCGGTGGCGCGCCTCGGAGACAGGATGGAAGCGTCGTTCAAGTCTTGAGGCCTCCGTCCCGAGTCTCCAAACGTTTCAAAGCGTCGGCATATGCAGATGGTGCGGATCGCCCATCATGTCGGCGACGCGCCTTAGCGCCTCGCGGCAATCTTCCCGGTTCTGAGGTCCGCCAAGGCACAAGCGCAGCGCATTCGGTGGATTCCCGTCTGCGGAAAATGCGGCACCGGCCACCGCGCCGATGCCTTGAGTCCGCAACTGGAGAGCCAGTTCCGGCGCACTCCAGTCACACATCGAAGGCACGGGCAGCCAGAGATGAAACCCGTGCGGGTCGGCGTCGAACGCGAGGCCTCGAAGCTCGTCCGACGCAATCGCCTGTCGGGCCGATGCCTCTTCGCGAATAGCGTCGAGCACGTCTGATGCCGTACCGTCGTTGACCCATTGGGTCGCGAGAAGGACGGTGAAAGGACTCGGCATGACCGTGGTCGCACGCAATGCGCCCGCGATCCGCTGCGTCTGCCGCAGCGTCGGCGCTTTGAGATATGCCACGCGCAACCCCGCACCCAGCGTCTTCGATAAACCCGTCACGTGATACGTCAGTTCGGGCGCGAGTTCCGCGAGCGTGGCGGGCGCATCGAGAGGCAACATGCCGTAAGGCTCATCTTCGATGATCGGCACGTTGTAACGCAAGGCCACATCGGCGAGGGCTTCGCGCCGCTGCCGTGTCAATGTCAATGTGCTCGGATTCTGCAGCGTCGGATTGCAGTAGAACGCTCCCGGCTTCTCCGTCTTGCACAACGCTTCGAACGCATGCGGCAACGGCCCTTCGTCATCGCGGGCGAGGGCCTGCAAGCGCACGCCCAGTTGCGAAGCAATCGCCTTGATCCCGGGATAAGCGAGCGAATCCAGACAGATGATCTCGCCCGGCCGCGCAAGCTGCGACACCAGCGCAACGAGCGCGCCATGAATGCCCGGACAAACGAGCACGTTATCGACATCGCAATCCGCAACGCGCTTCCGAAGCCATTCGCGTCCCGCCGCGCGATCCGCCGCCGTACCGCCGAAATCCTGGTAACGCAACAACTGGAACGGATCGGCACGCTCCATCAGGCTCGCCGCCGACGCGCGCAGTCGCGCTGCCACGAGCGGCGGTTCGGGCGGCATGTTCATCGACATCTCGACGCTGCCGCCCCCGGCGAGCGGCAAGGTCTGCGTCCTGCCGCGCGCGAAGGTTCCGCTGCCCGCGCGCGCATCGAGCAGGCCGCGCTTGCGCGCTTCCGCGTACGCACGCGCGACCGTCGTGTAGTTGAGGCTGAGCAGGTCGGCGAGATCGCGCAGACCGGGCAATCGATCGCGCGGCCGCAATCGTCCGGTCGCAAGGTCCTCTTCGATCAGATCGGGAATCGTCAGATAAGCGGGCTTTCTACTCTCTTCGAGCTTTCTGATCCAGTGATGCGCCGGCTGATTCATGACCGCGATGTCCTCGGCAAAGGTTCGATTCACCTTAGCATGAC
The DNA here is from genome assembly GCF_014384845.1 of Caballeronia sp. EK. Taxonomy (NCBI): domain Bacteria; kingdom Pseudomonadati; phylum Pseudomonadota; class Betaproteobacteria; order Burkholderiales; family Burkholderiaceae; genus Caballeronia; species Caballeronia sp. EK. The sequence continues at coordinate 484,291 of NZ_JACSUE010000001.1, forward strand.
AAATCAATCAAAAGAAAAGAGATCGCATGCGCTGATCGCAGTTGATTGCATTGATCGCTTTTATGCACGGCTTCGGTGTGCTACGCACCACGCAAAGGATCGGCTGCGCTGAAAGTGTGCGCGCATCGCTCGTGCAAGGCTCCCGCCCATGACAGCGAAAGGCCGCCCGGATTGGCTTGGACGAAAATTTTTCGCGTCGCGCATGCAAGTTCGTTTTGCTTGATTGCAAAGTGATTGCATTTTACGGGCCAATCATTGGCATATCCGTTGCGTTTGAGCGTTCGCCGTCGCGATGAAACGAGACGGTAGAGACGTGAACCCAACATCGGAGAATGCCATGCCCGCAGTCAATCAACCGCTTCACAAGAACGGCGACTATCTGGTCGACTACGAAGAGAAAGTATTCGAAGACGTGAAGGCCGAACCTGGCGAAAAAGCGCTCGTCACGTTTCATACGGTTGCATTCGAAGGCTCGATCGGCTTCGTGAATCTGCTGCAAGCCACGCGTCTGCAACGCAAGGGCTTCGACACTTCCGTGCTGCTCTACGGACCGGGCGTGACGCTCGGCCTCCAACGCGGCTTCCCGACGCTCGGCGACGAAGCATTCCCCGGCCATCTCAACTTCAACAAGCAACTGCAGAAGTTCATGGCCGAAGGCGGGAAGGTCTACGCATGCCGCTTCGCATTGCAGGCTCTGTACGGACACGGCGAGGCGTCGCTCATCGAAGGCATTCGTCCGATCAACCCGCTCGATGTGCTCGATCTCCAGCTGCTTCATCGCAAGGAGAACGCGCTCGTCATTCATACGTGGACCGTGTGACGATCATGGCCGATGACCTGACGACCAAGCGCGTCGTGCGCGCCGCCGCCGTGCAGATCGCGCCGGATTTCGAGCGCCCGAACGGCACGCTCGACCGCGTCTGCACGGCCATCGATGAAGCCGCCGCGAAAGGCGTGCAGCTGATCGTGTTTCCCGAGACCTTCGTGCCGTATTACCCGTACTTCTCGTTCGTGCGCGCACCGGTTGCCTCGGGCGCGGATCACATGAAGCTCTACGAACAGGCAGTTGTCGTGCCGGGTCCGGTCACGCAGGCAGTCGCGGAACACGCGCGGCTCGCGAACATGGTGGTCGTACTCGGCGTGAACGAGCGCGATCACGGCAGCCTCTACAACACGCAGCTCATCTTCGATACCGACGGCCGCCTGCTGCTCAAGCGCCGCAAGATCACGCCGACCTTCCACGAACGGATGATCTGGGGACAAGGCGATGCCGCGGGGCTGAAGGTCGCCGAGACGCGCGTCGGACGTGTGGGCGCGCTGGCGTGCTGGGAGCACTACAACCCGCTCGCGCGCTACGCGCTGATGACGCAGCATGAAGAGATTCATTGCAGCCAGTTTCCCGGCTCGCTGGTCGGCCCGATCTTCGCGGAGCAGATCGAAGTGACGATCCGGCATCACGCGCTGGAGTCGGGCTGCTTCGTCGTCAATGCGACAGGCTGGCTGACCGATGCGCAGATCGAAGCCATCACGCCCGATCCGAACCTGCAACGCGCGTTGCGCGGCGGCTGCAACACGGCGATCGTCTCGCCCGAAGGCCAGCATCTGGCCGAGCCGCTGCGCGAAGGCGAAGGCATGGTGATCGCCGATCTCGACATGTCGCTCATCACCAAGCGCAAACGCATGATGGATTCGGTCGGCCACTACGCGCGGCCCGAGCTGCTGAGTCTCGCGATCAACGACCGGCCCGCCACGCCCGTCACTTCTTTCAAGGACACCTACGACGATGAGCGCAAGAGAGAACCTGCCGGCGTCGAGCCGGCAATTGATGACTGAGCTTCAGTCGAGCGGCCTGCGGCTGGTCGATCCGCGCGCCGGTGTGTCCAGCCGGCGCGGCGGCGCGGGACCATCCGATCACAAGGCGGTCACCGTCGATGGCGTGACCATCATGGTGCCCGTGCACACGAGCACGGCATGGGATTCGCCGTTCGTCGCGGGCCAGCCGGACGCGAACGGCAACAGCCCGCTGATGCGCAACACGATCCCGATCGCGAGCATCAGCTTTCCGAAGGCGCCGCGTTTCTACGCGATGCAGACACTCGACGGCGTGCCGTATTCGCACATCGCGACGCTGCACAGCGCCGATGTGCTCGCGACGACCGTGCTGCAAACCTGCATCCGTTACGAAAGCCGCCGCAAGTCGTGCAAGTTCTGCGCGATCGGGCAGTCGCTCGCGGCGGGACGCACCATCGCGCGCAAGACACCGGAGCAGCTCGCCGAGGTGGCGCGCGCCGCCGTGTTGCTCGACGGCGTCAAGCACATGGTGCTGACCACCGGCACGCCGCCGACGCCCGATCGCGGCGCGCAGATTCTCTGTGAGAGCGCGTTCGCGATCAGGGCAGCCGTCGATCTGCCGATCCAGGCGCAGTGCGAGCCGCCCGATGACGACCGCTGGTTCGAGCGCATGAAGGCGAGCGGCATCGACACGCTCGGCATGCATCTCGAAGCGGTGACGCCCGCGGTGCGCGAGCGCATCATGCCGGGCAAGGCGAGCGTGCCGGTGTCGCGCTACATGGAAGCCTTCGAGGCGGCGGTCGCGGTGTTCGGGCGCGGTCAGGTGAGCACGTACATCCTCGCGGGACTCGGCGACAGCGCGGACGCCATCGTCGACATGGCGCGCGATCTGATTGCGCTCGGCGTGTATCCGTTCGTCGTGCCGTTCGTGCCGATCAGCGGGACGCCGCTCGAAGATCATCCCGCGCCCACACCCGATTTCATGCGCTCGGTGCTCGCGCCGATCGGCGCGATGCTCGCGCAGGCGAACATGCGTTCCGCCGATATCAAGGCGGGCTGCGGCAAATGCGGCGCGTGCTCGTCGCTTTCTTCGTACGAGGTGTGACATGTTCGTCGAAGCCATCGAGGGCGATGCGTTCGAGCTCGACTACACGCCGGTCGAATACCGCGTGAAGTGGGCGACGCTGCCGTGGGAAGAAGATGAAGCGTACAAGCTGCGGCGCGCGGTGTTCTGCATCGAGCAGGGCGTGTTCGTCGGCGACGATCGCGACGAGATCGATGAGCGCGCGCAACTGCTGGTCGCGCTGAGTTGCGTCGCAGGCATGCCGGAGCAGGTGGTCGGCACGGTGCGCATCCACGAGACGGAGCCGGGCGTGTGGTTCGGCTCGCGGCTCGCGGTGCATGCGGCCTTCCGCTCGCACGGCAAGATCGGCTCGACGCTCATCCGGCTCGCGGTATCGAGCGCGCATGCGCTGGGCTGCGAGACTTTTCTCGCGCATGTGCAGGCGCAGAACGTGCCGCTCTTTCGCCGTCTGCGCTGGGACACGCAGCAGGAGGAAACGCTCTTCGGCCGCCCACATCATCTGATGCGCGCGCAACTCGACGCGTACCCGCCGTGCATCACGCCGCAAAGCGGTTTCGTCGCGCTGGCGCGGAGGCTGCCGTGAACGCGCTCGCCGGACTCGTCGAACGCCTGCGCGAGAGTCGCGGCTTTCGTCACAAGCGCGATATCTCGCATGTGCTTTCGCGTCTTCCTTCGAACGCGCAATCCGTGGCGATCGGCGATGACTGCGCCGCGATCCCCGATGGCGATGGTTATCTGCTCTTCGCGATCGAAGGCATGGTGAGCGATTTCGTTCATTCGATGCCGTGGTTCGCAGGCTACAGCGGCGTCATGGTGAACGTGAGCGACATCTACGCGATGGGCGGCCGCCCGCTCGCCGTCGTCGATGCGCTGTGGAGCGGCAGCGCGGACGCCGCCAGCGAAGTGCTCGCCGGCATGGCGGCGGCATCGGAGGTGTATGGCGTGCCTGTGGTCGGCGGGCACAGCAACGTGCGCAGCGACGGCGCGCAACTCGCGGTCGCGATCGTCGGGCGAGCGCGCAAGCTGCTGACCAGTTTCGATGCGCGCCCCGGCGATGCGCTCGTGATGGCCGTCGATCTGCGCGGCAGGTTCGAGGAGCCGTATCCGTTCTGGAACGCATCGGTGGGATCGCCCGAAGGCCGCGCTCGCGCCGATTTCGAACTGTTGCCCGCACTCGCCGAAGACGGTCTGTGCGATGCCGCGAAGGACATCAGCATGGCGGGCGCGCTCGGCACCGCATTGATGCTGCTCGAATGCTCGGAGGTTGGCGCGCGCATCGATCTCGATGCATTGCCGTGTCCCGCCGATGTCGATATCGAACGCTGGCTCACGGTATTTCCGAGCTTCGGCTTCGTGCTTTCAGTGCGTCGCGAGCATGTCGGCGAGGTGCTGGCGCGTTTCGCCGGGCGCGATCTCGCGAGCGCGGTGATCGGTGAAGTCGATGATTCGCGCGAAGTGGTCGTAACGCAAGGCAATGAGGCCGCCTTGCTGTGGAACTTTCGCGAGGAACCGTTCATATGTGCGCGATGAACCCATAACGGAGGCTCGGACATGCCTGTCATGCACTTTCGAATTCGCTGGCCGGATGGCGTCGAAGCGAATTGCTATTCGCCCTCGACGGTCGTCGGCGAATACTTCGCGGCGGGCGAGAGCTATGCCGTCGGCGACTTCGTCGCGCGCTCGCGCGAGGCCCTCAGCATCGGCTCCGAGCGCGTGCGCGAGAAGTACGGCTTCGCGTGCTCCGCGGCGTTCGATCAGCTTGCACGTATCGAAGAGGACGCGCGACGGTTCAGCGAGGCGCACGATGCGCGCGTGACCGTGCTCGCGCTCGATTGACCCATTTGTCGAAGAGGAAGCGGATATGTCGAACATCGAATCCACTCAGGCCGCGCCGGAGCATGTCGGCGTGATCGTCATCGGCGGCGGCCAGGCCGGACTCTCGGTCAGCTACTTTCTGCAACAGGCGAATATCGGGCATCTCGTGCTCGAAAAGCACAGCGTCACGCACACGTGGCGCACTCAGCGCTGGGACACGTTCTGTCTCGTCACGCCCAACTGGCAATGCGCGCTGCCGGGCCATCCATACGATGGCCCGGACCCGCACGGCTTCATGAAGAAGGACGAGATCATCGCCTATCTCGATGCGTTCATCGCCAAGGTGAACGCGCCGGTGCTCGAAGGCGCGGCAGTCACGCGGGTAACACGTGACGCCAATGGCGGCTACGTCGTGCAAAGCACGCGCGGAACGTTTGCGGCCGATCAGCTGGTCGTCGCGTCGGGCGGCTATCACACGCCGATCGTGCCGCGCATGGCGGAGCGCCTGCCGCAGAGCATCGTGCAGATGCAGTCGTCGGAATACCGCAACGCCGACGCGCTGCCACCCGGCGCGGTGCTCGTCGTCGGCTCGGGGCAGTCGGGCGCGCAGATCGCGGAAGATCTGCACCTGTCGGGCCGCAAGGTGCATCTCGCGGTCGGCGAGGCGCCGCGTTGCGCGCGCTTCTATCGGGGCCGCGATGTCGTCGACTGGCTGGCCGACATGCGCTACTACGACATGCCGGTGACCGATCATCCGCTGCGCGAAGGCGTGCGCGACAACACCAATCACTATGTGACGGGCCGAGACGGCGGACGCGATATCGACCTGCGCCGCTTCGCGTCCGAAGGCATGGAACTGTTCGGGCGGCTTGAGGACTTCCGCGATGGAAAACTGCGCTTTGCCCCGAACCTGCGCGCCAACCTCGACGACGCCGACGACACGTATAACCGCATCAACGCGAGCATCGACGGTTTCATCGAGAAGCATGGTATCGATGCGCCGGCTGCCGCGCGGTACGAGCCGCTGTGGCATCCGCCGGGCGAACGCGCGGAACTCGATCTGCAGGCGAGCGGCATCACGTCCATCGTGTGGTGCATCGGCTTCACGCCGGACTTCGCCTGGCTCGACGCGCCGGTGTTCAACGGGCGCGGATATCCGGCGCATATGCGCGGCGTGACGGCCGTTCCGGGCATCTATTTCGTCGGTCTCCCGTGGCTGCATACGTGGGGCTCGGGACGCTTCTCCGGCGTCGCGCGCGACGCGCAGTACATCGTCGACGCGATCTGCGCGGAGCGTTCGAACGTGCCCGATCATGTATCGATTGCGTGTGCGTGAAGAAGCATGATGCCTCGCCACGACGACACTTACCGCGCCGGCATGCCGCAACTCAACTACGCGGGCCTGTCCGAAAACTGGCTGCTCAAGGAATGCGGCGACCGGCACTGGGGCGCACTCGCGCAAGCCACCGGCAGCGACTTCGTCGCCGATGAAGGCACGCGCGCCTATGCCGCGTTCACGTCGATCCGGCTGCGCGCGCACGGCATGCACGAGGTGCGCGAGAACGACGCGTTGCGCATTCGCACGGAGCTTGCGCGGATCGGCGCGGCGCGCCATGTCAGCGAGCATCGCGTGGAGCGTGAACATGGCGCGATCGCCTCGCTGTCGATGATGTCCACGTTCGTGCGGCGCACCGAGGCGCGCAACAACCGCTCGGTCGCGCGCGCGAGTTTTGCGAAAATGAAGGGCGACATTGCGCCGATGAACGCGGCGATCACCGACATGCAGGAGGCCGCGCGCGAACTGCGTCTGCGCGAAGCGGGGCCGCGCATCGCCGAAATGGGCGTGCGCGCGGCGGACTGCGCGCCGGTCGAATTTCTGCCGTGCCCTTACAACGATTTCAACGGCGCGGACTTCCTCTATTTCGCGAGCTTCCAGGGCTTCGTCGATCGCGCCGAATGGCAGACCTGGCGTCTCGCGGATACCCCCGCGCTCGTTTCGCGCGAACTGCACTATCACGGCAACATCGATGTCGGCGAGCGCTTGCGGCTGACGTTCCGGTGCGCGTTCGTCGACGAGACGCGCGTCGCGCACTGGTGCGAGATCGAACGCACGAGCGACGGCAGGAAGATCGCCGATGTCCTCACGCACAAAGCACGGAGGCGCGCATGAGCCGTCCGCGACGCGTTCCATTGAAGCCGCTCTACACGTCGGCGGATCTCGACGGCATCGGGCATCTCGGTTCGCAACCCGGCGCGCAACCATTCGTGCGCGGACCGTATGCGTCGATGTACACGTCGAGGCCCTGGACCATTCGCCAGTACGCCGGTTATGCGGACGCCGCGGATTCGAATCTCGCGTTTCGCAAGGCGCTCGCACATGGGGCGCAAGGCTTGTCCGTGGCCTTCGATCTGCCGACGCAGCTCGGCTACGATTCCACCGATCACGAAGCACGCGCGGACGTCGGCCTTGCAGGCGTGGCGATCGATACGGTCGAAGACATGGCGCGTCTTTTCGAAGGCATCGCGCTCGATCGCGTGTCCGTCTCGATGACGATGAACGGCGCGGTGCTGCCGGTGCTCGCCGCTTTCATCGTCGCGGCCGAAGAGCGCGGCATTGCGAGGGATTCGCTCTCGGGCACGGTGCAGAACGACATTCTCAAGGAATTCATGGTGCGCAATACGTATGTGTTCGCACCGGAGCCTTCGATGCGCATCGTCGCGGATGTCGCGCAGTTTCTGCATGATCACATGCCGCGCTTCAAGGCGCTTTCCGTGTCGGGCTATCACTTTCAGGAAGCGGGCGCGGATGCTTCGCTGGAACTTGCGCTCACGTTTGCGAATGCCCGCGAATATCTTCGCGCGTTGCGTGCGCGCGGTCTGGAGGCCGATGCCGTTTGCGAGCAACTGAGCTTTTTCTTCGGCACCGGAACGGACTTTTATACAGAGATCGCGAAGCTGCGCGCCGCGCGCCTGCTGTGGTCGGAAATCGCGGCGCAAGAGGGTGCGAGCACGCCGAAAAGCCGTGCGCTGCGCATGCACTGCCAGACTTCGGGCTGGTCGCTCAGCCCGACGCGCACGCATAACAACATCGTGCGCACGACCGTCGAGGCGATGGCGGCGGTGTTCGGCGGCACGCAGTCGCTGCACACGAATGCGCATGACGAGGCGCTCGCGCTGCCGTCCGCATCGGCGTCGCAACTTGCACGCGACACGCAACTGATCCTTCAGCACGAATTGGGCTTGTGCGACGTGATCGATCCGTGGGCCGGCTCGTACATGATGGAATCGCTGACGGCCGATCTTGCCGGGCGGGCGCGCGAAATGATCGATGAAATCGAGGCGGGCGGCGGCGCGCGCGAGGCGATTCGCACGGGCTGGGTTCGGGAGCAGATTCACGCAAGCGCGGCAGCGACGCAGGCGCGCATCGATACGGGCGAACAGATGATCGTCGGCACTAACGCCTTTCCGGCAATCGAGGCCGATGACGATGTTCCCGAATGCGTCGCGATCGATGGAGAGCGCGTGCGCGTGCAACAGTCGCGCAGAATCTCCGACGTCAAGCACCGACGCGACGAATATCGCGTGAGCACCACGCTCGCGGCATTGACTCGCGCCGCACACGACGATGCCGGCAACCTGCTTGCACTGACGATCGACTGCATGCGCGCGCGGGCGACAGTGGGTGAGTGTACGCGTGCCCTTGAAGCAGTTTGGCCACGCTATGTGCAGCCATCGGACGTTACGTCGAATGCGTATGGAACACAATGCGCAGAGGACGAGGCATGGCACGCGGCGAGCGCACAGGTTGCGCGACTCGCGCAGAAGCTGGGCAGAGAGCCGCGCCTGCTGATGGCGAAACTCGGACTCGACGGACACGATCGCGGCGCGAATGTGGTGGCGGCGGCGCTGAAGAACGCGGGCTTCGATGTTGCGATGAGCGGCCTGTTTGCTTCGCCGACGCGTGCAGCGAGATTTGCAGCGGACGAAAGGTGCGACGTAATCGGCATTTCGTCGCTTGCGGGAGCGCACGAAAGTCTGGTGCTTCAATTCATGGGCGAGCTTGGAGAAAGAGACGTATGTGCGCCGGTCGTCGTCGGCGGGATCGTGCCGGATAATGACGCGCTTTCGCTACGGAACATGGGCGTGGCGGAAATCTTCGGACCGGGGACAACCGTACACGAGATCGTCGCGCGGCTCGTGCGGCTGATCGAAACGAGCCGCTTCGATGTGTCGGCCCGGCCAGGACGCGTCACTGATCTAGACCGGGAGCGCTACGGGTGACTCAGGTCCGCTGCACGGTGGTCCCTACTGCCTGACGCCGGGCGCCGACCGACCGTGCGATGGCTGTTCCGATCGCGAGCACTAAAAGACATGCGGTAGGAACAAGCATCGGCGCAGTGTGGCTCTCGCTGATCTTGCCGACATAGGGCATGAGGTTTTGGCCGAAGAAACCTCCAAGATTTCCGATGCAGTTGATGGCCGCAACGCTCGCTGCGGCTCGGGCACCCGAGAAGAAGCGCGGCGGAAGCGACCAGAAGCACGGATACAGCAAAGGAATACACGCCCCGCCCAGGCACAGAGCAATGAAGCGAAGGGAAACGGTTGGCAATACCAGGCTCGAAGCGAAGCAGACGACTCCAACGCCCGCAACGACGGTCATCGCTCGAAGGACAACGCGCTCTCGTTTGAGCTTGCCCGGCAGCCACAGCAGGAGCAAGGCCGCCAGTGCCCACGGAATCATGTTGAGCAGACCGTTGACCGTCGACGAGACGCCATAGCTTTTCACCAGCGTAGGCATCCAGTAGGTCACGCCATAAAGTGACGTCGACATCAGCATGTAGGTCGCAGCGAACATGAGAACCTTGGGGTCGATGAATGCAGCCCAGGGATGCGACGCCTTCGCCTCGGTAGGCGCCTCCCTTTGAAAAGCCGCCAGTACAATCTCCTTCTCCGCCTGCGAGAGGAATGGCGCGACTTGCACCGAGTTCGGAAGATACTTCAGCGCGACAAAGGCGATGAGGATGGCCGGAATGCCGGTTGCGATGAACACCCACTGCCAGCCCTGCAAATCCCACGTGCCGCCGAGCGAAAGCAGCAGTCCACCGACAAGCGACCCCAGCATGTTGGCCAGTGCGCTACCCAGGGTGAAGAACCCGAGCACCCGCGTTCGATAGCTCTGCGGGAACCATTGCGTGAGGTAGTAGATGACGCCAGGATAGAAGCCGGCCTCAGCTACGCCGAGGGCGAACCTGTAAAAGTAAAACAGGGGCAGCGACTTCGTAAAGGCGAGCAGGACAGTGATGATGCCCCACGTAATCATGATTCGCGCCAGCCATGTACGCGCCCCAAAGCGGTGGAGCGCCAAAGTGCTTGGCACCTCGAACAGCAGATAACCGATGAAAAACAGTGATGCGCCAAAACCGTAGGCCGCCTCGGTCATCCCCAGCGCCTGCACCATTTCAAGCTTTGCGAATCCGACATTTTGCCGGTCGATGAACGCGATGAGGAACATCACGATGAGCAGCGGCATGAGTCGCCACGCCATCTTTCTCATCACGTGCTGTTCAGAAATCGGAATCGAATCCATGTACCCCCCAGAAATGTCGCCTGCAACACTGGTCCCTCGCGGAGATGGCCGGTAGCATCCAGTGCAAGATATAAACATATATATCTTTATATCTCTGGATGACGTCGGTGAACTATGAGGTGTTACCCGAACGATGCAGGGAGCAGCCGGAGCGCGAACATAAGTCGGTCAGGCGCAAAAGGGCACGCGCGGGTTGCGCGAAAAGCCGGGAGAACGTTGTCTGTCAAGGAGCCCGCGCTCGGGCGGGCTAGAGAGGGAGGGTTACCGGATTTCTACCTGATATTGGAACCCTGTCGCGGCACCTCGCGTTGTGCGCCATTCAATCGGCGTTCCGGCGAAGTCCAGCGCCACTCGATTGACCATAATGACGGGGCTGCCGACGTCAACGTGAAGTGCCGCCGCATCCTCTTGATTGGCCTGTTCGACGGTCAGGGTTTCAGTAGCCGATGCCACTATCTGCCGGCAAGCCCGCTCATAGAGGGGATACATGAGGTTCCCGAAGTCGTCGAGCGGAAGGGTCGCCAACGCATCGAAGCGGGGTCGGGCGAGCCAGATTTCCTCGCGCAGAACCGGTTTCGAATCGATGAGGCGCACTCGGGACAGGTGGATGCTCTTTTCAGTCGGCTCCATTTGGAGCGCATCGCGGATCGCCTTAGTCGGCTTCACGATCTCACGCTTCAAAACTCGGCCGATCGGCTGGACTGCTTGGCCTTCCGCCGATTTGAACCGAAAGAAGCGAAAAAGGGATGAATCGAACCGCGGACGACGCACGAACGTTCCTTTCCCTTGCGTGCGCGTGACGACGCCTTCCGCTACGAGCAGTTCGATGGCTTTGCGTAGCGTACCGATCGAGACGACATAGGCCTCGCAAAGGTCGGCCTCGGTCGGCAGCGCCTGCTCGGGCGTCCATTCCCCATTGGCGATTCGACGCACGAGGTCGTCGCGGATCAGCTGATAGCGCGGAAGCCGTAGGTCGGCGTTAGCGTGGAAGGAGGCCGTGTTCATGATTCATATAGTTAACCACAACTCTAGCTCTCCGTGTGGATTCAGGACGAGTCCGCACCATTCAACTCACGATTGGTTGCTTTCGGGTTTACGACCGTCGCTTGCGCGTCGCAGGTCTTCGGACTTTTTTGCCCTTGGGTGAGACGGAGCGCTGGCTGGCATCCTTCGGCAAGCGCCGAGGATCGCCAAGGAGTTCGACCAGCCGTGTCTCGCATTCGGAAAACGAGTATCCGCGCCGCTGCGAGACCACAAAGGTGAGGGGGCGCATGTGCCATGCGCGCCGTTGAAGTTCGACAAGGCTTCCATTCACGAGGTCTTCCGCGACGATGTGATGCGGCATGTGCCCCCAGCACAGGCTTCCCTTTAGCAGATCGTGCTTCGCGCCGAGGTCATTCACTCGCCACTGGCGTTCGCTCGCAACCCCCTGTTGTGTCTTTTCTGCATCGGGCTGATTGTCGGTTACGACGAGCTGGATGTGCCGGCCAAATTCCTCCCGCGGGATCGGCCCCGCGATTGCGGCCAGCGGATGCGATGGCGCACAGACGGTCACCATGCGCGCTTCACATAAATGCTGCCTTTCTATGGTGCCTGGGCTCAACTCCGGCACGTCGGTGATCGTCACTGCCAATGCGCACGTGCCTTCGAGAACCAGACGCTCGCCGCCTTGCATCGTCGTCATGCGCAGATTGATTGCAACCGTCGGAAAGTCGGCCTGCAGGGTACGCAGGCATTCGATCAAATGCGCACGCGCAAAATAGGTATCCACGGCAACCGAGACCTGTGGAACCCCGGCCTCGGCAATCGACGCCGCGCGCATCTTCATTTCCTCGGTGCGTGAGATCACCCCGCGCGCATCGGGCAAGAGGCTGCGGCCCGCGGCCGAGAGCGTCGCTTTCCGAGTATTGCGCTCGAACAGCACCACGTCAAAGGCGCTCTCGAGCGCGTTGATCGCGTGACTGATCGCCGACTGTGCACGTCTCAGCTCCCGTGCAGCCCCGGAAAAGCTTCCTTGGTCGCACACGGCGACGAAGGCGCGAAGTTGATTGATGGTGACGTTGTCGAGCATGGATAGATATCTAAAAATTAGATGGCACTTATAGATATTCAGTCAATTGGCTTCATGAAACAAGAGTCTCAGAATGGTGTTTGTCACTTTTGTTTCGAAGGAAGCACGACATGAACAGACTGAATGGAAAGACCGCTGTGATCACCGGCGGCGCTACCGGCATCGGCCGCGCCGCGGCAAAGCGCTTCATCGAGGAGGGCGCCTTCGTCTTCATCTTCGGCCGCCGGCAGGAAGCGCTCGACGCCGCTTTGGCCGACCTTGGGCCCAATGCCCGCGCGGTGAAGGGCTCGGTCTCGGATCCGGCCGACCTGGATCGACTCTACGCGGCGGTGAAGGCCGAGCGCGGAACTCTCGACATCGTCTTCGCCAATGCAGGAGCGGGAAGCCAGCTTCGGCTGGGCGAGATCACCGCCGGGCACATTGACGAAACCTTCGACACCAATGTGAAGGGTTCGATCTTCACGGTCCAGCAGGCGCTGCCGCTAATGGGCGAGGGCGGTTCGATCATCCTGACCGGATCGAGCGCCGGCACCACGGGCGCCCCGGGAATGAGCGCCTATAGCGCGAGCAAGGCGGCAGTGCGCAACCTCGCGCGGACCTGGGCGGAGGACCTGAAGGGGACCGGCATCCGCGTAAATGTGCTGTCGCCCGGAGCGACGGCCACCGAACTCGCGAAGGAGGCGCTGGGCGAGGAAGGCCAGAAGGTTTTCGCTTCGATGACGCCGCTTCAGCGGATGGCCGATCCGGCGGAGATCGGAGCGGTGGCCGCCTTTCTCGCGTCGCCGGACAGCAGCTTCATGACCGCCAGCGAGGTCGCCGTCGACGGCGGCCTTGCGCAACTCTGACACGCCGCGCCCTGCCGGTCACTCCATTCGATACTCGCGGCCCGCAGGGCGTTGCAAACCAAAGGAGATTAAATGAGCTACGCAATCATTGGTTTCGGCAAGATCGGCCAGGCGCTTGCCAAGGCGTTTGCCCGAAGCGGCATCGAAGTATGCGTCGCGACCACTCGCGACCCGGAAAGCTTTGCCTCCGCCGCGGCTGCCATCGGACCCACGATCGTTCCAACGAAACTGGCTGAAGCGGTCAAGGCGGACATTGTCTTCCTGGCTGTCCGGTTCGAGTCGCACCAGGATGTCGCGAAGGCGTTGCCGAGCTGGCAGGGGAAGACCATCGTCGATGTGACCAATGCATACGGCGTGTCCCCCGAGAAGCTGGGAGGACAAGCTTCGTCCAGGTTCGTCGCGCAGGCCTTCGCTGGTGGAAGGCTGGTCAAGGGCTTCAATCATCTGGCCGCCGCGGTCCTCGCGCAAGACCCGGCCGTACATGGTGGGAGGCGAGTCGTGTTCCTGGCGAGCGACGATGACGGCGCCGCAGCGGAGATTGGTGCGCTTGCGGAAAATCTCGGTTTCTCGCCGATCGAACTTGGCGGACTTTCGGAAGGCGGACTGCTCGTGCAGGGGCGCGGAAACAGCTGGGGTCAACTGATCTTCAAGGACCTGGTCAAGTTCGACTGATGAAATGGAGAGATTTCGATGAGCACTGAAGAGAATGTCCGGATCGTGAAGGACTTTTTTGCAGCAATCGGTCGCGGCGATGAGCAAGCTCTGCTGGCGTTGGCTGCCGAAGATATCGAGTGGATCATTCCGGGCGAGGATTGGCCGCTGGCTGGCACGCATCGCGGGCACGCGGCATTGGCGAACGTGCTTCAGAAGGCTTCGAACGAGGTGGACATGACATACCCGGAGCCCCCCGAATTCGTGGCGCAGGGAGACCGGGTTCTGGTCATCGGCGTCGCTACGGGCAAAATCAAAGCGACGAACAAGACGTTCAAGGACGATTGGGTCTTCGCCATTACCGTTAGAAATGGCAGGCTCGCGAACATCCGGGAATATATCGATACGCAAGCCCTCGCACGGGCCAGCGAGACGGACACGACCCCTGGATCCTGACCCGGCTTTCGGCGTGTTTATGAATGCTCAGGCGACCGTTGCCTCCGGTGGATGCTTCGCAACATAACGTCCCGGCGCGGGCTCGATCGGCGCGAACTTCGCGCTGCCCAGCTTCTTCGGCGCGGCGACCTGCTCGCCCGCGTACGTTTGCAGCCACTTGCTCCAGTGCGTCCACCAGCTTCCCGGCTGCGAAGTGGCCGATTCGAGCCACGCTTCTGGATCGTCGCCGAGCTTGCCGTCGATCCAGTAGGAGCGCTTGTTCTTCGATGCAGGATTGATCACGCCCGCGATATGTCCGCTCGCGCCGAGCACGAACTGCGTCTCGCCGCCCAGGAGACGCGTCGACTGATACGCGCCCTTCCACGGCACGATGTGATCCTCCTGCGTCCCGAAGATATAGCTCGGCATGTCGATGCGCGCGAGATCCACCGGCGTGCCGCACATGGTGAGCCGCCCCGGCTGGCAAAGGTTGTTCTCGAGATACATGTTGCGCAGATACCAGGCGTACATCGGCCCGGGCAGGTTGGTGCCGTCGGCATTCCAGTAGAGCAGGTCGAACGCCTGCGGCGCGCCGCCCTTGAGGTAGTTGTCGACGACATACGGCCAGATCAGGTCGTTCGCACGCAGCGTCTGGAACACGAAGCCCAGTTCGCCGCCCGAATAAATCCCGCCGCGCCCGATGGTCTGCTCGCGCTGCGTGACGCCCGCCTCGTCGATGAATACGCCGAGGTCGCCGGGATCGCTGAAATCGAGCATCGTCGTGAGCAGCGTGAGGCTCGCGACCGGATCTTCGCCGCGCGCGCGCAGCACCGCCAGCGCCGACGACAGAATCGTCCCGCCGACGCACCAGCCGACCGCATTGACCTTGTCGGCGCGGCTGATCGCGCGCGCCACTTCGATCGCCTTGATCGCGCCGCTCTCGATGTAGTCGTCCCAGGTGATGTGGCCCAGTTCCTTGTCGGGGTTTCGCCACGACACGAGGAACACGGTCTGCCCCTGTTCGCACGCGAAGCGCACGAACGAATTCGCCGGCTGCAGGTCGAGGATATAGAACTTGTTGATGCATGGCGGCACGATGACGAGCGGCCGCTCGGCAACCTTCTCCGTGAGCGGCGCGTACTGGATCAGTTGAAACAGTTCGTTCTCGAATACCACCGACCCCTTCGAGACCGCCACATTGCGCCCGACTTCAAAGGCACTTTCATCCGTGATGGAGATGCGTCCGCGCCTGAGGTCTTCGAGCAGATTCGCGAACCCCGTGCGCATGCTCTTGCCCTGCGTCTCGATCGCGGTTTGCATCGCCTCCGGATTGGTGACGGCGAAATTGACCGGACTCATCGAGTCGATGAACTGGCGCGCGTAGAAACGCAGCTTGTGCTTCTCCTTCGCGTTGATATCCGCAGCTTCGACCATGTCGTTGAGCAGCTTCGAATTGAGCAGATAAGTCTGCTTGAGGAGGCTGTACCACGGATTGTCGTGCCAGGAATCCGACTTGAAGCGGCGGTCGCCGCGCTCCGGCTGAATGGCGGGCTCTGGCTTCTGGCCGGTCGCGCTCGCCATCATGCCCGCATAGAGCGCCATCTGCTGCTGCCAGTAATGCGCCTGAGCCTGCGCGAGCGCCAGCGCGGGCAATGTCCTGCCGGACCTCGAAGGCGAGTCGGTCGTGGTGCCGGCCACGCCCATATAGGCTTCCAGCAGCGTCTGCCCGGATTTGAAAAGCCCCCGGACGAACTCCTCCGGCATGTTGAACGGCGAGGCCATGTTGTCTCCCTGGGGTCATCGTCAAAGGCACGCCGCGCGCCTTGTCGTCAGACAGGGCGCGCCGGGGTGCAGAATTGCGACTGGACGAAACCGCGCTATTTTTGCTGCAGCATCTTCTTTATTTCGTCGACGTGCTCGTTGGCGCGCTGCGTGATGTTCGCCATCGTGTCGGCCTGCGACTTCCGTGCGATTTCCGCGAGATCCTTGATGTCTTCGAGCGCTTTCACGCAGGCATTGCGCACGAATTCGTTTTGCTTGCCCGGATCGCTGATGCCGGTTTTCGCCGCTTCCTGAATGTCCTGCATCGCGCGCGTGAGCATGTCGGTCTGCTTGCGGGCGAGTTGCTGCATGGACTCGTACGCGGTCTTGTTCGCTTCGACGATAGCCTCGATGTCTTTCTTGCGCGATTCGACCAGTGCCGACATGTCGACGCCGGGCACCTTGAACTGTTCGAGCATCCTGGTCAGATCTTCGAAGGGATTCTTTGGGTCAGCCATGACTGTCTCCTGGGTTGTTTGTGTGATGCGGAGGGCTCGGATCGCGATGCTGGATTCGCGGAACGCTCGTGCGGTTCGTCGGCTTGGGTGGCGCGTCGAGAACCGGGCCTCGCGGACATCACTTTACGCCGTCCGGGCGCAGCGTGCTCCGCGCTTTGCACAAGATGTTCCGTGGTTACGCCGTGTAGAGCGTGATGAGAAATATCGCGAATCGGTAGCCTAGAGCGATGAGGCCAGCCGTCAGCGCCAAAGTTGCCGCTTTAAGGAGCCTTGTCATCCCGTGAGAGCCGAAGACTGGGTTCAACGCCAGGAACACATAGCCGCCGCAGAGGCTTAGATTGAGGATCGAAAGAAGGTTGTCGACGACGGGTGAATCGAGTCCGAGGCCGCCGAGACGGACCTCGATGGCCGCGACGCCGAGCGCGAGCGAGAACAGCAACAGCAGGAACGCATAGAGATGGAGCGAGAAATAGACAAATGTGACGAATGGCTTGCGCGCGCGGAGGAAGGTCATCCACAACAGCAGCGTGAACGGAATCACCATGAGAATGATGAGTGACTTGGCATTGAGCACCGCCGCACGGTCGAAAATGGACGTGTACTGGGGCAGGTCCGTCCGTAGTTTCGCGACGCGTTCGGCCACCAGCGACCGCGCCAGTGGACTCCAGTCCTGAAGATAAAGATGGGACTGCAGCGTCGAGCCGAAGACCTGAGTGTCGGTCAGCGACTGCATCGCGAAGAAGAACGCGTTGGCGATGAGAAACAGTTGGAACGGCGGCACATAAGGCATGCGCTTTCCGTTCAGATGCGCGACCGTCAGCTCGCCGGGATGACGCAGCAAAATCCAGATCGTGCGAAGCAGGCGCCCGTCGATGGTCGTCGCCGCGTGCAGGAGCTTCGCTCCGATCCCGCGCAGGGTCAGGTCGGGAGGCCGGAGCGGGCTCTCGCCGCACATCGGGCAGAACGGTGTGGTGACGTGATTGGCGCACGTCGGACATATCCAGGGTTCGGTCGCAGACATGACGTCCTCCGTTGGACCGCTCGTACACATGGACTAACAGAGTCGATCGTGAGCCCTGCGGCCGTATCATCTGCGCGATGCAGCGACGAATCTCACCCGTCGAGGGGGCGCAACGGGCTCTGCGCCATGGAAGCAGTTTAGACGACGAACGGCTTCGCACATGCTGCGAACAGGCGCGGTAGCTCGGACTCCCGAGCTACCGCGCGCCACTACTACACGGCGCGCTCAGGCAACCTGGACAGCAATGGCCCGAGACCTTCGGCAATCGTCAAATGGGAGATCACGGCATCCCGGAGCTTCGGATACGGAAGTTCCGCGATCATCGCCGTCTGCACCGCGGCCAGCACTTCTCCCGCCTCCGAGCCGATCATCGTGAAGCCGAGAATGCGGTCGTCTTCCGCGCCGACGAGCACCTTCATGAAGCCCTGCGTTTCGTCGGTCGCTTCGGTTCGCAGCACACTGCTCATCGGGAGCGTCGCGACGCGCGTGGCGATTCCCTCGCGCCGCGCATCGGTTTCGCTCAGGCCGACACGCGCGAGCGGCGGATCGGTGAACAGCGTGTATGGAATCAGCCGATCGCCGGTGCTGCGTTGTCCGCCCGCCATGTTGTCGCGCACGATCCGGAAGTCATCGACGGAAACATGCGTGAATTGCGGGCTTCCCGCGACCTCTCCGATTGCCCACACATCGCGCGCCGACGTTTGCAACCGATCGTTCACGCGGATATAGCCGCGCTCATCCAGTTCGATGCCTGCACGCTCCAGGCCGATATCGGTTGTGTTCGGAATGCGCCCGGCCGCGACCAGAATGTCGCTGCCCTCTACGGTCTGCTCGCCCGAAGACGTGCGCACGACGACGCGCACCTGCGTGCCCGAGTGTCCTTCGACGCGGATCGTCTGCGCGTCCAGCACGACGTCGATCTTTTCCGCGCGAAGTATGCGCAGCATTTCGTCGCCGATGTCCGCGTCTTCGCGGGCCATCAGTCGCGCACCGCGCTCGATGATCGTCACGCGGCTGCCGAAGCGCCGATACGCCTGCGCCATCTCGACGCCGATATAGCCGCCGCCCATCACGATCAGATGCGCTGGCGCGCGATCGAGATCCAGCGCGCCGATGTGCGTCAACGGATCGGCCGACGCCAGGCCCGGCACATCCGGAATCGCGGCATGCGTGCCGACGTTGACCACCACCTGATCGCCGCCGAGCGTGCGGGTGCCGCCGTCGTTGAGCTGCACCCCGATGGTCTTCGGCCCGACAAACTGTCCGACGCCCATGATCAGCTCGGCGCCGCTCGATGCATACGCCTGCACGTGAAACGCGGCTTCCCGTTCGACCATGCCGCGCTTGCGATCGCGAACCTTCGCCATATCCACGGCAACGGCTCCCGTCGCTACGCCGAAATCGGCGGCATGCCGCGTCAGATGCGCCACGCGCGCGCTCCAGATTTCATTCTTGCTAGGCAGACACGCGACGGCGGGACACGAGCCGCCTACCCACTGCCGCTCGACGACGGCGACGCGCTGCCCCGAGCGCGCCAGATGCCACGCCAGAAGCTTGCCGCCCTGACCACTACCGAGAATCAACGTATCGAACTGTTCGATCTGAGACATGACCTTCTCCCAATCAGCTAACGGATGAATCGATGTGGAGCGGACGGGTCCGCTCGCGAATGTCTGCATTACTCGACGGGCGGAAAATCGACGTCGGTGTCGTTGATGCGGTTGAACGTGTTGGTGAAGATCGTCATCGCAATCGCCAGCGATATCTCCGCCAGTTGCGAATCGCGATAACCAGCGGCGCGAATGGCGGCGAGTTCGTCAGCGCCGATCGTGCCGCGCGTCGTCTGCAAAAGCCGCACGAAGCGGATCAGCGCATCGCGCTTGAGATCACCGGTCGGCTGGCCGGCGCGAATTTGCCTGAGCGCTTCCGGCGTCAGACCGGTCATCTTGCCGAGCATCACGTGCGCGGCTACGCAGTAGTCACAACCCGTCTGCTCGCTGACCAGCAGCTTGATGGTTTCCAGATCCTGCTTGCTCAGGCTGCTGGCGGCCAGCGCGCCTTCGGCGTCGAGCGCGGCGTTCAACGTCGCGGGCGCGAGATGGCCGAGCGCCGCGAACAGATTCGGCACGCTGCCGCCCGCGATCTTGCGAACGCGTGCGTAGACGTCGGCGGTGTCGCCGGTGGCGTTGGCGACGGCGGGAATGGCGATGCGGCTCATGGTGGACCTCATTCGGTGGTGGTTAGGAGCCTCCACTTTAGGGTCGCCGGATGAGCTTGTTGAGTCGCTAAATTCTCAATATCATGCTCAAAAGTCTCATCGTTTCATTCGAGGTAAGCATGTCGATGTCGATCGATTGGCTGAGCCGCCTGCTCGGCATGATGACCGTGCGCGGCCAGCTCGAACTTCGTTGTTCGTACGGCGCGCCGTGGGAAGTCATCTACGCCGATTCGGACGCGGGCGAGATGCCGTATCACATCGTGCTCGGTGGATCGGCCGTGCTGGAGACGCCCGGCGGCGGCAAGCCGCAACATCTGCGCGCCGGGGACATCGTGATGCTCACGCACGGTTCGGCGCATACGCTTCGCGATGGCAGCGGGGCGCGGCCCAAGCCTGCCCGGCAACGGGCGGCGCTGAACCTGATCATCAGCGAAAACAAGGGCGCCGGCGAGCGTCTGGACATGCTGTGCGGACGGATCATCCTCGCGCCGCCGCATGACCGCTTCGTTCGTGCATATCTGCCGGCGCGGCTCGTCGTGCGTACGTCGATAGCGAAGGGCAGCGGACAGGGCGCGGCGCTGGAACAGTTGAATGGTCTCGTCGCGTTGATGCGGACGGAATCGATCGCCGACAATCTCGGCGGCTACGCGATGATGAACGCGCTGTCGGCGGCGCTTTTCGCGCTGGCGTTGCGTGCGAGCGCGGAGTCCGACGAAGCGCCCGCCGGTCTGCTGACGCTCGCGGGACATTCGCGTCTGTCGCCCGCGCTCGCCGCGATCTTCAACGAGCCGGCGCGCGACTGGACGTTGCCGGAACTGGCGAGTCTATGCAGCATGTCGCGCGCAACGTTGATCCGTCATTTTCAGAACAGGGTGGGGCGTTCACCCATCGATCTGCTGACCAGCGTCCGAATGGCGCTGGCGGCAAACGAGTTGAAGAGGCCAGGCGTCTCGACCGAAGTGGTGGCCGAGACCGTCGGCTACCAATCCGTCGCGGCCTTCAGGCGTGCGTTCAGTCAGCACTTCGACATGACGCCGGCGCACTGGCGGCGCTCGCATGTGGAGACGCAGCAGGCGCGCGTCGAGGATTGAGGATACGCGCCCGCGCTCACAATCGCGTTCAGGCGGAGAACTGCATCGCGAGCTCGTCGTCCTTGATGCTGGCGATGGGTTGCAGTATCGAGCTATCGAACTGCCTCGGTTCGCGCCCGCTCGCGAGCATCATCGGCAGATCGGGATTGGCGAGCGCGCCGCGTCCGACCGTCACGATGTCCGCGCCGGACCCGAGCGCATGGGCGATACGCTCGGCCGTATGCAAGCCGCCGTTCGCGATGATCGTCGCGTTCGGCGCATAGCGGCGCGCCAGTGAGATGAGGCTATCGCGCGTGCCTTCGAATGCGGGCTGCCACGCTTCGTGCTCGGTCACGTGGATGAAGTTCACGCCTGCGTCGGCGAGCGTGCCGAAGATCACTTCGGCGTCCGCCTCGCCGCCGGGCCACTTCGATGCGAAGTCGTTGACCTTGCCCTGCGAGATGCGGATGCCGACCGGCACTGCATCGCCGACGCCGAGCCGGACCGACTTCACGACATCGACGAGCAGTTGTACTCGCGCCCTCGTGCTGCCACCCCAACGGTCGTTTCTGAGATTCGTGTGCGCGCCCAGAAACTGGTCGAGTAGATAGCCATTCGCGCCGTGAATCTCCACACCGCCGAATCCCCCGATATTCACCGCGCGCCGCGCCGCCTGCACGAAGCCCCGGATCGCCTCGTCGATCTCGGCATCCGTCATCTGCCGGGGTTCGGGATACGGTCCATCGCCGTAGTAGAACGCCATTTGTTCGCCTTTGGGCCGCACGGCCGATGGCGCCACCGTGTGCTTGCGATAAACATTGCCCTGACTCAGCGCGCCTGCGTGCATCAGTTGCGCGAACACGCTTGCGCCATGTGCCTGCATGTCGCGATTGAAGTCTGCCCATGCGCGCGCCTGTTCGTCATCGGCCAGGCCAGGCTGAAAACGGTATCCTTGCGAAAACGCCTTGTCGGTATAGATGCCTTCTGTCGTTACGAGACCGAAGCCGCCTTTCGCGAACCGGCTGTAGTAGTCGAACATCGTCTGTGTCGGATGGCCGTATTCGGTGGCCGTGATGCGCGTCATCGGGGCGACTGCGATGCGGTTGCGCACTGCAATGCCGTTGCCGTCGTAAGGGGAAAGGATCTGCGAGGTGAAGTCGTTCATTTCGCGGCTCGTCAAGGAAGGAAAGTGACTTCATCCTAGGCGTTGGGAGGGCGGGGAAACAGACGTCGAATGGTGAAGCCGCCGTAACGTTATCGGATATAAACCATGTTCCTTCCAGACGTTCGAACCTTCCTCGCCGTTGCGTCGGCGGGCAGTCTTTCCGCTGCGGCGCGCCAGCTCGACGTCGTTCCCATGCAGGTGTCGCGTCGCATCGCCGCGCTGGAAGAAGATCTCGGCGTGCGTCTTTTTCATCGCACGACCCGGTCGCTCACGCTGACTGCCGAAGGCGAAGCGTTCGTCCCGTTCGCCTCAGCAATGGTGGATGCGGAATCCGGCGCGCGCGCCGAGCTCAGCCCGTCGCAGGGAAAGGCATCAGGCGTGCTTCGTCTGACGGCGCCGAGCGGGTTCGGACAATCCGTCGTGCTGCCCATGCTTGCGAGTTTGCTCGAAGCCAATCCGGAGCTTCGCATCGACCTCGATCTTTCGGATCGTCAGGTCGATATCGTCGGGCAGGGCCTCGACGTGGCCTTGCGGATTGCGCCCCTGGAGGACTCCGAGCTGGTGGCGAAGAAGATCGCTCCCAATCCTCGCCTCGTTTGCGCCGCGCCGGCCTATCTGAAGAAACACGGACGACCTTCGTCGGTTGCCGATCTGGACAATCACGCCTGTATCCGACTGAGTGCGGTGCGACGGTGGCCGCTTGTCGTCGACGGCGCGTTGATCCGCAAGCGCGTGGATGCTTGTTTCACCACGACCAGTGTCGAAGCGGCGCGAACCGCTGCCGTGCAAGGTCTCGGACTCGCGCAGTTGACATATTGGGACGTCTTCCGACAATTAGCCGACAACTCGCTCGTGCAGATTCATTTGGAGGATGCGGCGATGGAGGACTTGTCGGTCTGGGCGGTGATGCCGAGCCGGCGATACGTGCCCAACAGGGTGAGTGTCTTTCTTGGCGCGCTGCAAAGTCAGATCGCCGAACTCGGCGAAGGAGATCGACGCTGAACGCTGGCTGCCTGATCAACAGGAAATCAACCAGAAATGTTGGCCGCCGAACATTCGCCGAAAGGAAAGACCGTCCACAACTCTTCAACCGCCTATAAATAACGGGGCTTGAATCAGCACACCCGGCGCGCTTTGTCATCTGGAAGCCGAAGCGGACCGTTCGACTCACCGAAAGCATGGAGTTCTTATGACTAAGCTAAGTAATAAGGTTGCCCTTGTGACGGGCGGTTCGAGGGGCATCGGCGCTGCCATTGCGAAGAGACTGGCCGCAGACGGCGCGCGCGTGTCGATTACTTTCTCCAAGGGCAGCGATGCGGCCGACAACGTAGTCAAAGAAATAAAAAGCGCCGGCGGAGAAGCGATTGCGATCCAGGCAGATGCAGCGAAGCCGGAAGCGATCAATCAGGCGGTGCAGCAGACGGTTGCCGCGTACGGCGGCCTGGACATCCTGGTCAATAACGCGGGGACGGCGATTCCGAAACCCTTCGAAGAGACGACTATCGAGGAACTCGATCACGTCATCAACCTGAATGTTCGGGGCGTGTTTCTGACAACGCAGGCAGCCCTCAAGCATTTGAAGGAAGGCGGCCGCATCATCAATATTGGCTCGTGCGTCGGAGAGCGAATGATGACTCCGGGCCTCGTCCCATATTCTGCGACGAAGGCAGCCATACGGATGTTCACGCAGGGCCTGTCCCGGGAAGTTGGCGAGCGAGGTATCACGGTCAACAATATTCAACCCGGCCCCATCGACACGGATCTCAATCCTGCGGCGGGCGATTGGGCAGCGCCTCAATTGGCGATGACCGCGCTCAAAAGATACGGGAAGGCCGATGAAATCGCGGCGATCGTCGCTTTCATTGCCAGCGATGAGGCGGCGTACATCACTGGGGCAAATCTTACGATCGACGGCGGCACGAATGCCTAGCGTCAGGGGCACTCAGATCATTTGCTTGCTTTCCGCTTCTTGTCCCGGCTGGTGGTGAACGTCGATTCGACTGGCAAGCCGCACCGGATGAATCCGTACGGCTTGCCTGCCTCATGAAATGCCTCGCAAGGCGCTCAGCTCGTCTGACCCGAGCCGATCTCCGCGCCCGTGACAGGATCACTTGACGGATCGGAAGCTGTCCGTGCCGCCATCGCCTTGAGCACCTCGACATCGGCCTGATTGACGCCTACGCGTGCTGTCCCGTCTCCGCCATCGACTGCCGGTTGCGGATCCTCGATGAACTTCCAGTCGTTTCCCTCATTCCACGGGCCACGCGCGTCCTCGCCCTGCGACATGTTGTAGTAGACGCTCGCGTATTCCGGCACGCCCGGCAACTTTCCTTGCGGGAAGTTGGGCTGGATGGAATGCAGCGCTTTTTCGAATGACTTCTGATGCGCGATTTCACGGGTCATCAGAAATCCGAGCGCATCCTTGATACCCGCATCGTCCGTCACATTGATGAGCCGCTCGTAGACGATTTTTGCGCGGGCTTCCGCGGCGATGTTCGAGCGAAGATCAGCGGTCGGCTCGCCGATCGTGTCGATGTAAGCGGATGTCCACGGAACGCCGGCGGAATTAGTGAGGGCCGGTCCGCCGCCGTACAGCAGCGCCGTCGTGTGCGAGCCGTTGCCGTTACCCGTCATCGAGCGGTACAACTCGGCCTCCGATTCGACGGCTTCGGCAAGCTGGCCTTTCGCGCCCTTGTTGAGCATCGCGACAATCGAGCCGATGATTTCGAGGTGACTCAGTTCTTCCGTTGCGATGTCGAAGAGCAAGTCCTTCCGACCGGGATCGTCTTCACTGACGGCCTGGGTGAAATATCGGCACGCGGCGGCCAATTCGCCTTGCGGACCGCCGAACTGCTCGAGCAGCAGATTGGCGAGCCCCGGATTGGGTGCAGCCACGCGGACGGTGTACTGGAGGCGCTTGTTATGAACGAACATGAACCACTCCTTTTCGTTAGGACGACCTGAGCCACTGCGCTGACGGCGAGTCGCGCAGGTCAAAAGTTGACTGTTTGGAAGTGCCTTGCAACGGCAGGCCGAGGCACGCGGATGCGTTACTGGCCTACTCGGTTCAAGGTCTCGGAGCGAATGCCCCGGCGTGTGCCCAGCCCGAACATGTTCGGGCGGTTGAGGCCGGCTCGGTTGTCCGGCAGCAACGTAGGCGCGAGATAAAACGAATGGTTGAGCGCTTCGTGACGGCATCGGACGTCACGACTTCGCTGGGAGGTGTTCCGCAAACGCCGTACCCGGCACGTGCTAACCTTGGTCGCCAGACCGACATCTGGTCCGCGGTCTTCTTGAGTTGTGACACGAAATGATCTGCAGAACTCCTCGACTTCCAGCGTGCCGCGAAGGCGCGGCTACGTCGAGGAAAAGGCGTTTCCGGGTCGGCGCGGGCTGCGTCCGCGCGTGAGCGAGAACCTCCGCGACCCCAATGCGCCCACGGTCGGTCTGGGCAGGACGCACTGGCAAGTGGCAAACATTCCGCCGTCGCACAACGACGCTCCAGGAAGGACCGAGATCTCGTTCCGTTCCTGGAGCATGTGCGCGACGTGCTCGTTCATAGGCAGACAGCGCTATTGCGACCGCAACCCGAACACGGCGACGCCATTCTTCGCGCCCACGTACACCTTGCCGTTCGCGATCATCGGCGTGATGAACTTGTTGCCCGCACCGAACTGGTCGCGCCCACCGGCATCGACGCTGCTGTAGAGCTGGTGATTGAGATTGGTCGCGTCGTAGGCGCGCAGAACGCCGATCGACCCGTTCTCCGCCGCCCACAGAATCGCGTTCGACGTGCCGTTCGCCGAAATGCTCGGCGTCGCGCCCGGGAAGCCGAACGAGTTCAGCGTCTGACTCGACGGCGTTCGCGACAGCGCGGCGTTCGTTACCGTGAACGCCTTGATGTTGTCGCCGACCGAGCCGAAATAGACCCTGTTGTTGAAGTACGCGGGTGCGCCGAACATCGGTCCGCGTATCTGGCCGACGAGCTCCTGATAGATGTGATCCGCATTCGAATCGAACTTGCCCATCGACCAGCGGTTCACGACATAGATCGTCGAGTTCTTGCCCGCGCCGACCGCGAGACGCCAGACCTTGCCGTTTGCATCGGTGAAATCGGGCAAGACCATCGCGCCGCCGGAACCGAGGTCTTCGTCCTCGTTCGATTCCTGCACCGTGTTCGAGGGCTGGAAGTAGTCCTGCACTCTCAATGGCCCGAGGTTCAGCCGCAGGAAGCCATTGCCGAAGTTGCCGTTGATCGGCATCTCGTGCTCGTTCTGCGTCGGATCGAAGGTGCCGTTGGCATCGAGGAAATAGATCGATTCGCCGTCCGATGCAAGGCCCGCGCCGCTCATCCAGATCGAGCCCATCTGGCCGTTCGGCGTGACGTTCAGCACGCTCGACTGTTGCAGCGTGTTCGCGTCATAGCCCATGACCCAGCCGGTGTACGGCATGTAATCGCAATGCGAGGTCCACGCGGTGTAGACAACGCCGTTGAGCAGGAGCAACGACGCGCGCTCGGCGTACTGGCCCGGATCGAACGTGAGCGTGCCGTTCTGGCTGCCCGCGCCGTTGCCGGAATAGGTCGCGCGGATTTCGGTCGGGCCATTGAAGAGCTCGGCGCCCGTCGTGATGTCGAGCGCGTGGATGCGCTGGTGATAGCCGCCCGACGCGTCCTTCGACATGCCCACGACATACATCGCGCCGTTCGGTCCGCGCCCGCGATCGATGACGGGCGTCGCCGTCACACCGATGGTCGGCGTGATCTGATTGCACTTGTGATCGTCGCTCGGATTCTCGCCGTTACCGAGCGTCGAGATTTTCCATAGCGTCGCGCCGCTATCGGCATCGAATGCGTAGACGCTCCCGTTCTCGGTCGCGGCGTACACGACGTTATGCGTGGCCCCCGCGATCGGGACGCCCGCCAGAAAGAGCGGCTGGGCATCGACGGCGCCATCGACGGAATAGAAAGCGAGCTTGCCGAACGTGTTTTGATTGACGTTCGCGAGCGTGAGGGTCGTTTCAGCGAGTTGCTGGCCAGTGCGAGCGATGTCGTTGTGCCAGGTGACGACGTCCATCGCGTTGCCGGGCGACGATGCATTCGCGACGCTCGAAGCGGCCCGGCTCGCTGCGGCCGATGTTGCACCGCCGCCGGAGTCGCCGCCACTGCACGCGGCGATGATTGCCGCGATCAGCACGGCGCCGAGTGCGGCGGCAAAAGCGGAAAAGCGCGCGTTCATTTGCATTCTCTTTCTCCGGAAGGGCCGGAACGGACAACGCGGTGTCGGGCAACATCGTGCTGCAACAGAGCAATCGTGATGCCCCGTAACAGCGTCTACCCGCAAACCAGCGCATCAGCGAGGCGAGGAAGCCGTCGAGCGCAGTGAGTGACGCCAATCGGCCGCTATTGAACATCGAGAAACGGAGGGCGAGCGATCAGCCTGGCTTACAAAAGAGCGCGTCAGCTTTGCTCGCGACTCGGGCGCCCCGCGGGATGGTGACGGAGAACAGGAACAGTCTCGCCACCGAACGTTCGGGCAACGTGGAAGGCTCTTTACCGATTGAAAGCTATCGCAAATCGCGGAGGGAAGCAATCGCGCAGGTTTTACAGTGCGCTTTCGAACCCGAAAGCGCCGTCGGCCATACGTTGCCGGGATACAAAAACGAATGTGTCCAAATGCACATATTTACCTACTTATTTCGTGTTTCGAATTTTCATTGCCGATTTGGGCTGCTAATCTTTGACGCAATGGTCATGCAAATCGCGACGCTTGACTGTGCGCATTTCCGAAATGTAAGTCTCACCTTGAGAGCCCTCACCGGGGATCATGAACGTGCCGATGACGACGATTTCGGAAAGCCGTGAAACGATGCCCGATAGCATTACATCCGGCATGCATGCACCTGCGCCATCACCAGCTCGCCGCTCGCTGCTTTGCCGCATGGCCGCGCTGGCTCTTGGTGCGGTGTCGTCGCCCTCGTTCGCGCAGCATGGCGATCTGGGACTCGTCACGCCGCCAGTTCGTCTCGACGATGCCTGGCTCGTCGATCAGACCGGCGAGAAGCGTCTGCTCAGCGACTTGCTGCACCAGCGCGTGACCGCACTGCAAACGGTCTATACGGGTTGCGGCACGATATGTCCCTTGCAAGGCGCGCTGTTCAGCGCGGTTCAGGGACGGATTGCGCAAATCCGCACGCGTCGTCCCGTGCATTTGCTGTCGGTCGGGATCGATCCGCTTTCGGATTCACCCTCGGCATTACGCGCGTGGCTCGCGCGCTTTCAGGCGGGTTCCGCGTGGAATGCGGCGACGCCGGCACTGGCCGATGTGGACCGGATGCGCGCGGCGCTGTCGGGCAGCAACGCGCCGCTCGGCGACATCGCTGACCATTCCACGCAAGTCTATTGCTTCGATGCCAACGCGATGTTGCGCTGGCGAAGCGCCGATCTTCCTCGTGTCGAAGACATCTGCGATGTACTCGGCGCGCTCGCGCGTACGTAACCCGCTTTCATGTACGGGGGGCAACCATGCCTGCAATCCGTTCGACGAGCCACGCGTCCAGCCTGCTCGTCCAATGCATGCGCTTCTTGCTGCTCGTCGCGTTGCCGCTGGCATTGGCGGGCATGCCGCACGCCGTCCGCGCGCAAAGCTCGGCGCCGATCACACTGAGCGGCACGAGCCTGTGCGCCGACGTCAGCGGCGAGTCCCGAACGCCGGGCGCGCCCGTGATTTCGTGGGTCTGCACGGGCGGCGCGAATCAGCAATGGTTCCCGTCCGCTACCGGCACGCGATATAACCTCATCAATCAGAACAGCGGCCTGTGCATGGACGTGTCGGGCCAAAGCCTGAGTCCGGGCGGTCCCATCATCCAGTGGACCTGCAATGGCGGCACGAATCAGACCTTCTCGTTGACGCCGCAAGGCGCGGGCTATGCGATCGTCGCGGGACATAGCGGCTTGTGCGTGACGGCATCGAGCACGACGTCGCAAGGAATCCAGTTGACGCAGCAGGTGTGCAACGCAAGCGCGACACAGACGTGGCAAGTGGCTGGCCTGCCGATACAGCATGCCGCATTGCCATCGAAGTGGACGACGCCTTATCAGTTGCCGCTCGTTCCGCTGGAAGCCGCCAATCTGCCCAATGGAAACGTGCTCGTCTGGTCGGCCGACGCCCCGCTCGACTTCACCGACAGCGCGAATCCGCCGGCGAGAACCTACACGGCGATCTTCAATCCATCGAACGGCACGAGTTCGCAAATGATCGTGACCAATACCGCGCACGACATGTTCTGCCCCGGCATTTCCAATCTCCCCGATGGCCGCATCTTCGTGACGGGGGGATTGAGCGTGCGACAGACCAGCATCTATTCACCGACGACCGGCACATGGACCGCGAGCGATCAGATGAACATCCCGCGCGGCTATCAGGGCAGCGTGACGTTGAGCAACGGCAATGTGTTCGTCATGGGCGGTTCGTGGAGCGGAGGGCTCGGAGGAAAGTCCGGCGAAACGTGGACCTCGGGTTCGGGCTGGCGGATCAATAGCGCGATCCTCGACGACTACATCCTCACGAACGACGCGAGAGGCCTGTTTCGCTCCGACAATCACGCATGGATGTTCGCGGTCGGCAATGGACGCGTGTTCCATGCGGGACCGAGCCGGGCCATGCACTGGTTCGATACGGCAGGCAACGGCAACGTGAGCGCAGCCGGCAACCGTGGCAGCGACGGCGACGCGATGAACGGCAATGCGGTCATGTACGACGTCGGCAAGATTCTCGCGGTCGGTGGCGCGCCGAGCTATGATCAGTCACCGGCGACGGCCAACGCGACGCTCATCGACATCAGCAGCGGCAACGCGACAACGCAGACCATCGCGCCGATGAGTTACCGGCGCGCGTTCAACAACAGCGTCGTGCTGCCGAACGGCCAGGTCGTCGTGATTGGCGGACAAACCTTCGCCGAGCCCTTCTCGGACAACAACGCGGTCCTCACCCCGGAGCTGTGGGACCCCGCGACCAACACGTTTTCCCCTCTCGCCCAGCAGGCCGTGCCGCGCACCTATCACAGCGTCGCGCTGCTGCTGAACGACGGACGTGTGCTCAGCGGCGGCGGCGGTCTGTGCGGATCATGCTCGACCAATCACACCGACATCGAGATATTGACGCCGCCGTATCTGCTCAACTCCGACGGATCGGCCGCGTCACGTCCGACTCTCAGCTCCGTGCCGAGCGATGCGCAACTCGGCACGACGATCGTAGTGACGGCCAGCAGGAGCACGCGCGCATTCGTGCTGATGCGCTCCTCATCGGTCACGCATTCGCTGAATAACGAGCAACGGCGCGTGCCGCTCACGTTCAGCGTCGGCACCGCGGGGGAGTTTCAGTTGAACATTCCTTCCGATCCGGGCGTCGTGGTCCCCGGCTATTACATGCTGTTCGCGTTGAACGCCAACGGCGTGCCGAGCGTTTCGCGCGTGCTGCGCGTGCATTGAATGGCCCGACGCCGCTTCCTTGAAGCGCGGGCCGCAGCGATGCTCGTTGCACTCGTCGCGATGACGCCGCTCGTGCGCGCGCAGACCGCATGCGAATCCGCCGACATGGGCTGCGCGATCTTCAACGGACAACACCCGATGACCGCACATCTGCGCGACGACGATCGCCCGTTGCCTTCCTTTACGACGCGATGCGTCAATTGCCATGTGAGCACATCGACGAAACCCGCGTTCGCGCCGCCGCTAACGCACGACGCCTTGCTCGGCGCCGCAAGCCGCCGCGGCGGGCCGATCAGTCACTATGACGCGATGGCTTTCTGTCGCGCCGTGAAGGACGGCGTCGACCCGGCGGGCGTCCTGCTTCGCAAGTCGATGCCGCACTACCGGATTGCCGACACCGAATGCCAGGCGCTTTGGCAATACGTCATGCATCGATGAGGGCGGGTGCGATTGCTCAGTTGCGCTGAGACCGGCACGCTCACGGCGTGGTTGGTCGAAACCGGCGACAGTGCCGACGCTCTGCTCGTCGGGTTCGGCGATCGTTCTGAACGGGCCGGCGGCTCGCACTCGTTGCTGGCGTGAACGGCTCGCGCTGGCTCGATGACAGACGTTGGCTTGTGCCAGCCGGCTTGCGGTACGCGGCCGCGCAGTATCCGGTTCGTCCAAAGTAGGAAGCCGCCATTTATAGGGCGCTTCTATTCCCAAAGCGGGCCGAAGGGAGAGGCGAACGGGGCGACCTTTGCGGAAGTTGGAGCGGGTTGAGTTCTACATCCGCATTGCGGCGGCGAATTGTTGACGCTGGCGGCGTCATGCGCCTGCGGTTGCCTAAAGTTTGCAATGCGTCTGCCGTTAGAAAGGGCGCGACCCTGCAACAGGCCGACCGACGAAACTTACCACGCGCGATCGAAGCGATTCGCTTTCCATACATGATTCAGAGTGATTGTGCCGATCTTGGCCGTGCAAGTTTGCGACCGTCTATGTCGCGGCGATATGCTTTCGGCTGCACCATCGTCTTGCTTATCGCCGTCATTGATACGGCGTGGATGTCGCTAAGCGGGCATGCCTTCGTTTTGGCGAGCATTTCCGACAAATGCAGGGCGGCAGGATCCATGATTTTTCTTGTTGTACTGTTGCGCGCGCTCATGTGTGTACGAGGGTATCGCGCTGTTGCGCAGAGGTTTCAATACCCCAGAGTGGCTGACACGGCCGCATGGGGCGCGCTGCTCATCTGCTTCGTATCAGCTGCTGGCGTTCTTTCATATCTCTGCGTGTCGATAGACGCGCCACTCATCGACGGCCGCCTGATTGCTTTCGACCGCGCGCTCGGGTTCGACTGGCTTGCCGTCTACAAATGGGTACAAGCTCATCCTTACCTGCGCGAAGCACTTCAACTCGCTTATGGAAGTGGACACGTCCAATTGATAGCGATCCCGCTGATTCTCGGCTTAACCGGCAAGCCGGAAGAATTGTCGGATTTTTTCTTTTATCTGGCGATCGCAACCGTTTACCTTGTTTTGATCTCGACACCCTTCCCAGCAACGAGCGCGTTTATTCACTTCGATGTAGAGGACCGCGCTGCTGCGGAAACCGTCTCCGATTTTGCCTTGCTCCGTGACGGCTCATTGAAGATGATTGACCTTTCCAACCTGCAAGGTTTGGTGTCGATGCCATCTTTTCACACGACATTGGCGGTCCTGTTCACTTATTCTCTCGCGAGGATTCGTTGGCTGTTCTGGATTGCCATTCCACTTAACGTGACCATGATCGTTTCCACGCCGACGCAAGGCGGCCATTATCTGGCAGACGTTATCGCAGGACTCTTTTTGTCCATGTTGACCGTCCAGACCTACAAGAAAATTGCCAGACGAAGCGAGCGCACTTTTGTTACCCGTCGCACGCCTTCAACCCAAAGGATAGCTGAGGTCACGTCTGAGCGTCTGCTGCAAGCGCATCCCTCCGACCGCATTTAGGAGAGGGGTTGCATTGGAGGCGGGAAAGACTGAGCGCGCTCGGCGCCGGCGACGTGCGAATGGCCGGAGCGAGCTTCCACCTAATCAGCGCCCGATAGAAACATCCGTTCGACCGCCCGCCGGCAGGCTCCCCGTCACAACGCCTTCCTCAAGCGCGAACGCCTCAAAACCCGCTCTGCCGGATCAGCGCGCCGAGCACATGCGTGCCGCCCTCGATCAGCAGACTTCGACGCGCGCCATCGATCTGCAACTGCCCGCGCGTTTCCCACAGGTTGGCGGGCGGCGCATCCAGCCCAACGAGCACATGGAACAGCGCCGGGTTGGGAACCAGCGCGCCACGCTCCGACGAAACCGCAAGCGGCCCCTTGTAGCGCGAAGCGAGCATCGGGTGATCGAGCTGACGCACGCGCGTGGTGTCGATGGCAAGCACACGCCCGGCGATCGGCGCGACCTGTCCGACGGGATAGAAGCGCGCCCGGTCGCCGACGGCGATACGCTGAACCTCGTCCTGTTTGACGAACGCGTCGACCTGCCAGCTACGCGGATCGATCAGCACGCCCACCGGCACCTTCGGATTGATCCATTGCCCGGCGCGCCATTGCGGATCGACGTCGGTCCAAAGGCCTGCGAACGGCGCACGCAGGCTCAGACGCGCGATCTCCGAGTGCGCCGCGGCGGTTTCCTCGTATTGCACGCGCAGGCGCTCGCGCACCGAGGTCTGCTGGTCGAGGCCGTTCGCATCGGCGATGAGACCCGCGAGCCGCCCTTCGTAACCGCGAATGCCGGCCTCGCTGCGGCGCATTCGCGCGGCGATGTCGGGTTCGTCCATCTCCATCAGCGTCGCGTCGGAGCTCACCGGACTGGAAGGCAGAATCGTCTGGATGCGTGCGGGAAACGGCACGAACACGCGCAGCACGCGCTCCGCGCGCGCGACGCCGTCCGCGTGGATCTGCGTGCGCCACGGCACCGCGAGCAACACGAGCGCGCCGGCGACAAGCACGCCGAATACGAGCCGGCGCCCATGCGCCACGCGCCGCCGATTCGCCCACCAGTAGCCGAGCTCGCGCCATACCGGCAGCACGATAAACCAGCTCACTTCCACGACGAAGAGCATGATGCCGAGCAGCTTGAAGAAGAACAGATACACCGTGACCGCGATGCCGAGAAACAGCACGAGCCGATAGAGCCAGGTCACGAACTCGAACGCGACGAGCAGGCGCCGCTGCATGCGCTCGAACGGCTCGGGCCACGGATCGTCCAGGCCGAGAAGCGCGCGTCGCAGACTCACCCGCGCGAGCGCGGACGCGCGGAAATGCAGGTTCGGAAAGTCGAGCAGATCCGACAGGATGAAGTACCCGTCGAAGCGCATGAACGGACTCGCGTTGAGCGCAAGCGAGAGCACCCAGCTCGTCGTCGCGAGATAGAGGAACGCGTTGCGCAGCGGCCCCGGATCGCTCAGCGCCCAGCACAGCGTCGAGAGGCCCGCGAGCGAGAGTTCGCACAGAATGCCCGCCGACGCGATCGCGAGCCGCTGGCGCGCACGCTTGAGCTTCCAGCTTTCGCCAGTGTCGGTGTAGAGCATCGGCCACAGCACGACGAACGCCACGCCCATGTGCGCGACCTTCAACCCGAGGCGCGTGGCGACGATCGCATGCGCCATCTCGTGCAGCGTCTTGGCAACGATGAGCGCAAGCGCGAAGCTCAGCATGCCTTCGACGGAGAAGGACTCGACCACGGCCTTCGTGAACACGTCCCACTGCTGAAGCACGAGCACGATCCCGACAATGCTCGCGATCACGACGATGATCGGCGTAACCGGCGTGAAGAGCCAGTCGAGGCGCATCGCGAGCCATGCGAGAAAACGCTGCGGGCGCACCAGCGGAATGCGGAAGAACAGATAGTGATGGAGCCACCAGCGCCACGTGAACCATTGCGCGCGCTGGGCGTTGCGCAGGCGCGCGAGCGTGTCGGGTGTCGGCTTCAGCAGCCCGTGTCGTTCGAGAAACGCGCGGAACGCGATCACCTGTTCGATCACGGGCCGCAGCGCAGTATCCCGTTCGATCTCGCTGCAGATCTGCGCGGGCGGCCGGTCCCAGCGCAGCAGACATTCGAACTCCAGCCAGCCGATGCGATAGAAGCGGTTGACGACGACGTCCTGGATCACCCACGCGGGTTCGCCATTCCTTCCCGGCGATGCTTCCGAGAGACGCAGGTCTTCGCGCAGGGCGGGCGAGGGCGCATCGGGATCGATCGTCATCACAGTCCCGTCCAGGCGCGCAGCGCGGCGAGCGGGCGGCGCAGCAGGTAGTACGCGAGGCTCACCGGCCGGCCGTACAGTTTCGCGGTGCCGTGCAGGCCGAGCCGCGCATGCTCGCGCTCGTTCGCATCGTCATCGACGCTCGCGAGCAGCCGGTACGCGACGATGTCATCCTCGGTCGCCTTCGCTTCGTAGCTCGTCTCGACGATGCGGCCGTGCAGCGGCGCGAGCGGCCACGCGGTCAGATAGAGCGTGACCTCGTCGCCGGGATCGAGCGCGATGGCGTCCGCGACGGCCAGATGAATGAGGATCGCGGGCTTGCCCGGATCGGCGAGTTGCAGGATGCGCTCGCCCGTGATGACGGGCTTGCCGATCCAGTCGTTCGGATCACTGAACACGGCCACGCCGTTTTCCGGCGCGAAGACGCGCGTGCGTTGCAACTGCGCCGTCACCGCCGCGAGTTCCGCGCGGCGCTGTTCCGCGACGCCGTTCAGCAGGGTCAGCTCGTTCTTGCTCTGCGCGTTGTCGAAGGCGCGCTGGCTCGCGGCGGTCAGTTCCGCATCCGCGACAGCGACCTGTCTTTGCAGCACGTCGACACGGCTCTTCAGCGACGTTTCGTCGAGCGAGAAGAGCAGCGCGCCCGCGTCCACCCGCTGATTGGGCCGCACGGCGAGCGAGGCGATGACGCCGTCGATCGGCGAGCTGATGATGCGTGCGCTGCCCGAGACGATTTCCGCAGGCGCGAGCACGGTCTGCCGCACGGGAACGAACAGCAGCAGCGCGGCGGCCGCGCACGCGGCGAGCGCCTGCCGGCGCGACGGCCGCCAGCCGAAGCGCAGGCTGCGCCGGGTGAGCGACCACCAGCAGTAGCCCCAGGTCTTGACCGTGCCGCGCAGCACGGCGGCGAAGGCAACGGCCGGCGGATCGTCCAGCAGCACGAAAAGCAGCGCGAGCCGCTTGCCATTCGGCGCATGCACGGGCACGCACCAGACGCCCTTCGGCCACCATTCGGCCCAGCCATCGGCGATGTCGGGCGGCGGATCGACGGCGTCACGCGCGAACCATTGCGGCTCGTCGCTGGCGAGCTGCGCCGCGATCCACGCGCTCGCGCGTCCGAGCCAGACGAGATAAGGCGAGTCCTCGGCGGGCGAAGCGAGACCGGATGCGCACACGAGCTCGCAATGCCTGCCGCGATCGGCGAACACGAGCGCCTGTCGAAACGGCTGCACCGCGTGCAGATCGTTGGCCATCGTGAACGCGAGCGCATCGACGGATTCAGCCGCCATCGCGCGTTCGCGCAGCGCGTCCAGATAGAGCAGCAGCGGCGCGGGCGGGAAGGGTTCGTTCATCGCGGCTCGTTCAGGGATTCGCCGGAATCCGCGCGACGCCGCTCATGCCCGCGACGAGATCCTGGGGCGCGCCGTCGAGTTGCGCTTCGAGTTCGACCGTCTGCGCGACCGCATCGACGCGCGCGTTGACCGCGCTCACGTGCGCCGGATAGGTCTTGCCGGTTTCGTGAATCGTTATGTCGAGCCGGCTGCCCGAGCGCAGCCTGACGAGCAGCGCGGATGGCACATTCAGCCGCACTTTGAGGGCGCCGTCGCTGACCAGATCGACGATCGGCGTGCCCGCGCTGACGGTCTGATACGGCTTGACATACACCTTGGCAATGCGTCCGCTGAAAGGCGCGATCACCTGGCAATAGCCGAGCTGCGCTTTCGCGAGCGAGAGCGCGCCCTTGGCCTTCTCGACATCGGTGGACGCCATCGCCACCTCGATGTCGCCTGCCGCCTTCAGTTCGCGCAGGCTGCGCTTGGCGGCGAGATTCTGGTTCGCCATGTTCAGTTCCGCCTTCGCGACGCTCGCGCGGGCTTGTACTTCGGCGCAGTTCATCTGCGCGATCACGGCGTTCTTCGCGATAGGCTTGCCGAGCGACGCATGCAGATCGGTGACGGTGCCGTTCATCTCGCTCGACAGCGTGGTTTCGAGACTGGGCGCGAGCAGCACGCGGATCGCGTTGGGATCGTCGAGACCGTCGCCGGCAGGCTTCGCGGCCTGCGCGAGCGGCAGCGCGAACAGCAGGAGCGCCGCCGCGCGCCGGATGCGTTCAGCGCACGGATAGGGCATCGCTCGCTCCGGCGGGCTGGGCGACAAGCGGTTGCGCGATTTCATGCGCGGGCGGCGACATCTGTCCGAACGGCGCGAGCGGCGCGGCCGAATCGGGTGCGGGAAGCCTCGGCAGATACTCTTCCTGCCGCGTCATCGTGCGCTTGATTTCCAGTGCGAGCGTATCGACGTCGTCTTTCGCGATGGCATCGGGCATGACGTCGTAGCCGAGCGAGTTGTAGAGCCGTCCCCACGCCGACTGGCAGTCAGAATACGCCGCCTCACGCAGATAGCGCGACAGCAGATAACGCCCTTCGGCGCGGATCACTTCGAGCTCTGACCCGATCGACGCCGTGCGGGCGGCGTTGGCGTAGTCGAGGAGATCGTGATCGACGCGCAGGCTGTCGTCGGCGAAGTTCAGTTCCTGCAACGCAAGCTGATAACGCAGCGAGCC
The DNA here is from genome assembly GCF_014384845.1 of Caballeronia sp. EK. Lineage (NCBI taxonomy): Bacteria > Pseudomonadati > Pseudomonadota > Betaproteobacteria > Burkholderiales > Burkholderiaceae > Caballeronia > Caballeronia sp. EK. Next base: position 521,598 of record NZ_JACSUE010000001.1, read on the forward strand.
GATGCGCACCTGCGTAAGAATCGCCATCGAAAGGGCCATGCGCCGCAGGTTGTCGGTCTGCTCCTGCGAGGCCGCCTGCTCGTTCAGCGCCGGCAGTTGCAGCAGCCGGAACAGGTTCAGCGACACGCGCACGCCTATCGCCGCCCAGTAGTTGTTGTAGAGATAGGTGTTGGAGTCATAGTTCACGTTCATGTCGATGCCGATGTTCGGCCACAACTGCGCCTTCGCGATCTTGATGTCGTTCTCGTTGACCCGCTTGCGATACCACTCTTCCATGATCTCCGGGCGGTTTTGCAACGCGATCAGTTCGAGCGTCGGCTGCGGCGTGGACAGGGGCGGCAATGGCAGCGCGCCGTCGTTGGTATCGGCGAGCACGAGCGGCGTGCCGGGCGGCAGCGACATCAACGCGACCAGTTCGGCCTGCGCGAATTCGAGATCCTGCCGGCGCACGGTCAGGAGCGAGATGGCGTCGAGGAGCGCGCGCTGATAGGCCAGCACGTCCTGCCGCGGCATGAGCCCCTTGTCCTGCGCCTCGTGTGCATTGCGCAGCGCGGCCTGGGTGCGCGCGATCAACTGATCGACTTCCGGTTTCAGGCGCTGCGCGGACAGCGCGCGCCAGTAGGCGTTGCGCACGTCCTGAAGCACGTTCTGCGCGACCTTGCGGCGGCGCTCCTCGGCCATCAGCATCTGATCCGACCGTTGCTGCGTGCGGTAGTACGCCATGCCGAAGTCGATCAAATTCCACGTCATGCCGAGCGACACGAGTTCGTGATAGCGCTGCTCCGAGGTAGACGGCCGCAAGCTCACCTGCCGATCCTCGATGCCGATCGACGTGCCGCCCGAGTCGTTGCTGCGATACGAATAGCCCGCCGAGGCCACCAGTTGCGGCAGGAGTGCATTGGTCGAGACATCGCGCAGATTCGCGGCGAGCGCGCTTTCCATCAGCTTGAGCCGGTAGTCGAGGTTGTATTTCAGCGCCCGCGCGGAGGCCTGATAGAACGTGATGGGGCCTTTGACCGGCTCCTGCGCGTCGTACATGGCGAGCTGGTCGGTGACGACGCGGTCGCGAATCTGGTCGGTCGTCGCGGGTTGCGGCTGAAGGGACGAGCAGCCCGCGAGGACGCACAGCGCGAAGGCGGTCGCGGCTCCGGACAGATGCGGCTGATGTCGTGGCATGGCGCGAATCCTCGTTCGAGAGCTAGCGACTGGCCGTTCTGCCGCGCATGGCGGGCAGCTTGCGCGCGGCTTCATGCAATTGCGACCCGAAAGCTTGCGCGGTCTTTGCCGGCTCCTTTTCGACGGGCGGATGCATGCCGTCCGTCAGATGGCTCGCGAGCGCGGCGAACACCGAAGGATCAGCGAGCAGGCCGTCCGCATCGAGGCTCACGCGTCCGTGCCGGCCGAATATCCACGCCTGATCGAAGGTGCTCGCGAGCTGACTGTCGCGCACCGTGCGGCCGACGAACTCGCCAGGCTGAAGCTCGGGCATCGTGCGGGACGCCAATGACACATCGGGTTCGAGCGGCCAACCGATCTGGCTGCCGTCCGCCTCGCGCGAGCGCTCGGTCGCACGCACGGCATCCGCCTCGACGACGGGCGTCACGAACACGGTGGGCACGAAGTTCTGCTCCGTCTGCGAATTGGCCGTCGTCGCGAGTGCCTCGTTCCAGTACGGGCCCGCGCCCGCTGGCGGAATATAGGGCGACGAAATGTCGAGATGGATGACCAGCGCGGCTTGCGCGGTCGCGCCCGCGGTGTCGCTCACGGTGTAGGTGAACGTGTCCTGCAGCACCTGGCCGAGCCCGGCCGCCGCCAGCACTTGCGGGTTCGTCAGGTCGATCGCGTAGACGTACGTGCCGTCCGCGTTCAGCGTGAGCGTGCCGTAGCGGCCCGCCAGCGCGTGCCCCGGCGCAGCCGTGGCGCCGGTTGCCGACTGCACGCCGGCGACGTCGAGATGATCGTTCGCATCGACATCGCCGTCATTGGGGAGCACGTTGCCGCGTGCCTGCGGCGCGGACGTCTGATCGCTCGCGACGTTGCTGTCGTCATGCGGGGCGGGCGTATCGTCGGCGCCGTGGATCGTGACCGTGAGCGTGGCTCGCGAGTTCGCGCCCGCCGTATCGCGCATCTGGTATGCGAACGTTTCGGTGAGCGTATCGCCGCTCGTGCGCAGCGCCTGCACGGCCGCATTGGCATTGTCGACCACATAGTCGTAGCTGCCGTCCGCCTTCACGACGAGCGCGCCGTAGTGCCCCGCGAGCGCCTGTCCCGCTTCGGCGCTGCGGCCCGCTTCGCTCGCGATGCTCACGACCTGTTTCGTCTCGCCGTTGGCCGTGGTGTCGACATCGGTATCGTTGGCGAGGACGTTGCCGGTAGCATCCCGTCCCGGCGTGCCGTTGCTCACGCCGCCCGCTTCGATCGCCGTGCTGCTGTCGTCGTGCGCGACGGGCGCGTCGTCACGCCCGTCGATGGTGACGCGCAACTGCGCCGTGCCCTGCGCGCCGAGCACATCCTCGCTCGTATAGGTGAACACGTCCTGCAGCGTCTGGCCGCTCGTGCGCAGCGCCTGCACGGCGGCCGACGCATTGTCGAGGGCATAGCGCCAGGTGCCGTCGGCGTTCATCGTCAGGGTGCCGTACGCGCCTTGCAGCGGCGTGCCGACCGCGCCGCTTTCGCCCTGCACGGCGCTCACGTGGATGGCGTCGCCGTCGGCGTCGGAGTCGTTGGCGAGCACGTTGCCCGACGGATCGACGCCTGGCGTCGCGTTGTTCACGCCGCCTGCTTCGACGGCGGTTGCGGTGTCGTCGCGGGCGACGGGCGCATCGTTGCGTCCGCGCACGACGATCGTGAGCCGCCCGAGGTCCGTCAGATCGTCGCGATCCCGCACCCGATACGTGAAGACATCGTCGACGGTCTGCAGCGGACCCAGCGCGATGACCGTCGGATTGGTCGCATCCACGCGATAGAGATAGGTGCCGTTCGCGCCGATGAAGAGCGTGCCGTACTGCCCTTGCAGAATCGTGGCGTCGACGCTGCTGCTGCTGCCCGGTGCGATCGCCGACAACGGCACGGCCGCGGCCGGGCCGCCTGCGCGGGCCGCGTTGCCGCTGAGCGAGTCGTTCAGGTCGACGTCGGTGTCGTTGGCGAGCACGTTGCCGACGGCGTCGAACGCTCTGCCGTTGCCGATATTCGCCGAAGCGAGGGCGAAATCGTCGTGGGCGACGGGCGCGTCGAAAGCGCCGCGAATCTGCACGGAGATTTGCGCCGTGTCGGCAGCGCCCGCTGCGTCGTGCATGCGATAGGTGAAGGTTTCCTGCACGCTCTGGCCGATGATCAGGCTCTGCACGGCAGGCAGGCTGTTGTCGACGACGTAGGTGTAGCTGCCGTCCGGGTTGATCGTGAAGGTGCCGTAGGTGGCCTTGACCGAGGTCGCGCCCGCGACGGCGGCGAAGCTGCCCGGCGAGGCCTCGGCGCCGGCCCGCACGCCATCGACGGCTTTGGTATCGCCGGCGTCGACGTCCGTGTCGTTGAGCAGCACGTTGCCGGACGGATCGATGCCCGGCGTCTGGTTGAGCGTGCCGCCGGCTTCCAGCGCGCTCGCCGCGTCGTTTTGCGCGACCGGATTGTCGTTTCTGCCCGAAATGACGATGTCCAGCTCGGCCTGCGCCGCCGCGCCGTGCGAGTCCGTGACCGTGTAGGTGAAGCGCTCGGTGAGGGTGTCGGTCGCGAGCCGCAGCGCCTGCACGTTCGGGTTGGCGTTGTCGACGATGTATTGCCACGCGCCGTTCGCGCCGAGCGTCAGGCTGCCGAATGCGCCGCGCAGCGGCTGGCCCGGCACGCCCGCCGTGCCCGCGCCCGACGATGCGCCCGTGCGGATCGCGGTCACGGTCAGCGGGTCGTGCTCGGGATCGCTGTCGTTGGCGAGCACGTTGCCCGACGGATCGACGCCCGGCGTGCCGTTGTTCGCGCCGCCTGCTTCCACCGCACGGCCGGTGTCGGTCTGGGGCGTCGGCGCGTCGTTCACGCCGCGCACGGTGATGACGAGTTGCGCCTGATCCGCGAGGCCGCTCGTATCGACAATGCGGTACGTGAAGGTTTCGGTGAGCGTCGCGCCGGCCGCGAGCGCGCGCACCGCCGCGTTGTTGCTGTCCACCGCGTAGTCGTACGCGCCATTCGCGCCGATGCGGATCGTGCCGTACAGGCCCGCGATGCTCGTGCCGTTCGCGGCGGTCGTGCCCGCCACGACCGCCGTAAGGCTGCCGCCCGCCGCTTCTGCGCCCGTTCGGACGCCGTTCACCACGAGCGACGTGTTCGGATTGTCGGTATGGTCGACGTCCGTGTCGATGCCGTTGCCGCCCGGCTGCGTCGGCGTGCCGGGGCGGCTCGCCTGCGTGACGACGTTGCCGGTCGCATCGACGGGATTCACGCCGGTACTGACCGAACCGGCGCTCGCCGCGCCCGCGTCGTCGCTCGCGACGGGATTGTCGTTCGCGCCGTGAACCTCGATGCGCAACTGGGCGAGATCGGAGAGCCCGCCCGCGTCCGCCAGCGCATAAGTGAAGGTGTCGACGAGCGGCGCATCGGCGGGCACGAGCGCCTGGACTTGCGCGTTGCTGTTGTCGATCACATAGCGATACGAGCCGTCCGCGCCGATGATCAGCGTGCCGAACGCGCCCGCGATGCTCGTGCCATTGCCGCTCGTCGTGCCTGCGGAGACCGTCGCGAGCGGCGCATCGACCGCGCTTTCGGGCCGATTCGTGATGCCCGTCACGCGATGCGTTTCGCCGTTGGCCGCGCTGTCGACGTCGGTGTCGTTGGTGAGCACGTTGCCCGTCGCGTTGCCGCCGGGCGTGCCGTTCGCGACGCCGCCCGCTTCGGTAGCGGTTCCGGTGTCGTCGACGCCGATGGGCGTGTCGTTCGCGCCGTGGATCGTCACGGTGAGCGTCGTGCTGGCGCTCGCGTTCGCGCTGTCGTTCACGACATAGGTGAAGCGTTCGGTCAGCGTCTGGCCGGAGAGCCGCAGCGCCTGCACCGCCGCATTGGCGTTGTCGACGACATACTGATAGCCGCCGTTCGCGCCCAGGCTCAACGTGCCGTACAGCCCGGCGATGACGCCGCGCCCCACGTTCGGCAGAAAGATGCTCGCGCCGCTCTGGTTGCTCACCTGCACGACGCGCAGTGCGTCGCCGTTGGTGGCGATATCGACGTCCGTGTCGTTGTTGAGCACGTTGCCGGTCGGATCGACGCCCGGCTGCGCGTTGGCGTTGCCGCCGGCTTCGGTCGCGCTCGCCGCATCGGGGACGGCCACGGGGGAGTCGTTGACCGCTGTGATCGTGATCGGCAGCGTGCTGGTGGCGATGCGCGCATCGGCCGCTTCGCCCGGAATGCCGTTGCCGTTGAAGTCGCCGAAATTGCCGCGGTCGTTGGTGCTGACCGTCAGCGTATCCGGGCCGTTGAAGTTCGCGTTGCCGAGATATTGCAGGTTGGCGAGCGCGCTGTTGAGCGAAGCGAGCGTGCCCGTCAGCGTGAGCGTCGCGGTGTGATCGCCCGATTCGGTGACGCCGGCGGGCAGGGCGCTCAGAAAGAGCGTGCCGTGCAGCACGTTGAGCGCGACCTGAAGCGTGCCGCCGCCCGCGTCCACGTCGCTCACGGTGATGCCCGCGAGGCTGAGCGTCGTGTCTTCGAAACCGGTCGGCGATGCGGGCAGCGTGTTGACAGGCGCATCGTTCTGCTCGACGTAGCCCGCATTGGCGCTCGCCGTGCCGCCATCCGCGAGCGTAAAGCCGATGGTGCCGAGCGGCGTGGCGGCATCGCTGTCGATGCGCACCGCGAGCGCGCCGACCGGTTGCGGATAGGTGATCGCGCCCGTGGGCGCCTGAATGCGATAGACGCCGAGCGGCAGCACGCCGAATGCGTAGTGTCCGTTCGCGTCGGTGGTGGCGGTGTAGACGAGATTGTCGGCGGTGGTGGCGAGGTTGCCGTCCACGCCCGCCCACGTCAGCGTGACGGTCTGGCCGGCGAGGCCGGGGCCGTCGGGCGTCGCCGACGTTGTCGCGGATGCCGTGTCGTCCCACAAGGTGCCGCTCACCACGCCGAGGCCCGCCGCGCTCGTGCGCACGTAGGTGTTGGGGCTCGTGCCCGCGCCGGTGCGCTCGCCGTCCGCCGTGCCCGCGACGCCGACGCCCGAGCCGCCCCAGTTCGTGAAGCTCTCGGGCAGGCTGGTCCACGTGAGCGTCGCGTTGGTCGGCGCGATGGGCGCGGCGTTGGGCACATCGGCTGAATAGAACACCTGCACCTGACTGTTCACCGCGAGTTCGGCGAAGGTGACGCGAAGGCCGTTGCTCGTGTCCACCGCCGCGCCGATGCCCGCGAGCTGCGCCGCCGTGTAGGTCGTGCCGTTGAGCACGAGACGGTCGAACGTATAGCCGGTCGCGCCCGTGAAGCTGTCGGTGAGCACGACGTCGTAGGCCGGTGACGTGCCGCTCTGCGTGAAGCGCACGTCGACCTGAGCCGTGCCGCCATTCGTGCCGACGCCCGGATCGAAGCCGTAGACCTGCTTCTGCACGCCGGTGAAAGTCGGCTCGACGATATCCTCGCGCACCGTATCCGCGGTCGACAGCAGATTGGTGCCCGAACGGTCGACGGCGCTCATCGTCAGCGCCGCGCCCGCAACATTGGATGCCTGATTGGCCACGCGCGTGTTGAATTCGAGCGAGATGCCTTCGAGGTCGGCGTCGTTGTCCGGGTTGACGATGTTGCCGAGCCGGAACGTGATGGTCTCGTTGCCGCTCGCATCGGTGACGACGCTGATGTTCGCCGCGTTGAGCACGCCCGTGGGCGCGGCGCCCGACAGGTCCGGCGTGATCGGCAGCGCCTCGGGGCTGGTTTCGTTGCCGGTTTCGTTGAGCGTGCCGCCCGTAACGAGACTGGTGAGGTCCGTCGTGATGCCGTTGTTCGAGATGAACACGATGCGCGCCGTGCCGTCGTTGATGAAATGCAGGCCGTTCTGCAGCGTGATTTGCAGCGAGTAGTCGTTGGTCGCGCCCTCGGCGAGCAGCGACACCACGCGGTATCGGACCACTTCGCCCACAGTGACGCTTTCGTCCGATGCGTCGGTGGGCGAGGGCGCGGGCGTGTCCGCGAGGCCGCCCACGCGCGAGATCCTCACGACCTGCGCGACCGGCACCGTGAGCGTCGCGCTCGTGCGGTAGTCGTTGAGCGCGCCGCCGTTGAGCAGGCCGTCCGCGCCGGTGCGCTCGCCGGCAGGATCGGCGCTGGCCGATGTGGTGCCGTCGAGGCTCGTCCACTGAACCGTCGCGGTGTTGTCGAAGGACGGCACGCTCGCCGCCGACGCGAGCACCGTTCCCGAGACGCGGATCGTCACGCTGCCGCCCTTCGCGATGTCGACGTTCGCGCCCGCCGCCGTGCGCAACTGGCCGCCCGCCAGTTCGAAGTCCGGGCCGCCGTGGTTGGTCGCGCCGTTCTGGTACGTGACGCCGAGGATCGCCAGATTGCCGAGCTGCGCGGGAAGCGTATCGAGAAAGCTCACGTCGAACGCGTTGAAATCGGTCGCGGCCGCGCCGTTGCCGATCGTGATGTCGTACTCGACCGTATTGCCCGCGTCGACACCGAAGCGCGGTAGCGCGGGCGTCGTCTGCGTGACCTGCAGCGTCGGCTCGCGGATCACGACGGTCGGCGACGCGCCGCTCTGCGCGACGCTGCGATCGAGCGCGGCCGTGCCGTTGGGCGTGTCGCCGTCCGGATCGCTGTAGACCAGCCGGCCTGGATCGGCGAGCGTCACGCCCGCCTGATTGCCCGTCGTGTTGCTCGCCACCAGATGCACGCGGACCACGAAGGAGTCGTTCGCGCCGATGTTGTCGGCGTTCGCGCCCGCGCTCGCGAAGGTCAAGCGCGCGCCCGCACCGTCCGCGCCGAGCTGGCCCGAAAGCGCCGCGAGGCTCGCCACGCTCACGCTGCCGTTGAAGTCCGCCGCGAGCGCGGCGCTGCCCGCGGCGGTCGTGATGATTTGATAGCCGAGCCCGCCATTGAAGCTCGTGTCGAGGCGCAGGCCGGCGGGAATTAAATCGTCGACGCGCAGATTGCGCGTGCCGCCTTCGGGCAGTGTCACCACGATGTCGTAGGTCATGCTCTCGCCGATCACGAGGTCGCTGCCGGTCGTGTGGCTCGCGCTCGAATCGGCGTCGTCGAGCGTGCCGCCGCCGTACTGCACGCTGACGGTGGGCGCGGCGATCTGCTCGTTGGCCGTGTCGGTGAGATCGGTCGGCGTGAAGTCCGTGCCGCCCTCGACGCTCGCGTAACGCGTGAGCGCGGCGCTCGTCTGTAGCGTGCTCCCCGCGGCGATGCCATTGACGACCGTCGCATCGTAAGTCACGACGACGACATTCGAGCCCGCCTGGTCCGCCGCCGTGCCGGCGCGCCCGGCGACGAGCGTCGCGACGCCGCCTGCGTCGAGGAAGGTGATCGTATTGCCGCTGACGCTGTAGTCCACGCCGGCCGTCAGCCGCGTGCCGTCGCCGCGATAGATGGCGAGATCGGCTGCCGCGAGACTGCCGCCGACGAACTGAAGGCCGCCGGGCAGCGTGACCGTGGTCGAGGCGTCGAACGCGCCGCCGCCGCCCGTGTTCTTGATCGCGGTGGCAAGACGCACGGTGTCGCCGCCGTCGATGCCGCTGACGTTGCCGTCGACGGCTCTCACATCGGTCACCGAGCCCGCGAAGGGCACGCCGCCGCTGCCCGGCGCATTCCAGGTTCCGGTCGTGCCGGACACGGTGCCCTCGCTGCTCGACACGACGCCCTGTCGGATATCGAGCACCGGTTCGGCGACCGATGCGACCACGGCGACATCGGACGATACGAGCGGCGTGTGCGCGATCGTCGTGACCTGGTTCGATTGCGCGAGCACGTCGAAGGAGCGCTGATCGGCGTAAGGCTGATCGCCCACGCGCATCGTGAAGAGAATCTGGATGGTGCTGCCGCTCGTTGCGCCCGTCGCGAAGCTGCCGAAGTCGAACACGAGCGAGTTGCCGCTGCCTTCGGTCACGCTGATGAGGCCGCCCGCGTTCGTATTGGCCGCGCCGAAGCTCCACTGGCCGACGCCGCTTCCCTGCGTCCAGTTGATGCCGGTCGCGTTCAGGAGCGGCAGCGGCAGATAGGCCGCGAGCGAGAACCGCTCGTAGTCTCCGGTCGCGAGGTCGTAGCGCAGGCTGAAGGTGACGACGTCGCCCGGATTCAGCTCGCCGCTCGCGGGCGGCGTCGTTCCGTTGACCGTGACGAGCGCGATATCCACGTGACCCGTGGGCACCGTGCTCGTCGTCGATGAATCGTCGCTTACAGAGCCGCCCGTCAGGTTGAGCCGGTCGAGCAGCAGCGTCGCGGCGACCGTCGCGTGATTGCCGAACGAATCGCCCTCGTTGATGTCGCTCTGCGTGTAGTTGCTCGCGTAGCGCTGGCCGACCACCGCGAGATAGTCGATGCGCGCCGTGGTCGCGCCCTGCCGGCTACCATCGGAGATGATGTCGCCCGCCAGCGCGCCGGGTTGCAACGCGCGCGCCGTCGCAATCGACGCGCCGATGTCGAAGGCGAGCGTGGTCGTGCCGTTCGCGTTGACGGTGCGCGTCGAGACGAGCGCGATGGTGTGCGCGACGCCGTCCTGCGTGTAGGTGAGCGTCGGGGTGCCGGTGAGCGTCTGGCCGTCGCCGAGCTGGTCCGTCACGATGAACTGTCCCGCGCCGAGCTGCGTCTTGCCGAGCGCGAAGTAATCGGACAGCGCGACATCGAGGGAATAGGCGAGCGTGTCGCCGGGCGTCGCGCCCGCCGTGCCGGTGTCGGTTTGTTCGCTGACCTGCTTCTCCAGCGTCGCCGCCTTGGCGATGAAGGTCGTGCCGGTGCCGTCGGCCGAGCCGGAAAACGCGACGCTCGTATTCGGCGGCGTGAGATCGCGCGGATCGAGCGGCACCCACTGACCGCTTCCCGATGCCGTGCCGAACGCGATCGTCACCGGCGCGCCCGTGGTCGGATTGATCACGCTGGCGCCGGACGCATCCGTTTGCGGCACGTAGAAGCTGACCACGGTATCGACCGAACCGCTGAGACTCGCATATTCGACCGAGTACGAACGGATGAACACGGTGTCGCTGCTGATCGCGGCACTGATGAGCGCGGCATTGGTCAGCACCGACCCGTCCTGCAACGTGAGCGACGTGATCGTGCCGCCCGCGCCCGGCGTGATCGCGGTGATTTGAACGTTTGCGGGGACGTCCTGATTGATGACCACATCGGTGAGCGTCTGTCCGGTCGCGGCGGTTGCGGTGACGGTTTCCGTGCGCACGAAGTTCGGGCCGGTGGCGGTCTCGCCTTCGGGCGTATTGACGGTCTGCGTCAGCGATACGACCGTCGGATGCACGGTGAAGTCCCGCAGCGCGGTCTCGATGATCGCCGGGTCCGCCGTCGGATTGTCGAGCGAGTCGTTGCCGAACTGGAATGCGCCGCGCGCGCCGATCGTCAGGTCGGGGCTGCTGTCGGAGAACGCGGTGTCGGCGAGATTGCTCAACTGCGCGTTGACCTGCACCGTGATCGCCGGCTGCCCTTGCGCGACGCTCGCGAACGGGAGTTCGAGCACGACGAGTTCGTCGCCGGGGCGCAGGCCGTAGGTGGCGGCGTTGACGACGAGCGCGTTGCCGCTCGCGTCCTTCGCGAGCGGATGCACCGCTCGGCCGTTGGCATCGAATGTGATGGTGAAGGCCGTGACCGCCTGGCCGAGATAGCTCGCGGAGACGAACGTGACGCCATCGTTGCCGTCGCGGCCCGTGGAGGGCATCAAAAGGTCGACATAAGGACCGTATCCGACCTGGCTCGACGTGTTCGTGAACGAGACATCGAAGGAGAACTGATTGCCGAGCAGGACGTTCTGCGTCGCCGTCGCGAGCGTGACCGTTGGGCTCGCGTCGGCGAGCAGATGGTCATAGTGCGCGAGCGCGTAGGCGGAGAGCGCGATCGGCTTGTCGAGCGTGCCGCTCGTTACTTCGAGCGTCCAGTCGCCGCCGAGCGCGGCGCTGCCGGTTGCGTCGTCGGATGCGCCGACGGTTGCGCCCGTCGTGCTTGCGAGCGTGTGCACGAGTGACTTGCCGGCCGCGCCCGCGCCGATGTCGCAACCGTAGAGCTCGATGTCCGCGTCGCGATTCAGATGGCTGCGCCACGTGCCGAGCGCATCGGCCATCTGTATGAGTGTCGTGCTCGTGAAGGTCTGATTGCCGAGGGTGAACTGGCCCGCCGCGCCGTGCGAGAAGATCTGCACCGAGTCCGCGTGGCCCATGCCGGCGAGGGCGGCCGTGATCGCACCGATCGCATCCTGCCCCGGCTGAACGACGAGCACCTGCGTGCCGGGCGGCTTTTGCGCAACCAGATCGCTGCCGTTCTCGACGCGGCTGTCCAGTACCACCAGGTTACGTGGCGCGACCGGCGCTGCCGCTGGCGCCGAGGCCGTTGCCGTGCCACTGCGCGCGTCCGGTGCTGGAGCGACTTCGGGCGCGGCTGCGGCATGGGCGGAATCGGCATGATGCTGGTGATCGGCGGCCGATGCGGCGGCGCCGTCGAACAGGATGCGCTGTTCGAGCGCCAGGGCCTGGCTGCGCGGCCGCAGATGAAGGGCGCCATTCGACGAACACGGGAAGTCGGCCATTTTCGCCTCGCAGATGCCTGCTGAATTGAAAGCGCTCCCCGGAGTTCATTCTTCGACTTTCAGAGACACGGCGAATTTCGCTTTCCGAAACGAAATGGGCCCGTATTTCTATTTTTCTTCGAAATGCATCTCGTTCTTTCGAATGAATTGGTATACGTAAATATATAAAGGACGGCTCCGAACGCAACACGCGGCATGAGATTTTTTCGATTTTTTCGCGCCGCGTTGCAGCAATCGGTCAGTCGCGATGAGGAGGGAGGGGGCCGAAGAAGATTGTTTTGAGTCGATCTCGGCCGAATGCCCGGGAGAGCTCCGCGATCATGCAATAGTTGAAGATCAGGGTGACGAGCAGAATCTGAATGGCCTAGAAGCGCGACCAGTTGATGCCGGCCCACAGCTCGTGATTTGCGGCGATGAGGTTGGGCGCGTCCTTCCAGGAATCGTACAGGCGCTCGAGGTAATGAACGACGAGTGCTACGAGCGCATACATCAGCGTCTTCCAAGAGACGTTCCAGATCAGCGGCTTTTCGGGGAAACGGTTGATGAACGGGAGCATGTCGGCAACCAGCACCGACTTGCCGAGAATGAGCGATGCAAAAAGGACCGATGCCGACGACTCCATCGAAATCCCGGTGCCGCGAATCATCAGGGCGCGAATCAGTACAACGATATGCAGAATCACAAAGAAGAAGATCGTAGGCGGCAGCGCCTTGATGAGTTCATGTTTGAGTTTTGCTGCGACCGTGCTCATGATGCGAACCTCCCAATGTTTCCCGGCGCCGGCAGAGTCGTCGTAAGCCTTGCTTTTGAACCAGCCATTCAAGAGATTGAAGCGTCACTGGTCTATTGCTACGTGATTTTCATAGTTTAAAACGAATATATTCTCGCCAGTGCTTTCCATTATCGATTGAAGGTCGATGAACGCCCGCTGGCAGCCGCGATCAATCGCAAATTCCCAACCTGCGCTGCTTATCTATACGACAGGGGTTTCGAATGACAGGATTCGTGGATCATCCGGCTGTGTTGTTCGTTGTTCTTCTGGCGTTGTTCGTCGGCGCGGTGGCAGTCGGCGCGTTAGTTTTACGACGCCTTGCTTCGCTCCCGGCGGAAGACCACGAAGACTTCAATATCATCCAGACGTCCACGCTGACCCTGCTCGCACTTCTGGTCGGTTTCAGTCTTTCGATGGCAGTGAATCGGTACGACCTCCGCAAAACTTTGGAGGAAAGCGAAGCCAATGCTATCGGCACTGAGTATTCGCGCGCTGATCTCGCCGATGTTGTCGTGGGCGCGCAGATCAAGTCAGCCTTGATCCGGTATGCGAAGCTTAGATTGGCCAACTATAAGACGCGAGAGCGCGATGAACTCGCGAAAATCAACCGCGATACCGCGAATGTCGAGACGGAACTATGGCAACTCGCGACGCGGGTGGCGAAAATGCAACCGACACCCATCGGTGCGCTGGTTGTCTCCGGCATGAACGACGTTCTGAACTCCCAAGACTACTCGGAGGCCGCGCGCATCAATCATATCCCGCTAGGCGCGTGGTACCTGATGATCGTTACCGCGCTGCTCGGTTGCGTTTTGCAGGGCTACGGGGCAAAGGGCAGCCTGCGCAGGGGACTACTCATCACGATTCTACCGACCACCATCGCGTTGTCGCTCGCGCTCATCGCGGATATCGACAGCCCGAAAGGTGGAATGATCCACATCGAGCCCCGAGATCTCACAAGACTGATAACTTCTCTTGAACCATAAAATAACGTGGACAAAAAGTAGTGCGAAATGGGGACGGTCGCTTCGGCCAAAGCTTTCGTCGCGCGTTAATCGTCTGAGCGGAAATAATTCTTGCCAACCGCTCGTGGAAGCGATATCGCTTCGACGTGCAGGTGTCAGCTGTTGTCTGGCTCTTCAGCAGCCGTTGGTCCAATACGCGGATGATTAGCTTCAATGTGTCGTGCGTCTTTCGACAGTCTAGGGCGACGAAAATGAACCTTGGAGCATGTTTCACGTAGGTGGCAAGACCGTTGGCGCGCGAACGTTCGACGAATGGCATAGAAAAGACGTTGGTCGCGTGCTGGTGAACCTGTTCGAAACGGCTGTCGTGCAGACGATGGCGCGTCCCGCGCAGACGTGTGTGACCGCTGAATTCTGTGGCAAGGCGCTTGCGATTGGACATGACGGCGAAGTCTTGGAGCGACAAGGAAGCACGGGGAGACTGGATATGCTTCACTGCAGATTGTCGATCTGGGCAATGGCGCTTTGCATTTCGGTCGTGTTCACGGGGTCGCAGGCGGCAGAACCGGCCGCCCCCGAATCGGCGCCGGCCGCCGCCAGTGTGCTTCCAGAATCTTCCGCCCCGCCAGCTGAGCCGAAAGGTGATGCCCGGCAACTGAGCCTCACGAACAAGCCCTGGACGGGCGACTTCGACGCCATGCTCGACCGGCGCATGATCCGCTTTCTGGTGCCCTACAGCCGTACCCTTTACTTCGTCGACAAGGGGCGCGAGCGCGGGCTTGCTGCCGAGCTGGCGCGCGACTTCGAACGCTATGTCAACAAGAAGTATGCGGCCCAGTTGAACAAGCGGCCGCTCACCGTCTATCTCATTCCGACGACGCGTGACAAGCTGCTGTCGTCGCTCAATGATGGGCTAGGCGACATCTCTGCGGGCAACCTGACCGCAACCGACGAGCGCCTGAAAATAGTCGATTTCATCGCGCCGCGCGATCGCAAACCTGTGCGCGAGCTCGTAATCACTGGACCGAACGCGCCATCGCTGGTCAAGCTCGACGATCTCGCGGGCAAGGAAGTCTTTGCGCGACGTTCGTCGAGCTACTACGAGAGCCTGAATGCGCTCAACGAGCGCTTTCAGAAGGAAGGCAAGGCGCCGATACGGATCACGCCGCTGCCGGAAGCGCTCGAAGACGAAGACGAGATGGAGATGCTGAACGCCGGGCTGCTGGGCATAGTCGTGGTCGACGACTGGAAGGCGCGTCTCTGAGCTCAGGTGTTGCCGCGCGTTAAGGTGCATGAGGATCTCTCCGTTAGCGACGAAGGCTATCCGGGTTGGGCGATACGCAAGAACAGCCCGCAACTGCAGGCGGCGCTCAATGACTTCTACATCAACTTCGTGAAGAAGCAGGGCGTGTACGAGTACCGACTCGCGCAGTACATGAAGAAGATCAAGCAGATCCGCAACAACGCCGGTGACGCCGAACAAAAACGCTTCCAGCAGACGCTAGAACTCTTCCAGAAGTACGGCACGCAATACGGCTTCGATCCTCTGATGCTCGCTGCGCAGGGCTTCCAGGAATCGCAACTGAATCAGCAGGCGCGCAGCCACGTGGGCGCAATCGGTGTCATGCAGCTCATGCCGGCGACGGGCAAGCAGATGGCGGTGGGGAGCATCTCAGTGACGGAGGCAAACATCCATGCCGGCGCGAAGTACATGGATCAGCTGATGACGAAGTACTTCAAGGACGCGAAGTTCAGCGAGACCGACCGTCCGCTATTCGCGTTCGCGAGCTATAACGCGGGGCCGGGCAACATCGCGAAGATGCGTCAGCTCGCCGCGCAGCGCGGCCTCGATCCCGACAAGTGGTTCAACAATGTCGAGATCGTCGTGGCCGAGAAGATCGGCATCGAAACGACCACTTATGTACGCAACATCTACAAATACTATGCGGCGTACAGGTTGATCGTCGATGCGCAATCGGCGCGCGAGAAGGCGATGGAGGGGTTGAAAAAGCAGTGAACGGTGAAACGCATTGGACGTTGAGGCCAGTGGGGTCGCCGTAGCCGAGTTGCGCCTTCGAACGGCGGTTGCGCGTTCAAGACCGGTCGGCCGAGTGCTCAAATGGCGAATGGCGGAGATGGGTCGCGAAGACTCATTCGCCGTTCCCGGAAGCCGACATTCAACTGCGCCACACCGCCAACGACAGCGATAGCACTAGTCATGTAACCCGTAAGCCGCGATCTTCCCTCGCAACGCAAGTTGTTTCAAAGCGAACTGCGCCGAGGAAGATTCACGTGTCGCTCAGAACTCGATGCGCTCTTTCGTTGAAGAATCAGCGACGCTCGGGGATGCTCCCGTCCGACGAGAGACGCCGTTCCAGCATGTCGATATCGTCGCGCAGCAACTGAATCACTGCGGCGGTGCTCGGCTCCCGCAACTGTCTTTCGTTTTCCATTTGGACAGCGTGCAGGGCCATATCGGCGATCTGCTCCGCGACCTGCTCGAGCGAGCGCGGACCGGAAGGCGAATACCACCACGCACTCCAGTTGCACATGCCGATGATCGAGAAGGCCGCCACCTTCGCATCCAGCGCGCGAAACTGCCCTTGCCCGATGCCGAATTCGATCGCGTGCTGAAACTGCTCGAGCACCGCTCGGCGCGCCTGCTCCGCCAGTTCGCGTTGCTTTGGCGGCAGGTTGCCTTCGTTTCTCTCCACGACCCGAAACTGTAGCGGATGCGTGAGGATCAATTGCGCATGACGCAATACCAGATGCCGCAGCATGCCTGCCGGATGCTGCATGTGTTCGGGCACCGCCTCTGACGCCAGTTGTCCCGCCGCACGCGTAACCGTCTCCGTGAGCACTTCGAGAATCGCTTCCTTGCTCTTGAAATAGTAGTAGAGCGCGGGCCGGCTCACGCCGATCGCATCGGCGATGTCGTTGAAGCTCGTGCCGTCGAAGCCTCGTTCGATGAAAAGGCGCGTCGCCACTTCAAGGATGTTTTCGCGCAAGGCGTCGCTCTTGGTCTGGGTTCGGGTCATACGGCGTTTTTCGACGAATCTGTCAGAAAGAACATCACGATACCTCATTCGGGCGTCGCGCCGTGAGCCCGCCGCTCTTGGTGGCAAGGGCACGCGTGGCAAACCGCACCGCTCGATGAGTTGACGTATCCGTAAAAACCATAATCAAAAATCGACGATATCGTAAAATAATTCGACTAAGATGTAAAAAAAGGAGATGGCCTCGATGAATCGATCTGAACAAGTACGCGTTGGCGGCACGACCGCAGGATTTCTCAACACCGACTGGAATCCGCGTGATCTGCCGGCGGGCGCCAGCACGCGCAACGTCGTGCTGCGCACACAGGACGGTGCCGCGACGAGTGGCTCGCTGTATTCGAGCGGTGCGGCGGATACGGTCGTCTGCATCATGCATCCGCGCGAATTCATGGCCTGCCATTACCTGATCCCGGATATCGTCGCGGCGGGCTACGCCGCGTGGACACAGGCGCCGCGTTCGGTGGGCAACGACATGCGCCTCGAACACGAGTTCGCACTTTACGACGTAGCGGCCGGCATGCGATTTCTGCGCGACGCAGGCTTCAGGCGCGTCGTGCTGCTCGGCAATTCGGGGGGCAGCGGGCTCTACGCGCTCTATGTGCAGCAGTCGAATCTGGAGCCGGCGCAGCGCATCGAACGCACGCCGGGCGGACGGCCAACGAAGCTTGCGTCGCTCGACATGCCGCCCGCGGATGGCGTGATATTCGTCGCCCCGCATCCGGGACAGGGCGCGTTGCTGCAAGGCTGCATCGATCCTTCGGTCACGAACGAAAACGATGCGCTCAGCGTCGACGATGCGCTCGATCCGTTCGCGAGGTCCAACGGGTTCGACGCGCCGCCTCGTCCCTCCCACTACGACGCAGCCTTCGTTACACGCTATCGCGCGGCGCAAATCGCGCGCGTGGAACGGCTCGACGCCATCGCGCGCAATCTGATCGACGAGCGCCTCGACGCCCGCGCGCGCGTCAAGTCCGCCGGAGAGGCAGCCGATGCCCGCTCGCGCCGCGTGGCCGCGCACACGCCGCTGATGACCATCTGGCGCACCGATGCCGATCTGCGCTGCTTCGACCTGTCGCTCGATCCGTCGGATCGCCGCTACGGGTCGCTGTGGGGCGCGGACCCGTTCGCATCGAACTACGGCTCGGTCGGCTTTGCCCGATGCTGCTCGCCAGAAGCGTGGCTGTCGACGTGGTCGGGCGTGTCGTCGAACGCGCTGCTGTCGAAGACAGCGCCCGCGGTCACGCAACCCTCGCTCGTCGTCGAATACACCGGCGATCAGGCGTGCTTCCCGAGTGTCGTCGCGGACATCTACGCGAGCCTCGGCTCGTCGGCGAAATCGCATCGCCGGGTACGTGGCGATCACCACGGCCGGGCGCTTGCCGAAGGCGAGGAGGCGGGCCGCTATATCGCCGGGCGCATCGTGCGTGACTGGCTGCGCGAAACCTTTCCCCAATGAGATCCGCTTGATCAGATACGGAGTACCGATATGAAAATGAGCGACATGCCCGCCGAAGGTCAGACCCTGCGCTTGAGCGGCGTAGATCACACAGCGCGTCCGACCTGGAGGCTCAAGGAGACCGTCGAGTTTTATCGCGACGTGCTCGGCCTGCCTTTGATCCATACGATTTCCGCGCGTGGATGGGGGCCCGCCACGCACCCGGATTTCCTGCACTTCTTTTTCGATAGCGGCAACGGCAGCACGATCGCGTTTTTCTACTACCTCGGAAGTCGCGAACCCGACA
The DNA here is from genome assembly GCF_014384845.1 of Caballeronia sp. EK. Taxonomy (NCBI): domain Bacteria; kingdom Pseudomonadati; phylum Pseudomonadota; class Betaproteobacteria; order Burkholderiales; family Burkholderiaceae; genus Caballeronia; species Caballeronia sp. EK. The sequence continues at coordinate 539,831 of NZ_JACSUE010000001.1, forward strand.
CGCTGGATGGAAGGGCGACGCATCCGCCGCGTCCCGACGATCATGTCTTCGATGCCACGCACACGGCCTGGCTGGTCGACACGCAAGAGGAACTGCAAGCGTGGAAGTCACGGCTCGCGTCACGCGGGGTGGAGGTGTCGGTGGAGACGGCCCACGAGGTGATCGAGTCGATCTACTTTCGCGACCCGAACGGCTATTTCATCGAGATCACGCGCAAGCTGCGCGCTTTGGAGCCGCTCGATTCGCACGACGCCGCCGCGACCCTCGAAGCGGCAATCGAACTGGAGACGCGCGAGCGAGGCCTGACTTGCATCGATGAAGTTTGGGCGCGCAAGGCGGAACGCATCGGCGAGCGTCGCGAGACCGACACCGGGCACTTGCAGATCTTCGTGCTGAATGTGCCGGAGTTCGCGTCGCTCATCGAAGCGGCGCGCAAGCTGGCTGGCTGCCGTGTCGAAGATCGCGGCGATTACACGGAAATCAGCGCCGCCGGGCCGGTCTCGTTCGAGCGCCGCGCGCTGGGCCTGAAGCCCGCCGTCTGGTACGGGCTCTTCACCGGCGGACTGAACGGACGCATCGAGCGCTATGACCGCGATGTCGTGCGCATCGCGCCGCGCGGATGAAACGGTACATGGACATGCGGGAGACAGAACATATGAGAGGCATTTTTCACCCGATCGAAGGCGTGATCTATGGTCCGCGCGAGCTCGCGCAAGGCTATTTCGCATCGGGCGCATGGATCGACACGACCCTCGGCGACGCGCTGCGCGCCACGGCCGCGCGTGTGCCCGAGCGGCCCGCCTACATCTCGGACGAAGCGACCATCACGTTCGCGGAACTCGACGAGCGCAGCGAGCGGCTCGCCGCGGCACTGCTCGAAACCGGGCTGCGCCCCGGGGATCGCGCGATCTTCCAGATGGGCACGACGGTCGACACGGCCGTCGCGCTGATGGGCGCATACAAGGCGGGCATCGTGCCCGTGTGCGCGGTGCCGCAGTATCGTGAAGTCGAAATCGGCCAGCTTGCGGCGCAGTCGGAACCGCGCGGCTACTTCGTGCAGGCGGATTTCTCGGCATTCGATCTCGTCGGCTTCGCGCAGCAGATGTTCGGGCGGATCGCATCGCTGGAACATCTCATCGTTGCGCGCGCCAGGGAGACGGAGGTCGGCGCGGGCCATCGCACGATCGACGCGCTCATCGACGCGATGCCGCTATCGCGCGCGCGCGCCGTGCTGGGCGACATCCGCATCGGCAGCGAGGACGTGCTGAGCTTCCAGCTTTCCGGTGGCACGACCGGCGTGCCGAAGATCATTCCGCGTTTTCATGCCGAGTACATCGGTCACGCGCTTGCCTGGATGCGTCACATCGGCATGAGCGAGGCGAGCCGCATGATCTGGTCGCTGCCGTTGCTGCACAACGCAGGTCAGTTGTATGCGTTCGTCTCGACGGTGGCCGCAGGCACGACGACCGTGCTGATGCCGCGCGTAGACATCGCCCGGATGCTGGAGCTGATCGAAACGCATCGCGTGACACACGGGCTTTCCATCGGCCCCGTCGCGCCGCAGATGATCGCGTATCGGGAGATGGCGCGGCACGATCTGTCGTCGTTGCAACTGTTCGGCACGTTGAGCCGCGCCGATTCGCTAGAAGCGCATCTCGGCGTGCCGTGCTTCAACCTGTACGGCACGACGGAAGGGCTGCTGATGGGTGCGGGACCGGCACATGCCGCTCAGTTGCGGCATTTCACACAAGGCCTGTCGGGTTGCCCGGCGGACGAGATCCGCGTGCTCGTGCCCGGCACGGACGTACCCGCGACGGAGGGCGAGGCAGGCGAGTTGTGCTTTCGCGGACCATCGAGTCTACGCGGCTACTTCCGCGCGCCCGAGGCGACCGCGCAGACGCTGACGCCCGACGGCTTCGTGCGCACCGGCGACATGGTGACGCAAAGGCTGATCGACGGCGTGCGCTGCTTCGCATTCGAAGGGCGGCTGCGCGACAACATCAATCGCGGCGGCGAGAAGATCGGCTGTGAGGAAGTCGAGGCGTACGTGAGCCACCATCCGGCGGTCGCGGATGCGAAGCTTGTCGCCATGCCCGATGCGCTGTACGGCGAGAAGGCCTGCGTCTATCTGATCCTGCGCGCGGGCCATACTGCGCCGACGGTGCGGCAGCTTGCCGATTTCCTCGTCGCTCAGGGGCTTGCCAAGTTCAAGTGTCCCGAACGCATCGAGATCGTCGACGAGTTTCCGGTGACGCGCGTGGGCAAGGTCGACAAGACGGCCCTGCGCCGCGACGTCGCCGCGCGGATGGCGCAAGAGCAGCCCGCACACGCCTCGCATGCCGATGCGCCGGGCATCGCGAAGGAGGGCGCATGACCGGCACCGAATACGTCGCGCTCACGCAGCCGTTCGTCGTGCGCCGTCGCGTTCGCTGGGGCGAGTGCGATCCGGCGGGCGTCGTCTACACCGCTTCGTTTTCCGATTACGTCATCTCGTTCGCGGAGCTCTTCTACGGCTTTCTACTCGATGGCGCGCCGCAGGCGGCGAAGAACCATCACGGTTTCGGCACACCCACGCGCGCGCTCGAATTCGACTTTCGCCGCTCGCTCAGACCCGACGAGACCTTCGACGCGACGGTGGAAGTCGAATCGATCCGCACCCGCACGTTCACGCTTGTTATCACCGCGCGCATGACCGATGGCGAGATCGCCTTCATTGCGCGCCTCACGCCGGTATGCATTCGCCGCGACGCGCGCGAATCGATCGAGATGCCCGTCGTGTTGCGCGACGCGCTGGAACAGTATCAGGCGCGCTGCGCCGAACACCCTGACGCAGGAGAAACCGAATGACGCAGGCAACATCCCGCACGTATCGGATCGGCCAGATCGTGCCGAGCTCGAACACGACCATGGAGACCGAGGTTCCCGCGATGCTGCGCGCGCGCGAAAGCATCTTGCCGGAGCGCTTCACGTTCCATTCGAGCCGCATGCGCATGCATCGCGTGGTCAAGGAAGAGCTGGAGGCGATGAATCGCGAGGGTCTGCGCTGCGCGGCCGAACTCGCCGATGCGCGCGTCGATGTGATGAGCACCGCGTGCCTCGTCGCCATCATGGCGATGGGGCCGGGCTATCACCGGCAGGTCGAGCAGGACCTGCGGCGCATCGCACGCGAGAACCACTGCGAGGCGCCCGTGATGACGTCGGCGGGTGCGCTCGTCGCCGGTCTCAAGACAATGGGCGCGCGCAGGATCGCGCTCATGGCGCCGTACATGAAGCCGCTGACGGCCGCCGTCGTCGCTTATATCGAGGACGAAGGCATCGAAGTATTGGATGCGCTGTCGTTCGAGATTCCAGACAACCTCGAAGTCGGTCGCCGCGATCCGCTGCAACTGCTCGACGATGTCCGACGGCTCCATATCGCGAATGCCGATGCGGTCGTGCTGTCGGCCTGCGTGCAGATGCCGTCGCTCGCCGCGATCCAGATCGCGCAGGACAGGCTCGGCGTGCCGGTCACGTCCACGGCCGTCTGCACGGTGCGGCAGATGCTCGATCATCTCGGCCTCGCGCCGATCGTGCCGAACGCCGGCGCGCTGCTTGGCGAGTCCGCGCGTCATCTCACGGAAATGCTGAGGAAAACATCATGAAGATCGCGGTGATTGGCGGCGGCCCCGCCGGGCTGTATTTCTCGATGCTGATGAAGCAGCGTTATCCCGGCGACGAAATCGTCGTTCACGAACGCAACGAGGCGGGCGCGACTTACGGCTGGGGCGTGGTGTTCTCTGATGTCGCGCTGAGCTTTCTGAAGGAAGCCGACGAAGCGTTCTTTCGCAGGTTCACGGCGCATCACGAGCGCTGCGACTATATGGAGATCGTGCATCGCGGCGTGCCGGTGCGTCTGTCGAATAACCATTTTTCGCGCACATCGCGCATCGATTTGCTGAACGTGTTGCAGCAGGCGTGCCGCGACACGGGCGTGGTCGTGCGCTACGGCAGTTGCATGAACGATCCGGCCGCACTGGAAGATTACGACGTCGTCGTCGCCGCGGACGGCGTGAACAGCGAAGTGCGCGCGCGGCTTGCCGAACACTTCCAGCCGAGCTTCGACGAGCGGCGCAACAAGTTCGCGTGGTACGGCACGACGCGTCTGTTTCATCCGGTGTCGCTGATCTTCCGCGACACGCCGCACGGCGTGTTCATCGCGCATGCGTATCAGTACAGCAAGACGCATTCGACTTTTCTCGTCGAGGTCGATCCGCAGACGTGGCGGCGTTGCGGGCTGGATACAGCCACCGAGGATGAGAGTCGCGCGTTCTGCGAGCAAGTCTTCGCGGAAGACCTGCAAGGCGAGGCGCTGTTGACGAACCGCTCGCAATGGTTTCAGGCCAAAGTAGTCAGCAATGCGCGCTGGTCGCACGGCAATGTGGTACTTCTCGGCGACGCACTGCGCAGCGTGCATTTCTCGCTCGGCTCGGGCACGCGCATGGCGATGCAGGACGCCATCGCGCTGTGCGAAGCGCTGTCGGTTCATCGCGATGACGTTCCCGCTGCCTTCGCTGCTTTCGAGGCGAGCCGGAAGGACGCGTCGAATCGCTTTCAGGACGCGGCGCGCAAGAGTCTCGACTGGTACGAGTCCGTCGATACCCGCATGAACCTCGATCCTGTCAGCTTCGCCTACGACTACATGCGACGCACCGGGCGGGTCAGTCACGAAGACCTTCGCGAGCGCGATCCCGCGTTCATCGAGCAGGTGGAAGCCATCGCCGCCAGCAAAGCGCAAACCGCGCACGTCTGAGCATCACGTCAAGGAGACTTCATGGACGCCAACGAATTGCGGCGTGAGCCGGTGAACGTGCGCGACATCATTGACGAGGCGCGCGTGTCGCGCTTCCAGATCATGATCGGACTGCTGTGCTTTCTGATCGTGGCGCTGGATGGATTCGATATCGCCATCATCGGCTTTATCGCGCCGCATGTGCGCAGCGACTGGAACCTGTCGGTGATGGCGCTCGGACCGCTTTTCAGCGCCGGTCTGCTCGGTCTGATGCTGGGCGCCTTCCTGAGCGGGCCGTTGGCGGACCGCATAGGGCGGCGCGGCGTGCTGATCCTGTCGGTCGCGTGGTTCGGCGCGGCATGCCTCGCATCGGCGGCCGCGCCGGACATCGTGTGGCTGGTCGCGCTGCGGTTCCTGACCGGGTTCGGACTTGGCGGCGCGATGCCGAATGCAATCACGCTCACATCGGAATTCAGTCCGGAGCGGCGGCGCGGTACCTTGCTGACCTTGATGTTCTGCGGCTTCTCGCTGGGCTCCGCGCTGGGCGGCGTGGTCACGGCGTATCTGGTCGCGGAGTTCGGCTGGCGCGGCGTGCTGATCATCGGCGGGTTGCTTCCGTTGATGCTGGTGCCGGTCTTGTGGCTCGCGTTGCCCGAATCGGTTCGCTTCCTCGCGCTCGGCAAAGGAAACGAAATGCGTATCGCAGCGATCCTGAAACGCGTGGCGCCGGATCGCGCGGCAGCCGAGCAACGCTACTTCGCATCCGACGAGCGGGCCAGTGCGTCGCCCGTCAGGCGCCTCTTCGATCCCGATTATCGGCGCGGCACGCTGCTATTGTGGCTCGCGTTCTTCATGAGCCTGCTGCTCCTCTACATGCTGATCAACTGGCTCCCGATTCTCGGAGCGCGTTCGGGCTTGTCCCTCAAACAGGCGTCGGTTTTCGCGGGCCTGCTGCAAGGCGGCGGCGTGCTTGGGGCGATCGTGCTGGGCGTGATGATCGACCGGTTCGACGCCTACAAGGTTGTGAGCGCGGCTTATCTCATCGGCGCTGCGGCGGTCGCATCGCTCGCGGTTGCGGGCTCGGCCTGGTGGCTTGCCGCGTGCATCTTCCTGACGGGCTTTTGCGTGAGCGGCTCGCAGGTTTGCGCGAATGTCATCGCATCGGGTTTCTATCCGACATCGAGCCGGGCGACGGGCGTGGCCTGGGCGCTCGGCGTCGGGCGGATCGGCGCGATCGCGGGATCGTTTGGTGGCGCGTTGATGCTGTCAGCGGGCTGGTCCAACGCAGCGCTCTATCTCATCCTGGCAGTCCCCGCGACACTGTCCGGCGCGGGTATCTTCTTCGCCGGCGCCCGTCGAGCGCGGATAACGGCGGCTTCGTCTGGCGCGGACGCTGCACTGGACATGCCCGGTACCGAGATGGGCTCATAGCCGATCCGCCGCTTCGGTCGGCATTGCCTTTCAGGCGGCGCCGACCCAGAAGCGGATTCCTGCAGGCAATTTGCGCAAGGTCTTTCCGAAAGACGGGCGCAGGGAACGCACGCGGCACGATGGTTGCGTCATCGTCGTGCAAGCTTCGATCCGGCGGCGACATTGCCGCATTCCAGGGAGAAGGTCATGGATGATCAGAAAGAGCAAGACCGCATTCGTCGTCGTGCCTATGAGATATGGGAGCGGGAAGGCTCCCCTGAGGGGCGCGCGGAGGAGTTCTGGGAGCAGGCGATAGCGTCGATCAGCGCAGAGGACGCGCAAGGGGTAACTCCGAGCAATGCCGCCGCAGACGAGCCCGTACAAAAAGAAGGGGCCAGCAAGTAGATCACTCGTCGTAAGAATCGGACTTCCGCTGCTTACATGGCGCGCAGATTGCGTCTGCTCGTCTAATGCTCGAGCCTGGTACAACCTCGAACGATCGACTCGTATGCAACCGACTATGAGGCCCGCGCGCAAGCCGCTCGACCGGGAACTGGAAATTGCGCTGCGACGCGTCTTCGGTTTTCCGAATCTGCGAGCAGGCCAGGAAGACGTCATTCGCAGCGTGATGGATGATCCCGGATGTGTCCTCGTCCGCACGAAGGATGAATCGCAGAACTGCTCAAAACTCTTCCATCTGCGGATCGGGGCCGCGTGTCGGGACTGCGGGCGCGGCGAGCCGGATTGCGCGGCCGGTGCGCGCGGACTCGTAGATCGCCTCGATGATCCGCTGATCCTGTAAGCCTTCTTCGCCCGGTGTGTGCGGCACGATGTCATCTTTCACGCACACCGACATGTGATCGATCTCGCGCGCGAACTGATTCTGCGGATCGATCTGCACTTCGGTGGTCGCGCTCTTGCCGTCCAGCAATGTGCCGTGCCGCATGCGCAATCCGTTGTAGCCGAACGCCGGATCCATCTCCACCCAGCCCTGCGCGCCCTGCAGCCTGAAGAAACGCGACTCGTGACTTGCATAGCTCGACATGCACGTCGCCGTCAGTCCGCTTGGAAATCGCAGGATGAAGTGCACGGACGCCTCCACTTCGACAAAGCGCGGATCGGACTCCGGCCGATACACCGTCGCGATGACTTCCTGCGGCTCCTCGCCGGAGAGAAAGCGCGCTGCATTCAGGCAGTAAAGCCCGATATCGGGCAATGCACCGCCGCCCGCCAGCGCTTTGTTCAATCGCCATTGCGACGGATCGCCGACGTTCTGTGAATTGCCCGCGATGAACTCGCGCAGCGGCCCAAGTTGCCTGTCCTTCACCATCTTCGCGATCATGCGATCCATCGGCTCGTATTGGCTGCGATATGCGATCATGAGTTTGCGGTTCGCGCGCTTCATCGCGTCGACCATTACCTGGCAATCGGCGACGCTGTTCGCCATGGGCTTTTCGCAGAGCACGTGCTTGCCGATCTTCGCGGCACGCAACGTGAATTCCTTGTGCATGCCGTTGGGTAAGACGATGTAGACGACCTGCACGCGCGGGTTGTCGGCGAGGCGCTCGAAACTCGGATAGTCGTGGACGTCAGCCTCCGGCACGCCGTACTGGTGCGCGACGCGCAGCGCCTTCGTGCGATCGCCCGAAACCAGCGCGGAGACCTTCGAGTATTTGCACTGCGCGAGCGCGGGCAGGATCTGATTGAGCGACAGTCGACCGAGTCCGACGATCGCATAACCGATGCGATCGTCGGGCGGCAGGTTGGCGTCCGGCGTCTCTTCCTTCTGCTCGGTGTTCGGATCCTGAATCAGCGGGAGCTTGACTTGATTGGCGTCGGAGCCCGACGGACCGGAGGACCACGCGCTGCCGGCCGAAGCGGCGGTGAGCGCAACCGCGATGCCCGCGCTTCCGCGTAACAAGAACGAGCGCCGCCCGGTTTCTGGCGGAGTGGAAGTCGATTGGGATTCAGCAAGCGTGGGGTCGTTGCGGACAGGCATCGGAGGCTCCAGGGACAGGCGTGATGCGGCAGGGCCGTCCGGTGGAAATCGGCCGTCGCGGCGTTGAGACAGTGTCAGCATTGACCGTGCCGTCGGCTCGTCGACTGCGGGTGAGGCGAGTTTTTTTGGGGAACCGAACTCTTCCATGTCGTCCTCGACGGCGCGTGCGTGCGCGCTTCGAGACCCGATCGTCGCTCGGCGCTGCTCGATCACATGGGGCAATCGCAATGCGGCGGGCTGAAAGCGAAGGAGAGAGCCGCTCGCGTCGCGATCGAGCGAGTACGCGGGTACGCGATTACGCGAGCGACTATCTGCGAGCACTGGCTGCGTGGATGCGCGGCGGCGGACCGCTGCCAACGGCAGAACGTTTTCTCGGGCCGCTGAACGATGCGTCCGCGGCTATCCGGTCCGACATCGCGGCCGCTATTTCCGGCATCGAGGCAGATTTACGTCAGTTGCAGTCGTTGTCGAGGCTGTCGTTCGCACTGGAACAGGTCGGGGGAAATTTGGAGAGCATCACCGGGCACTTTGCCGACCGCGTAAGCCGTTTGGAAGACAACGGCACAGCTCCTGCTCTGCTGATCAGTCACCCACGGCAAACAACATGACCAAGAACAGCGAAACGAACAAGCGGATGCCCGCGCCCGATGACCGACAGGCGCTTCTCAACGAACTGCGCCGTTGCAAGATGGCACGCTCGCCGCACGCATACGTCAGGGGCAATACAGAACGATTTTACGAGTGGGTGATCGAAGCGAACGGAGATTCGCTGCCTCACGGCCCGGCGATCTGGATTTGCGGCGACTGCCACACCGGCAATCTCGGGCCGATCGCCAATGCGAAAGGCAAAGTGGAGATCCAGATTCGCGACCTCGATCAGACGGTGATCGGCAATCCCGTGCATGACGTCGTCCGCCTGGGATTGTCGCTCGCGACGGCTGCGCGCGGGTCCTCATTGTCCGGCCTGAACGTCGTGCGAATGATCGAGGCGCTGGCTGCCGGATATGAATCGGCGTTCGCAGGTGAGGTCATTGACATCAAACGTCCTGAACCCGTTCACGTAACGATGAAGGAAGCCGTGCGCCGGTCGTGGCAGCATCTCGCGCGTGAGCGCATCGACGATCTGCATCCGGCGATTCCCCTGGGAAAGCGATTCTGGCCTCTTGCCAGAGACGAGCGAAAGGCGATCGAAGCGCTTTTCGCCGACGAAGACATTGCGAGTCTGCCGACCAGCCTGAAGGGTCGCAAAGACTCGGGCGAGGTTGTCGTGCTGGACGCGGCGTATTGGGTGAAGGGTTGCAGCTCCCTCGGCCGTCTGCGCTATGCGGTCCTGCTCGATGTCGATGGTGGCGTCGTGGAAGGCGACGACCTGTGTCTGATGGACATCAAGGAAGGCGTGAAGCCCGCGGCGCCCCGTTATGATGATGTGGCGATGCCGCGCGACAACGCGTTGCGTGTCCTTGAAGGTGCCCGAAACCTCTCGCCGTATCTCGGTGAGCGAATGCGCGCAGCGCGCCTGCTCGATCGCGGCGTCGTTATCCGCGAGTTGTTGCCGCAGGACATGAAGCTCGAGATCGAGGAACTCGGCAAGGATGACGCGATGCACGTCGCGCACTATCTCGCGGCTGTCGTAGGTAAGGCACACGCGCGGCAGATGGACGACGCAACGAAGCGGGAGTGGCGAGCGGAACTCGGTCGCAATCGATCGAAGACCATCGACGCGCCGCTATGGCTTTGGAACAGCATCGTCCAATTGGTGAGCAACCATGAAGCGGGGTACCTCGAGCATTGTCGGCGTTACGCGACCGGAACTTGACCGTACGATTCAATCCGATTACTCGATGCGGTCGCGCCCGCTGTGCGTGCTCGGAGGCATGCCTGGCTTTTCTGGTTGCGCAACAGACTCGCGATCTTCGCGCGACATGGAAGACGATCAAATGACCGTGGGGCGTTCGCTGCGTTCGATAAGCGTGATGCGCGCAAAAGGCTTCATGCCGCTCTGGACCGCCGGAGCGGTGTCGACCTCGATGATGTGGCTCGAAATGCTGGCCGCCGCGCTGTTCACCTTCAAGGCGACGAACTCCGCCGTGGACGTTGCGGTGGTCTCTGCCTGCCGAAGTCTGCCGCTTCTTCTAAGCGGAGCGGTCATGGGCGTGGTCGCCGAGGCAGTGGACCGGAAGAAGATCGTGTTTTTCGGATTGCTACTGGCGAGCGCTTCGTCGACGACAGTCGCGGTCTTGTCGTTCCTCGGCGCGCTGTCTACGTGGCAACTTTGCGCTGCCGCGTTCGTAAGCGGTGTCGTCTATGCCACCGAGATGCCTGCACGACGGCGCATGATCGCCGAGACGGCAGGTACCGCGAAGGCGTCTCGCGCGGTCGCCATCGACAGCATGACCAACTATGCGACGCGATGCATCGGCCCGTTGCTGGGAGGCTGGATCTACGGAGCGCTCGGGGTCGCTACATCGTACTTTCTCTCTGCGGCGGCTTCTCTTTGCGCCGCCGCGCTCATTTACCGACTCGATACCGTGCAAGTGTCGACCGGGCGGCTTTCCTTGTCCCGGATTTGCGGAGATCTCGTCGAAGCAGGGCGTTATGCGCGCGACAGCAGAACGATCATGGCGCTTCTTACCGTGACGGTTATCACGAACTTGTGCGGTTACAGCTACAACGTTCTGCTGACGCCTCTCGGAAGGGAGACCTTCAACCTGTCGGCCTTGATGATTGGCGTGCTGTCCTCTGCGGAACCGGCGGGTTCCTTTGTCGCCGGCGCGGTGATAGGAAGCGCTCGGATGCGCCGGCACTCTCTTCGCTGGTTGCTGTCGGGATCGATCCTCCTGTTTCTGGCGATAGCGGTTGCCGGATTCGCGAGCTCATACCAATGCCCGGTTGCGTTGCTGCTGCTTGTGCTCTTCATCGGCGGACTCGGGAGCGCCGCATACAACATTCATCAGACGACCATCGTGATCGAGTCCGTGCCCGGTGCCATGCGCAGCCGTGTCTTCGGCCTCGTGACTGTGGGAATCGGATGTTGGCCAATCGGAACGCTTCTGGCCGGCGCACTTGCAGCGGCGATCGGACCGACCGGAGCGCTGATGCTGTTGGGCTTGACTGGCATCGCTGGTAACGGCCTATTGGCACTCCGTGCAGCGCGGGCTGGATGGCTTCGGTAGGTCGGCCGTCGGCGACGCAAGCGCTGGCGTGACGCCCTTCATCCTCGAATCGAGAGCCGGGCGCCGCGCGATTCGCTCATCGGTGTGCAAGCATGTACTGACGCTTCGGCACGAACGCACGAACGCACGAACGCGACGCGGCTAAAGACCTCAGACTTTGACGACTCCGATGCGGTACTACGCTACGAAGGCGGGCCAATCCACATGCTGCGCCAGCGGCAGACCTTCAATAGCTACCACCTTCGCTCGTGCCCTGTGAAAGAGAGCAATGCACGGCGCCGGAAAATTGTTTCGAGAAGGGTAGAGCAGGTCGAAGATCGGTCCTTCCTTCGGTACCAGTCAACCCGTGGATCTGCCCGGAGATACGCTGCATGTAACGTCGGCTGGCAAGTAGCGTCTCGACGTAGGCGCCGCGCTGCTGCGGATGCAATTCGTCGACAGGACGCGATAAAAAAAACGGCGGCACCATCAAGTGCCGCCTTTTCATAAGCGCCGAGCGCCGTCGGATGACTTACCGCACCTTGCCCGCCTTCCACGCCGACAGCAGTTGCTCATACTTCACTGTTTCGCCCTTCGGTTTTTCGTTGGCGAGCGCCTTCCACGGCGCGTGTTGGTCCGACAGCCACTTGGACGGATCGCTTTGCGCATTCAGCTCCGGCGCGCAAACCTTCATGCCGGCCCGCTGCAAACGGGACAACACCTGGTCCATTTCCTTCGCGAGGTTATCCATTGCAGCCTGAGGCGTTTTTTCGCCGGCGACGGCGGTGCCGACGTTCTTCCACCAGAGTTGCGCCATCTTCGGATAGTCGGGCACGTTGTTGCCGGTCGGCGTCCACGCGACGCGCGCCGGGCTGCGATAGAACTCGATCAGGCCGCCGTACTTGTCCGCGTTTTTCGTGAAGTAGTCGCTATGAATGTCAGAATCGCGAATGAACGTGAGGCCGACAATCGACTTCTTGAGCGACACGCTCTTCGACGTCACGAACTGCGCGTACAGCCACGCGGCGGCGCGCTGATTCGGCGGCGTCGACTTGAAGAACGTCCACGAGCCGACGTCCTGATAGCCGTTTTGCATGCCGTCCTTCCAGTAAGCGCCGTGCGGGGACGGCGCCATGCGCCACTTCGGCGTGCCGTCCGCATTCGTGACGTTGCCCGGCTTGAGCATCGACGCCGTGAACGCGGTGTACCAGAACACCTGTTGCGCGATCCGGCCTTGCGCGGGCACAGGGCCCGCTTCGCTGAAGGTCATGCCCGACGCTTCTGGCGGCGCGTATTTCTTCAGCCAGTTGATGTATTTGGTCGTTGCATAGACCGCTGCCGGGCTGTTAGTGCCACCGCCGCGCGACACCGACGCGCCTACCGCATGACAGCCGTCAGGCGTCACGCGAATGCCCCATTCGTCGACGGGCATGCCATTCGGAATGCCCTTGTCGGCTTCGCCCGCCATGGAAAGCCATGCGTCCGTGAAGCGCCAGCCGAGCGACGGGTCTTTCTTGCCGTAATCCATATGACCGTAGACTTTTTCTCCGTCGATGGTTTTCACGTCGTTCGTAAAGAACTCGGCGATGTCTTCATACGCGGACCAGTTGACCGGCACGCCGAGATCGTAGCCATATTTCGCCTTGAACTTGTCCTGCAAGTCCTTGCGTGCGAACCAGTCCGCGCGGAACCAGTAAAGGTTCGCGAACTGCTGATCGGGAAGCTGATAAAGCTTTTTGTCCGGCGCGGTCGTAAAACTCGTGCCGATAAAGTCTTTCAGGTCAAGACCGGGGTTCGTATATTCCTTGCCTTCGCCTGTCATGTAATCGGATAGCGGAACGATCACGCCATAGCGATAGTGCGTGCCGATCAGGTCCGAGTCCGAGATCCAGCCGTCGTAAATGCTTTGCCCGGATTGCATCGAGGTCTGCAATTTCTCGACGACGTCCCCTTCCTGAATGATGTCGTGCTTCACCTGAATGCCGGTGATTTCACTGAACGCGGTGGCAAGCGTTTTGGACTCGTAGGTATGCGTGTCGATCGTTTCCGATACTACGTGAACCTCCTTGACGCCTTGCGATTTGAGTTTCGCCGCGGTGTCGATGAACCATTTCATCTCGTCCATCTGTTGCTGCTTCGAAAGCGTGCTTGGTTGAAACTCGCTATCCACCCATTTCTGCGCCTCAGGCGTGCCCGCCAAAGCCTGGTTCGCGAAGGCACCAGACACGATGCTTGCCACTGCCAGCGCGACGATCCGTCTCCTCTGATGCATGGTCTTCTCCTGTGTCTTTCGTGCCCCTTCGATCTTGCCGGCACCCGCTGGGGGCATCAGCGGAACCGGAAGTTGCCAGTCTTCATTGCATGCGTCGGCTTTCTAGCCCTTCCACATGATCGCGAGCAACACCAGCACCGAGGCTGCGAAGCCCGGCCAGGAACTCGAGCCCTCGGCGCTGATCGCGAGCCACGCGAGATTCACAAACGCGGCAGTCAGCAGGCCGATGAACAGGCGATCACCGCGAGTCGTCGCGATAGGCAGAAAGCCCTTGCGTTCATGAGTCGGCGAGCGCAGTTCCCATACCGTCATGCCACCCAGCATAACGACGATGCAACCGAAGAAGATCGCCACCTCGGGCGTCCAGTACATCCACGTGAACATCACACTCTCCCCATCGCGAAACCCTTCGCGATGTAGTTGCGCACGAAGTAGATCACCAGCGCGCCGGGAACGATGGTCAGCACGCCCGCCGCCGACAGCACGCCCCAGTCCATGCCGGCCGCCGACACGGTGCGCGTCATCACGGCCGCGATAGGTTTCGCGTTGACCGACGTCAGCGTGCGCGCGAGCAGCAGTTCGACCCAGCTGAACATGAAGCAGAAAAAAGCCGTGACGCCGACGCCCGATTTGATGAGCGGCAGGAAGATCTTCACGAAGAAAGCGGGAAACGTGTAGCCGTCTATGTACGCGGTTTCGTCGATTTCGCGCGAGACGCCCGACATGAAGCCTTCGAGAATCCACACGGCAAGCGGCACGTTAAACAGCATGTGCGCAAGTGCGACGGCAATGTAAGTGTCGGTCAGGCCGACGCTCGAATAGAGCTGGAAAAACGGCAGCAAGAATACGGCGGGCGGCGTCATGCGGTTGGTGAGCAGCCAGAAGAACATGTGCTTGTCGCCGAGAAATCGATAACGTGAGAACGCGTACGCGGCAGGCAGCGCGACCAGCACCGACATCACCGTGTTCATCAGCACGTAGATGATCGAATTGATGTAGCCCCAGTACCACGAAGGATCCGTGAAGATCACCTTGTAGTTTTCGAACGTCACGTGCTGCGGCAGCGTGGCGAACGTCGACATGGTCTCCTCGTTTGTGCGCAGGGAGATCGAGAACATCCAGTAAAGCGGAATCAGCGCGAACAGCATATAGACGACGAGCATCAACGTCCGCATCCAGCGGCGCTTATCCTGCATGGTCATCTCCTTGCGCGGCGGGGCCACCTTTGCCCACGCGGCTCATCCAGTTATAGAGAATGAAGCACAGCAGCAGAATGATCAGGAAATAGATCAGCGAGAAAGCCGCGGCCGGGCCAAGATCGAATTGGCCGACCGCTTTTTGTGTCAGATACTGACTGAGGAAGGTTGTGGAATCGCCGGGACCGCCGCCTGTCAGCACGAACGGCTCGGTATAGATCATGAAGCTGTCCATGAAGCGCAGCAGCACGGCGATCATCAGCACGCCGCGCATCTTCGGCAATTCGATGTAGCGGAATACCGCAAAACGGCTTGCGCCATCTATTTCCGCAGCCTGATAGAAGGCGTCCGGAATCGCGCGCAAGCCCGCATAGCAGAGCAGCGCGACGAGCGGGGTCCAGTGCCAGATGTCCATCACCAGCACGGTGAGCCATGCGGCCGTGGGACTCGCCGTGTAGTTGTAGTCGAAGCCAAGACTATTGAGCCAGTAACCGAGCAGTCCGATGTCCGGGCGCCCGAAGATCTGCCAGATCGTGCCCACCACGTTCCATGGAATCAGCAACGGCATGGCAAGCACGACGAGCGTGGCCGATGCGCGCCATCCCGAAGCCGGCATCGAAAGTGCGAGGCCCACGCCCAATGGAATCTCAAACAGCAGAACGCACGCGGAGAAAATGACCTGTCTGCCGAGCGCTTCGCGCAAATCCGGATCGGTCATGATGTTGCGAAACCACTCCGTACCGACGAACACATGCTGCGTCGGGCCGATGATGTCCTGCACCGAATAGTTGACCACCGTCATTAGCGGCAGGATCGTGGAGAAAGCGACGCAGATGAACACCGGAATGACCAGCAACCACGCTTTCTGATTGACGGGCTTGTTCATCGCGCGGCCCCATCGGAGATGCGTGTCTCGATTCTTTCGTCGTTGCAGAAGAACACGGTTTCAGGCGCAATGAGATGCAGCCAGGCGGGTCCGTCGACAATCCGCACATGCGGCTCGAGCCTCGCATTAAACACATTGCCGTCGCATTGCGCGGTAACCAGTTGATAGTTGCCGAGCTGCTGCGCGCGCAGCACCCGCGCGTTGACCGCGCCGGCTCCTCCTTCCTGCGAAAGGCGGACGAATTCCGGGCGAATCCCCAGTTTAAGCGCGCCGTTTGCCTGCTGATGCGCGGCACGTAGCGTCGCAAGCGTGCCGGCGTCGAGCGGCAAGCGCTGCGAGCCGATTTTTGCGCCGTCGGCATCGAGCTCGATCGGACAGAGATTCATGCCCGGACTGCCGATGAAGTAGCCAACAAAAGCGTGATCGGGCCGCAGAAAAAGCGCATCGGCTCCGCCCTTCTGAACGACGCGGCCATTTGTCATGACCACGACTTCATCGGCGAAAGTCAGCGCCTCTACCTGATCGTGCGTCACGTAGATAAGCGTGAGCTTGAGTTGCTGGTGGATCTTCTTCAACTGCCGGCGCAGGATCCACTTCATCGCGGGATCGATCACGGTCAACGGTTCGTCAAAGAGAATCGCCGCGACGTCCTTTCGCACGAGGCCGCGCCCGAGCGAGATTTTCTGCTTGGCGTCGGCGGCCAGATTGCTCGCCTTGTTCGGCAGGTCGTGCGTCATATCGAGAATATCCGCGACTTCGTGCACGCGCTTCGTGACCTCGGCGGCTGACATCTTGCGATTGCGCAGCGGAAACGCGAGGTTGTCGAACACGGTCATCGTGTCGTAGACCACGGGGAACTGGAACACCTGGGCGATGTTGCGCTGGCGCGCGCCGAGCGCCGTCACGTCGCGTCCGTCGAACAGCACCTTGCCCTCCGACGGCCTGACGAGCCCCGACACGATGTTCAGCAGCGTGGTCTTGCCGCAACCCGATGGCCCGAGCAACGCATAAGCGCCGCCGGAATCCCAGACCATGCTCATGGGTTGAAGCGCGTAGTCGTCGAGCGTCGCGGGGCTCGGTCCGTATGCGTGCGCGAGGTTCTGGAACTCAATGCACGCCATAAGCCGCCTCCGGGCTGGACACCAGTTGGGTGTCCGCGCCGAACACAAACAGTTCGTCAGGGTCGATGAAAACGTCGAGTTGCGTGCCGAGCTCGATCTGATGCACGCCCTGCAACTGCGCGACCAGGTCGACCGCGCCGGTCAGCGTGCGCAAGTGCAGGTAGGTTTCCGAGCCGCTCAGCTCAGCGAGTTCGAGCCGGCACGGAACAGCGATCGCATTAGAGGCCTTCGCCTGAAGACGCAGGTGTCCCGGCCGGATGCCGATGCGGCATGCGCCGTTCGCAGCGGGACCGTTCTGGACTGGAACCTCCACGCCGATCGGCAGACGCGCGCGGCCGTTGCCGCAGTCGCTCGTCAGCATGTTCATCGGCGGGTCGTTGAAGACGGCCGCGGCCGCGATGTTGACCGGCGCGTTATACACATCGAGAGTCGGACCGAACTGCAGAACCCGGCCTTTGTCGACGATTGCCGTATAGCCGCCGAGCAGTAGCGCTTCGAGAGGCTCCGTGGTCGCGTAGACGACGGTCGTCTTGCCGTCAGCGAAAAGCGTCGCCAGTTCCATGCGCAATTCCTCGCGCAATTTGTAATCGAGATTCACGAGCGGCTCGTCGAGCAGCACCAGCGACGTGCGCTTCACGAGCGCACGCGCGAGCGCGCAGCGCTGCTGCTGGCCGCCCGACAGTTCACCTGGCCGCCGCTCCAGCAAATGGTCGATATGCAGTTTGGCGGCGACCTCCTGCACGCGCCGGCGGATTTCGGCAGGGTCGGTTTTTTGCAGGCGCAAAGGCGAGGCGATGTTCTCGGAAACCGTCATCGCCGGGTAGTTGATGAACTGCTGATAGACCATCGCGAGATTGCGCTGGCGCACGCTGACGCCTGTCACGTCCTGGCCGTCGACGAGCACTCGGCCGCCGTTCGGCCTGTCCAGACCCGCCATCACGCGCATCAGCGTGGTTTTGCCGGCCTGGGTGGGTCCGAGAAGCACATTGATGGCGCCTGGGACGAGGCGCAAATCCACGCCGTACAGATACGGTTGCCCGCCAGAAACGACACTGACTCGCTCCAGTTCCAGGACCAAATCGCTCTCCTTTGCGGCGTGCGCGACGCCAGCCGCAGAAGCCGGCGCTTTAAGGTGGCGTCAATTGGATTGCACTTGGATTACATGCAGCAGGCAAAATGTCCCTTTTGTTGGTTTGCGTTTAAATCGGGGTAAACCTTACGACAGGATGAAATAGAGAGCATCCTCGGCGGGTTGGGGGGAAATCGCGACGAGATTGGTTGAGATCCAGCGTTGACTTGATTGCCGACACGCGACGGCGACGATCATGCAAAGGGCGTCTGACCTGCTACCTGCGGAGCACGCGGACCGGGAAAAAACGGCAGAGCAGGGGTGGATGCAATCCAGGGAGGCTAAATAGGATGGCAGCACCGAGTTTTGTTAATACGATTTTCTGTATCGCAAAGATACTCGGAGGGCTGAAAGTCGCTGTCAGCCGGCGTTTAAAAAGACCGATTCTCGACCCAGTCCTACATCCAACACCTCCTCCACGACCTGCTTGCTAGATCGATCTAACAGGCATAAAGTAACGTCACGTCAGCACAGCGAACACCGCGCATAACCAAGGGAGACGAGGTGATTCTTTCCACCGAGCATCAGCAAGTCGCGGACATGGCCCGGCGCTTCTCCAACGAAGTTATCCGGCCCGAAGCAGAGCGGCTGGACCGCGAAGAGTGCTTTCCGGCCGAGATATACCGGCAGATGGGCGAGACCGGCCTCTTTGGCATCACCGTGCCCGAGTCGATGGGCGGCGCGGGGCTCGACTGCCTCGCGTATTCAATCGTCATGGAAGAGCTGAGCCGCGGCTATTCGTCGGTGGCGGATCAGTGCGGGCTGGTCGAACTGCTCGGCACGCTGCTCGGCAAGCACGGTACGCCCGCGCAGATCGACCGCTGGCTCGGCTCGCTGGTGCGCGCGGAATCGAAGGGCGCGTACTGCATCACCGAGGCCGGGGCGGGGAGCGATGTATCCGGCGTGAAGACCACGGCCGTGCGCGATGGCGACGGCTGGTCGCTCAGCGGCTCGAAACTGTGGATACACAACGCGCCCGTCGCGGACGTGGCCCTCGTGCTTGCACGCACCGACCCCGACGCGGGCAAACGCGGCATGAGCATCTTCATCGTGGATTGCGCGTCGAAGGGCGTATCGCGCGGGCCGAAAGAGCACAAGTTCGGGCAGCGCGCATCGCAGGTAGGGGAACTGCATTTCGACGATGTGAAACTTCCCGCCGACGCACTGCTCGGCACTGAAGGGCGCGGCTTTCACATGATGATGAGCGTGCTCGAAAAAGGACGTGTGGGCATCGGCGCGCTGGCCGTAGGCATCATGCAGGCGGCGCTGGAGGCGGGCATCGAACAGGCGAAGATGCGCAGGCAGTTCGGCCAGCCGATCGCCGAGTTTCAGGCCATCCAGTTCATTCTCGCCGACATGGCCAAGGACACGGAAGCGGCGCGCCTGCTCGTGCGCTCCGCGGCATCGAAAATGGATTCGGGCGTCGAGGCGACCGTCGCCGCGTCGATGGCGAAATGCTTCGCCGGGGACGCCGCCGTGCAGCACACGAGCAACGCCATCCAGATTTTCGGCGGCAGTGGCTACATTCGCGGCTATGAAGTCGAACGTCTCTATCGCGACGCCAAGATCACGCAAATCTACGAAGGCACGAACCAGATTCAGCGGATCATCATCGCGCGTCAATTGCTGAAGGCATGACCATGAGCAGAACCGCAATCGTCACCGGCGCCTCGCGCGGGATCGGGCGCGCCGTCGCGCTCTCGCTCGCCGCCGAAGGCTTCGATATCGCCGCCATCGCCTTGAACGACGCCGACCGGCTGCGCGCGCTGGAAGCCGAAGTCGAAGCGCTCGGGCGCCGTTGCGCGAGCTTCGATCTCGATATCGGCGATATCGACGCGCACGCCCGCGTGCTCGCCGCGATCAACGAGCGCCTCGGCGACATCGACTGCCTGGTGAACAACGCGGGTGTGTCCGTGCTAAGCCGCGGAGATCTGCTCGACGTGAACGCGCAAAGCTACGACCGCTGCTTCGACATCAACACGCGCGGCACGTTCTTTCTGACGCAGGCCGTCGCCAGGTCGATGACAGCGCAAGCGCCGGCCGCCGAAGGCGCGCGCAGCATCGTGTTCGTGACATCGTCGAATGCGGTGGTGGCGAGTGTCGAACGCGGCGAATACTGCATGTCCAAAAGCGCCTCGTCGATGGCCGCGCGTCTGTTCGCGCTGCGGCTGGCGTCGCATGGCATCGGCGTATTCGAGGTGCAGCCCGGACTCATCCTCACGGAGATGACCGCGCCGTCGAAGGGCAAGTACGATGCGCTGATCGCCGAAGGCATGACCGCCACGCCGCGCTGGGGCCAGCCCGAAGACGTGGCGCGCGTGATCCGCACCATGGCGGCGGGACTGCTGCCGTACACGGTGGCGCAGGAAGTGCGCGTCGATGGTGGGCTGATGATTCAGCGCTTCTGAGGAACACCATGCGCAACTTGAACGGACGCGGCGATCTCTGCTGCATCAATACCGGCACGCTGGGTTACCGCGAGCCGATCGAGATGACGGCCGCGCGCATCGCCGGGCAAGGTTTCGGCTGGATCACGCCGTGGCGTCAGGAAATCGACGAGACCAAGCCGCAGGCCGCAGCCAGCGCCATTCGCGCCGCGGGCCTCAAGGTCAACGCGTATTGCCGCACCGCGTTTTTCGCGGCGAACGACGCGGCGGGGCGTCGCGCGGCGATTGATTCCAACCGCCGCGCGCTGGAAACCGCCGCCGTGCTCGGCGCGCCGGTGCTGGTCGCGGTGGTGGGCGGTCTGCCGCCCGGTTCGCGCGATATCGACGATGCACGCGCGCAAATTCTCGACGGCCTCGCCGCGTTGCAGCCGACCATGCAGGAGACGGGCGTGCGCATCGCGCTGGAGCCGCTGCATCCCGTCTATGCCGCCGACCGCAGCCTGCTCAACACGCTCGATCAGGCGCTCGACTGGTGCGACACGCTCGATCCGTCGCGCGAGGGACATTTCGGCGTAGCCATCGACGCTTATCACGTGTGGTGGGACCCGGCGCTGATGCCGGCCATCGCGCGGGCGGCGGGGCGCATACTCGCGCTGCACGTCTGCGACTGGCTCGTCGAAACGCGCGATCCGCTTCAGGACCGCGGCATGATGGGCGATGGCGTGATCGACCTTCGCCGTCTGCGTGCGGCGGTAGAAAGCGCCGGTTTCGACGGTCCCGTCGAAGTGGAGATCTTCTCGCGGCTCGACTGGTGGGCGCGCCCCGCCGACGAGACCTTACGCATCTGCCGCGAGCGCCTGTTCGCGTGCTGCTGATGCTGCTCAGTTCTACGAGCGCTCGCGCGGCTTGAGCCGGAGTCCGAACGGCGCATCGGTGAAGAGCGCGGTGCTCATTGTGCGGAGATCGGGCGCGACCTTCAGCGCGATCTCCGCCTGATCGAGAATGTCGCGTCGCAGGTCCACGCCGGGCGCGATTTCACACACGGTCAGGCCATCGTCCCTCGACTCGATGACGCAGCGCTCCGTCACGTACGTCACGCGCTGCCCGCGCTCGCGTCCGATACGGCCGCTGAAGGTGATCTGTTCGGTCGTTTGCACGAACTTGCGCGTGCGGCCTTCCGCGAGAATCGAAAGCGTGCCGCCGCCCACATCGAGTTTCGCGCCGGCCGTGAAGAAGCCCGAAAACACGATGCGTTTCGCATGCGCGGTGATATCGACGAAGCCGCCGCAACCGGCAGTCAGATACGGCTTCGATGCGAGCCGCGACACGTTCACGCTGCCGTCGCCATCGACCTGAAGAAAGGACAGCAGCGCGATATCGAATCCGCCGCCCTGAAAATACGTGAACTGATTCGGCGACGCCACGATGGCATCCGCGTTCGACGCGCAACCGAACGCGAATCCGAGCAAGGGCACGCCACCGACCGCGCCCTGTTCGATCGCCCACGTCACCTCGCCATGCAGTCCTTCTTCCAGCAGAATGCGCGGCACATTCGCCGAAATGCCGAAGCCGAGATTGGCCGCGTAGCCGTGTGCGAGTTCCATCGCGGCGCGGCGGGCGATGACCTTTTCCGGGCCCCAGGGCGTGCTGTCGAACGCACTCATCGGCAACGAGACTTCGCCGCTGATGGCGGGATCGTACGGCGTTTGCGTGGTCTGCCACTGATCCGCATCGACGACGATGTAATCGACCAGATTGCACGGCACGCGCACGTCCTGCGGCCGCAGCGTGCCGGACCTCGCCACGCGCTTGACCTGCGCGATCACGATGCCGCCGCTGTTGCGCGCGGCCAGTGCCTGATCGATGCCGCCCAGAAGCGCGCCTTCGTGCTCGTATGAGAGATTGCCGGCTTCGTCGGCGGTGGTCGCGCGAATGATCGCCACGCGCGGCGCGATGGCCGGGAAATACAGCCAGTCGCCGCCATCGAACGAGACCTTGCGCACGATCGGCTTCGCGCGCGCGGCGGCGTTCATCGCGCAGCCTTGCAGTTCGGGATCGACGAACGTGCCCATGCCGACCTTCGTCAGCACGCCGGGGCGGCGCGCGGCGGCGTCACGGTGCATGTCGAAGAGGATGCCGCTCGGAACGTTGTACGCCTCGATCTCGTTGTCGACGATCATGCGCCATACGTTGGGCATCGGCAGCGACGACGGCCCGCTCGGATACGATCCGGCCAGCGTGCGCGCGAGCAGCCCGCGCCGCGCGAGATGATCGATGCCCTTTACGCCGTACATGTCGCCCGCCGCGATCGGATTCAGCGTCGTGATGCCGCGCGGCCGTCCCTCGCGCTCGAAGCGCGCGCCGATGGCCGCCAGCACCTTGTCGGGACAACCCAGGCCGCTGGACGAACTGATGCTGACAATGTCGCCGTCGTGAAGCAGTTGCGCGGCTGCGTCTGCGGAAATGACCTTGCTCATGGCGATGTCCGTCCTAGCGGTGAAGATCGAACAACGCCGCGCCGCGCTTCATCGCATGACGCGCGATGATGCCGCGATGAATCTCCGACGTCCCGTCGAAGATGCGATAGACGCGCGCATCGCGGTAGTAACGTTCGATGGCCAGCTCCTTGCAGAAGCCCATGCCGCCGAACACCTGCACCGCGCGGTCCACCACGCGGCCGAGCGTTTCCGACGCCTGCACCTTGACCATCGAGATCCACGCGCGCGCGTCCTGCCCGGCGTCCATCATCGCGGCGGTGTTGAGCAGCATGAGACGCGCCGCGCTGATCTCCATGACGCTGTCGGCGATGAGTTGCTGGATCATCTGAAAGTCGCCGATGCGCGTGCCGAACTGCCGCCGCTCGCCCGCATACCCGATCATCATCTCCAGGACGTGCGTGGCCTTGCCGATGCCGCGCGCGCCGATCAGCGCGAGACGCACGCGGCCGAGCATGTTCATCGCCAGTCTGAAGCCTTCGCCCTGGTTTCCGATGAGCGCCATCGGTTCCAGCGGGACATCGTCGAAGAAGAGTTCGTGATGCGGCGTGCCGCGCAGGCCCATCATCTGCTGATCCTTGCCGAGCGTGAAGCCGGGCAGGTTCTTGTCCACCGCGAACAACGAGATTTCCTTTTCGCCGGTGCGCGCCGAGACGAGGAAGAAGTCGCTCCATTGCGCATCGCTGATGAAGTGCTTGCTGCCGTTGAGCACCCAGCCGGACGCCGTCTTGCGCGCAGTGGTTCTGATGCCCTGTGCATCCGAACCCGCGCCCGTTTCGGTGATCGCGAGCCCGCACGTGCGCTCGCCCTCGACCGATGGCCTGAGCCAGCGGTCGATCTGTTCGCCTTCGCAGGCGAGCAGCGCGTCGTAGACGTTGCCGAACGCGCGCCGCACGAGAATGTCCGAGCTATGGCCGAACTGCTCCTCGCAGAGCATCGAATCGACGGTATTCAGGCCGCCGCCGCCCAGTTCGGCGGGCATGTTGACTGCGTACAGCCCGAGCGCGCGGGCGCGGTTTTGCAAACCCCGCGCGATGTCGCGCGGCAGCGCGCCTTCGTCTTCCACTTGTTGTTCGAGCGGCTGCAACTCGGCGCGCACGAAGCGCCGCGCCGTCTCGACCATCATCTTCTGCGTGTCGCCGAGCGTGAAATCCATCGATATCTCCGGTCAGCCTTCGCTGGAAGCCGCCGCGTGCGACGCCTGCTCCGCGCGCTCGCGCAGCGACGGATGCAGCGCCACTTCGAACGGCATGCGCTCGAGCACGTCGCGCACGAGGTCCACGCCCGGCGCGACTTCGATCAGCCGCAAGCCCTCGGCGGCGAGTTCGAACACGGCGCGCTCGGTGATGTAGATCACCTGCTGGCCGTCGGCGCGCGCCCGCCTGCCGCTGAACGTGATGTGGCGCACCTGCGGCACGAGCTTCGGCACCGCGCCGTGGCGGCGGATATGCACCTGTCCGTCCGCGAGTTCCACGTCCAGTCCCTTCGCTTCGAACGTGCCGCAAAACACGACCTTGCGCGTGCGCTGCGTGATATCCACAAAGCCGCCCGGCCCGACGATGTTCTCACCGAGCCACGACACGTTGACGTTGCCTTGCGCATCCAGTTCGCCCATGCCCAGAAAGGCGATGTCGATGCCGCCGCCGCTGAAGAAATCGAACTGGTCGTTGGACTTGAGGATGGCGCTCGCATGGCGCGTCGCGCCGAACAAATCGCCGCCGAGAAGCTCGCCATTGTGGGAGCCCTGCTCGATGACCGTCCAGCTGATATCGACGCCCGCTGCGTGCGCCACGGCCGGAATGCCGTCGGGCAGGCCGTACCCGAAGTTGACGCACGCGCCCGGCACCAGCTCTTGCGCGGCGCGCTTCGCGATGATGTAGCGGATGCCCTGCGGCAAGGCGGGCGGCGTGCGCATGTCCGGCGCGGGCAGCTCGCCGCTGATGGCGGGATCGTAGGCTGCGCCGGTCGTCTGCTTCTGTTCGGCGTGGACGCAGATGTCATCGACGAGCACGCCCGGCACCGTCACCGCGCGCGCGGGCGTGATCGGCGCCGCCGATACGTCGCGGACCTGCGCGAACACGCGGCCGCCGCCATTGTGCGCGGCAAGCGCGGCGGCGAACGCATCGATGTCGGCGGGTTCCTCGCGTGACGTGAGATTGCCCTGCATGTCCGCAGTCGTGCCGCGCACGATCGCGAAATCGATCTCGAAAGGCTTGTACCAGAGCAGTTCCTTGCCGCCGAGCGTGATGACTTCGACGAGATCGTCGCGTGCGCGGGCGTTGACGCGGCCGCCGCCGTGACGCGGATCGGCGAACGTGTCCAGACCGATGTGCGTCACCAGTCCATGCCGCCCCGCGCCCGCTTCGCGGATCAGCGTCTGAATGACGCCTGCGGGCATGGTGTACGCTTCGACGCGCTCTTCGCGGGCGAGCTTCTGCATCGGCTTGGACCAGGTCCAGTGGCCGCCGACGACGCGCTTCACCATGCCTTCGTGCGCGAAGCGGCTTACGCCGCTAAAGAGCCCGTCGCCGATGCCGAGTCCGTGAATCAGCGTGAGATCGCGCGGATGCCCGGTCGTGAGAAAGCGCCGCTCGATGGCCGACGTGATGTGATCGGGTTCGACCAGACCGCCGCCCGAGCCGCTCAATACGACGACCGCGCCATCGAAGATCGCGGCGGCCATGACGTCCGGATCAGTCAGGTTTGCACGTTTCATTTCATTGTTCCTCGTGGCCCGTCCGCGCGCCCGTGCGGACCATCAGCACATTGATGCCGTCCTGGATCAGCACGCCGTCCTGGTTGCGCACTTCCACCTGCAGACGCACGATGCCGCGATCGCCGCGCCGCGTCGGCCGCTTGTCGAGCACGGCGATGCGCCCCTGAATCCTGTCGCCGATCAGCACCGGCTTGTGAAAGCGATACGTCCATTCGAGCGTCGCGACGGCGGCCAAGCGCGTGGCCGCGCGATTCTTCAGGCCGTCGACCATCGCGAGGCACAAGAGGCCATGCGCGACGCGCCCCGAAAAGCCGACGCCGCGCGCGAATTCGTCGTCCATGTGGACATCGAAGAAATCGCCCGAAATGCCTGCGAACTGCACCACGTGGCTTTCCGTCACCACGATGCCCGATGTCGCGAAGGCGAGACCCGGTTCGATCTCCTCGTAAAGCAGGGAATGGCTCATGTCGTTGTCCTTGTCGGCTATCCTGCGTCGCAGTCAGTCGAATTCCGGCGCATGCGGCACCCGATCCCGATTGACGATGCGGTGATTCGTCGCGTTCAGCGCGTCGATGCGTTCCATGTCGACGCTCGACAGCGTGAAGTCCATCACGTGGAAATTGGCCTCGATGTTCTTGCGCTGCGTGGACATGGTGTTGATCGGCACGCCTTTCTGGAGAATCCAGCGCAGCACGACCTGCGCGGCGCTCCTGCCGTATTGCGCGCCGATCTCGCCGAACAGCGGATACTTGAAGACTTCGCCGCGCGCGACCGAGCAATACGAGGACAGCGGAATGCCGGTTTCGGTCGCGGCGCGCAGCAAGATGCGCTGGTCCAGCAGCGGATGAAACTCGACCTGATTCGTGACGAGCGGCAGCGCCGTCGCGGCGCGGGCGGCGCGCATCATCGCGGCGGTGAAGTTGCTCACGCCGATATGCCGCGTCAGTCCCGCGCGCTGCGCCTGCTCGAGCCTTCGCACCGAAGGCCCGACATCGCCATCGGCGGGCGGCCAGTGCAGCAGGAGCATGTCGACCTGTTCGACCTTCAGCTTGTCGAGGCTTTCGCGCAGCGTCGGCATGAAGCGTTCGTCGGAATCGTTGGCGGGCGCGATTTTCGTGGTGATGTACAACTCGTCGCGCGGCACGCCGATCGCACGCAGCGCCGAGCCTACGCCGATTTCGTTGTCGTAGAGCTGCGCGGTGTCGATCGCGCGATAACCCGTTTCGATGGCGGCGGCGAGGGCGTCGTGCAGTTGCCGGCCCTGTAGCGGCCACGTGCCGAACGAGCGTTGATGCGTGCGCTGGAAGAGAACGTTCATGGTTTAGAAGACAGCGGTGGTTTTAGCGAAGAAGGCGTCGATGCCGCGTTGCGCGTCGGCGCTGTTGCGCACGTCGAGCGCGGCTTGCGGATAGGCGATGCGCGCGTCCTTGGCATCATCGAGAATCAGCGCCTTGGCGGAGGCGGCAGCGCGCGGCGACACCTCGCACAGCCGCGCGGTCCAGTCGGCGAGGTGTGCGCCGGCGGCTTGAGGCGCGCAGACGGCATTGAGGACGCCCCATTGCAGCGCGGTCGGCGCATCGATCTCGCGCGACAGCAGCACGGCTTCGAGCGCGCGCGCGCGCCCCGCGATGCGCTGCAGGCGGTCGCCGCCTTCCCAGCCGGGAATCGCGCCGATGGCCACTTCCGGAAAGCGCAGCCGCGCGGCGCTCGTGGCGAGCCGCAGATCGCAGCACAGCGCAAGCTCCAGCCCGCCGCCGAAGCACAATCCTTCGATCAGCGCGACGCTCGGGCAGCGCAGGCGCTCGAAGCGCCGGAACGTTTCGTTGCCTTCGCCGACCCATTTGCGCGCGAACACCTCCGGCTCCAGCGCGGACCATTCGCGGATGTCCGCGCCCGAACTGAACGCGCCGCCTTCGGTGCCGCGCAGCACGACGGCGCGAATGCGTTCGTCTTCTTCGATGTGCGCAATCTGCTCGTCGAGCGCGGCGAGTATCGTGAAATCGAGCGCGTTCGCCTTGCGCGGATTGCACAGCTCCAACGTGAGCACGGCGCCGTCGCGGCGCGCGATAAGTTGTCCCATCGAATGTCTCCTCAGTCCTGGGACACGCCGTAGACGGCGAGAAAGCGCTTCATGCGCGCGACCGCGAGTTCCGGTTGGCGCAGCAGGCCGGCGGCATCGGCGAGTTTGAAGAGATCGACGAAATAGGGCAGAGGGCGCATGGCCTGATGGCCCGCGAGCATCGTCATATGCGATTGATGGCCGTTCAGGAACGCGAGAAAGACAATGCCCGTCTTGTAGAAGCGCGTCGGCGCGCAAAAGATGTGGCGCGACAGCGGCACCGTGGGCGCGAGAATGGCGTGGAAGCGTTCGCGACGTCCCGCCGCGAGTTCGGCGAGCGCGGCCGAAGCGGCGGGCGCGATGCCATCGAAGATGCCGAGCAGCGCGTGCGAATAGCCCGCTTCGTCGCCGGCGATCAGTTCCGGGTAGTTGAAGTCGTCGCCCGTGTACATCTTCACGCCGGCGGGCAGCAGGCGGCGCATGTCGATCTCGCGCTGCTTGTCGAGCAGCGACACCTTGATGCCGTCCACCTTCGCGGCGGATTCGCGCATGACTTCGAGCGCCACGTCGCGGGCGGCGGTGAGATCGTCCGTGCCCCAGTAGCCGGCGAGCGCGGGATCGAACATGTCGCCGAGCCAGTGCAGGATAACCGGCTGCTCCACCTGCGCCAGCACCCGGCGATACACCGTCGCGTAGTCCTCCGGCGTTCGCGCGATGCGGGCCAGCGCGCGGCTCGCCATCAGGATCAGCCGGCCGCCGGCCGTCTGGATGGCATCGACCTGTTGCAGATACGCGCTGATGACGGCATCGAGCGAATCGACGGATGCGGGATCGAGATGGTCCGTGCCGCAGCCGTTGAAGATCGGCACGCGGGCGTCGGCGAGTTCCGCGCGCGTGCGGCGAATCAGTTGCAGCGCTTCCTGCCAGCTCAGGCCCATGCCGCGCTGCGCGGTGTCCATCGCTTCGGCGATGCCGAGTCCGAGCCCCGCGAGATAGCGGCGATATTCGAGCGTCTTGTCCCAGTCGATCCGGCCGCCGTCGCAAGGATCGGCGTTCGCGAACGGATCGGCCACCACGTGCGCCGCCGACAGCGCGATGCGGTTGAAGGGTGCGGCATTTGGCACATCGGGGAGCGGCGTGCCGGCGAGCGTATAGCGTTCCAGCGCACCGGAAGAGGTAGGCAGTTCGAGGCTGTTCATGTCGCGTGACTCGCGCTTGAGTTGAAAAAGGACGGAAACCTCACAGACGGGGGATGGACAACGCGCCGTCGATATTCAGCACGCTTCCCGTGGCGAAACCCATGCGCCCGGACGCGAGCGCCGCCACCGCCGAGGCGACGTCCTGCGGCGTGCCCCAGCGCTGCATCGGCACGATGCCGCCGGCGATGCGTTCGTCGTATTGCGCGGCGACGGATTCGGTCATCGGCGTGCGGATGATGCCGGGCCGCACCTCGAATACGCCGATGCCGAGCGCCGCGAGGCGCAGCGCGAAAAGCCGCGTGAGCATGCCGAGACCCGCCTTCGACATGCAGTATTCGCCGCGCTCGATGGACGCCAGCTCCGCGCTCACCGACGACACCGTGACGATGGCGCGCGCATGCTCGTTGCCGCTCGACGCCATGTGCCGCGCCACCGCCTGAGTGAGAAAAAACGTTCCCCGCATGTTGATGTCCACCACCCGGTCATAGGACGATTCGCCGAGTTCGAGCAGGTCGCCGCGCCGGTCGGCGGACACGCCCGCGTTGTTGACGAGACAAGCGAGCGGCCCGCACGACGCGACGATGCGCCCGACGAGCGCCGGATGCGCGGCGCTGTCGGCGAGATCGTGCCGCCAGAAGCCCGCGCGGCCGCCGTGCGATTCGACGGCGGCGCAGGTATCGTTCGCGCCGGTTTCGTCGATATCGACCAGCGCGAGGTCGAAGCCGCAGCGCGCCAGTTCCACCGCGATGGCCGCCCCGATGCCGCGCCGCGCGCCGGTCACGAGTGCGAGCGGCCGCGCCCGTTCGGGCGCTAGTACAGGAGACGAGGCAGCCATTCGGAGAATGCCGGCACGAAGGCGAGCAGCAGGATGGTGACGAACATGACGGCCATGAAGGGCAGCATCGGCCGGACCAGATTAACCATGCGGATATTGGCGACGCCGGTGACGATGAAGCAGGCCGTGCCGATCGGCGGCGTCACCAGCGAAATGCCGACGATGGCGATGGCGAGAATCGCGAAGTGAATGTCGCTGAAGCCCGCGTCCTGCGCGATGGGCAGAAACAGCGGAATCAGCAGGATGAGCGCGGGAATGCCGTCGAGCAGCGCGCCCAGCAGCCAGAACACCACGACGATGAACACCGTGAACACGATCTTGTGGCTGGTCAGTTGCGAGGCGAATTCCGCGACCTGTTCGCCCACCGAGTTGTAGGCCAGCATGTAGCCGAGAATCTGTGCGACGCCCACGAGCGACAGCACGATCGCGCTCGTGCGGCCCGCCTTGATCAGGATGCCGAGCCACGCGCGGCTGGGAATCGAGCGTTGCAGGAGCGTGATGATCGTCACGTAGGCGACCGCCGCCGCCGCCGATTCGGTCGCCGTGAAAAAGCCCATGAAAATGCCGCCGAGAATGATGATCGGCGCACCCAGCGCGGGAATGGCGAGCACGAACGCGCGGCCCAGTTCCGGCACGCTGAAGTGGACCGGCGCGACCGGCGGCTCCAGGCGCGCCCGGTACATGATGATGAGCATCTTCGTCACGCCGACCAGAATGGCGGGCAGCGTGGCCGCGAGAAAGAGCTTGGTGACCGACATGTTCGCCACCGTCGCGAGCACGATGATGGTGATCGACGGCGGAATCAGGATGCCCGTGCCCGCCGCTGCCGCGATGATCGCAGACGACCATTCCTTGCGGTAGCCGGCCTTTTCCATCGACGGGAGCATGGCGGAGCTGATCGCGGCGGCGTCGGCGTTCACCGAGCCGCTCAGGCCCGAGAACACCATCGTCGATGCCACCGCGCTCACGCCCAGTCCGCCCGGCACGCGGCCGACGAGCAGGTTCATGAAGTTGACGAGCCGGCCCGCCGAGCCGGAGTGGAACAGGATTTCGCCGGCGAGGATGAACAACGGCACGGCGAGCAGCGTGAACGAGTCCACGCCGTGATACATCGCCTGCGCGATATTGGTGAGCGGCAGGCCCTGCATCAAGCCGTCGATGGTGCCGACCGCGCCCAGCGACGCGATGATCGGCGCGCCGGCGAGCACGAACAGCGCGAGCAGTCCGATGGTCAGAATCATTGCGTCCTCGTTTCGGTATGGCCGTGGCCGCGATGCGCGCCGTTGTCGAGATCGACGTGCGCCGCGACGTCCCACGCATGCGCCGCGAGATGCACAAGCCCGAGCGCGCTGCCGGCCGGAATGGCGGCGAACGAGATCCACTGCGCAATGCCGCTCGGCGTGAGTTGATTGAAGCCGAGTTCCGTGAACTGCCAGCCGCCCCACGCGAGCGCGACGAGCAGAAAGCCCATCAGCAGCATCTGCACGAGCGAGGCAAACGTGAGCCAGCGGCCGCTCAGCTTGTCCTCGAACAGTTCGAAGGCGACATGCACCTTGTCGCGCACGCCCACCGCGATGCCGATGAACGTCATCCAGATCATCAGCGTGACGCTGATCTCGATGTTCCACGAAAGCGAAACGTGAAAGACGAAGCGGGACAGAATGCCCGCGAGCACGACGCAGAAGATCGCGAAAACCAGCACGGCGATCAGCAGATCTTCGGCGCTCGCGAGCACGCGAAACGCGCGGGTCTGATTGATGCCGTCGCGGTGCGCAGGCGAAAGCGGTAGAGGTTTCATGTCGGAGAACCTGTGGCTGAAGGTCAGAGATCCGGCAGATACGTCGCCAGTTCGGCGAAGTTCGAGCGGTACTTCGTGTAGATCGGCTTGACCGCCGTGCGGAACGCGGGAATGTTCGCGTCGTTGAAGGCCGCGCCGTTCTTCTTCGCTTCGGCGAGATACTTCGCGTCCGAAGCCATCCACAGTTCGCGCTCGTGCTGTTGCGCTTCGACGCCCGCCTGCTTCACGGCGTCGCGCTGTTTCGGGTCGAGCGCATCGAACCATTTCTTGCTGGCGAGCATCGGGTCGATGGAGAAGAAGTGATTCGTGTACGAGTAGTACTTGGCCACCTCGCTGTGATGCTGCTGCACGAAGAACGTGACGGAGTTCTCCGCGCCATCGACCACGCCTTGCTGCAGCGCGGAGTAGATCTGCGTGGTGTCGAGCGGCGTAGCCTGAGCGCCAAGCTGGTTGAAGGTGGCGATCATGATCTGATTGCCCTGCGTGCGTACTTTCAGGCCCTTGAGATCGTCCGGTTCGTGAACGGCGCGCGTGCGGTTATAGACGCTGCGCTGGCCCGAATCGAACCAGCCCAGCAGCACGAAGCCGAGCTTGTCCAGAATGCCCGCGTACGCCTGGCCGAGCGCACCGTCCTGCGCCGCGTACAGCGACTTGCGATCGGGAAAGGCGAAGGGCATCGCGAACAGTCCGAGACGCTTGTCGTAGCCTTCCAGATCCGCGACGTTCGTGACCGTGATTTCGAGCGTGCCGTTGCGCAACTGCTCGTTCATGCGCGTGTGCGAGCCGAGGACGCCGTCGGGAAACACGCGCGCGTCGAAGCCGGTCGATTCCTTCAGCTTCTTCGCCATCACGTTCTCGGTGATGACTTCGGGATTGTGGCGATCCACGACATCGCCGATACGGATGGTCTGTCCGTCTGCCAGCGCGAGGCGCGGCATATAGCCCGCGGCGGCGGACGCGGCGGCGAGGATCAGCAGCTTGCGGCGAGAGAGCAGGTAGTCACGCATGAATCGGATTCCTATGGTTTTCATGTCCGTATCGCACTTGCACGGAGGAGCGGCTGGAACTGACCGGAAGGCTGCCGCATGAACACGTCGTTGACCTGTGTTAGATCGATCTACTATGGGCGTAGATTAGGGGCTGCGCAGACGTGACGCAAGCGGATTTTGCCTAAGGGAAACCCGAACCGGGCGGCTCGGGAAAGTTCGGACGATGAGAAAGCGAGCCTGTTTTTCAGGGCTTGCCGCGTGCGCCGCAGGTTCCGCGCACGATGAGCACCGGCTCCGACACGATGCGCGTCGGCGTGCGCGACGGCTCCGTCATGCGCTTGAGCAGCAGGTCGGCGGCGGTCTGGCCGATCTCGTCCTGCAAGACCTGTACCGTGGTGAGCGGCGGCTCCCACAGCGCGGCTTCGGGGACATCGTCGAAGCCGACGACGCCGAAGTCCGCGCCCGGTTCGATGCCGTGCGCGCGCAGGCCGAGCATCACGCCGAACGCGACGATATCGTTGCCGCACACGACCGCCGTCGGCGGATTCTTCAGGCGCAGAAGTTCGGTGATGATGCGCTTGCCGTCGGAGCGCGTGAGCGGCGACGGCACGATCAGCCGTTCGTCGAGCTTGATCTTCGAGGCGCGCAGGGCTTCGCGATAACCTTCGGCGCGGTCGCTGCCGGTGGAGGCGCGCATCACGCCGCCGATCATCGCGATACGGCGATGCCCGAGGCCGATCAGATGCGAGGTCGCGAGCGCCATGCCGCGCCGGTTGTCCACGCCCACGTAATCGGCCTGCAGGCCCGCCACATAGCGCGAGGCGAACACGCACGGAATGCCCCACGCGAGCACCTGACGCATCTGCGACGCCGTGGTGGACTCAGTCGGACAAACGATGAGACCGTCGATGTTGTGCTGCCGCACCGTATCGAGAAAGCGGCTTTGCCGTTCGAGCGATTCGTCGGTGTTGCCGAGCAGCGTGATGAAACCTTGCGTGCTCAGGCTCGCCTCGATGGCGCGCACGAGCATCGTGAAATAAGGATTGGCGAGATCGTTGACGACCACGCCGACCGTGTGCGTCTGATTGCTGCGCATGCCCGCTGCGTGGCGGTTATAGACATAGCCTTTGCGCTTGAAGGCTTCGAGCACGCGCTCGCGCGTAGCCTCGGAAATGCGCGGGCTGTTGCGCAGAACGAGCGAGACCGTGGCGCGAGACAGGCCGAGATCGTTGGCGATGTCCAGCAGCGTGACGGATGAACCTGGTTTGCCTCGGGACATTGGAACGGTCGATGAGTCGTATGCCCGGAGTGTATCCGAAACGGCCGGACGTTCCGCTGCCGGCGTCTTGCGTCACATCGGTGCGATGCCGAAGAACTCCGCGACGAGTTCCGCCTGATTCTCCAGCAGATGCCGGCCGAGATGGATGCGATGTCCGCGCTCTTCCGCCCGACAGAGCAGCGGCGTGCGCTCCGGCTTCATGATGATGTCGGCGACCAGCACATCGCGGCCGAGCCTGTCGATGGCGAACGGCAGCGGGTCGCCCGGCGCCATGCCGCACGGCGTGGCGTTCACCACCATATCGACGTCCTCGGGTTCGGCGCCGCCCGCGACGACGCGCACGTCCGGATACGCCCGCGCGATCTGCGCAACGAGCGCGTCCTGCTTCGCGCGATCCACATCGGTCAGTTGCAGCGAGCGCACGCCCGCGCGGGCGAGCGCATGCGCGAGCGCCTTTCCCGCGCCGCCCGCGCCCGCCTGAAACACCGCCATACCGCGCGGCTCGTGGCCCTGTTTGCGCAGTCCGCGCGTGAAGCCTTCGCCGTCGTACATGTCGCCTTCCCATTCGCCGTTTTCGGCGCGGCGCATGCAGTTGATCGCGCCCACTTGCTGCGCGGCGGGCAGCAGCCGGTCGACGAGTTCCGTCATCGCGATCTTGTGCGGCACCGTGACGACGATGCCGTCCAGATTGCCGACGGCCTTGAGTCCCGCGATCGCCGTTGCGAGCGAAGCCGCGGGAATCCGCATCGGCACGAGCACGGCATTGACGCCCATGCGCCGAAAGATGTCGTTGAACACGAGCGGCGAGCGTGCCTGCGCGATGGGATCGCCGACGATGGCGAAAAGGCGCGTATCGCCGGAGACGGCGGCATTGAGCGTGTGGGTCATGTTGGCGAGCCGGGCTTGACCGGCATGGGTCGACGATTCGCCGACGACGCGATGAGCGCATCGATCAGCAGGTGAACGGTGAGCGCGCTGCGCAGCGACGCGACCGGCTCGGCGCCGCGCGTGGCGGCATCGATGAAATTGGCCATGACCGCCCGATGCGCATGGTGCGAGAAGGCCATCGGATTCGCACCCGAACCGAGGGACGCCGTTTCGCCTTCCTCGATCACGGAGCCGTCCATGTAATGCACGACGAGCCTGCCGCCGCTGAGCGTAGCGCTGCCGTTCGCACCGCTGATCTCGATGCGTTCGTCGAAGCCGGGATACGCCGCCGTGCTCGCGTGCAGCGACGCGACGCAGCCGCTGCCATAGCGCATGACGCCCGCGACCGTGTCCTCGCATTCCATGCGATGCGCGCGGCTGGTGATCGCGTAGGCGAACACTTCGTCGGGACAGCCGATGAGCCACAGGAACAGATCGAGCGTATGAATGGCCTGCGTCATCAGCACGCCGCCGCCGTCGCGGGCGAGCGTGCCGCGCCCGGGTTCGTCGTAATAGGATTGCGGACGCCACCACGGCACCGCGACGCTCGCGCTGTGGATGTCGCCGAGGGCGCGCGCATCGAGCAACTGGCGCAGCTTGCGTGAGGCATCGCGCGTGCGATGCTGCAACACCGTCGCCGCGACGATGCCGTGCCGCTCGCATGTGTCCGCCAGTTCGCTGGCGCGCGCGGTCGTGACATCGATCGGCTTTTCGATCAGCAGATGCTTGCCCGCCGCTGCGATCCTCGCGCCGAGCTCCAGATGCGTGTTCGGTGGCGTGAGCAGCAGCACGGCGTTCACGCGCGGATCGGCCAGCGCGGTGTCCAGATCGAGCGTGACGCGGGCCCGCGGCAGAGCATGTGCGAAGGCGCGCGCGCGGTCTTCGGAACGCGCGACGACATGGCGCACGGTCACCCGCTCCCGCAAGTCCAGAAGACCCGCGAGATGCGGCGCGGATGCCATGCCCGCGCCCACGACGGCGATGCTGAAAGCGTTATCGCTCATGAATTGTCTCCGTACCTCGACAATAAGGTAGATCGATCTAATTGTCCAGCGCGCGGCACGTCCGCGATGCGCAAAAACGCTGGATTACTTCGTGTATTTCGCGAGCACGACGCGCGAGAACGAGTTCATGAATTGCTCGACGCGCTCGAAGCCACCCGCGTCCTGGGCGAACACCGACAGGCTGTCGATCAGATGCGTGAGCAGGAAGATCAGGTCTTCCTTGGGCGTGTCGCGCTTGAGCTCGCCGCTGCGGCTCGCGTGCGCGACCGCGAACTCCACCGCGCCGTGGATTTCGGTGGTGAAGCCCGCGAGCGCGGCGCGCGCTTCGTCGGTGAGGACGTCGCTTTCGAGGCGCAGCCGGCCGATCAGGCTCCACGGCTTGCGCGTCTTGCCGGTGGGGTTGTACTTGCGAAAGAGATTGCGGTTGAAAGCGATTTCCGCCTGCACCTTTTCCTGCAAGGACATGGTTTCGTCGAGCCAGATATTCTTCTGACCTTCCGTTGCGCCGGCCACGTAATCCTTCACCACTTCCTCGACGAGACTGTTCTTGTTGCCGAAGTGATAGTGGATGTTGGTCGTCGTGATGCCGAGTTCCTTCGCGATCACGCCGAACGTCGTCTTGTGATAACCGTGCGCGATCAGAAGCCGCTTGGCCACGTCCTTGATGCTGTCGTACATGGAGGACCGCTGCCGGGTCGCTGGAGCCGTCTTGTCGGTTTTCGCGGGCTTCTCGGTCTGACTCAAGGTTTTCCCTCGGTGAGGATCGGTGTGGTGACTAAGCCTCATACGGGGCGAAGCAACGGCTGATTTTACACGACCCCTATCGGTCGGCCGCTTTCCTGCGTGTGCTTCGAGCGTCTTCCCATGCGCTGTGTCGCCTCGCATTTTTCCCTCCTCGAAATTCCCGTTGCGCAACGTTTGAGATTGATGTTAATGTCCGCTCAAGCTACTTACTAGTAAGTAAGTATAAGGGAAAACACGAAAGGGACATGACTGCCACGGCAGTCGGCAAAAGGAGGCGCGATGCAGGAACAGATACTGATGCGCAAGCACGGTGCGGTGGCGGAGATCGTCATCAACCGGCCGGAGAAGATGAACGCGATCACGCCCGAGATGACGCAGACGCTCGTCGGCATCCGGCAGGA
Source organism: Caballeronia sp. EK (assembly GCF_014384845.1). Lineage (NCBI taxonomy): Bacteria > Pseudomonadati > Pseudomonadota > Betaproteobacteria > Burkholderiales > Burkholderiaceae > Caballeronia > Caballeronia sp. EK. Next base: position 576,597 of record NZ_JACSUE010000001.1, read on the forward strand.
CATCGAGCGCGACGAGACGGTTCGCGTGGTGATGCTGCGCGGCGAAGGCGAACGCGCGTTCAGCGCGGGCAGCGATCTGCATTCGCTCAAGGCGTACCGGAGCGCGTGGGAATTCCGCGCGCGCACCGATTACGCGATGGTCGTGCGCGATTTCACGAAGCCCGTGGTCGCCGCACTGAAGGGCTGGGTGCTCGGAGGCGGACTGGAAATGATGCTCGGCGCCGATATCCGCGTGGCCGGCCGGAGCGCGAAGTTCGGCGCGCCCGAAGTGCTGCGCGGCTGGGTGGGCGGCGGCGGCGCCTCGCAGATGCTGCCGCGTCTGGTCGGCTACGGACAGGCGATGCGCCTCCTGCTGACCGGCGACACCATCGATGCGGACGAGGCACGCAGTATCGGCCTGGTCGAGATGGTGGTGGACGACGAGGCCGTCGTCGATCACGCCATGTCGCTGTGCCGCAAGATGGCCGAGTTCAGCCCGATCGCCACGCAGTCGGTGAAGGCAGCGGTGCGCGCGGCGCTCTCCATGAGCGTGGACCAAGGCATCCGCTACGAGAACGAACTCACCTCGCTCTGCTTCGCATCGGGCAATTACGAGGAGGGCGCCAGCGCGTTCGGCAATCGCGGCCGGAGCTGATTCACGAGATCGACACGATCGACACGATCAGCAGCGAAACCGTCAACGGATGCCGTGACCTTCAGGCGCGCGGCATCGCACACGAGATCAGACAAGAAAAGCAGGAGACAGCGCCATGCAACCAGCACTCGCGCGGGCAGACCGCAGGAACATCCGGCGCGCCGTATTCGCGTCCACGCTCGGAACCATCATCGAATGGTACGACTATGGGCTTTATGCGGCGGCATCGGGCCTCATCATCAACAAGCTGTTCTTTCCGCATTTGTCGTCGCTGGCGGGCACGCTCGCCGCGTTCGCGACGTTCGCGGTGGGCTTCATCATCCGGCCGCTGGGCGGCATCGTCATTTCCCACATCGGCGATAAGTACGGCCGCAAGCCCGCGCTCGTGTTCTGCGTGACGATCATGGGCGCGGCGACCGTCGGCCTCGGGTTGTTGCCGACCTGGCAGCAGGCGGGCATCCTCGCGCCAATTCTGCTCGTGCTCTTGCGCATGATGCAGGGCTTCGGCGCGGGCGCGGAACTCGCGGGCGCGATCACGCTGATCGCCGAATACACGCCGCCGAGCCGCCGCGCATTCTTCACGTCGATTCCGAACGCCGCGACCAACTTCGGCGTGATGATCGCCATCGCCACCTTCCTGATGATTTCGTACGTGCCCGAGGACATTCTCTTCTCGTGGGTGTGGCGCGTGCCGTTCCTGTTGTCGCTCGCGCTGTTCGGCGTCGCCATCTACATTCGTTCGAAACTCGACGAAACGCCCGAGTACGTCGCCGCGATGGAGAAGGCGAGCGAGCAGGCCAAGGCCGGGAAAGTGCCCGTGGCCGAGCTGTTCCGCAACAGCCGGCGCGAACTGCTGTGCGGCTTCTTCGCGATGGGCGGCCATCAGGCGCTGTCGTACGTGCTCAACACCTTCGCGCTGAGCTACATGACGAACACCGTCGGCATGGCGAAGGCGGACAGTTTAGTCGTGCTTATCATCGCGCTCGGCTTTTCACTGTTCTGCGCGCCCGTCGGCGGCATGCTCGCGGACAAGTACGGCAGCGGCAACGTGTTCGCCGCCGGCGCGATGATCGCGCTCGCACTCGTGTGGCCGCTCTTCCAGGCGATCGATTCGAAGGACGTCGTGCTCGCCACCATCGCGATGAGCGCAGTCTACGGCATCAGCTGGGGCTGCACGTGCGGCGCGCAGGGCGCGTTCCTCTCCAACCTGTTTCCGACCCAGTACCGCTTTTCCGGCATCGCCATGTGCCGCGAGTTTTCGGGCGCGTTCATCGGCGGGCCGACGCCTTTCATCGCGACGGCGCTGGTCGCCTATGCCGACGGCAAGCCGACCTACGTGATGCTGTACCTCGCCGCGTTCTGCCTGTTCACGCTGATCGCCGCGCTGCTCGGCAAGCATCTTTCGCGTCACCGCGACGACGAGCAGGTATTCGCGGAATCGCGCTCGGCGGCATAGCAGCGGCACGCATCGACAGACACAGAAAACACCGGAGCAGAGAACATGCAAATTTTGACCGCCGACCAGGCTGCATCCCTCCTGAAGGACGGCGACACGTTGATGATCGGCGGATCGGGAAGCGGACACGCCGTGCCCGAATCGCTCATCGAGGCGCTCGAGCGCCGCTTTCTCGCGCAGGGCGAGCCGCGCCGGATCACCTCCGTGCATCCGGTCGGTCTCGGCGATCGCGGCGAGCGAGGCGCATCGCGGCTCGCGCATGCGGGACTGCTCAAGCGCGTCGTGTGCGGCACGCTGGTCGATTCGCCGGCGCTCGCGCAGATGGCGCTGAACAAGGAAGTCGAAGCGTGGACGCTGCCGCAGGGCGCGCTGTCGCAACTCACGCGCGAAATGGCGGCGGGAAGGCCGGGACTCGTCAGCCACGTCGGCCTGCATACCTTCGTCGATCCGCGCAACGGCGGCGGCCTGCAAGGTGCGCCGAGCGACGACGAGCTCGTGAGCCTGATCGAGATCGAAGGGCGCGAGTGGCTGTTCTACAAGCCTTTCGAAGTCGATGTCGCGTTTCTGCGCGGCACGACCGCCGACGAAGACGGCAACGTATCGATGGAGCACGAAGCCGTGTTCGCCGACATGCTTTCGATGGCGCAGGCGACCCGGCGCAACGGCGGCCTCGTGATCGTGCAGGTCAAGCGGCTCGCGCGGCGCGGCACGCTGCCCGCCAAGACGGTGAAGATTCCCGGCATGCTGGTGGATGCGGTGGTCGTCGAACCGGATCAGCCGGTGACCTACCAGACCGCCTATGATCCCGCCTTCACCGGCGAACTGCGCATCCCGCTCGGCGGTTTTCCGCGCCTGCCGCTCGACGAACGCAAGATCATCGCGCGGCGTCTGGCGATGGAACTGCGCGTCGGCGCGGTGTGCAACGTGGGTTCCGGCGTGTGCACGGGCATCGGGCTCGTCGCGGCGGAAGAGGACGTGCTGCATCACATCGTGCTGACCAACGAGCAAGGGCTGATCGGCGGCGCGCCTGCCGCGGGCCTGGACGCGGGCGCTGCGCGCAACTACAGCGCCATCGTGGACATGCCCTATCAGTTCGATTTCTACGATGGCGGCGGCATCGACATCGCGTTTCTTTCCGCCGTGGAAATCGACGCGCAGGGCAGCGTGAACATCAGCCGCTTCGCGAACAAGCTGATCGGCGTGGGCGGGTTCATCAACATCAGCCAGAACGCGCGCAAGATGGTGTTCGGCGGCACGTTCACGGCGGGCAGCCTGCAAGTGTCGTGCGAAGGCGGGCAGTTGCAGATCCTCAAGGAAGGCGCGCACCGCAAGTTCGTGTCGAAGCTTCAGCAGGTGTCGTACAGCGGGCCGTACGCGCGGGAACTCAACCAGACGACGCTCTTCGTCACCGAGCGCGCGGTGTTTCGCGCCATCGAGGGTGCGCTGGAACTGATCGAGATCGCGCCGGGCATCGATCTCGAACGCGACGTGCTTGCGCACATGGCGTTCAGGCCGGTCATCTCGCCCGATCTCAAGCTGATGGACGAACGCCTGTTCCGCCCCGAGCCGATGGGCCTCGCTGCCGCGATGGACGCACAGTCGTGGCCGCGTCATGCGCGCCTCGCCGGTTTCGCGGAGGGACAGCGGTGACGCCACCAGCCACGCGCAAGCATCGCATCGGCGGGGCGACGCGCTTGTTCGGCATCGTCGGCATTCCGGTGACGCAGGTGAAAACGCCGCAATTGATGAACGCGCTGTTCGAAGCGGGCGGCATCGATGCGGTCTGCCTGCCGTTCGATGTCCCCGTGAATGTGTTCGAGCCGGCCGTCGCCGGGCTTCAGGCGCTCGGCAACGTCGACGGGCTCGTCGTCACGGTGCCGCACAAGGTGCGCGCCATGTCGATGGTCGATGAAGTCTCCGACACCGCCCGCCGCGTCGGCGCGATCAATGTCATGCGCGAGCGTCCCGACGGAAGCTGGTTCGGCGACATGTTCGACGGCACCGGCCTCGTGCTGGGCCTGAAGCGCATCGGTTTCGAGGTGCGCGACAAGCATGTGAAGCAACTCGGCGCGGGCGGCGCGGGCGCGGCGGTGGCGCATGCGCTGGCGGAAGCGGGCGCGGCGAGCATCGCGCTTGCCGATCCGCAGCGCGAGTTGCCCGAGCAACTGGCGGCGCGGCTGAACCGGTTCTATCCGGGCTGCGCGGCGAGCGTCGATATCGATCCGGCGAATCTCGCGGGCATCGATCTGCTCGTCAACTGCTCGCCGGTCGGCATGCGGCCGGGTGACGGCATGCCCGCGGCGTTCGGCGCGTTCTCGCCGGCGCTTCAGGTGGTCGACATCATCATGACGCCCGCCGAGACCCCGCTGCTCGAACATGCGCGGCAGTGCGGCTGCCGCGCGACCAACGGCCGGCCGATGATCGAAGGACAACTCGCGGCGTTCGCGAACGTTCTTCGGCATCGAAATGCCCGCCTCGTTTTCATGTTTCTCCGACGAGCACGCCTGAGCGCGCCACCACCATCATGCAAATCGTTCTTCCGGCCGCTTCCGGCCAGTTCGACACCTACACGCTCAAGGGCGACCCGATCGGCGGTGCGCCGGCGGGCGCGACGTTCAACCGCATCGCGTATTCGGCGGCGCATGTCGTCGCCGATCCGCATCGCAGCGGCGAATTGAATCAGCCTGCCGCGCTCGACTGGCCGCGCACCATCGAATACCGGCGCTATCTTGATCGGGCAGGGCCTCGGCATTGCCGAAGCGATGGATTGTCGCCGAGCCAGTGCAGAATCACGGGCTGTTCGCACATCGCAAGCACTTCGCGGTAGACCCGCAGATAGTCGTCGCGGTGCCGCGCCACGCGTGCGAGCGCGCGGCTCGCCATCAAGGATCACGCGGCTGCCGGTGCGCTGAACGGCGTCGAGCTGCATCGCGTAGGCGCGAATCACGTCATCGCACGATGTCGCCGCATGCGCGGGAAGATGGTCGGTGCCGCAGCCCGACGCGATCAGCGCGTTAGGCATGTCGCGCGTTTCGGCCATCGTGCGTTGATGTTCGATCCCGAGCTCAAGGGCTATTGGGGCAGCGACGATCTCGACGAAGCCGCCGATGCCTGCCTCGCGGTGATCGCGGAGAACGCGCAGAAAATCCGACGGCATCAAGATTTCGCTGCTCGACGACGCGCGCGAGATCGCGTTCCGCCGCCGTCTGCCCGAAGGCGTCAAGATGTATACGGGCGACGACTTCAACTATCCGTTGCTCATCAAGGGCGACGAAGCGGGCTTTTCGCACGCGCTGCTCGGCATTTTCGATGCGATCGCGCCCGCCGCGTCGCAGGCGCTCGCCGCGCTCGCCAGCGGCGATATCGGGCGATACGAGCGCGTGCTCGAACCCACGGTCGCGCTCTCGCGGCACATCTTTCGCGCGCCGACGCAGTACTACAAGACGGGCGTCGTCTTTCTCGCGTACCTGAACGGATTCCAGCCGCACTTCTTCATGCCGGGCGGCCATCACGGCGCGCGTCCGCCGCTCTATCTCGCGGACGTGTTCCGTCTCGCCGATGCGGCCAACCTTCTGCGCGATCCGGAGCTCGCGGTGCATCGCATGCGGCTCGTCATGCAGACTTTCGGCCTGTGAACGATGCAAGGGAGCGCGAGATGGATTCACTGAATCGATGCGCCATCAATACCGCGACGCTCGGACATCGCGAATCGCTCGATGTGACGCTGGAGCGCATCGCGCGCGCGGGCTTCGGCGGCGCCGCGCCGTGGCGGCACGAGGTCGAGGCGATCGGCGCGCAAGCGGTCGCGCGCCGGCTTCGCGCGCTGCAACTCACGGTCACCGGCTATTGCCGCTCGACGTATCTGACCGGCGCGACGCCAGCGGACCGGCGCGCGAGCGTCGACGGCAATATCGCGGCGCTGCACGATGCCGCCGAACTCGACGCGCGCTGTTTCGTGCTCGTCGTGGGCGGCGTGAACGCGAACGGGCGCGATCTGGCGGGCGCGCGTGCTCAGGTCGACGAGGGCATCGCGCGTTTGCTCGAAGAGGCGCGCAAGCTGAAGGTGCCGCTTGCCATCGAGCCTTTGCATCCGATGTACGCGGCGGACCGTTCCGTCGTCAACACGATCGGGCAAGCGCTCGCGATGTGCGAACGCATCGCGCCGGACGATCCGTCGATGCTGGGCATCGCCATCGACGTGTATCACTGCTGGTGGGACCCGCTGCTGTCGGCGTCGATCGCGGCGGCGGGCCGCGCGCGGCGGATTCTCGCGTATCACGTGTGCGACTGGCACGCCGACACGAAGGACATGCTGATGGATCGCGGCATGATGGGCGACGGCGTCATCGATCTGGCGGGCTTTCGGCGCGAGATGGAAGACGCGGGCTACGCCGGCATGATGGAAGTCGAAATATTTTCGCGCGACCGATGGTGGAAGGTCGCGCCGGACGAAGTGCTGGCCGTATGCGCGCAGCGCCTGCAATCGGTTTGCTGACGACAACAGAGACGACAGAGACAAGAGACAGGACATGACACAGGACATGACCCAGGCAATCAACGAAGACGCGCGCACGGGACGTCTGCTTCCGGCGGGCAAATACGACCTCAACGACATCGAGCCCGGCGATCACTACGTCACCTCGGGGATGACGGTAACGGAGTCACACGTCGTCAACTACGCGGGCGTCTCGGGCGATCTGTACGACCTGCATATGGACGACGTCGCCGCGCAGGAGGCGGGCTTTCCAGGACGCATCGCGCATGGATTGCTCGGACTCGCGCTGGCCGACGGCCTCAAGACACGCAGCGACGTCCGCTTCAGCGCACTCGCGACGTTGAGCTGGAACTGGGCGTTTCGCGCGCCGCTGATGATCGGCGATCGAATTCAGGTGCGTATCGAAGTCGTCGAGAAGCGCGTTACCAAACGAACCGACCGCGGCATCGCGACGTTGAAGCTGACCGTGCTGAATCAGCACGGAGCGGTGCTTCAGGACGGGCAAACGCTTTTGCTGATGGCGAATCGGGGTTAGCGTATTGGGTGACGCATTCCGCACGGCGCGTTCGTGTTTTCGCCGTTCGCTCGAGCAGAACCGATCCGCACGATACGGACGCGGGTGCACGAGCGGATGCTCGCCGATCATCATCTCGGCGATGATGCGTCCGGTGATCGGGGCCGAGCGTGAGCCCGTGATGCGCGTGACCGAATGCGAACCACAAATTTGCATGGCGCGGCGCCGGGCCGACCACAGGCATCATGTCAGGCGCGCATGGTCGGCGCCCGAGCCAAGGCTCGGCGTCGAGGCGCCCGCCGAGCGGGAACGGCCGTGTAGAAGGCCGTCGTGGAACTGGACAAATCGCTCGCCGTCAGGCTGCTGCCGCGTTCACTGCACGTTGGAAAAAGGTCAACGGCGCGAGCGGTGGAGTTCTCGGCAATTCGAAACGGTGTCGGGATAATCTATGGAGTTTACATAAACCTAATTATCGACTTTTTGTTTGTAGCGGCAATATCCTAATGTCGTGTTCTAGCAAGATAGAAATGTCGTGTTTTGCTACGGGTGCCATGCTGGGCGCTTCCGATCCGACGCCGGGAGTTCGCCATGAAGCCAACCGAACGGGTGACCTTGACTATGCACGAACTCGAACGCATCAAGGTGATCGAGGCAGTCTGCGAGCATCGGCTGACGATGGTGCGGGCTGCCGAGCGACTGGGCCTGTGCGAGCGCCAGATTAGCCGTCTGGCTCGCCGCTATGCCGCGAGCGGTCCGGCCGGGTTGATCTCGGGCAAGCGTGGACAGCCGAGTAATCGCGAATTACCCGTTGATCTGCGCGCCCGGGCAATGGCGCTGGTGCGCGAGCGCTATGCCGATTTTGGGCCGACGCTCGCCTGTGAGAAGCTGCGTGAATGTCACAACATCGAGTTGGTCAAGAAACGGTACGGCGCTGGATGCGCGATGCCGGGCTCTGGATTCCGAGCCGGCAGCATCCACCGACGCTACACCAGCCGAGGAACCGCCGATCGTGTCTGGGTGAACTGATTCAGATCGATGGCAGCGATCATCGCTGGTTCGAGGATCGCGCACCGGCTTGCACGCTGCTGGTGTTTATCGATGACGCGACGGGCCGGCTGATGACCCTGCACTTTACGGCGACCGAGTCGACCTTCAGCTACTTCGAGGCCATGCGCAAGTATCTTTAAGCGCATGGCAAACCAGTGGCGCTATACAGCGACAAGGCTGCGGTATTTCATTGCAACAACCACGCCGAGGCCGCTGGCAAAGGCGTCACGCAATTTGGACGGGCTTTGTTTGAGCTCAACATCGATACCTGGTGCGCCAATAGCAGCCAGGCGAAGGGACGGGTCGAGCGGGCCAATCTGACCTTGCAGGACCGGCTGGTGAAGGAACTGCGCCTACGTGGCATCAACACGCAGGAAGACGCCAACGCTTACGCGCCCCACTTCAGTGCCGACTTCAACGACCGCTTTGGCAAGGTTCCAAGAAGCGCGTTCAATGCCCATCGCGCGCTCAGAAGCGACGAGAACATCGAGTTGATCCTGACCTCACGCGTGGCGCGGCGCGTGACCAAGGTGTTGACGGTTCAATACGACCGGGTCATTTACATGCTCGACGATACGGCGCAGAACCGCGCGCTGATCCACCAGTATCTCGACGTCTTCGAGTACCCGGATGGGCGTATCGAGATCCGCGTGAATGGGGCGGCCCTCGCCTATCGTCGATACGCTCGGCTTGCTGTCGATTGCAAGGTTGAACAGCGCCAGCTCATGAGCATTAGACGACATCCGGAGCCTCGTCCGAATCGCCCAGATCTCACGGAGCTTCAATGGTGGCTTCTGACCGGTCAGCCGTCTCTTGTTTCAAGGCATCCGGCGCGAGTCCGAGGCATTAAGCGTTTCCATGACAACCTCCTCGTCAATGAAGGGAGATTGTTTTTGTGTCTCGGGAAATGGTCGCTGTCCGACCCACTCCAGCCATTCGCGCTACCCGATCCGAACAACCGTTGCCGGCTCGATAACGGCCATCGCATCGCATGGAACTTGCAACGCAGGGCTGAAAAGCAGGGCCGTCCGAACCGATATCAAACGGCCCCATCCCTGAACCCCGGCGGTGTACGACCGACCGGCAAGTCCAATCACATATTCGAATAATTCGGACCGCCGCCACCTTCCGGCGTGACCCATACGACGTTTTGCATCGGGTCCTTGATATCGCACGTCTTGCAATGCAAGCAGTTCTGCGCGTTGATCACAAGGTGCTCGCGGCCGCCAGCATTCTTCGCAAACTCATACACCCCGGCTGGGCAGTAACGCGATTCCGGCCCGGCATAGATCTGCAAGTTGACACTCACCGGCGCGGTCGAATCTTTCAGCGTCAGGTGAGCCGGCTGGTTCTCTTCATGATTCGTATTCGAGATGAACACCGAAGACAACCGATCGAACGTCAGCTTGCCATCCGGCTTCGCATATTCTATTGGCTTGAACTCCGAAGCCGGCCTGAGCATCTCATGATCCGAATGCCGGTGATGCAGCGTCCACGGCACGTTACCGCGCAGCAGCTTCTGCTCGATGCCGACCATCAGCGTGCCGAGGAAGAGCCCTTTACTCATCCACTGCTTGAAGTTGCGCGCGCGATACAACTCGCCATGCAGCCACGACGTCCTGAAGCTTTCCGGATACGCGGCGAGTTCGTCGGCCTCGCGGCCCGACTGCACCGCGTCGAAGGCGGCTTCGGCTGCGAGCATGCCGGACTTGATCGCCGCATGCGAACCCTTGATCCGCGATGCATTCAGGAAACCCGCATCGTCGCCGACCAGCGCACCGCCGGGGAAAACCAGCTTCGGCAGCGACATCAGGCCGCCCGCTGTGATCGCCCGCGCGCCGTACGACAGTCGCTTGCCGCCCTCCAGAATGGCGCGGATCGCCGGATGCGTCTTGTAGCGCTGAAATTCCTCGAACGGCGACAGATAGGGATTCGTGTAGCCCAGCCCCACCACGAAGCCGACCACGACCTGGTTGTGATCCATGTGATAGAGGAACGAGCCGCCGTACGTGTCGTTCTCGAGGGGCCAGCCGGCGGTGTGCATCACCAGCCCCGGCTTGTGCCTCGTCGGGTCGATCTCCCACACTTCCTTGATGCCGATGCCGTAGACCTGCGGATCGGCCCCGTCGCTCAGGTTGAACCGGTCATTCAAACGACGCCCCAGATGCCCGCGCGCGCCTTCGCAGAACAACGTGTACTTCGCGTGCAGTTCCATGCCCGGCTGGAAGTGCGCGGTGGGTCGACCGTCCTTGCCCACGCCGAGGTTGCCGGTCGCGACGCCTTTCACCGAACCGTCGTCGTTGTACAGCACTTCAGCGGCCGGAAAGCCCGGAAAGATTTCGACACCCAGCGCCTCGGCCTGCTGTCCCAGCCAGCGCGTGACTTGCGCGAGGCTGACGACGTAGTTGCCGTGGTTCCTGAAATTGTCCGGCAGCGCCCAGGCCGGCACGCGCTTCGAGGCCGATTCGGTCAGGAACAGGAAGCAGTCTTCGATCACCTCCACCGTGAGCGGTGCGCCTCTCTCCTTCCAGTCCGGGATCAGCTCGGTTAGCGCGCGCGGGTCCATCACCGCGCCCGACAGGATATGCGCTCCGATCTCCGAGCCCTTTTCCAGCACGCACACACTGAGCTCAACGTCTCTTTCCGCGGCCAGTTGTTTCAGGCGGATCGCCGCGGACAGGCCAGCCGGGCCGCCGCCGACGATCACAACGTCATACTGCATCGACTCGCGCTCGACAGCGATCTCATCGTCAAGGATGGTCGGGATTGACACTGCGTTGGTCTCCGATACTTTTGAATGGATGAAAAACAGGATGTCGGGCCGCGGTCGACATTCAACCCGCCGACGCAATCGGGCCCGGCTCGCCGTGCGGAGCCGGCATGCGCGACGCATTCATCGTCGGCCGCCGTGCTTGCGGCGGGAACACGGACCACGACCCGTCTTCGTGGCGAAAGAAGAAGATCGATAGCTCGCCGCTCGCTCGCCGCGACGCCACACACACGTACCGCCAACGGCTTGCCCGCGAGTGACTGAAAAGCGTCACGCGCGCCCGAATTTCCGACTCGGGCCCAAGCCACTTTTCCACAAGACGGCGCAACGACGTTTCCCGGGTATTCACTGCCCCTCCTCTCGCGCAGGCTGACACGGATGCGAAACGGGGACGGTCATCGACCAGACCTCGGATTCCGCCTGATCTGCGATCGCCCCGATACTGCCAGCCGCCACGGTAAGGCAATGCTCCCGTCGAACCACCACTCCTGCCGGGTAGAAGACGGTTGCGAGCACACCAACAGCCAGGACCGCATACCTGCGATCCCGGAAAACAAGGTTTTCCCTAACCTACCTGATCCGGGTGGTGGCCCATCCCCCCGTACCGCTTACCTTGGCGCTACAAAGTCCGCTTCACAGGCAAGGACAGGAACGCCCACCGTGAACGGGACGACAGGAGACAACCCATGACCGCCTCACCCGATTTCCAGGCGAAGTCCGCCTGGACGATGACCCTGCTGCTGACCGGGCTCGCCCTCATCAATTTCCTGGACAAGATCGTGCTCGGTCTGGTGGCGGTGCCATTGACGGCTGAACTGAATCTGTCGCCGGAAAAATTCGGTGTCGTCGCCGGCAGCTTCTTCTGGCTTTTCTCGCTTTCGACTGTCCTCGTCGGCTTCCTCGCGAACCGCTTTCAGACCCGCTGGCTGCTCCTCGCGATGGGACTCAGCTGGGCCGCGCTTCAGTTGCCGCAAGCCTGGGCGACGAGCGCGCTCGGGCTGCTCGTCTGCCGCGTGATCCTGGGCGCAGCCGAGGGGCCCGCGTTTCCGGTCTCCGTGCACGCGCTGTACAAGTGGTTCCCCGACCGCAAGCGCAATCTGCCCGTGGCCGTCATCAACCAGGGCGCGGCGTTCGGCATGCTGCTCGCCGGCCTGCTGATTCCGCTCGTCACGAGGCAGTGGGGATGGCGCATGAACTTCCTGCTTCTCGGCGCGATCGGCGCGGGGTGGAGCGTGCTATGGGCGTGCTTCGGGCGCGAAGGAACACTCGGCAGACTAAAGGCCGCGCCCATCGTGCAAATCGACGCGCAACGCCTGCCCTACCGGCGAATCCTCGCGGACCGTTCGGTCCTCTCCGTGTTCGCACTCGGATTCACGGCCTACTGGACGCTGGGTCTGAGCCTGACGTGGATACCCATGTACTTCGAAAAAGGACTCGGCTTCACCGGCGTCGAAGCCGGTCGCTGCTTCGCGATCGTGGTCGCGACCACGACGCCCGTCAACGTCGGCCTGAGCTGGCTGTCTCAGCTGATGCTCGGACGCGGCGTAAGCGCACGCAAGGCGCGGGTACATCTGATCTGCGTGTCGGCGGTGGCCGGAGCACTGACATTCATCGCCCTGATGCTGCTTCCGTTGCAGCCGTTGCAGAAAGTGGCGCTGCTGGCGATCGCATGTGCGCTGCCCACGCTGAGCTTTACGCTCGCTCCTGCACTGCTCGCCCAGATGGTCCCGGACAGCCAGCGCGGATCGCTCGTCGCCATCCACACGGCGCTCGCCAGTCTCGGCGCCGCATTCGCGCCCGCCGTGATGGGACGAATCGTTCAGGTCCATGGCGGCGCTAACAGCCATGCGTATGAACTCGGCTTCGCGGTCAGCGCAGCGCTGCTGATCGCGGCCGCCCTCGCGGCGCTGCGCTGGCTTCATCCCGATCGTTCGCACCACACACTCGACCACCTTTCGACGCGCGCCGCGGCCTGACGGCGGCGAAAAAGCAGCGGCCACCGTGCTTACCCAAACCCCTTCCATTGAACAGACGCGCAATGACCCGAACCGGCAACCACGCCCGCAACAGAAAGATCGCCGCGGAGTATGACTACATCGTCGTGGGCGCAGGCTCGGCGGGCTGCGCGCTGGCTGCGAGGCTCGCCGAGGATGCATCGGTCACGGTCGCGCTGCTCGAAGCCGGGCCGCATGACCACCACATGAGCGTGTGGATGCCGATCGGTCTTGCATCGACTGTGCAGAGGGCCGGTCCGCGCAACTACGCCTATTACACGGAGCGCCAGAGCGGCCTCGACGGACGCCCCTCCTATCAGCCGCGCGGACGCGGACTGGGCGGCAGTTCGTCGATCAACGGAATGGTCTACATCCGGGGACATCGAAGCGACTACGACGAATGGGCGAGCCTCGGCTGCACGGGCTGGAGCTATGACGACGTGCTGCCCTATTTCCGGCGCAGCGAATGCAATCAACGCCATGCAGGCCGCAGCGACGACCGCTGGCATGGCGGCGACGGCCCGCTGCACGTGAGCGATCTGCGCACGCCGAACCCGTTCTCACATCGTTTTGTGAAAGCCGCGCTGCAAGCGGGCTTGCCGCTCAACACGGACTTCAACGGCGAGGAGCAGGAAGGCGCGGGGCTCTATCAGGTCACGCAATACAACGGCGAACGCTGGAACGCCGCGCGTGCCTATCTGCATGGCGGCAATGCAAAAGACGCGGATCTGAATGGCGGCCGTGCGAATCTTGCGGTGCTCACGGACATGCAGGTATTGCGTGTGGTCATCGAGGACAAACGGGCGCGCGGCGTCAGCGTCGTGCGGGGAGGTGTCGAGCAAATACTGCGGGCCCGGCGTGAAGTCGTGCTCAGTTGCGGCGCGTTCAATTCGCCTCAACTGCTGATGGCATCGGGCGTCGGTCCGGGCGAACATCTGCGCAGCCACGGCATCGAGGTCGTGAAGGATCTGCGCGGGGTCGGCGAGAACCTGCAGGACCACCTCGACGTGATCGTCAACAAGCAGGTCAGGTCCACCGATCTCTACGGCTATTCGACAGGCGGCTTCCTGCGTCTCGCCTCCGCGATGTTGCGTTACCGGCGCAACCGCACGGGCATGGTCAGTTCCAACTTCGCGGAAGCGGGCGCGTTCGTGAAGAGCCGTCCTGATCTGGCGCTTCCGGATATCCAGCTGGCCTTCGTTCTCGCGCTGCTTGGCAATCGCAACGTGGCGAAGCGCCGCGCGCTCGGGCATGGCTACTCCTGTCACGCCTATGTCCTGCGTCCGCAGAGCCGTGGTCGCGTGCGTCTGCGCAGCGCTGACATGCGCGATGCGCCGTCGATCGACCCGCGCTTTCTGTCGGCGGAAGCAGACATGGACGCGCTGGTCGCTGGCGTCAGGATCGTGCGACGAATCTTTGCGCAGCCCGCGCTCGCCGATGCAGGTGGAAAGGAATTGCTCACCGACGATTTCGGACCCGACGATTCCAACGAAGAAGCAATCCGCGCGTTCGTGCGCGCTCATGCCGACAGCGTCTTTCATCCGGTCGGCACCTGCAAGATGGGTATCGACGAGATGGCCGTGGTCGATCCGAGCCTGCGCGTGCACGGCATCGAAGGTCTGCGCGTGGCGGACGCGTCGATCATGCCGACGCTGATCGGCGGCAACACCAACGCGCCCGCCATCATGATCGGCGAGAAAGCCGCCGATCTGATCCGCGCCGGCGACCGCTAGCCTGTGCCTTTCGCCGCCTGACAGCAAAAAAAATCCGGCATACGCGAACCGCGTGCGCCAGTGACATCGACCCAGCCGCAGCCCGGCGGACCCAGACAATTGGAGACATGACATGCAAGCAACAGAGATCGCACCCGATACGAGCCTGGCGCAGCCGGCTTCCGGCGCGTGGCCCTTCACCGTCGAGCGCCATACGCCGACGATCGGTGCGGAGATTCGCGGCATCGACTTGCGCGATCCGCTCGACGACGAAACGTATGCCGCGCTGCGTCGCGCATTGCTGAAGTACAAGGTGCTCTTCTTCCGCGATCAGGATATCAGTCCATCCCAGCATGTCGCGGTGGCGAGGCGCTTCGGCGAACTGGAGATTCATCCCGCGTTTCCGCATCATCCCGAGCATCCGGAGCTCGTGATACTCGGGCGCAACGACACGAAACGCGGCCGCGAGAACCTCTACCACTCCGACGTATCGTGGCGCGAAATCCCATCGATGGGTTCCATGCTGCGATGCGTGCACTGCCCGGAAGTCGGCGGCGACACCATCTGGATCAACATGGCGGCGGCCTACGACAACCTGCCCGACGACGTGAAGGCGCGTATCGACGGCCTCAATGCGGTCCACGACTTTCTGCCGCTCTTCGGCATTGCGGTGCCGGAAGACCAGCATCCGGCAATGCGCGCCAAGTATCCGCCCGTCGAACATCCGGTCGTGCGCGTACATCCCGAAACCGGCGAGAAGATCCTCTATGTCAACGAGGCGTTCACCACGCATCTTTCGAATTACGGCCGCCTGACCGCGCAGGAATATCGCATCGGCTTCGACTACAAGCTCGCCGAAATGGAACTGCTGCAGTACCTGTTCCGCCAGGCGCAGGCACCCGAGTACCAGGTCCGCCTCAAGTGGCGCCCGAACACGATCGCGTTCTGGGATAACCGCTCGTGCCAGCACTACGCGGTGCAGGACTATTTCCCGGCTCCGCGTCACATGATGCGGGCGACGGTGATCGGTGATCGCCCGGTCGCGGGCTGAGAATCCGAGGAAACGAAATGAAAACGCTGAACACCTTTTATATCGATGGCCAATGGGTCGAACCGTCCGCCGGCGCCACGCAAATGGACATCGTCGATCCGGCCACCGAGACGCTGACCGGACAGCTCTCGATGGGCACCGCGCACGACGCGGACCGTGCCGTCGCCGCCGCACGGGCCGCGTTTCCGGCCTGGTCGGAATCGAGCCGCGCGCAACGGATCGCACTGCTCGAACGGATCATCGAATGCTATCGCGCACGGCTCGACGACATTGCCGATGCGGTGCGCATCGAGATCGGCGCGCCCATCACGCTGTGCAGACAACTGCAGGCCGCGATCGGACTCGCGCAGCTTCAGGCCGCGGTGGAAACGCTGCGTCACTTCGAGTTCGAGACGCATCACGGCAAGAGCTACGTGCGTCACGAGGCAGTCGGCGTCGCGGCATTGATCACGCCGTGGAACTGGCCGTTGAATCAGATCGCAGCGAAGGTCGCGCCCGCTCTTGCCGCAGGTTGCACGGTCGTGCTGAAGCCTTCCGAGATCGCGCCGCTCGATGCCGTCATTTTCGCGGAAATCATGCACGAAGCGGGCACGCCGCCCGGCGTGTTCAACATGGTCTTCGGTGACGGCCGCGTGGTCGGCGCGCGCTTGTCCTCGCATCCCGATGTGGACATGGTGTCGATCACCGGATCGACGCGCGCCGGCGTCGAAGTGGCGATCAGCGCCGCGCCCACGGTCAAGCGCGTGGCGCAGGAACTCGGCGGCAAGTCCCCGCTCCTGATTCTCGACGACGCCGACCTGAAGGCAGCAGTGACGAGCGGAGTGTCGCAATGCATGGTCAACTCGGGTCAGACCTGTGTCGCACCCACGCGCATGCTGGTACCGCGCGAGCGCTACGACGAAGCCATCGCGATCGCCGCAGCCGTAGCCAACGGAATCGTCGTCGGCGACCCGGCGGACCCCGCCACGAAAATGGGTCCGATCTCCAATCGCGCCCAATACGAGAAGGTGCAAGAGATGATCCGCGCCGGTATCGAGGAAGGCGCGCGCGTGATCGCCGGCGGTCCGGGCAGACCCGAGGGACTGGCACGGGGCTTCTACGCGCGCCCCACCGTATTCGCGGATGTCCGTAACGACATGAAGATCGCACGCGAGGAAATCTTCGGACCGGTGCTCGTGCTGATTCCATACGACGGCGAGGAACAGGCCATCGCAATCGCCAACGACACGCAGTATGGCCTCGCGGCGTATATCGCCACGGGCGACGCCGAGCGCGCGCGCCGCGTGGCTGCGCGCCTGCGTGCGGGATCGGTGCGAATCAACGGCGCGATGCTGGACATCACGGTTCCGTTCGGCGGCTACAAGACATCGGGCAACGGGCGCGAGTACGGTCGCGAAGGGCTTGCGGAGTTTCTCGAATGCAAGTCGGTCACGGTCTGAGGCTTCAAACAAAAGGCCCGCTCATCGATGATGAGCAGGCCCTGTTGCAACTTCCGGCAATGCCTCTCTACAGCGTCGACAACGTCAGCGCATTCGTCACCGACGTGACGCCTTCGACACCTTCGGCCGCCTGAGTCGCCAGCCCCATCTGCGACTGTTCGGGCACCGTTCCTTCCAGCGTCACCACGCCGTTGCGTGCGCGCACCGTGATCGTGGTAGCCCTGAGCCCTTTCGTCCTGCTCAGCGCGCGAATCACGCTCTTCTGCAGCGCGCGGTCGGCGGTCTTGGCGGCTTTCGCATCCGATGCATACGGCCGCACGGGCGCGGCCAACGCATCGCTGCTTTGTGCGTATGCGTCGAGTGAGGCCAGAACCAGCAGCGCCCCGCTCACCAGTCGGCAAACCTTTCCTTGATTCATCGATTTCTCCCCGTCGTCGTGTTGAAACCTCGAAGACACGTCCGACGCCGCCGGGCGGCGTCGATCGCGCCTGTCGTCGTCAGAAGCGATGCGTCATGCCGAGCACCGCGAGAACCTGCTTCGACCCGCTCGCGACAGCCGTAACACCCGGCCAGCTCATGTTCGCGGTGCCGTTGTTCTTCAGATAGCCGGCTCGCATGTAGAGGCTCGTGCGCTTGGAAAGACTATGATCGACGCCCACCTCGATCCCGGGCGTGTTGTCGTGCACGCCGCGCACGTTTCTCTCGATGCCGGCGATCGCGATCACGTCCTCCGGCGTGGCCTGGATCGTCGCCCCCAGTTCCATGATGCTGTATGAGTGAACCAGCGAAGCAAGCGGCACCTGAACGGCGGGCGTGATCGCCACCACCGCGCCGGGCGGAGGATCCTTCGGCCGGTTATACGAATAGTTGAACTGGAAATTCACGATGCCCACGCGGTAGGCGAGCGCGCCCGTGAAGTGTTCCGTCGCCATCAGGTCGAACGTGGTCAGCAAGCCCGGCGCGCTCGCCACGAGCGGCGCAGTCTCCTGCGCGCCATGCTGATACTGATAGCCGACGCCCGCGTAGAAGCCATAGCCCGAATAGTTCGCCGCCAGGTCAAGCATCGCGCCGGAGCGAACCGGCACGGGTTGCGTCACGGTGGCAGGCAGCGCGTACATCGCGTAGACGTGCACGCCTCTCAGATCCGGCGACGTGTACACGATCGAATTGCTGGTCCGCCCGGACACATACTGCGTGGCGAGCGTGGACCGGTCGGTCGCGCCCGCGAGGTCGGCAGCCGCCAGCGGCGACAGCACTTCGTTGCCGCGAAACGGATCGGTGAAATAGACGGCCCAGAAGCTCGGCTGATACTGGCGGCCGAACGTGAGCGATCCATAGGTATCGTGCTTCAGCCCCACCCATGACTGCCGATAGAACATTGCCGTCGAGTCGGCGAAGAAGGCACCGTTATTGATGTTGTAGCCGTTCTCGAGGTCGAACACCGCCTTGAGCCCGTTGCCGAGGTCTTCGACTCCCTTCAGGCCGAACAGGGAACCGGTGGATCCGCCGCTTCGTACGGAGTACGAATGTTTTCCGCCATTGTCGAGGTACTGGACAAAGGTGTCCGCGACCCCGTATAGCGTTACGCTCGACTGAGCCGCCGCTCCTCCGGCGGCCAATAACAACGTAGCCCCACACATACCCTGACTCATGAAACGCATGCATGTCTCCTCTTTGTGATTGCCGTGTCCGATGGGCACGGGTCAAGCCAACTCATGCAGATGCCATCCAGGACGACGCGCGGCCGATAGCCGTGCCGATCGTTGCGGGGCCATCTTGCAGGGACGTCGGGGCGGATCAACTACCCGAACAGAGGGGGAACGGGAATACCCCGAGCAATGAAGAGACAGCAACACGCGTCACGCCCCCCCGATGCAGGGGGCGGCCGGCGTTCGTCGTTCACCTAGGATCGGTGCTATCGATCACCTGCAATCACCTATGCCTGCCATTCCATCGAATCCTTCGGCACGTCGGCTCGTGCATACGCGCCATGTCGAATGCATGGGCTTCGAACGAAGCGACGGTCTGTTCGACATCGAAGGCCGCATGCGCGACACGAAGTCCACCGACTCCGATCTGCTCTTCAAGACCGTGCCCGCCGGTTCGCCGATTCACGACATGCACATCGTCGTCACGATCGATGCGAAGCTCGTGATCCGGCGCATCGACGCGCATAGCGACGCCGCGCCGAGCCGCTTCTGCGCGGAAATCAATCACGCGTATCGGAGCCTCGAAGGTCTGAGCATCGGCGCGGGCTTCATGAAGGAGGTCAAGAGCCGGTTGAGCGGATCGAAGGGCTGCACGCATCTGACCGAGCTGCTCGGTCCCATCGCCACGACAGCGATCCAGACACTGATGGGCTGGCGCAAGCCCGCCGACGCGCCGAACGGCGCCGATGAAGGGCAGCCAGCCGTTCAGGCCCATCCGATGATCGACACCTGTCACGCATGGCGCGCAGGCGGCGAGGTCGTGCAATTCGCTCTCCGGCGCAAGCATGAACTGGCGCCAGGCGAAGCGCACGTCGACGACGCGGACCCTCCGTCGCATCGCGGCTGATCCGGGTAGTCACTCCCCTGCGGGCGATGAAAACGCTGCCAGCGCTGCGCTACAATGTGCCGATCATCATTTCGTCCTTTGGCCGTCGCCGACGAGGCGCAAAGCCGAAGCGCGCAAGGCGCAGGTCACGATGCCGCAGAATTCCTCTCCCGCGGACCCGCGCCGCGCCCAACGAGGCGCCGCCGAGTTCCGGGCTGATCCACGCTTGATTCCGCCCCGCAACACCGCCCGCATCGTCGCGCGCGAACGTCTGCTGGCTCAGTTGCTCGACGCGCGGCGCAATCGTTGCGTCGTGCTCCAGGGGCCCGCCGGCTGCGGCAAGACGAGCCTCCTGATCGCGTGGCGCGAAGCACTGCTTTCGCTCGGCTTCGATATCGCATGGCTCACGCTCGCGGCGGAAGACAACGAGCTCACGCACTTCCTCGACTACCTCGTTGCGAGCCTCACCCGCGTCGACCCGGCGATGTGCCATGAAGCGACGCTGCTGGGCGGCCGCGGCATGGACGATGAAGCGGTCGAGCGCACGATCATCTCCCTCGTGCGCGGCATCGCCGCCCATTCGAACGATGTCGTGCTGGTGCTCGACGACCTGCATCACGTCTCCAACGCGCGCAATCACGAAGCATTGCAATGGCTGCTCGATTACGCACCCGCCAATCTTCACCTCGTGCTGGTCTCGCGGGCCGCCGTGCCGCTCTCGCTCGGACGCCCGCGCGATCAGGGTCTGGTGCTGGAACTGGACATGCGCGACCTGCGCTTCACGGCCGCCGAATCCGAGGCGTTCCTTAAAGCTCAGTTGGGTGAGATCAGCCAGCGCGATGCGCGCCACTTGCATGAACTCGCCGACGGCTGGGTGGCGGGACTGCAACTCTTTGCAATGCGCCTGAAAGGCAAGAAGCAGGCGGCGACGGACCCCGCGTCCGCCGATCCGCTCGCGAATGCCCAGCGTCTCGATGCCCGCGGCTTTGCCGCGTATTTCGAGCGCGAGGTGCTGTCGCGTCTGGCGCCCTCGGAAGTGGAGCTGCTGGTCCGGATGGCGAGTTGCACGCGCGTGTGCGCGCCGCTGTGCATCGCCCTGACCGGCGAGGAGCAGTCGCCCGCCGAAGTGCGCGCGCTGCTGACGAGACTCGAGAGCGATAACCTGTTCATCGCGCCCATCGAGAGTTCGGGAAGCGAGACGTGGTATCGGCTGAACCCGCTCTTTCGCGAAACCTTGCTCGAACGTTTTCGCGAACGCAGCGAACTGCATCAGCGCGAGGTGCATCTCGCCGCGTGGATCTGGTTCCGCGACCACGAACAGCCCGACGATGCCGTGCGCCATGCGTTGCTCGCCGGCGAATCGTCGGCGGCGGCCGATCTCGTGTTGCGCGTCGCGCGCACGATGCAGATCAGGGGCGAGCTGCGTCAACTGGTCGGGCTGATACGCTTGCTGCCGCTCGCCGAAGTGCAGGCGCGCATCGGGCTGCGGCTGTGGATGGTGCACCTGCAACTGTATGCGCGCGAATTCGATGCCTGCGCGGCGGCCATCGCGCGTCTGCAGGCCGACATCCCGGAAGACGATATGCATTCGCGCTATCGGCTCATCCTGTTGCGCGCCGCCCTTGCCCTCCAGCGCGACGAAACCGACGAAGCAATGGCCGTGTTGCCGCAGATGCTGCAAATCCCCGCCCACGCCGACAGCCTCGCCGTGGGCGGGCGCAACAATCTGCTGTCGTGGATCTACATGCGGCGCGGCGAATACGAAGCGGCGCGGCGCGTGCAGAGCGAAGCGCCGCAGCTTCTGGTCGAAGGCATGCCGCTCGTGGGCACCTCGGCGGGCATGCTGAACGGCCGCTGCATCGCCGGGTTCAGCTACGCGCTGGAGGGCAAATTCATCCAGGTGGAGCGCATCAGCCGCGACGTGTTGTTCGAAGCCGATCAACTCGGCAGCGCCGCCGCCGAAGCCGCGTGTTTTGCCGCGGCGCTGCTCGGCGAAGTGCTGTATGAGTTCAACGAACTGGACGCGGCGCGCAGACTGTTGGAGGACCGCGTCGACGTGCTCGAACGTGTCTCCATTCCGGATTCCGTGTTGCGGGTGTTGACCGTACTGTCGGCGGTGCATGGGGCGGCGGGTCATCACCTCGATGCGTTCGCCTATCTCGAACGTCTCGAAGAGTACGCGATGCAATACGGCCTGCATCGGCTCATCGCCCATAGCGTGGCCGCACAGATCAGTCGGCATCTGCAGAGCGGCCAGTTCGACGCGGCGGAAGCAGGCCTCGCCAGAATCGACATGATCGCGGCGCGCATCCCGATGCCGCCGGCCGAGACCGCGATCGGGACGGCCGCGGAAATCCATGCGATGGCGCAGGGCGCGCACGTCAACTGGTGTATCGCTCATGAAGATTTCGACGGCGCCGCAAGCCGTCTTCAGGCGCTGATTCCATTCTGCGAAGCGCGCGGCTGGCAACGGCATGTGGCGCACTTCCAGCTCCAGGCCGCCGTCGTCGATGCGCGGCGCGGCCGGGCCGACGCCGCTCGCGCCGCCGTGCTCGCCGCGCTGCGCCGGGGCCATCGGCTGGGTCTGGTGCGCAGCCTGCTCGACGCCGATCCCGGCGCACTGGATCTCATCGACGCCGTGGTCCAGCGCGAGACGCACGACCCGGTCCTGTCCTTCTATGTGAGCCGGCTACACGCCGCGCAGAACGCGACTTCGGCCCTGCGCGCGCAGCCGGCGACCAAACCCGGCAACCGCGGCGCGCCGCCCACCGGCGCGGAAACGCTGAGCGAGCGCGAGGCACGAGTCGTCGGCCTGCTCGCGCAGGCACTGCCCAACAAGAAAATTGCCCGCACGCTCGGCATCTCGCCCGAGACCGTCAAGTGGCACCTGAAGAACATCTACGGCAAGCTCGGCGTGTCGAGCCGCGACGAGGCCGTGGCCCGCGTGCGCGATCTCGAACTGGGCACGCCTCCCGTTGCTGGTGGCGAGACGAACTGACGCCCCCCGCTACCCGGCTCGGGTGGTCCGTAATCGTGCGCGAGCCACTATTCTGTGACTCAAGGGATCGCGCGCAATCGTCGATGACAGGCGCACCTCATAAAAACCAACGCCGGCGCGCGCCAAGACGCGCGCTGAAGCTCAGGAGACACGCGTAATGACTACGCTCATCGCTGGTGAATCCACGGTAGCGCCTTATCGTCCAGTACGCTTTCCGGACCGGCGGCCGATCGTCGAACGCCGCGCCGACGGCACGCTGGTGCTGCGCTCGTCCAGCCTGCCTCCCGATATCGCGCAGAACAGCTTCGCCGCGTTCATCCCCGAATGGGCCGAGCGTCTCGGCGACAGCCCGGCGTTCTGCCAGCGCGATGAAAACGGCGCGTGGCGCTCGATCAGCTGGCGCGCGCTGTGGCTTCAACTGCAAGCGGTCGCGGCCGGCCTGCTCGACATGGGCCTCGGCCAGACGCGGCCGCTGGTGCTGCTTTCGGGCAATTCGATCGAGCAGGTGGTGATGCTGCTTGCAGCCGAGTACGTCGGCATCCCCGCCGCACCGGTGTCGCC
Source organism: Caballeronia sp. EK (assembly GCF_014384845.1). Taxonomy (NCBI): domain Bacteria; kingdom Pseudomonadati; phylum Pseudomonadota; class Betaproteobacteria; order Burkholderiales; family Burkholderiaceae; genus Caballeronia; species Caballeronia sp. EK. Next base: position 599,803 of record NZ_JACSUE010000001.1, read on the forward strand.
CGCCTACTCCACGCTGAGCAAGAATTTCGCACGCCTGAAGGGCGTGCTCGAACTGGTGCCTCCCGCTGCGGTGTTCGTGCAGGACTCGGCTCAGTTCGAACGCGCGCTCTCCGTTACCGAACTGGCCGCGACGCCGGTCATTGCGGTGCGCAACGTCCAGCACACACAGCGCGCCTGGGCCGACCTGCTCGCCGCCGACCTGACACCGGCGCGCGTGGCCGCGGTTGCGGCAGCGCACGCGTCGATTCGCCAGGACGACACGGCGCGCATCCTTTTCACGTCGGGCTCGACCGGTACGCCGAAAGGCGTGCCCCTCTCCTACGGCAATTTCCGGGCGGTCGCCTCGTACTACGCCGACAATCTCGGCTGGATGCGCGAGTCGCAACCGGTCTTCCTCGACTGGCTGCCGTGGCATCACGGCCTCGGCGGCGTACTGAATATCGGGCGCTCGATCCAGTTCGGCGCGACTCACTATATCGACGATGGACGGCCGCTTCCCGGCCTGATCGAACGTACCGTGCGCAACCTGCGCGAAGTCTCGCCGACGATCTTCACCAGCGTTCCGTCCGCATGGGCCGTGCTGGCAACCGAAATCGAGCGAGACCCCGTGCTTGCCCGCAGCCTGTTCGCCAATGTGCAGTATTTCGGCTACGGCGGGGCCAGCCTGCCTACAGACGTCTGGCAGCGCATCCAGCGCGCGGCGGTCGACACGGTCGGCTTGCGCATCGTCTTCTCGACGGGCCTCGCCTGCACCGAGACGAGCGGCATGGGCACCTATTGCGGCTGGCCCTCGGGCGATGTCGGCAACATCGGCGGGCCGGTGCCGGGCTCGGAAGTGAAGCTCCTGCCGCTCGAAGGCGGTGACGGACGCTACGAGATCCGCATGCGTGGCGCAAATGTGTTTGCGGGCTATATCGGCAACCCGGCGCTCACGGCCGCCGCTTTCGACGATGAGGGCTACTTCCGGCTGGGCGACGCGGTGCGCCTCGCGAATCCGGACGATCCGGGCCAGGGCCTGCTTTTCGCGGGCCGCGTGGTCGAGGACTTCAAGCTGATGAACGGCACCTGGGTGCAGACCGGCGCGGTGCGCCTCGACCTGCTCGACCTCTGTGCGCCCCTCATCTCGGATGCGGTGATCTGCGGCCATGACCGCGACTTTCTCGCCGCGCTCGCGTGGCCGAACGTGGTCGCCTGCCAGCGCCTCGCGCCCGAACTCGCCGAACTCGATGCGGCGGCGCTGGCCGAGCATCCCGTCGTGGTCGCGGCGCTGCGCGAACGCCTCGCCAGGAACCAGGGCGGCGGTGCGAGCCGCACCGTCGAGCGCCTGATGCTGATGGCCGAGCCGCCTTCGATCGATGCCAACGAGATCGCCGAAAAAGGCTATGTAAACCAGGCCGTGACGCGAGCGCGCCGCGCGCATCTGATCGAGCAGCTCTACCGCACCGAAACAGCAGCGCATATCGCCCGCATGCGATAACGCCATTCACGCAATCACGCCGACTCCAATTTCAGGAATTTAGTTATGCAAATTACACGCACCGTCTTTCGTGACGATCATGAAATGCTGCGCACCACGGTTCGCCGCTTCCTGGAACGGGTGTGCGCGCCCAGACAGCTGGAATGGGACAAGGCCGGCCGGGTCGATCGCGAGACCTGGCTCAAGGCAGGCCGCGAAGGTCTGCTGTGCCTCACCTTGCCGACGGAATACGGCGGCGGCGGCGGGGACTTCGGCCACGCGGCGATCCTCAACGAGGAAGTGAATCGCGCCGGCCTGAGCGGTCTCGGCTTCGGCGTGCACTCGGACATCATCGCGCCGTATATCGCGCGCATCGGCAACGAGGAGCAGAAGCAGCAATGGCTGCCGAAGGCGTGCACCGGCGAATCCATTCTCGCGATCGGCATGACGGAGCCGGGCACCGGCAGCGACCTGAAGGCGATCCGCACCACCGCATTGCGCGACGGCGACGAGTACGTGATCAACGGCAGCAAGACCTTCATCAGCAACGGACTGAACGCCGATCTGATCGTGCTCGTCTGCAAGACCGACCCGAGCGCGGGCGCCAAGGGCGTCAGCCTGATCGTCGTCGAGGCGAGCCGCGAGGGATTCCGCCGCGGCCGCAAGCTCGACAAGGTCGGCATGCATTCGCAGGATACGGCCGAGCTCTTCTTCGACAACGTCCGCGTTCCGGTGAGCAACCGTCTCGGTGAGGAGGGCAAGGGCTTCGCGTACCTGATGGGCGAGTTGCCGCAGGAGCGGCTCTCGATCGCCATCGGCGCCGCCGCGAAGCTGGAAACCTGTCTCGAACACACCATCAACTACGTGAAGGACCGCAGGGCTTTCAATCAGACCGTATGGGACTTCCAGAACACGAAGTTCAAGCTTGCCGACATCAAGGCGCAGGCAACCGCCGTGCGGCTGCTGGTCGATCACTACCTCGCCGAGCATGTGCGCCGCCGCCTGACGCTGGAAGAAGCGGCGATCGCCAAGCTGTTCGCAACGGAATCGCTCGGCAAGGCGCTCGACGACATGGTGCAGTTGCACGGCGGCTACGGCTACATGCTGGAGTATCCGGTGGCCCGGGCATTCGCCGATGCGCGCGTCAACCGTATCTACGGCGGCACGAGCGAGGTCATGCGCGACCTCATCTCCCGCAAGCTGTAATTCGAACATTCCATACCAAGGAGCAGTGATATGACTCGTAACGTGTTCGTCGCCGGCGTCGGCATGATTCCGTTCAAGAAGCCCGGCACCAGCGATGCCTACGACGTGATGGGCGCGGGCGCCGTGCGCGAGGCGCTGGCCGACGCGGGCATCGATTACGCGGACGTGCAGCAGGCCTACGCGGGCTATGTGTACGGAGATTCAACCTGCGGTCAGAAGGCGCTCTATCACGTCGGCATGACGGGGATCCCCGTCATCAACGTGAACAACAACTGCGCGACGGGATCATCGGCGCTGTTTCTGGCGCGGCAGGCGGTGCAAAGCGGCGCGGTCGATTGCGCGCTCGCGGTGGGCTTCGAATTCATGCAGCCCGGCGCGCTGTCGTCGAAGTGGAGCGATCGTGCGCCGGCACTCGAACGTGCGCTGAATCTCGTCAACGAACTGGTCGATCGCACCGATCTGCCGGGCGCGATCCGCCAGTTCAGCGGCGCGGGCCGCGCCCACATGGAAAAGTACGGCACGAAGCTCGAAACCTTCGCGAAGATTCGCGCGAAGGCGAGCCGGCACGCGGCGCGCAATCCCCTGGCCGTGTTTCGCACCGTCGTGAGCCCGGAGGAAGTGCTCGCCTCGCCGATGATCTGGGAAGGTGTGCTCACGCGCCTGATGGCCTGCCCTCCGACCTGCGGCGCCGCCGCGGCGATCGTGGTGTCGGAAGCATTCGCACGCAGGCACGGCCTGCGCACCGACGTGCTGATCGCCGGCCAGTCGCTGACCACGGACCAGCCCAGCACCTACGACACGCGCGACATGATCCGCGTGGTCGGCTTCGACATGACGCGCGCCGGCGCCGCGCTCGCCTACGAGCAGGCCGGCGTCGGCCCGGAGGACATCGACGTGATCGAACTGCACGACTGCTTCGCGCAGAACGAACTGCTGACGTACGAAGGGCTCGGTCTGTGCGCGGAAGGCGAAGCCGAAAAGCTCGTCAACGACGGCGACAACACCTATGGCGGCAAGTGGGTGGTCAATCCATCGGGCGGGCTGCTGTCGAAAGGACATCCGCTGGGCGCCACCGGTCTCGCGCAGTGCTACGAACTGACGCATCAGTTGCGCGGCACGGCGGAGCAACGCCAGGTCGAAGGCGCGAAGGTCGCGCTCGCGCACAACCTGGGGCTCGGCGGCGCGTGCGTGACCACCGTGTACAAGGCCGCCTGATGCGCTGCCGCTTCCAACGGAGTGTTCGACATGATCGATAAAAAGCACATCGGGAAGGTCATTCCCGCGTTTCGCGCGGTGGCCGAAGCGGGCCGGCTGCGGTTCTTCGCCAAGGCGACCGGCGAAACCGATCCGGTGTACTTCGACGAGTCCGCCGCCCGCGATGCGGGTCATCCGGGCCTGCCCTTGCCGCCCACTTTCCTGTTCTCGCTGGAACTGGAGCAGCCGGACAAGCGCTGGCGCGACGAGATCGGCATCCAGGTCGCGCGCATCCTGCACGGCGAGCAGTCGTTCACCTATCACCGGATGGCGTATGCGGGCGACGCGCTCCTGTTCGAATGCCATATCGCCGATATCTACGACAAGAAAGGCGGCGCGCTCGATTTCGTGGTGCGCGAGACCCGCGTGACCAACCAGAGGGGCGAGCACGTGGCCGATCTGCGCAGCGTGCTGGTGCATCGCAACGGCTGAGGAGAGACACGAATGAACCCATTGTTCGACAACGTAAAGGTCGGCGACACGCTGCCGCCGCTGACGCTCGCGCCCATCGACCGCACGACGCTGGCGCTCTTCGCCGGCGCGTCGGGCGATCACAACGCGGTCCACATCGACCTCGACTTCGCGCGCCGCAGCGGCATGCCCGACGTGTTCGCGCACGGCATGCTGTCGATGGCGTATCTCGCGCGCCTCTTGAACGGCTGGGTGGACCAGCGCCAGTTGCGGCAGTTCGGCGTGCGCTTCGTCGGCATCACGCATCTCGGTCACTGCATCACCTGCAGCGGGCGCGTGGTCGAGAAGTTCGAGGCCGATGGCGAGCGCCGCGTGAAGGTGGAGATCCAGACGGCCAATCAGTATGGCGAACCACGCGTCCTCGGCGACGCCGTGATCGCCCTGTAAATGCATCAATCAAGGAGACAAGGAAATGGGCAAGCTTGAGGGCAAGGTGGCGCTCGTCACGGGTTCGGGTCGCGGCATCGGCCGGGCCATCGCCGAGAAACTGGCGAGCGAAGGCGCACGCCTCGTGATCAACGATCTCGACGCCGACCCGGCGCACGAAACGGTCGAAGTACTGAAGAAGATGGGCACCGACGCCGTCGCCTGCGTGGGCAACGTGGGCGCGCCGGACTTCGCGGACCGCTTCATCAATACGGCGATGAGCACGTACAAGGGCATCGACATCATCGTCAACAACGCGGGCTATACGTGGGACGACGTGATCCAGAAGATGACCGACGAACAGTGGTACGCGATCATCGACTGCCACATGACCGCGCCGTTCCGCATCCTGCGGGCCGCCTATCCGCACGTCAAGGCGCTGCACGCCGCCGACAAGGAAGCGGGCCGCGACGTGTATCGCAAGATCGTCAACATCTCGTCGACGTCGGCGCTCAACGGCAATGCCGGCCAGATGAACTACTCGTCCGCCAAGGCCGGCGTGATCGGCATGACGCGCGCGCTGTCGCGTGAATGGGGACGCTTCAACGTCAACGTCAATTGCGTCGCGTTCGGTCTGATCCACACACGCATGACGACCGCCGACGCCCACGCCGGCGCGACGGTGAAGATCGAAGGACGCGATATCCGCGTGGGCGTCAATCCCGACGCGCTCAAAATGCACGCGCAGCGCAATCCGCTCGGCCGCGGCGGCACGCCGGAAGAAGCGGCTGGCGGTGTCTACCTGTTCTGCTCGCCCGAGTCGAACTACATCACCGGTCAGACCATCGCGGTAGCGGGCAATCTGCAGTAACGCACGAGGGACGGGCTTTGTCTTCGCTGGCATGCGTCGAGGCGCTTGCCAGCGTTTTCATTTCCGGCCTCATGCGCCTCGTTCGATCATCAGGAGCCAGACCATGACCGATCTCACACGCGCCGACTCCAGCGGCAGCGCGCCTGCTTCGGTGAGCTATCCGTTCGCCTCGCCTCCCGCTCCCGGCGGCGCCGTGGAAGTCGCCCCGGGCGTGCAATGGATTCGCATGCCGCTGCCCTACTCCCTGGATCACATCAACGTGTGGACGATCGCGGACGGCGACGGCCAGGCGATCGTCGACACGGGCGCGCGCACGGACGCCGCGACGGCCTTGTGGCGGCGCATCTTCGCCGGATCGCGCGCGCCGCGCCCCGTCACGCGCGTTTTCGTCACCCACATGCACCCCGATCACGTGGGCATGGCAGGCTGGCTCACGCGTACCTTCGAATGCCGTCTGTGGATGACGCGCGTCGAGTATCTGAACTGCCGCGTCGCCGCTTCCGACAGCGGCCGCGAAGCGCCTGACGACGGTGTCGACTTCTACCGTCGCGCGGGCTGGAGCTCGGCGGCGATCGAGCTTTATCGCGCACGCTTCGGCCGCTTCGGGCAGCACATCCACGCGCTGCCGGACAGCTTCCGGCGCTTGCAGGACGGGCAGGAAATCGCCATCGGCGAACACGTGTGGCGGGTCATCGTCGGCACGGGCCATTCGCCGGAGCACGCGTGCCTGTACTGCCCGGAGTTGAAGCTCTTCATATCGGGCGACCAGGTGCTGCCGCGAATCTCGTCGAACGTGTCGGTGTATCCGCTCGAACCTCACGCCGATCCGATGGCCGACTGGTATGCGTCGATCGACAAGCTGAAGCAGCAGGTGCCCGACGATGTGCTGGTGCTGCCGGCCCACAACGACTGTTTCCGCGGCCTGCATGCGCGGCTCGACCGTCTGCGGCGCGGCCAGGACCGCAGCCTCGACCGCTTGCGTGAGACGCTCGGCGAACCGCGTCGCGCCGTCGATGTATTCGGCGCGCTGTTTGCGCGCCACGTCGGCGAAGAGGATATGTCGCGCATGAGCCTCGCGACCGGCGAAAGCCTCGCGTGCCTGAACTATCTGATCGGGCGCGGCGAAGTTCGATGCGAACTTCGCGATGATGGAATCAACTGGTATTCGCTCGTGGCATGAAAGCGCCAAGGGCATCGCCGCGCGATGCAGCGATGCCCTTGAACGCGTCGAACAGGCTCACGCTTCAGGCTTATAACCCAGGCCGTGTTCGCGCATTCGTTCGACCGCGGCCTCGTCGAAGCCCCAGTCGCGCAATGCGGCGAGCCCATGTTCGCCGCGCTCCGGCGCGGGCTTCGCGATCGTCGACGGCGTCGCCGAAAAGCGCGGCGCAGGCGCGGGCTGAACCACGCCCGCCACTTCGACGAAGCTCCCGCGAGCACGATGCTGCGGATGCGCCGGCGCTTCCGAGAAGCTCAGCACCGGCGCGACACACGCGTCGCTGCCTTCGAACACGGCGCACCATTCGTCGCGCGTGCGCGTGAGAAACGCCGCTGCAAAACGTTCGCGCAGCACCGGCCAGCCGCTCCGGTCGTGCTGTGCGGGCAGACCCGCGTCCGCAAGACCGAGCTTCGACAGCAACTCCGCATAGAAACGCGCTTCGACCGCGCCCACCGACATGTACCCGCCATCGCGCGTGCGATAGCTGTCATACCAGGGCGTGCCGCCATCCAGCAGATTGCTCTCGCGCTCTTCCCGCCAGTTGCCCGATGCGAGCAGGCCCCAGATCACCGAACCCAGTTGCGCCGCGCCCTCGATCATCGCGGCATCGACGACCTGGCCCTCGCCGCCGCGCTGAACGTTGAACAGCGCCGCCACCACGCCCAGCGCCAGCAGCATGCCGCCACCGCCGTAATCGCCCACGAGGTTGAGCGGCGGCACGGGCGGACCGTCGGCGCGGCCGATGCCCGACAGCACGCCCGACAGCGCGATGTAGTTGAGGTCGTGACCCGCGCGCTGCGCGAGCGGACCCGTCTGCCCCCAACCCGTCATGCGGCCGTAGACGAGACGCGGATTGCGCGCCAGGGCGGCTTGCGGTCCGAGCCCGAGCCGCTCCATCGTGCCGGGGCGAAATCCTTCGATCACCACATCGGCGCGCGCCATCAGATCGAGCGCGGCTTCGGCCGCCCGGGGCTCTTTCAGATCGAGCGTGACCGAGCGGCGGCCGCGCCCCGTGACGTCCGCACGCTTGCCATTGGTCTTCGGCCCCAGGTCCTGAGGCGCGAGCGGCCTGTCGATACGCAATACGTCGGCGCCCATGTCGGCGAGCAACATGGCGCCGAACGGTCCCGGTCCAATGGCTTCGAATTCCAGCACGCGAATACCGCTTAAAACACCCATCATCCCTCCACGTTCCGTTTTGTATCGCGGCGAAGCGCCTTCGCCGTCGATGATCTCTTGTCAGACATTGCCTGAATGGAAGTAAGCCAGAAAAAGCGGCAGACCGGACCACCCGGGCGGAGTGGCGAGGCGCGCTAGTTGCCCGCGCGCGTCTTCTGCGCCCAGTACGGCGCGCGAATTTCGCGCTTCAGAACCTTGCCCGCGCCCGACAACGGCAATCGATCGCGGAACTCGACCGTCTTCGGGCATTTGTAGCCTGCGATCGCCTGCCGGCAATGCTCGCGCACCTCTTCTTCGGCGAGCGTCGCGCCTGGCTTGCGCACGATCACCGCGTGCACGGCCTCGCCCCAGATGTCATGCGGAATTCCGATGACCGCGCACGCGGCGACCGCCGGATGACGGACGATCACGTTCTCCACTTCGGCGGAATAGACGTTCTCGCCACCGCTGACGATCATGTCCTTGATGCGATCCACGATGTAGAGATAACCCTGCGCGTCCATGTAGGCGCCGTCGCCGGTGTGCAGCCACCCGTCGCGCACGGCCTGCGCGGTTTCGTCGGGCTTTTTCCAGTAGCCCGCCATCACGTTCGGCCCGCGCACGGCGATCTCGCCGACCGTACCGCGCGGCACTTCTTCGCCGTGCACATCGACCACTTTCACCATCAGGCCCGGCAGGCCGCGACCGATCGAGCGGTACAGGCCGCTCCGGCGCCCCGCCTCGTCGTGGTTCGACGGCGGGTTCGCCGAAATGCTCGGACACGCCTCCGTCATCCCGTATGAATGCGCGAGCTCGACGCCGGGCAGCGACGCGATCACCCGGTCGAGCAGCGCTTCGGGGATCGGCGAGGCACCGTAGGTCAGCCGCTTCAGGCTGCTCAGATCGGTGCGGACGAAGTCAGGATGATCGAGCAGCGACTGGATCATGGTCGGCACGAGCAGCGTTTCGCTCACGCGCTGCGTGCCGATCGCGTCGAGCACGTCGCCGGCATCGAAGGCGGGAATGATGACGTGCGCCTCGCCGGCCATGAACTGCACGAGCGCGCGGCCGAGTCCTGCCGCATGGAAGAAAGGCGCCGCGTGCAAAACCGCGCTGTCGGGCAATGGCGCTGACTCGGCGATCCGCATGATGCACGAGGACCACATGTTCAGATGCGTCTGCATCACGCCTTTCGGAAAGCCGGTCGTGCCGCCGGTGTACATGATGCACGCAAGGTCCTCGCCGCCCCGGCCGGCGTCCGGCAGCGGCGACGCGGCCGCGATCAGCGCGTCGAACGAAAGCATGCCGGCGGGCGCCGCGCCGTCGCCCGCGTGGATCAGGATCGGCGTCGTGCGGGCAAGCACGCACACGGCGCGGGCCGTATCGACGAAATGGTCATCGACGATCAGGATGCGGGTGTCGCAATCATCCAGCGAATAGGCGATCTCCGGCGCGCTCCAGCGGGTGTTGACCGGATTGAGCACGCCTCCGCCCCACCACACGCCCATCACGTATTCGAGGTAGCGGTCCGAATTGAGCGCGAGCATGCCGACCCGGTCGCCTTCCGCCATGCCGAGGCCGCGCAACGCGGCGGCGAGGCGCGCGACATGATCCGCGAAATCGCGGAACGTGCGCCGGCGCTCCTTGAACGTGATCGCCAGCCGATCCGGATTCTGCTGCAGCGAGCGATGCAGGCCCTGGGTCAGATACATGCGTTGTCTTCCTGCCGTGTTTGAGCGCAAGCGGCGCGCCGGATGATCCGCAACCGCTCTATCCGTGGAATGCCGGTGACCGTTTCTCGATGAATGCAGCAACGGCTTCGCGATGATCGGCAGTCTGATGCGAGAGCGCCTGATACGCCGCCGACATTTCCAGCAGCGTATCCAGGCGGCAGTGCATGCCTTCGCGCAGCAGCCGTTTCGCGAGCCGCACCGCGTGGGGCGGGTTGGCGGCGATCGCTTGCGCGAGACCTTGGGCGGTCGCGAGCAGCGCGTCGTGCGGCACGACACGGGACACCAGATTCCAGTCGAGCGCCTGTTGCGCGTCGATCGTCTGGCCGGTGAAGGTCAGCTCCGCCGCGCGCGACAGACCGACGATGCGCGGCAGCAGCCACGCGCCGCCGTCGCCGGGGATGATGCCCAGTCTGACGAAGCTCTCCGCGAACTTCGCGCGCTCGGACGCGATGCGGATATCGCACATGCACGCGAGATCGAGCCCCGCGCCGATCGCCGCGCCGTTGACGGCGGCAATGACCGGCACTTCCAGATTGAACAGCGCCAGGGGCAGTTGCTGAATGCCGTGCCGGTAGTCCTGGCGAATCTCCATGCCGGGCATGCTGTTCGACGCGTGCCGCTCCATGTCGTGGATATTGCCGCCCGACGAGAACGCCGTGCCGGCGCCCGTCAGAATCACGGCACGCACTGAACGGTCGGCTTCGATCCTTCCGATCGCCGCCAGCAACTCCGCCACCGCCGTGTTGCCGGTGAGCGGATTGCGCCGCTCCGGTTCGTTCATCGTCAGCGTGACGATGTGCTGGTCCTGCTCGTAGCTCAGAAAGTGATTCATAGGATGTCTAATCGTCTACGCTGCTGTAAAGGTGCCCGTGCGTGCGCTCAGGCGGCGACGTCATACGGCGCGGTGCGTGCGAAATCCACGATCGTGCCGTGCTCCCGCGCGAGCGCCGCGCTTCCCACCATGCGGTTCCAGAAAGTCTCCGAGCCATCCGCGATACGCCATTCGTGCAACCTGCGCGTATAGAGCTGGAGATCGTATTCGGCGGTGACCCCGATCGCGCCATGCAGCGCGTGCGCCGTCGATGCGATCAACGGCACCGCCATGCTGGTGCGCGCCTTGGCGATCGCCGTCGCGAGCCGTCCGGGGACAGCGCCCGGGCCGCAGAACGCCAGCGCCGATGCCATTCCGGCCGACGCCACGTGCTGGGCCATCACGCTCAACTGATGCTGGACCGCCTGGAACTTGCCGATCGATTTGCCGAACTGCGAGCGATCGTTGCAGTACTGGAGCGTCATCGCGAACACGCGATCCATCGCGCCGGCGATAGCGGCCGCATGAATCGCCGCGCTGAAGAGCAGCACCTCGTCGCCGTTCGAACCGAGCGATGCGGGAACGGCGTCCGGGCGCCAGCGAAGCGTGCCGCAAGAGCTTCCGTGCACGCCGTCCGGCTCGCGCCCGGCACGCGTCGCGTCGAGCAACAGCAGATTGCCGTCGACGTTGGCGAGCACCTGATCGCAGATCATGCCGAACGGCACCTGCGGCGCTTCCAGTGAGCCGTCCGCGTGACGCCGGCAGTTACCGGCGAGCGTCGTCATTCCGGCCGGGGCCGTCACGCCGGTGTCGCGCAACAACGCTCGCGCCGCGATGCTCTGTGCGAGCGGAACCGGCACCGCATGGCGTCCAAAGGCTGTGAAAATCGGCTCGATCGCCGACAGTGACAATCCGGCGCCGCCTGCGCTTTCCGGCGTCAGCAATTCCAGAAATCCGGCTTCCTCGAAGGCGCTCCAGATCGACTCGGCCGAGCCGCCGTTTTCGATTGCGCGTACCGCTTCGGATGTGGCGCGGTCGCGCAGAATAGCTTCAATGGCTTCGGTGAACATGCAGGTCTCTTTCGTGGTCCGTAGGATTAGCGCAATCCGAGTCCGCGCGCGATCATGCCGCGCAGCACCTCGCGCGTGCCGCCACGCAGCGAAAACGTCGGCGAAATCTGGCTGAGGTACGCCACCGTGCGATAGAGCTCGGGATCGACGGTCTGCGCGGGGTTCGCGCCAAGCACGGCTTCAAGTTGCGCGGGAATGGCCTGTTCGAACCCGGTGCCGATATCCTTGACGAGCGCCGCCTCGATCACCGGGCTCTCGCCGCGCGCGAGCCGCGCCGTGACCGCGATCGACAGACAGCGCAACGTGGCCAGTTGCGTCGCGAAGCCGCCGAGCAGCGCAAGCTCGGCGTCGCTGGCGCCGTGGCGGCGCAACTGCTCGCGCCAGCAGTCGAGCAGCACGACGCTCGAATAGAGCCGCTCCGGTCCGCTTCGTTCGAACGCAAGCTCGGCCGTCACCTGCTCCCAGCCCGCGCCTTCGTCGCCGATCAGCGCATCGTCGGCGAGCAGGACGTCGTCGAATGTCACCTCGGAGAAGTGCGCGTCGCCGGCGAGATCGACGATCGGCCGCACATGAACGCCAGGCAACGACAGATCGACGATGAATTGCGACAGCCCCTTCTGCCGGTCTTCCGGCGCACCCGACGAGCGCACGAGCGCGATCATGTACTGGCAATGCTGCGCGTTGGTCGTCCAGATCTTGCGCCCGGTGAGACGCCAGCCGCCGTCGCAGCGCACCGCGCGCGTGCGCACGCTCGCGAGATCGGAGCCCGCGTCGGGCTCGCTCATGCCGATGCAGAAGAACGCGCGCGCGGCACAGATGCGCGGCAAGTAGAAGTCCTTCTGCGCCTCGGTGCCGTAGCGCAGGATCAGCGGGCCGCTTTGACGGTCGGCAATCCAGTGCGCGGCGACGGGCGCACCCGCGGCCAGCATTTCCTCCACCAGCACGAAGCGGCGGAACGCATCCATGCCCGCGCCGCCGTAGCCCGTCGGCAGTGTCAGTCCGATCCAGCCGCGCGCGGCGAGGCGCCGGCTGAACTCCGCGTCGAAGCCCATCCACGAGCGCGCGCGAACGTCGGCCGGCGCAGGCGGCAGGTGTTCATCGAGAAACTGCTTCACTTGCGCGCGAAAAGCTTCGGCCTCGGCGGGCAGCGCCGTCAGGTGGAAAGCATCCAGCAGGTTGTTCACGTCTCACTCCAGATTTTTTTGTGGTCGCCGTTGCGCGGGCCGCTATGACTGCGCGTGTCCCGCCTGTCCGGCGTAGCGCGCGCGCAGAGCCTGCTTGTACAGTTTCCCGGTGGGCAGGCGCGGCATCGTGTCGATGAAGTCGATCGAGCGCGGCAGCATGTAGCGCGCGACGCGCGTGCGCAGATAAGCCAGCAGCGCTTGCGCGAGCGCGTCCGATGGCACGACGCCAGGCGCCGGTTCGACGATCGCCTTGACCTGCTCGCCCATCTCGGCGTCGGGCACGCCGATCACGGCCGCGTCCTGCACGTCGGGATGCACGGCGAGCGCGTCTTCGATCGCTTGCGGGTAGATGTTGACGCCGCCCGAAATGATCATGAACGCCTTGCGGTCGGTGAGATACAGATAACCGTCGCCATCGACATGACCGATGTCGCCGACCGCCGTCCACGCCGGATGACGCGGGTGCTGTGCGGCACGGGTCTTGTCCGGATCTTTGTGGTAATGAAAAGGCAACTGGTCACGTTCGAAGTAGACGAGCCCGTCTTCGCCCGCCGGCAATTCGTTACCCTCGTCGTCGCAGATATGGATGACCCCGAGCAACGCGCGCCCGACCGAGCCCGGATGCGCGAGCCACTCTTCGGTATTCAGCGTGGTCACGCCATTGCCTTCGGTGGACGAGTAATACTCCTCGATGATCGGCCCCCACCAGTCGATCATCTGCCGCTTGATCTCCTGCGGGCACGGCGCGGCTGCGTGGATCGCCACCCGATGACTCGACAGGTCGAAGCCATTGCGCAATGCCGGGCCGAGTTTCAGCAGGCGGATCAGCATGGTCGGCACCCACTGGCTGTGCGTGACGCGATAACGCTCGATCGCCCGCAATGCGTCGAGCGGATCGAACTTCTCCATGAACACGACAGTGCCGCCGCCGAACTGCGTCTCCAGCCCGTAGCCGAGCGGCGCGGTGTGATAGAGCGGCGCCGGAGACAGATACACCGTCTGCGCATCGAAGCCATAACGCTCGAACTGCGGGCGGCGCGCGGAGCCAGACCCTTCCGAGACGCGCCCTTGCGGCTGCGCGCGAATGATGCCCTTCGGGCGGCCGGTCGTGCCCGAGCTGTAGATCATGGTCGCGCCTAGCCATTCGTCGTCGAGCCGCGTCGGCGGATAACGGTCGATCACCGCTTCGTAGCTGTCCCAGCCGGCGATGGTGCCGTCGATCATCAGCCGCAGGCCGCAGGTCGGCATCATGCCGGTCAGTTCGGCTGCGAGCTCACGCATCGCATACGAGCTGACCACGACGCGCGCGTCGCTGTCCGCGATGATGCCGGCCGCCTCCGGCGCAGTCAGGAAGCGGTTGACCGGAGTGATCAGCAGGCCCGAACGCAACGCCGCCCAGCACACTTCGAAGCAGCGCATGTTGTTCTCGAGCACCATCGCGATGTGGTCGCCGCGCCGCAGGCCGATCGCGTACAGACACTGCGCGAAGCGATTGGAACGCTCATCGAGTTCGCGGTAGGTCAGCACGTCGCCGGTGGTGCTGTTGATTGCCGCGGGCTTGCCGGGCGTCAGCTCCGCATGGTCGCCGAGGTACTTCGGGAGTTTGCTCATCCACGCTCCTGCGATTCGAGACGGTTCGGACGCTTACGCCATCGCTGCCGGAATTTCGCCGGAGGTCAGCGCGTTCGGCGCGGCCCGTTCCACCAGTTCCGGTATCAGCGCGCCGAGTTCGGCCGCATCCCAGCGCCCGTGCTTTTCGATGCGCGGACCGGCGCTCCAGCCTTCGGCCATCGTGATACGGCCGCCGCGCACGCCGAACACGCGTCCGGTGACGCCGCTCGATGCATCGCTGCCAAGCCATGCGACCAGCGGCGCGACGTTGCTCGCATCGAGCGGATCGAAACCGGGCGCGGCGCCTGCGGTGAATTCGTCGCGCCGGGCCGCGAAGATGTCCTCGGTGAGGCGGCTCATCGCGGTGGGATAGATCGCGTTCACGGTCACGCCGTAGCGCTCGAGCTCGCGCGCCGCAATCACCGACATCGCCGCGATGCCCGCCTTCGCCGCGCCGTAGTTGGCCTGCCCCGGATTGCAGTACAGCCCCGACGACGAACTCGTATTGATGAGCCGCGCCACCCGCGCGCGACCCGCCTTCGCCTCGTCGCGCCAGTATGCGGCGGCGTGGCGCGAGGGCGCAAAGGTGCCGCGCAGATGCACGCGAATCACCGCGTCCCAGTCTTCTTCGCTCATGTTGGCGAGCGTGCGGTCGCGCAGAATGCCGGCGTTGTTGACCAGCACGTCGAGTCCGCCGAAGGCGGAAATGGCCGTGTCGATCATGCGTCTTGCGCCGTTCCAGTCGGCGACGTCATCGAAGTTCGCGACAGCGTGGCCGCCGAGCGCTTCGATTTCGGCGACCACGTCGAGCGCGGGGCCGCTCGCGGCGCCGGAGCCATCACCGTGGCCGCCGAGATCGTTGACGACGACCTTCGCACCCTGCCGGGCGAACTCCAGAGCGTATTCGCGTCCGAGGCCGCGCCCGGCCCCGGTGATGATGACGACGCGGTCCTTGCAAAGCTGCTGCATGGGTAATCCTCAATGCTGTTTGCGATCCGGGTTTGCACGAGGCGCGCCGTGGCGCCTTCCGTGCCCAAGGTTCAGTGCTTGCCGTACAAGGTCACCACGCACGCGCCGCCGAGCCCGAGGTTGTGCTGAAGCGCATGCCGTGCGCCCTGCACCTGCCGCTGATCGGCGGTGCCGCGCAACTGGTGGGTCAGCTCGTAACATTGCGCGAGGCCCGTCGCGCCCAGCGGATGCCCTTTCGAGAGCAAACCACCGGACGGATTGACCACGACCTTGCCCCCGTACGTGTTGTCGCCGTCGCTGACGAACTTCTCCGCGCCGCCTTCCGGACAGAAGCCGAGCGATTCGTAGCAGATGACTTCGTTGTGCGCGAAGCAGTCGTGCAGCTCGCATACGTCGATGTCTTCCGGTCCGATCCCGGCTTTCTCGTAGACCTGGTTCGCGGCCGAGCGCGTCATATGGGTGCCGACGTAGTTGAGCATCGACGGCGGATCGAACGAAGCGGGCGGATCGGTGGTCAGCGCTTGCGCAACGATCTGCACATCCGTGCGCAGGTTGTGCCTGCGGGCAAATTTCTCGGAGACGAGGATCGCCGCCGCGCCGCCGCACGTGGGCGGACAGGCCATCAGACGCGTCATCACGCCGGGCATCAGCACCGTGTCGTTCATCACGTCTTCGGTCGTCACCTGCTTGCGAAACAGCGCGAGCGGGTTGTTCGCCGCGTGGCGGCTCGCCTTCGCGCGCACCGCCGCGAAGGTTTCCATACGGGTGCCGTAGCGCTGCATATGCTCGCGTCCCGCGCCGCCGAAGGTGCGCAGCGCCTGCGGCAGATGCGCGAGGTCGGCGGTCAGGCCGTGCATGATCGGCACGAAGCGCGCACGCGTCACGGGCCGGTCGTCCCAGTGCGACTTCAGCGCGCCGGCCTGCATCTGCTCGAATCCGAGCGCCAGCACGCAGTCCGCATCGCCGGTGGCGATCGCCTGGCGCGCGAGATAGAGCGCGGTGGAACCCGTCGAGCAATTGTTATTCACGTTGACGATCGGAATGCCCGTCATGCCCACTTCGTACAACGCGGTCTGTCCGCAGGTCGAGTCGCCGTACACGTAGCCGGCGAACGCCTGCTGTACGAGGTCGTACGCGATGCCGGCATCGGCCAGCGCGCGGCGGGTTGCTTCGGCGCCCATTTCGGTGTAGCTCCGGCTCGCGCCCGGCTTGGCGAACTGAATCATGCCGACGCCCGCCACCAGTACTTTTTCGCTCATCTTGCTGCCTCGAAAGATAGGGGATTCAAAGCTTGCGCGAGATCAGATCCCGCAACACTTCGCTGGTGCCGCCGAAGATGCGCGTCACGCGCATGTCGGCGAAAGCACGGGCAATCGGGTACTCCAGCATGTAGCCGTAGCCGCCGTGCAGCTGAACCATCTCGTCGATGCACTTCCACATCGCTTCGGTCGCGAAGAGTTTGGCGATCGCCGCTTCCTGCAGCGTGAGCTTGCGCTCCATGTGCTCGCGAATGTAGTAATCGACCAGCGTGCGGACCGCGACGGCTTGCGCCTTCACGTCGGCCAGCTTGAATTTGGTGTTCTGGAAGTCCCACACGGTCTGATTGAACGCGCGGCGGTCCTTCACGTATTGCAGCGTCAGTTCGAGCTGCCGTTCCAGCTTCGCCGCGCAATACACCGCGATGATGAGCCGCTCCTGCGGAAGCTCTTCCATGAGGTGAATGAAGCCGCCGTTCTCGTTGCCGATCAGGTTGCTCGCCGGTACGCGGACGTCGTCGAAGAAGAGTTCGGCGGTGTCGGCGGCGGCCTGGCCCACTTTCTCCAGCTTGC
Source organism: Caballeronia sp. EK (assembly GCF_014384845.1). Taxonomy (NCBI): domain Bacteria; kingdom Pseudomonadati; phylum Pseudomonadota; class Betaproteobacteria; order Burkholderiales; family Burkholderiaceae; genus Caballeronia; species Caballeronia sp. EK. Next base: position 617,011 of record NZ_JACSUE010000001.1, read on the forward strand.
GGCCACGGCGAAAACCCGCGCGCCCGGTTTCGACCATGATGAGACTCACGCCCTTCGCACCCGCCGACGGATCGGTCTTGCAGACCACCACCACCATGTCGCAGTTCAGGCCATTCGAAATGAAGGTCTTGCTGCCGTTGATGATGTACTCGTCGCCGTCGCGCACGGCAGTCGTGCGGATCGATTTCAGATCGGAGCCGGTGCCGGGCTCGGTCATCGCGATCGCGAGGATCTTTTCGCCGCGGCAGATCGGCGGCAGCCACTTGCGTTTCTGTTCTTCCGTGCCGAGCCGCACGATGTACGGCGCGGTGATGTCGGAATGCACGGAATAGCTGAAACCCGACACGCCCGCACGATGCAGCTCTTCCGCGACGATGGCCGAATGACCGAAATCGCCACCGCCCCCGCCATACTCTTCCGGCACGGTCACACACAGCAGACCTTCGCGGCCGGCCTTCAGCCAGGTCTCGCGATCGACGCATCCGGCCTCGTCCCACTGAGCCTGACGCGGCAGGCACTCGCGTTCGAAGAAACGGCGCGCGGTATCGCGCAACATTTCGTGATCCTCGCGATAGACATTACGCTTGACTTCCACCGCACGCTCCTTATCGATTGAATGCGTTGGCAGTGCGGACCGGTGTTGCGCGATCGGCTGGCTGCTTTGATGAACGCATTGTGCGTGGCGGGAGGAGCGAGCAAGCCTACCCCCGTGGAGTGGGGGCGACAGGTGCGCGAGCGCTAGCGCGCGCCCGCGTCGCGCATTCTTGCGACAGCGCCGTCGCGACCGGTCACTTCCAGCTTCCGGTAGATGTTCTTGAGGTGCCACTTCACCGTGTCGAGCGACACGTCCATCACGCGCGCGATCTTCTTGTTCGGCAGTGCTAGCGCGAGCAGACCCAGCACTTCGTTTTCGCGTTCGCTCAGCGACTGGATCGGCACGCGCATCGCAGCCGTTTGCGGTTCGACAGCCGTGGCCGCCTGTGCGGCGTCGATCAGCCGCTGCGCATAGAAGCCCAGTACGGGGTCGAAGTCCGCCTCCAGCGGCAGACGCTCGAGGATGGGCCGGCATTCGCCAAGCTCGTCGAGCAGGCTGCGCATCAGCCCCAGCCGGTGGCCCACGCGCAAGGCTTCGACCAGATGCTCACGGGCCGCTCCGTCGTTGCGGCGTCCCATTTCCGCAATCGACATCTGCAAGCGCAAACCCACCACGCGGCACCACCGCCCTCCCGCTTCGGACAATGCGTGAAGCGGCTTGAGCCGGCGCATGGCGCCTTCGAAGTCGTTCAGATGCAGGCACATGCGAATGCGCGCGAGATCCGCGCAGACCCTGATTTCCCACGTCGTGCTGCGCACCGCGCCCGCATGGCGCGCCGCCAGCGCTTCGCAGCGCAATACCGCCGCTTCGGCTTCATCGGGCCGGCCTTCTTCCAGCAGCCAGCGCGTGCGCAAACACAATGCGTTGGCGAGCAGCCGATCCACACCATGACGCTTCGCGTGATCCTCGAGCCGTTCGAGGCAATCACGCGCCTCGAGGCGGCGTCCCGCGAACCAGTGCGCGCTGGCGAGCACCGTCAGGGCGCGCAGGACCGTATCGGGAATCGACACGCGCTCGAGCACGTCGATGCGTTCGTCCATCAGCCGGAGTGAAGCATCGACGTCGTTCAGTTCGTAAAGCGCCTCGCCCAGCAGGGCCGCCGCCATGCACGCAATACCGACGTATGCCGTGCCCTGCTTTTCCGCCTGCGCCAGCACGTCGCGGAACACGCGCTCGGCGACCAGCACCCGGCCCTCGGCGGCATGCGTCATGCCGCTCATGCAGCGACCGAGCAGGATGCCGCGCGGCGCGCCGCCATGCGCCGCGCCCTCCTCCAGGACCTTGCGAGCCTGCTCATGCTCGCCACGATGGATGAACATCCACGAAAGGATATTGCCGCGCGCGACCCGGGTGAAATCGTCCGCGTTGGGCGGCACGCGCTGCAACTCCGGCAATAGCGCCACGACCAGATCGGTATCGTCGCGCTGTAGCGCGAGGCCGCCGCGAAGCAGCGCGAGCGCGTAGCGCTGACGTGGATCCGGTCGCTCGCTATGCGCGGCGATCTGCTGAATGCTCTGCATCAGCGCATCGGTTTCACCGGCGTACATCTGCAGATACGCGGTGATCACGCGCAGATCGAAGCGCTCCGCGATCTGCGCCGGCGGCAGGCGGCGCACCAGACCGGCAAGCTGGCGGAGTTCGCCGCGCGCGAGCAGATCGTGTGCGCATCCTTCGACGAGATCGCCGGCAGCCTGCGCGTTGTCCGCCAGTACGGCGTGATGCACGGCTTCGTCGACGTGGCCTTGCGCATCGAACCACTGCCACGCCGCCGCGTGCAGCTCGCGCAGTTCCGCTGGCGGCAGCTCGGCGACGCGGCGCTGCAGGACCTCGCGCAGCAGAGGATGCAGGCGATACCAGGGTTCTCCGTCCCGTCCGACGCCACTCTGAGTAATGAACAGATTGTCGTCTTCCAGACGACCGAGCCGCGAGGCGACATCCGCGACGGTGACCGGATGCCGCATCAGGCCAGCGCAAAGGGGTGCGCAAAATCGCTCGCAAAGCGCCGCACGAGTGAGCAGCAGCAGGTCCTCGGACGCGAGTCGGATCAGCACTTCGCGTTCGAAATAACAAGCGAAGGTTTCGGCATCGCGCACGGTCGCCGGCGTGAAGGCCGCGCCTTTGCGCGTCTTCAGGTCGATCGCGAACAATTGCAGGCCCGCAGCCCAGCCGTCGGTCAGCTCATGCACCACGCGCGCGTCGCGTCTGGCGATTTCGCCGAGCTGCTCGCGCAGGAAGCGCTCCGATTCCTCGGCTGAAAAGCGCAGATCATGGCGATCGAGTTCGATCGCGAGACCTTGCGAACGCAGACGCGCCAGCGAGAGGGGCAACGAACGCCGCGAAGCCAGCACCACGTGAAGCTGCGGTGGCGCGTAATCCAGCAGCCAGCGCAAGGCTTCGACGATCCGGGCGTTCTGGAGGTAGTGAACGTCGTCGAGCATCAACACCAGCTCGCGCTTGCGGCGGCCGATAGCGCGCACGAGCGTGATGACCCAGTGCTCGACCGCGGTCTCGTCGCTCTCGCGACCGACCAGCAATTCCGCTTCGCGCACGATCGCCGGGTCCACGGTAGCAAGGCTTGCGAGCAGGCCGTGGAAGAACGCAGTCAGGTCGTCGTCTTCGGGGGCGAGGGAAAGCCAGGCGACATCGAAGTCCAGTGTGAGCATCGCCTGTCTGAGAGCCAGCATCGTGCTGGTTTTTGCGCTCCCGGCCGGTCCCTGGACCACGACGCAACGATGCCGGCGCGCTTCGAGAAGCCGCGCCATCAATCCTTCGCGCGGCATGAGTTGCCGTGCGCAACGCGGCGGGATCAATCTTCCGCCTGTCACGGCCTCCACGGAGCGTCGGGGCGAGACGTCACGGTCTATTGGATGATCTGCGGAATCGGACATGCTGGGAAAACGAAAAGGCGAAGATCGTAGGTCGAGTCAGGCGACTGTTGCGCTCGCGAAGGAGCGTGTTCGACACGAGTATAGATTCGCAATGCGGTCGTTCGACGCGAACCTGTGGTCACCCACCCGATGCGGGTGGGTGCGAATCTCGGGCTTGCCTCCGACGTATGGAGCGATGTTCGGTCCCAGGTTGTGAAAAAGGCCGCTTCGAACGCCCGAGCGAACGCCGCGACAGCGACGCAGCTCGGCGCACGGGACACCGAGAGCGTCGTAAGAGAATTATCGGTTGGCTGTTTTGCAACCCCAGGCGCGCGCCACCTTCCGCCGATCATCCGGCATTTTCAGAATCACTACCCCGACGTTCGGCTGATGATCCGGGAAGGTGATCCTGTCGAAGAGGTGGAACGGGGCACGCTAGATCTGGCGCTGATCTACGACATGGATCTCGCGCGCCAGGTAGTACTTCACACGTTTGGCGAGTAATCACCCTATGTGCTGCTACCAGAGGGTCATCGGCTTGCGAGGCCAGTTGTCGTAACGATCCATGACCCGGTCGATGAGCCGTTCTTCCTCCTCGACATGCCACACAGTCGCGACTATTTTCGTTCGTTGTTCCGGCTAGCTGGCATATCGCCGACGGTTGCGCTGGAATTGCGCTCCGTCGAGATGATCCGGTCGCTGGTCGCGAACGGGCACGTTTGCTGTCCTTTTGACTCCACTGTGCCTGCACAACGGGTTTTCGCCGCAGCGCCGCAGACCGCACAGCGGCCGAGGCCGGCTACCGCGTTTCTTGAGGTGATGCGCGACCGGTTCATGAAGTCCTAAAAAGTCGAGTAGTGCGAGACGCATGATCGAGTTCGTTACATTTGTCTCGCTGAATCGAAATCCGGAGACTGGGACTTGTTTGTCGTGACTTCGAGACGGGATAGTTCGACGTCGGAACGACCGTTGCCAGGACAGTGCCGCCGTTGGGATGTCTGTCTGCGCACTCGATCGGATGGCCGAAAGTGGCCGTAGCCGGAGATGGCAGTAGGAGCGCTGCGCATCATCGGCGACCTCGGGCGGTACTTCCGAACCCGACACGAAAGAGACGTTCAGCTATTCCTTGTATGAACGTCGGCTTCGGGATACAGAAGGGACACCCGTGAGCTGCGATCTTTCCCCGAGCCCATGCGACGAAATACAGCGGGTCAGGCTACAGCTAGGCGGGCCTGCAGATCGCTTTACATCTGACTGCAAAACGGACAGCTCCATGTGCAGCCCACCGTGCCGCAGTCGTGGGTCATGTCCGTGGCTGCCGATCGACGATCTGAGCAGAAATTGACATCGATCTACTGCAATCGCATTCGCCTGCGTGAACGCTGAACATTGCAATGCGCGCTAAATACGGCATGGCGGAATCGCGGTTGTAGCCTGCCTCGGAAACGCTGCCCGCCGAATTCGCCGCGCAACCAAACCCAGTTCGATGCCAGCGGAGGTTTTTCCGAAGATGTTCTGCCTCTAGGGATGGGGTCCATGAACGCCGTACTCAGATGCCTTAGCGACCTTTCGGAGGCCGCGCAGGTGTCGTTTCGGCGTCGTGTCCGTGAAGCGCGAGGAAGAGCGGGTGCGTCTGCTTGTAACGGTCACCCGCGATGGACCAATACGCCTCACCCTGCGACGACGCCATATAATCCGCCCTCCGCTGCATGCGTCCGTCGCCGAGCACGCTTTTTGAAATGGCATAGCGCACGTCCCCGTCAGGGCCAAGAATGACGGTGCATCCGCCGTAGATCGTGAAGCCCGGCCCGCGTGCGCCGGGTTCGACTTCGCAGGTCTGAATCACTTCGCTGACGAGATCGAAGATCACCTGCCCGTTCGGGCCGATGCGTCGCGCGGTGCGGATCGACTCGACCTGCACCGGCGTCGCGTGCATGCGGCGCCCGCTCACATCGCTCGTGCCGGGCGGGATGATGCCGAAGTCCGCGCGATGCGCCGGACGCGACACGAATTCGCCAAGCACGTGCGCTTGCCGCACGAGTTCCGCGGCTTCGGCGGGTTGCGCCGGATCGCCGCGAAAACGCAGATGCGCGAAATCCAGTTCGCGAATGCACGCCCGCGTAACGGTCGGAGGACGCCACAGCAGCGCGTCCTCCGAGAGGCTGCTCACGTTGCGCGGATAAATATCGCGGCGCAGGAACGCATCGATGAGCGCTTCGCGGTAGCCCCACTTGTCGTCGGGAACGAGATCGAAATCCGCGGTCACGGCGGCGCGCAGAAATTCGCCGAACGACAGGTCGACAGGAGGACAGTAATCGATCGCGCGGATAAGCACATTGAGAAACTGGCTCGCGAGCCTGCTCGCCTGTTCGGCGAGCATCTGCGCGAGTTCGGCGGGCACGTTGCCGGGCGGAAGAATTCCGGTGCCGTGGGTCGCGAGCCGCAGGTAGGGCGCGATCTTGCGCCGATACACCGTCTCAAAGGCCTCGAACACGGCGGCGACCAGCACGCTGCCGAGTTCGTGCGCTTCGAGACGGCGGTCGTACTGGCGCGGCGGATCGGCATCGATCGCGCTGCGCAGCGCCTGCTTGTGACCGAGACTGTGCCCGAACTGGCGCGCGAGATCGGTCAGCAACTGCGCCTTGCCGATGTCCGCGCCGTTTGCGCGAATCGCCGCGAGCACCACTTCCGGATAGCTGAAGTGTTGAAACAGCGCGATGAGGTCCGCGAAGCCTTCATGAAACGCGCCGACATCCGGACCGCTCGGCACCGCGAGGCTGGAGCGCAGGCCGTCGAGCAAGGCGTGCGTCATCTCGTGCGCGACGATATCGTGCGACAGGCAGGTGAACACATATCCGCCGGGCAACGTGCGATCGGTGGACGGCCCGTTGCGCGCGGCATAGTAGCCGAAGCACAACTCGCCGTTGACTTCGTCGTACCACGCGTTGTCGCTTTCGAACGCGTGCGGCCGGATGATGAGCTGGTCGGCGCCTTCCGTGCGCTTGAATCCCCATGAAACCTGCCGTCCGAGCGCCGCGCAAAACGCCGCATGTACATTGCTGCACACGGCATACACCATTTGCTGATGAAAGCGCGGATCGGCGGGCGACGGATCGACCCCGCGCCTGAGCAGCACATTGTGATCGTCGAGATCGAGCCGCCGATAACGCACGCCGCGCGTGTCGTCGATATCCTCCACGCGCAGCAGACGCCCGACCGGCCCGGGTTCGAGCCGTTCGTAAGGAACGTTCAGCTCGGCGAGCGCCCCTTCGAGACGCGAGGCCGCAGGGTCCAGCGCGTAGATGCGGAGCGGCCGGTACAGCGGCTCCTGCGGCTTGCGCAGCGGCGGCACGGGCTGCGTGCGCATCACGTTCGCGCCGACGCCGTAGCGCGTGCCGTAGCCGTCGCGACGGCCTTCGTCGAGCGGCGCACGCCGGTTGACCGCGCGCATCGGCTGCGCGCTGTCGCGGCTCTGCGCGCGCGCCGCGACAGCCTCCGGCGTCGCCGGCCCGGCGGCCGGAGACGAGATATTCTCGCGCTTCATCTCAGGCGGGCCCGCGCCGCAGTTCGTCGATCGCGCTCTGCAGTGCACCGATCACGCGGTTCACATACAGTTCGCCCGCGTAGATGCCGTCGCCGTTCTCGCGGCCGTCGTGCATGTCCGGCGAAAAAACATCGCTGTTCGCATTGCCATTAGCTTTGCCGTCGATAGCGCCATTGCCAGGCGGATACGCGCTCGCGTATCCGTTGATGCGGCCGTTCGCATGCCCGTTGCCAGTGGCCCACGCCTGCGGCCTCGCGAACCTCACGGGCGCGACGCCGAGCGGATGCAGGAGAAGGTTGTCCTGCGCATCGCTCATGGCATACAGGCGCGGATGCTGGTTCGCGTTCGGCCCGAACGCGTCGGTCATCTGCTGCGCGAAGCCGGCGTTCGTCAGCCCCGACGCCCCCGGTCCCGACAGCACGCGCATTGCGCGGTCGGTGAATGCGCCGTGTCCGTTGCTCTCCCACGCCACTTCTTCGGCAAGACACGCGGCGAACAGCAACTCGCGGCGCGCCTCGGCCTGCGCCGCACGAACCGCGCGCGAGCGGAACGTCGAGCCCGACCGGCGAAAGCGCTCGTGCGCCGCGATCAGCGACGCCGTGGGGATGACGAAGCGCGCCCGTGCCCCGCCCGGCCCCGCTATCACTCCGCCGTTGGGGCCTGCGCCCGCGAAGCGCGAGATCGTACCCGAATGACAGCAGTCCGTGAAAAGCGTGAGGTTGACACCCGCCGGAAGCCGGTCGCACAGTTCGCCGATGTCGTCATCGATCAGGAACGCGCCGTTAGCGAAGTCGTAAGGGCAGATCGCTTCGTCCTTGCCGTCCGGGCCTTCTTCATCGCCGTTCAGATCGGGCAGTTGCGTGCCGTGGCCCGAGTACTGGAACACGATGACATCGCCCGCGCGGCTCCCGTCGATGAGACTGCCGAGCGCGCTCACGATCTGCGCGCGCGTCGCCTGCTGATCGAGCAGCAGCGCCGGCGGTTCGAAGCCGAGGCGGATGAGCGCGTCGCGCCATGCTTTCGCATCGGCCACGCAGCCGCTGAGCGGCGCGGTCGGATAGCTGTTGATGCCCACGCACAACGCACGCCGCCGCCCCGCGCGCCCGCTCGCGACACGCGGCTCGAAGCGCCGCGACCGCTCCTGCGTCACGCGCGAAGCGGATGCGTCGGCGGGCGCGGTGTACGGATACGCGTCCGCGCCCCACACTTGCGCCTCGCGCGAAGCAGGCACGATGCGCTCGTAGTCGGTAATGGGATCGGCGTCGCTCTTGTTCAACACGCGGCGCAGGACGCTGTTCATGGTGGCCGCGTCGTCGTCGAATCCGCCGTGCGTGTAGGAACTGCTCGCGCTCCTGCCCGCCCCCGTAGCCGTCTTCGACCAGACGATATTGAACGCGCGCGACGCGGGCATCTTCAGGAACGACGCGAGTTGCGGCTCGGCGCGCAACGATTCTTCGAGACCGAGAATCGGCGCGCGCGGCTCCGGTTCGAGCGCATGATGAATCAGATACAGCAGCGACTTCCGGTAGATGAACGCGCAATTGTCGGCCTTCTCGAGGTCCTTGCTCATCGTGAAGATGGACAGGTTTTCGATGCCGTTCGACTGGCCCACGTGCGGCAGCAGCGTGCGCGTGAAAAGATCCATGCGCGCGGCGGGCGCGAGAAACGCCACCGACTTGAACTGCGGCACGCCAAGGAGGAGCGCCGCCGGAATGAAATAGCTATGGAAAATGGACCCCGCGCTATGTCCGACCGCATGTACCTCCACCTTGCCTGCGTGGTCCTTGCAGAAAGCCGCGAGCCGCTTCGCCACATACCAGCCGCCGCCCGCATCGGCCTCGGACGCCTGCAACGCGCTCAGTTTCATGGCGCCCCAGATCTGCGGACCGCGCAAGCCGCGCACCACTTTTTCTATGATCGGATCGCTCGTATAGTCCGCGAGATCGCGTGATGCTCCCGCCTCGTCGCGCGCACGCCTGAGCAATTGACCGATGCTCTCGAACGCGCCCGTTTCCCACACGAAATACAGCGGATAGACGTGATTGTCCTTCCACCATTGCAGCGCCTTGTGCGCGATCTGCAGACCACTTTTCTCGTCGACCAGACCGCCGTGCGAGAACACGACGACGCGCAACGGCTCCGACGCCGCCTCTCGTTCGCGCAATGCCTGCACGAGATGGTCGTCGAAGATCGCGTCGACATCGCTTGCCGATGTGGCCCATTCGCCGTCGTTCGAAAAGCGCCCCATGGTGAGGTTGACGACGTGCGGACGCATGGCCTGAAGATCGTCGGGCGTGAGATCCCTGAGGGTATCGCGCGAGCGATCGTCCTCCCTCGCCGCATGCGCGTGGTCACCGTGCTCGGCGTTGGGGTCGTCGTGTAGCGTGGAGGGCGCGCGCCGCAGCATGGACAGCGCTTCTTCGATGTCCGCATCCGGCTCAATCGCATGCGCGGGGAAAGGATCGTTCGCGCCTCGCGAGCGCGTTTCGTGCGCCGCGCGCGCTTCCGTGACGGCCGCGATCATCGCGGCGCGATCGATGGAATCGCCCGGACAAGTCTTTGACGACATCATGTTATGGAACATGAGCGTTTCGGCCGCGAGTCCGAAGCGCTCCTGAATGGCCGCGATGACGCCGATGGCCGTGTCGCGCTGCGCGCCCTCGAACGGATCGCGGCCCACGTCGAAGTCGCCGATCATCTCGAACATGAACGGCCCCGCCGATTCATTGCCGTTGTGACCCACCGCGCTCGCGGGCGGCATGTTCCAGTTGCGGCCGGTCCAGATCATGCCGTCCGGATCGATGGTGATGTGCTGTGCGATATCGGACCAGTGGTTCGTCTGTGTATGAAACTTCCACATCGACTCGATCGTCGATTCGCCCTTGAAGTCCGCATGCGAGGGCTTCCACGTGTGATGCATGTGAACCGCGTTGATGCGACGGACCCACTCGAACTGCCCGACCAGCTCGTTGAACTGGGCGAGCGAAAGCCTCTTGAAGCGCGACGGCATGGCGGTCTCCTGACGTGTGAGGAACGCGCGCGATCGCATGCCGCATCCGAGCTTCATGCAATCTATTTGTAATGGTTATCGGCCGCGCATTTCAAATTAGTTACACGTCTTTCATAAGTCAAGGGCCAAAAATGCGAACCCACGTCCTTTAAATTTGGATGACTATCCAATTTGAAAGCGGTCGACAGTCGTGACTGGCCGACCGGTCGAAGCATTCGGCGCTTTGAATTAATCGCTTACCCGTCCGACCGGGAACGCGTGTGCGCTTGCGCACATAAGCCGCTTCATTTTCCGGAATCCTTTCGATCAGCTTCTAAGCTGGAAAGCAAAAAGACAACTCGAAATCACCAGCGCCGCATCGACAACGACACGAGGTTCACCATGCCAGGCGAGACCATCACCGCGCGTCCGACAGGACAATTGCGTCTCTACTTCGAAGGCGCCGATGCGAACGCGACGCCCGCAAGTCTTTCGGCGGTCGAGCAGATCGACAACGCGCTGTGGGTCGCGGGCGACGAGTCGACCACGATCGAAAGACTCACGAGCGACGATTACGCCAACTACAAGGATCACGTGAGCCTGGATCTCACGCGATCGTTCGACTTGCCGGGCAAGGAGCAAGAGGAGATCGACCTCGAAGGCATTGCATGGGACAAGAAAAACGAGCGCCTGTGGCTCGTCGGCTCGCATAGTCTGCGACGCAAGAAGCCGCGTCCCGACGACTCCGACGCCGATGCCTTCAAGGCGCTCTCGAAGATCAGCCGTCAGGACAATCGCTATCTGCTGGGTTATTTGGACTTCACGCGCTCCGACCGGCGCGGCGACGCACGCGCGCTGGCGGCGCATCCGCCGTCGGGGCATGCCTTGCCGTTCGACAAGGAGGACAACGCGCTGATCAGGACATTGCGCAAGAGCAAGACGTATGCGCCGTTTCTCGATCTGCCGTCGAAGGACAACGGCCTGGACATCGAAGGCATGGCGGTGGCGAACGACCGCGTTTTCCTCGGCTTGCGTGGGCCGGTGTTGCGCGGCTGGGCGACGATCCTGCAAATCACGCTGGACCTCCGCGCCAACGGCGAGCTTGAGCTTCGACCGACGGACCGTAAGGATCGCGATTACGTGCGGCATGTTCTCGATCTTGACGGACTCGGCATTCGCGATCTGTGCGCGCACGGCAACGACCTGCTGATTCTCGCCGGCCCGACGATGGTGCTCGATGGCCCGATGCGCGTCTTCCGCTGGCGCGATGCGCTCGGGCATGAACAGGGCAAGTGCATCGACGGGCGACAACTTGAAATGCTGCTCGACCTGCCTTATGGAGACCGCGTGGATCACCCGGAAGGCATCACACTGTTCGAGCAGAATGGTGCGGCGCCGCTGCTTCTCGTGGTGTACGACAGTGCGTCGGGCGGCCGGATGCACGAGGGCGAATATTTCAAAGCCGATCTCTTCGCTTATCCCCAATGACGCGCTCGCTGGCCGCGCCACCGGAGACGACTCCAAGCGTAGTCACGCGGCCCCGAGTGCGCAAAGGCTCAGGACGGCGGGACGGATACGCCAAGGCCGGTAGTCCTTCGCGCTAGGACTCGTGTTTGCGTCGCGCGGCTGGTAGACGAAACGTGGCGCTACGTACGCTGGTTCGCCAACGACCAGCTTGTTCGGACTCACAGCGTTCGATTTTGGCGTTCAACCCTTGAAGGCCACACGTGTCCTTCAAAATCCGCGGCGATGGGCGTGAGCGGGTTTGCCATATCGGAGGAAATGAAAATGACTGAAAAGCATTCCTCACCATACCTTACCGATGGCAACCGACTGGGAGACGTGATTGCGGCGATTCAAGTGATGGCTGTCTACAAGTCCTACAAGCTTCCATTCGACCAATGGGCCTACCGAATTACTGCCGACAAACGCCAAGCTGACAGATGGAAAATCGTGTTCCTCGAACACCCCGAATTCTTTCGCCTTGATTCCGAGCGTGAACGCGCATCGCTGGTGTGGCGACGTCAATTCCCGCGTCGTTACGATGTGGACGAAGAACGGGTGCTTACACCTAATGAATACGCAGCGCTCCCGCAGCAACGGAAAGCGGAACGCGTTTCTCGCATTCCGCTCTCCTCTAGCGACATCAAGGCACTCATCGATACCGCAGTCAATCTTCATTCTCGAGCACTCGAGGAACAAAAGGACCGGCGCTGGTGGGTGGCGCTGGCTGGCGCGGCGGGCGGCTTGGTTGGCTCGATCGTCGGCGGTTTGTTGAAACCTCATTAGATTGCGAGAGCATCAGGGGAAAAGCACAGTAGTAAAACGCGTGATTATTCGTCTAGAGGGCGTCGAGTCCATGATGTCGTGCGACTGCGGATGGCATACCGGCAGTCCACAAGGTCACATGTTGATACATCAACATCGTTGGTCTAACGGCCGTTGATCGAGCGAAGACGTCGGCCAAATGTCCAAAGGACGGGCCACGACGAATGACGCGTCCTGGCCGAGCCAGGCCACATCAAATCGACACCGCAGCAACGCATCTAGTCAGGCATTGTTCCCCACGCCTGCGTACGCAACGATCTCGATTAGCATCTCTTCGCGCGCGAGACCGGCCACGACGAACGACGCACGATTTGGAAACGGCGCCCGAAAATGCCGCAGCCAGACCGCGTTGACGAAAGGAAGCCACGCCCGGTCCGTCACGTAGATGAGCACCTGAGCGACGTCGCCGGCCGTAGCGCCCGCGGCCTCGAGCGTCCGGAACAGGTTTGCGAACACCTGCTCCGTCTGTGCCTCGATGCCGCCGCTCACAAGCGCGCCGTCCGCGCTCACGGGAATTTGTGCGGTATAGAGTGTTCCGTTCGCCGCGACCGCCCAGGAGAAGAGCGACTCGGCGCGCTCCGGTAGTCCGGTGTGAATCTGCCTGACGCTGCGCGCCCCCCGCGCGTTCCGGTCAGAAGCCGTCATCTGAACCTCCTGCCCCATGCGTGCGCGACGCCTCGCTCTCGGCCACTAGCACGCGGCGCTTCCAGTCGACTAGCCGCGCCAGTTGCGCGGGCTCTACATCGACGCCATTCCAGATCGCTCCGTAATGCCGCGCTTCAAACTCTTCCGGATCAAGCTCGTGCGAGAGGCCGGGTTCTACGTCGATCGGCGAAGGAATCGCATCGCTCGTGCGGCAGCATACGACGATCTCTCCAGTGGCCGCACCGGAGCGCGCGTTGCAGCCCAGATAGGTGGGGTAAAGGCTGCGCCCATCCGTCCAAGCGAAATGACAGCCGCCCGCGTCTTGCCACGAAAGATCGAAGCGGCGCGAGCGCCCGCTCATCGTCTTCAGACCATGCAGCGCGAGACGCGGCGCAAGTGCACCCGAAACGCGCACCACGCCGATGCCGTCTTTCGTCGCCCTCGCCCATGCAAGCTCGAACGCCAGCACGCATCCGGCGAGACCGGGCGCTTGCCGTGCCGGATGTTCGCCACAGGCCGCGCCCTTGACGGTGTATTGCTCACGCGCCTGCGCGCCGAGCATGCCATCAAGCGCTTCCAGACCGCCAAAGCCTACGGCCTGAAGCCATACGGCCGCATCGGCTGCATCCTCGTAATCGCCCTGCGCCCATCCGCTGCCTTCCAGCGCCGCGCGGCACAGCGACGTCAACTCATTCATCGCCGTCTTCATGCTTGTCCAATTCCTCTTTCGTTGCTGTCCGGCACGCACGGAAAAATCCAGTCGTCGGCCATGTCTGTCGCGAGCTCATCGAGTGTCGGCGCGCCCTGGAACAATGTGACGCGCACCCAGAGGTTCGACTTGGGATCGAACTTGCTCGCACCGAACATCGCGAGCTTGGCACGCATCAGGTCGATCGGCAGGGTGTCCGCCGCCAGCAGGTTCTCGCGGATCTCGCCGTATGGCCGGCCAACCAGGGTCTGCACGCGGCGCACGATCGCGCGGTGCTCCGGATGCATCGCGACGAACTCCGCGACGCTCATGTCATCGTCGCGCAGCGCGTGCAGGGCCGCGTGAAGCCGTCCGACCTGGCGCGCGATATCGAGTGGCAGTTCACGCTCCGAGCCCGGCTCACGGTCTCGTACGCCCAGACGCGGTTCCTCTTTTTCCGCCGAGCGATACCAGAAGAAATGCGTATCGTCGCGGAGCGCAGAGGGCTGCTGCAACGCCCATCGATAGTCGTCCTCAACGAGCTGGCGCAACTCGCCCGTACGCATATCGGAATCGAGGCGCAAGGTATCGTCGACGGGCGCGCCGCAATCGATCGAATCGACGAGTTCTGGATAGAGTTCCAGCAGGACGGCCACCAGCACCTCCTGCGCGGCGCTCGACACCCGCTCGCCGGTCCACGCCAGCAACATATCCCAGTGGAATGCTTCAGGCGTCGCGGCAAGGCGCCGCAGCGCATCCTGGATGATCGGCAGCTCGCCGACGATCACCGCGTTGCGCGCGGCCTCGCGCGGATGGTCCGTGTGCACCTGCGCGATGTGACGCGCCGCGCGGGCCAGCAGGGCTTGCGCGCGTGTCGTCGCAGGGGCATCGACGGACTCGACGGCCAGCACGCGTGCTAGCGCGGTCTCCCGTCCGCGCACCCATTGATCGAGCTGAAGCGGATGCCGTACGAGGAACGGCGCCATGCCGAGCCCAGTGGCGTTGCCGACGCCGAGATAGCGCCGGCAACTGCGCGCGAGCTTCACGGCGATGCGTGGATTACGGCGCACCGCGACGTGTTCGGCGAGACGCACGCTGAAGTCGCGCAGCACATACACGGCGCACATCTGCGCCGAAAAACCCGAGCGAAACGCTCGAGTGCCGGCAATCCGCGGATAGTCCGCGATACCGAACTTGCCGTTGCCATACACGGCCGTCGTGCGAATCAGGTAGCCGACCCGCTCGAAGACGGATGAATCCGGCTGACGCCCTTCGGCGAGACAGCTCACCACATGGTCGAAGTTGCGCACGCTCTTGTTGGCGCGGCACAGCACGAGATCGTTCGCATCGAGCCGGCCCGCCTCCTGCAACGGCACATTGGCGCGCAATCGCTCGAGGTCGCCCGGCTGCGGCACGCCGCAGATGAGTGCGGACGTGATGTCCCACTTCTGCGCGATCACGCGATCCGTGCGCTCCGCCGCGTCGAGATGCCGCGAGAAAATCACCTGGCTGTATCGCTCGCCATAGGCTTCGATCGAATAGATGCAGACGCCGTAGCCCTCGTCGTCCAGCTCCGTGTGCGCGACGCGAACCCGCCACTGGTCGCGCGCCATGCGCCTGACGAGCGCCCGCACGAAGCTCAGCCGCGTGCCGTGCATCGCGCCGAGACGTTCGGTACGGTTCGTGAGGTCGGCGCTGCGCAGCGCCGGATGCGTGTTCTGCATGATGCTCACGCTGTCGTCATTCATGATGGCCTCATCGTTCATCGGTCGACTCCTTGCTCGATCGCCATCGTCCGGGCAATGCGCACGGCGTCCCAAAGCGAGGGCAGAATCAGGATCGACACCGGCACCGCCGTGATGACGATGAACGACTGCAGCGCGCTGACGCCGCCTGAGCCCATCGTGATCAGCACCGCGCCCACCAGCCCCATGCCGATGGCCCAGAAAATCTTGAGCCAGTGACGCGGCTCGCCGCGATCACCCGACATCGCCATGGCAATCGTATAGGCCATCGAGCCGCCGTTGGTCACGACCGAAAAGAAGCTGAGAAACAGGAACAGCGCCGAGATCAGGTTACGCAACGGCAGCGCCTGCGCCACGCCGAGCAACAGCGCCTCGGGCAGGCTTCCGTGCGAAACGACGCTGCCCGGTGAGGCAAGCTCGATGCCGATGCCCGCGCCGCCCACCAGCGTGAACCACAGCATCGTGACCACGGGCGCGGCGATGGAAAGCAGCACGACCAGCTCGCGAATGGTGCGGCCGCGCGACACCTTCGCGACGTAGATCGCCATCATCGGCGCATAACCGATGAACCAGCCCCAGTAAAAGAGCGTCCAGGCATTGAGCCACTTGTCGTCGCCGCGATACATCGCGGTCTGGACAAAATCGACGACATGCGTCGCGAACGCCTGGAAGAACACGCTCGTCAGAAAGGCCGTCGGCCCGAAGACGTAAAGATAGGCCGCCAGCCCAAGCATGAGCCACACGTGGATCTTGCAGACGAAGCGCAGCCCTTCCAGACCCGCGATGCAGGCCGACGTGAAGATCACGGTCACCGCGAGAATCACGAGCGCCTGTGTCACGACGGTGTCGGGCACGGCCCAGACCGAATGCAGCACGTAGGCGATCTGCAGCCCGAGAAAGCCGATCGGGCCGATGGTGCCGGCAGCCACCGCGATGATCGAGGTGGCGTCGGCGAGCGTCGCGATCGGGCCCTTGAGCGCGCGCGCTCCGAAGAGCGGATAGAGCAGCGTGCGCGGCGCGAGCGGCAAGCCGCGGTCGAAGTGCAAATGCATCAGCACGATCGCGAGCAGGCTGCCGAGCACGGCCCACGCGAGAAAGCCCCAGTGCAGGAAGGACTGGGCGAGCGCCGCCACGGCTCCTGCCTGCGTGCGCGGCGCCGCGCCGAAGAACGGCGGAGGGCTCATGAAATGCATGAGCGGCTCGGCGGCGGCCCAGAATGCGCCGCCGCCGGCCAGCAGCGCGCACATGATGATGACGACCCAGTTGAACGTCGAGTTCGACGGAACCTGCGCGGCGCCGCCCAGCTTCACGCGGCCGAGCTTCGAGAAGGCGATCGCGAGACTGACCGCGAAGGTCGCGAGCATCAGCACCTGCCAGTAGAAGCCGAAGACGCGCGTCGCCCAGCCGAAGGCGGTATCGACGACCGTCGAGAGCCACGAGAGGTTGCACAGCGCCGCCACCAGGAACAGCACGAAGAAGCCGCCGCTGATGAGAAAGATGGGCCAGTCGATGCTGCGCGTATGAACTTCCCGCTCATCGCGTCTGGCCGCGAGCGCGGGCGTGGTATCTATTTCCATGTCTCCTCCAGTTTGAATAGTAGTCTCGTGCGATGCAGTCTCGTGCAACGCACCGCGCGCTAGTCGCGCCGCTCGGCGTCGCACAGAATGCGCATCCAGTTGCCGCCCATGATCTTCGCCACCTCGGCATCGGAGAATCCCGCGCGGGCAAGCGCCTCGGTGAGCTTTGGAAAGTCCGCGTTCGAGCGAAACCAGTTCACGGGGTCGGGCCACGCGGCGTGCTCCGCGCTGCCTTCGCCGTAATCCGTCTGTTTGCTCCAGCGGCCGTTGCGCATCCATTCGAGCACGCTGTATGGCTGTGCCTGACACAGGTCGCTGCCGATGCCCACGTTGTCGACGCCGATCATGTCCACCGTGCGCGCCACCATGTCGGTGAACTCGCCCGTCGTGCAGCGGCTGCCGTTCTTCAGGTGAAACGGATAGAGGCTGAAACCGACGAGACCGCCCCGCTCCGCCAGCGCGCGCAGCACCGCATCCGACTTGTTGCGCTTCGCCGCATGAAAGAAGGAAGGGTTCGCGTGACTGATGACGATCGGCCGCTTCGACAGCGCGATTGTTTCGAGCGTCGAACGCTCCGCGCTGTGCGACATGTCGACGATCATGCCGACGCGGTTCATCTCCTCGATCACCGCGCGCCCGAAGCGCGTGACGCCGCCGTCGCAGGCTTCATAGCAGCCCGTCGCGAGCAGGCTCTGATTGTTGTAGGTCAGTTGCATCGTGCGCACGCCCAGATCGCGGAACACCTCGACGAGACCGATGTCGTCCTCGATCGGCGAGCAGTTCTGCAGCCCGTAGAGAATCGCGATCCTGCCGCTGCGCTTCGCGACGAGCACGTCGTCCATGGTGCGTGCCGGCATCACGAGATCGGCATGGCGCTCGAAACGCGCGTTCCATTCAGCAATGCGCGACAGCGTTTCACGCGCGTTTTCCCAGTAGACGATGGTGGCGTTCACCGCCGCCACGCCACCTTCGCGCATCTCCTCGAAAATCTGCCGGTTCCAGTTCGAATACTGCGTGCCGTCGATCACCACCAGCGAGTCGTGCAGGCTCATCATGTTTCCTTGTCCGTTCATGCCCGTGTGTAGGCGGTCTTGAGCGTCGTGTAGAACTCCGCCGCGTGCGGCCCCTGCTCGCGCGGACCGTGACTCGACGCCTTGCGGCCGCCGAACGGCACGTGATAGTCCGTGCCCGCGGTGGGCAGATTGACCATCACACAGCCGGTTTTCGCGTGGCGGCGGAAATGCGTCGCGTGCCGCAGCGACTGCGTGACGATGCCCGCCGTGAGCCCGAAGGGCGTGTCGTTCGCAACCGCCAGCGCTTCCTCGTAGTCGCGCACGGGAATCACGCATGCGATCGGCCCGAAGATTTCATCGCGATTGATCTGCATGTCGTTGCGGCCGTCGTCGAACAGTGCGGGCGACATGCACCACGCGCGCTCCGGCCGGGCCAGTGCCTCGCCGCCGCACACGAGCCGCGCGCCCTCCTGTCGGCCCAGCGCGACGTATCGAAGGTTCGATTCGAGCTGACGCTGGTCGACCACCGGCCCCATCTGCACGCCGTCGTCCAGCGACCGTCCGACACGCACGTCACGCAGACGCTGCGCGAGCCGTTCGACGAACGCCGCATGGATTCCGGGCGTCACGACGAGGCGCGACGAAGCCGTGCACTTCTGTCCGGTGCCCGAGTAAGCGCCGTTGAAAGCGCAATCGACGGCGAGGTCGAGATCGGCGTCGTCGAGCACGACCAGCGCGTTTTTGCTGCCCATTTCCATCTGCAGCCTGATGAGCTGCGGCGCCGCGGCGGCGGCCAGGCGCCGGCCCGTTTCGAGCGAACCGGTGAAGGTGATGCCGTCCACGTCAGGCGAATCCGCGAGCGCGCGACCGATCGCCTCGCCCGGCCCCATCACCAGGTTGAACGTGCCGGCGGGCAGCGCCTGCCGGCTGATGATCTCGGTCAGCGCCCAGGCGCTCGCCGGCGTCAGATTGGCCGGCTTGAACACCACCGCGTTGCCGAACGCGAGCGCGGGCGCGATCTTCCAACTCGCGGTGGCCATCGGGAAATTCCAGGGCGTGACGATACCGACGACGCCGAGCGGCTCGCGCTGGATATCGATCTCGACGCCGGGACGGACGGAATCAGCCTTGCCGCCGAGCTGACGCAGCACTTCCGCGGCGAAATAGTGAAAGAACTGTCCCGACCGCGCGACTTCGCCGATGCCTTCGGCAAGCGTCTTGCCCTCTTCGCGCGACAGCAGCCGGCCCAGTTCGTCGCGGCGCGCGATCAGTTCATCGCCGATCGCGCGCAGCACGTCGTGACGCGCTTCGAGACCGTTCGCCGCCCAGCGCGGTTGAGCCATGCGCGCCGCTTCGATCGCCTCGCGCGCCTGCGCCGGCGTGGCCTGCGCGTAGCGGCCGATCACGTCCTCGGTGTCCGACGGACTCCGGTTGTCGATGAGTTCATCGCCGGCCTGCCAGCGTCCATCGATGTAATTCAAAAAGGTCTGCGACGTCATACCCGATCTCGCTTTTTCCATTGACTTGAAGCGATTCTAAAAATCGGGCTAAGATAATCAAAGCCAAATATTTTTATGATTTTATTTGCTTCTCTTATCGATAAATGGACCGCCTCCCCGACGTCAAGATCACCCAACTGCGTCATTTCGTGGCCGTGGTCGAGTATCGCGGCTTCAAGGCTGCCGCCGCCGCCGTGTTTCGGAGCCAGCCCGCGCTGTCGCTGTCCATCAAGGAGCTGGAAAGCGCGCTGGGCGCCGCGCTCTTCGAGAAGGGCAGTCACGCGTCGCCCACACCCTTCGGCACCATGCTCTACGGCGAGGCGCGCAAGCTGGTCGAGCATTACGAGCGCGTGATCGGCTCGGCCGTCGACGTCGTCCGGGTTCGGCATGGGCGCGTGCGCGTGGCCGCGGTGCCGTCCATCGCGCACGAAATGCTGCCGCGCGCGATCAGCCGCTTCGCGCAGCGCTATCCCGGCATCGAATTGCACGTGGAAGACGGTACCGCGGACTATATTCACGACCGGGTGCGCTCGGGCGTGATCGACTTCGGCATCGCAGGCGAGCCCAAGGGAGAGCCGGAGTTGAGCTTCACACCGCTTCTGTCCGATGTGATGTGCGTCGTGGTGAAGGCGGGCCATCCGCTCTTCCGGCATCGGAAGATCAAGTGGAAGGATCTGTCTGGCTATCAGCTCATCGGCAACGGTACGATGCGCGCATTGCCGGCATCCCTGCTCGATGCGATTGGACAGATGGAGATCTTCATCGCCAACACCACCGCCCTGCTCTCGGCCGTCGAGGGTGAAGTCGGTCTCACCGTACTGCCTTATCTCGCGCAGCAGCGACATCGGGACATGCTGCGTTTTATTCCGCTTGACGAACCGCCTGTCGAGCGCACCGTGGGCTTCGTCGAGCCGACCGGAAGGTCGTTGAGTCCGGCAGCGCTCGCGCTGCGCGAGAGTTTCCTGGAGAATCTCGGCGTGTCGGTACTACCGAAGCAGGTTCGCCGCTTGACGTTCGATTGATGCGATGGTCTGGAACGCGCAGATCGCGGACATGCTGAATGCGGGCCAGCGTGATCGCACTATCGGTAAAGCGTTCAACCGCGTTGGGACGGCAGCGCGCCGCATTGCTGACCTCCGCGATGCGGTGCAGTCGAGCGTCGGCTTTTAAGGACAGCGAACGAGTCTTGACGACCCTCTTCTCCCGCCCGGCACTTCTCCCGCTCAAGGTCGCATCCTGAATAAGTGCGGTCGCTCAATGAGGCCACGTCACGGGCCGCAAAGAGTTCTCAATGCGCCGTCAGTTGCCAGCGCAACACGGGATACGTCGCGCCCGCCGGCATCGCCCAGACGCCTGAAGGCCCGAAGTTCCACGACACGAAGCTCGCCGGATTGCTCATCTGCGCAGTGGTCAGTCCGTTTGTCGCGGGCGGTGCCGTGCCGCCCTCGCCGACATGCACCGCGTTCAACTGATTCGTCGTTTCCTTGTTCCAGTACACGTCGTTGCGGATCGTCCCCGAGTTCAGCGTGGCGATCGCGCCGTTGATATCGGGCGTCGGTCGCTCACTCGACCGCCCCACGGCAAACGACTCTTCGATGATGCCCGTGCTGGCGTTGTATTCGACAAGTGCACCGTCTCCCATCAAGGAGCCGACAGGACCCGTGCCATAGGATTGTTGAATCACCCCCGTGTTCCTGGCGACCAGTCCGCCGCCGCTCGCGTGCGAGCCGCCAACGTTGATCGAGCCGGTCGCGAAAGACTGCACGATCCAGCCGTCGTTCTGGTTGACGAGGCCGCCATACGAACCATTGCCGCCAACGGATGCGCCGCTCCACGACCGTTCTATCGTGCCCTTGTTCCACCCGACGAGACCGCCACCCCCGACGCCGCCGAACGCCGCGCCCGACCCCACTCCACCGGTCGACCATGCATAGGCGACGACGCCATCGTTTCGCCCGGCGAGCGCGCCGAAACTGCCGCCGATACCGCCCTCCACCTCGGCGTTCGCCACCCCGACGTTCCGTACGACGCCGCTCGTTCCAACGACACCGAACAGCCCGGCATACGGAACGTACGCTTGAGCGGGGACCTGGATATTCAGGTTACTGACGACATGGCCGAAGCCATCGAATTGCCCGGCGAAGGGCGCCGTGTCGGTCGGTGCGATCGGAGTGAAGGAGGTGCTCTGCGTCGTCTTCAGGTCGATATCCTTGCCGAGGGCGTAATTGCCCTTCAGATCCCGCGACACGTTCATCAGATCTGTGACGTTGTTCACGAGTGTGTACGCGGTGATCTGCGTGACATAGCCGCTGAAGGGCAAGCCCGGCCAGCATCGGTTGGCGAGCAGCGTTCCGGCCGAATAGCTGCCATTCATGTCGTAGAGCAGACTTACGATGCCGCTGCTCCTCGACCAGTCGATCGTGCCTTGATTGCCGATGCCGCCGCCATTGTCGATGCCGGTTGCATCGGCGCGAACGGTGAGGTTTCCACCGCCGGTGTTGCGAATGGCCGAGCCAGCGGCGATCGACACGCTATGCGCGGAATTCAGCGCGAGCGATGCGCCGCCTTGCCACTCGACGTTGCCGCTCACCGTGATATCGCTGTTCGCGCCTGTGACCGTAACGTCCACCGATGTGCCCTTGCCCAGGCTGCGCGAGATTGCATTGGCGGCGTTCGCGTCGATCGTGAAGATCGGTGCGCTCAATGTCCAATGGCCCGCAAGCACCGTCGCGCTGCCGATGTCGAGCGTCGTTGCGCGCGTGTCGACGGCGCCGCCGCTGCCGTCCGCATTCTTCGCGATGATCGTGCCGTCCGCATGAACTTCGCCCTTGTCCGCGACGAGCCAGACGTGGCCATCGCGGGTTGCAGTGCCGGTCGCGCGGATCGCAGCGCTGTTGCCCGCGAGGGCATACACGTTGCCATCGGCGGCTTGCAAGCTGGCTTGCGCCGCCCCGATCGTGCCCGCGTTCATCACCGTGCCGCCGCTTCCCGCCTGCACGAATACCTGTTGGCCAGCGGACGCGTCCTGCAACAGCACCTGATTGCCTGCCACCAGTTCAACCGTTCCCTTCGGCGCATCGATGCTTCCGGCGTTGATCACCGACTTGCGCGACACGAGGAACACGTCGCCGCCGCTCGAACCGATCTTGCCGAGATTGATCACCACTCCGTTGCCTCCGCCCGAAAACGCGAGCGGACCGCCCTGCATGAAGGCGTTCGGATCGATATTCAGGGTCGATGCAACGAAGCGCCCGCCCGTCGCAATCACGCCACCCGGGGCCACGAGCACGCCGTGCGGATTGATGAGATAGACACTGCCGCTCGCGTGCATCTGCCCCAGGATCGTGGAAGGATCGCCGCCCGTCACCCGATTGAGCGTCGCGCCGCTACCGTTGTCGAAGGTCACCGTGCGAGACGACCCGATCGAAAAACTGCGCCAGTCGATGACGCCCCGCGACGACGTCTGATTGATCGTGACGGACTGGCTGCCGGTCGTTATAGCGCCGCTGCCCGCGACGAACTGGCCGCCGCCAGGGAGCGGCGGTGCCCCGGATACCGCGATCGCGTATGCAGACGCCAGGCCAAGCACGAACGGTCGCATCAGAAGGCAATATTGATTTGGGGTACGAATCCATGAACACCGCGCCAAGCGTTGCATGTTTCCCTCCTTTGCCCTGAGCCGCTTGCTACTCAGTCGGGCATTCAGTCGCCGTTAAAGAGTAGTTTGTCCAAGCATAAGCGGATAGTAGTCCGGAAGGCGGCAACGTGTACGTATTCACGCCCGATCTCGCTCATTCTGCGCGAACGCTGCCGGCGTTCGTTCAGCAGTCCGCGCAACAAAGACGCAAGGAATTCGGCGAATTGGAGGTCGCGACCATCTTTCGCGCGGTCGCTACGATAGAACTATCCAGTCGCCTGACGTCATCGCTAACCCTCCTGCTCGAGTTTCACTATCGCGAACCAGGCAAGGCATTGATATTCGCGACAGTGGTCGCTCACCGTCCGAGCTTGCGCGACAGCATCGGTCAACCTGGCGCACCCGATCTCCAATTCACCATCAGCGCGAGCGAGAAGCGCCTCTTCCCGCATGAGCTCAAGCACCCGCAGGTTACGGCGTCTGGCCATCGCGCCGGTGTCGGGTGCGCTCGATGTCGTTCGCCAGCTGCGTCAGCCGTGACAGGCTGTAAAGGCCCTCGACCACGTCAAACAAAGCGCCTCTACGCTCCGGCAGCCTGCTCGCGCATGCGGCGAGCTTCGTCGCGCAGGAACTGCTGATAATCGTCGAGATCGCCGTCGAAGGGCTCGACGCCACCCTTGGTGACGAGCCAGAATTCATCACATACCGCTCGCAGGAGGGACCGGTCGTGACTGACCAGCATCACCGTGCCTTCGAATTCGTTGAGTGCCATGCCTAGCGCTTCGCGGGTAGCCAGGTCCAGGTGGTTGGTAGGCTCGTCGAGCAGCAGCAAGTTGGGACGCTGCCACACGATCATGCACAACACGAGCCGGGCCTTTTCGCCGCCGCTCATCGTGCCGACTGCCTGATGGACCATGTCGCCGCTGAAACTGAAGGTGCCGAGAAAGGTGCGAAGGGATTGTTCAGTACCACTCTGGCCGGGCGCGCGCATGTGCGCCGGCGTGTCCTTGGCGAGCCGAATCATGTGTTCCATCGGCGTGTCGAGAGGACGCAGCACGTCGAGTTCCTGCTGTGCGAAGTAGCCTATGTTCAACCCTTTGCCTTCGCTGATTTCGCCGGCAATCGGCGCCAGCGCGTGCGCCACTGTTTTCACCAGCGTGGACTTGCCCTGGCCATTGGCACCGAGAATGCCGATGCGTTGACCGGCCAGCACAGATCGGTTGATGCCCCGAACGATGACGGTGGGCGGCGTGCCCGGCGGTGCGTCGGCCGGCGCCGGATAGCCGAAGCTCGCATCCAGCATCGACAACAGCGGGTTCGGAACGTTGAGCGGCTCCTTGAACTCGAAGTTGAACTCTGCGTCGGCAAGCACTGGCGCGATCTTTTCCATGCGTTCGAGCGCCTTGACGCGGCTTTGCGCCTGCTTCGCCTTCGAAGCCTTGGCCTTGAAACGGTCGATGAATTTTTGCAGGTGGGCGATCTTGTCCGCTTGCCTGGCCATCGCGGCCTGCTGCAACAGGAGTTGCTCAGCGCGCATGTCTTCGAACTTGCTGTAGTTGCCGCCGTAACGCACGAGCTTGGCGTTGTCGACGTGCACCGTCACCTGCGTCACCGAGTCGAGAAATTCGCGATCGTGGCTGATCACGACCAGCGTTCCTTGATAGCGCTTGAGCCATGCTTCAAGCCAGACCAGCGCGTCGAGGTCAAGGTGATTGGTCGGCTCGTCGAGCAGCAGCAAGTCGGACGGGCACATCAGCGCGCGCGCCAACTGCAATCGCATGCGCCAGCCGCCGGAGAAACTATTGACCGGCTCGCCAAGCTGCGCAACAGTGAAGCCAAGGCCCAGGATCAGCGCCTGGGCGCGCGCGGGGGCATCGTGTGCACCGGCGTCGTGCAGGGCCATGTAGGCGTGCGCCATGCGCATGCCGTCCTCGCTGGCCTCAGCGGCGGCAACTTCGGCCTGCGCGGCAAGCAGTCCGATGTCACCCTCGATTACGAAGTCGGTCGCACTCAGCTCTGTTTCCGGCATATCCTGCGCGACTTGGCCCATCTTCCACGCAGCGGGAATCGAAAACTCGCCGCCGTCTTCGTGCAGCGTACCGTTGAGAAGGCCGAAGAAGGACGATTTTCCCGCGCCATTGCGGCCAACAAGGCCAATCTTTTCGCCAGGGGTGAAGGTTACGGACGCGCGGTCGAGCACGACATTGACGCCGCGGCGCAGCGTGACATTTCGGATGGAAATCATGAGGAGCGGCTTCGAAGAGGATAGGCATGATAGCCGACCGGACGTACAGACCGGACACTTTTCGGGCCGCACGGGTGAAGAACCACTTTCGCTTTGCTGCGTCCACCGCTCACAAAGCAAGGCGAACGCTGACGCACGGGCGTTCCAGTTGCGGGGACATCGACCATATTGTGAAAGGCGGATCTTGGTCGATCGTGAAATTACAAGGCTGGACCCGAACAACAGCGATCGATGATTGAAAGGCGAACGTTCCTAGACGACCCACAAGAGACGCTCGTCCCACTTTGAAACGGTCATTTAGTGCCTGCAAGTCACATCAGTAGAAAGAAGCGAATCCACCGTCTATGCCATCATCCGGTACATTGACCCGACTACCGGAGATCATGATGAGCAGCAAGTGGTTTTCGAAATTCGCGAGCTACCTTTCCACGATGACCGGTAGACCCGCCACCTTTGTGATGGCCGTTGCCCTTGTGCTCGTGTGGGCGATCACCGGCCCGTTCTTTCACTACAGCGACACATGGCAACTCGTGATCAACACGTCGACCACGATCGTCACGTTCCTGATGGTCTTCCTGATCCAGAACACGCAGAACCGTGACACGGCCGCGATGCAGATCAAGCTCGACGAGCTGATCCGCGCAATGGAAGGTGCGCATAACGCGCTGCTCGATCTCGAAGAACTCGAGGAAAAAGATCTGAGTCGTTTCCGAAAACACTATGAAAAATTGGCGGAAGAAGCGCGGACCGCGCTGCGCGCGGGCGACAGCGACACCGGTTCGCCGTTCGTCGACAACCACGATGGCAATGATGACGAGCGGCGAGGCGATGAGAATCGCGATGCCAAACCGGGGGCCGCGCCGCTACGCGGCTAGCAAACGCGCTGTCCGACTGCGGTGCGCATTTGCTTGCGCGCGTCAACACCTTGGCTGGCGCTTTTCTAGACGGCGAGCGAATGACCGAAAGTGGCCGACTGCCGAAGATCGCAGTTTCGAGCGCCCCGCCCGGTCCTCTTGCGCGAAGAGACCCCGTTCTTCAACATGGCTAATGGCATAAGCGTCACCGACAATGCTGAACTTCACAGCATGCCCCCCGCGATCACGCCTGCGTACCCCGCCACGGACCGCCTTGCGCACTGAACGAACGTACAAGTCCCCGCTGGCCGGCTTCCGGGTCGATACTATCTGCACGCCTGCTAGCACGTCGATGTTCACGCCCTTGAAGATCCAGCGGTGAGCTTCACCAGCAGCCGGACGACGATCGCATGTCTGATTCCGTCTGGAGGGCATATGCAGCTCGATTCAAGTTTTGGATTGTCGGTACGTCCCGCCCGAAACTCCCACCTTTCTCATCATCCCAGGATCCGCGCGCGCCGTTTGCGGGTTCGTCCATTGTCGGTGGCGCTGCTTTTCGCCACCGCTTGTTTGGAGCTATCCAGCATCGAGGCGCACGCGGCTCCGCCCTTGCCGAAGGGCGGACAGTTCGTCGCGGGCAGCGGCTCGATCAGCGGCGGCGGGCAGTCGCTGACGATCAACCAGACCACCTCACGCGGCGTGATCAACTGGTCCAGTTTCTCGATCGCCAACGGCCGCGCCGTCATGTTCAATAACGGCAGCGGCGCGACGCTCAACCGCGTCACGGGCGGCGATCCGTCGGTGATTCTCGGCGCGCTCAACGCGAGCGGCAGCGTCTATCTGATCAACCCGCAGGGCGTGCTCGTCGGGCCGACGGGCGTAATCGCGACGGGCGGGCGCTTCGTCGCCTCGGCGCTCGACGTCGATAACAATGCGTTCATGCAGGGCGGCGCACTCACGCTTTCGGGCGGCGGGAGCGGCGTCGTCGTGAATCTGGGCCGCATCGGGTCGAGCGGCGGCGATGTCTTCCTCGTCTCGCGCACGCTCGTGGCGAACCTCGGCAGCATCGATGCGGCGCAGGGCACTGCCGAACTCGCGGCAGGCAGCCAAGTGCTGTTGCAGGATGCATCGGGCATCCAGCAGGTGTTCGTGCAGACGGGCAGCGGCGGCACGGCGCTGAACGCGGGCGCGATCCGCGCCGCGCAGATCAACCTGCAAGCCGCCGATGGCAACGTCTATGCGCTCGCCGGTCACAGCGCCGCGGTCCGCGCGACCGGCACGGCCACGCGCGATGGTCATGTCTGGCTCGTCGCGGATTCGGGCGGCGTGCATGCGAACGGCAACGTGTCCGCGAGCAACGCAAACGGCAGCGGCGGCACGGTGGAGACGCGCGGCAACACGCTGGACGTCGGCGGCGCGACGGTGTTGGCCGGTACGTGGAAGCTCGGCGCGCCCGCCTTCACCCTTGACGGAAGCAATGCGGGCGCGGTCTCGCGCAGCCTGAATGCTGGCACGTCCGTGGATGTCGAGGCGTCGGTGGGCGATCTGGCCGTCAACGGCAACGTGCAATGGAACGGCGCGGCGGCGCTGACGCTCGGCGCGGCTCACGACGTGACGATCGCTGCGAACACGACGATCGCCAATGCCGGAAGCGGTAACCTCACGCTGCGTGCGGACAGCGGCGGCGTCGACAACGGCGGGAGCATCAAGAATGGCGGGACGATCGACTGGTCGAAGAGCACCGGCATCGTCAGCGCTCTCTACGATATGACCGGGAACGACTCGCCGGGCACCGTGCTCGCCAACACTAGCTGGACCGCGGCGCCATATAGCGGGCTCGTCACGCAGATTACCGCGTACAGGCTCGTCAACAACGTCAACGACTTGCAGAACGTTGCGCTCGATGTCGCGGGGAACTACGCGCTCGGCAAGGACATCGACGCGAGCGGCACGACGGTCTTCAATCCGATCGGGTCACTGCCCGGCCCGATCGCCGCACTGTCCGACGCGCCGTTCACGGGCCAGTTCGACGGCATGGGCCATACGATCGACAACCTGAGGATCAACGGCGTGGCCTACGGACCGATCGACATCGGCCGGGGCGGACCCACCGCGGCGCTGGGTCTCTTTGGGGTCGTGGGGAAGAATGGCGTGGTGCGCAATGTGAACCTCGCCAACGCAGCCATCGGCGTCGGATCGAATGTCGGGTCGTTCGGGCTGCTCGTCGGCGTCAATTACGGGCTCGTCACCTACTCGTCCAGTTCCGGCAACGTCACCGACTTCATCATTATCGGCGGTGGTCCCGACGGCGGTCTCGTCGGCAGCAACTACGGCACCGTCGAGCGATCGTCCAGCAGTGCAGCGGTGCGCACGCAAGGGGATGCGGGCGGGCTCGTGGGCGACAACCACGGGACCATCGCGCAGTCGTTCGTCACCGGTTCGGTCGGCCGCGGCTCGCACGGCGGCACCGGCGGCATCGTCGGGACCAATGCGGGGCTCCTCACGCAGTCATATGCAACAGGTTATGCGCAGGACGCGGGGCTCGCCGATGACAACACGGCGACCGGCATCATCGACCAGTCGTTCGCGGCCAACCTGGTCAGCGGCCCCGGCGAGCCAGGCTCGTTTCACGGCGGCGTCGCGTTTTATAACTACGGCGCGATCCATAACAACGTCTACTGGGACAGGACGGTGACGACGCAAACGAGCGCCTTCACCATCGGCAACGGCACCGCGCCGCCCGACAGCAACGGCCTTACCACGACGCAGATGAGCAACGCGTCGAACTTCCTCGGCTGGAACATCCCGGCGGGAGGCGTCTGGGCGATGCCAGTTGGCGCGACGCATCCGGTGCTGCAGTGGCAGCAGGGACATTATTAATACGAGGACATTCGATGACCTTGGCCATGACCCAGATCAACACGCCATGTTTATCAAGGTGTGACAAGCGAGACTTTGCCGCCGATGCTGACTCAGCAGCAAGCAGTGGGAAAACGTGCGCTGCACGCAGGCTAGGCGCGCATCACAAGCTCGTCCAGAACATGGCGATTTCTTCGATATGCAAGGAATCGAATAGCAGTTCCTGGCTCGCGAACAGTGACGGCATGGCTGCCGACGCCTGCGAGCCCCAACCGCGCGCCGCTTCGGCCCAGCCATTCGGCCCAAACGCCGGCTCCGGCTTCAATGCGCACGCGTTCAGCATGCGCAACACTTCCCAGTCCTTGCACAGCCTGAAACTTCCCGGCGCGCCCGCGACGCCGAAAACCAGCCGCCCCGACAGCCCCGCCCTGCCCGTGACCTTGCTCGACACGGCGATCACGCGCAATGGCGTCTCCAGCGCTTCGGCCATGCAGATCACGCCGTGCAGACGAGAGGCGGCCTGCAGCACCTTTTCCATCAGCGGGTGACCCACGCCCATCAGATCTCCGGTATTGGCAGGCGCCTTGCGATCGAACAACAGGTTGTCGTAGTGACGGCGGATGGCGTGACTCGTGACCCACTCCTCGGGCGTCTTGAAGGACAGCGCGAGGTCTTCCACTTTCGGACGCCGCCGGTTATGCACCAGCGAACCTTGTACGAACGGAAGCAGGTCGGGAAGATCGACCGGAGGAACCTCCTTCAGCGCCGACAGATCGAATCCCGCGGCACGGCCCACGAGGTCGCGCACCGTCTGAATGGCCGACACGCCGCCGAGCGTTCCCGTCACTTCGTCGAACCAGGTATCGAGCCGTTCGCGCGGCAGGTCCGGCGCGCCGGCAAAGAGTTGTTCGAAAAGACGCTCGCCGCTCATGCCGAGAACCAGCTGAAGCAGATCTTCCGGCTCGTCCATGGCGGAGCCGACGGCGCGCATGATGCTCGCGAGCTTGCTCTCGAGTTTCTCCCAGATCATGGATTCGACCGTGTCGGGATTGCGCAGCGACACCACCAACACCGTGCGCGTCTGCCCGTAGCGGTTCAGCCGCCCGACGCGCTGATGCAGGCGCATCGGGTTCCATGGCAAGTCGACGTGAATCAGCGCGCTGCAACGGCGTTGCAGATCGATGCCCTCGCCGCCGGCTTCCGTGGACACGAGAAAGCGGATGCGGCCTGCGTTGAAGGCATCGCACGTGTCGTCCCGGCGGCTCGGCAGCGACGTCCTGCGACCGTCCGGCAGCAGCACGCTGTCGAGGCGGTCATCGCCATTCAGGAAGCCGACGCTGCCTTGCCCGAACCCGGCCATCAACGCCGATACGATCAGCGACTGGGTCTGCTTGTACTCCGTGAACAGCAGCACGGGCTCGCCAGCAAAGCGCTCCCTGATGACTTCGATCACCTTGCGCACACGCGTTTCTTCCGTCACCTGCTGGCCGGCTTCGATCAGGTCGTCGAGATAACGTCCCTCGTCTTCCATCAACCGAAGACGGGCGCGGCGGTCGTCGCGCATCCAGACGTCGAGCGCCTTACGGGTATCGTCGTCGTCCGTCTCGGACTCCAGATCGAGTTCGCTGCGCGAGCGGATCGCTTCCTGTCTGAGCCTTTTGCGCCGCGTATCCAGCGCCGCCAGCACCGCGGCAATGGAACTGGATGCCAGCTTTTGCAGCGCGATGAGCACGAGCATCACCTGCCCACCTTCGGTCCGGTTCAGCGACGAGGCATAGGCGCGCCCTTCCATGATGAACCTGGACATCAGCTTGTAGAACACTTCTTCCGCGGGCGTGTAGCGGAACGTCTCCGGATGCTGCTCCACCGGCTTGAAAAGTCGCTCGCCGTGCATGTCCGTGGCTTTCTGCTTTGCATTGCGGATCAGATAGCGCGGCAGCGCGGCGAGCATCGCGGCTTCGTCGCGTTTCGGGCCGAACACGTCGCGGTCGACCAGACTCATCAGCGACCAGAAGCCATAGCTCTTGCCGCGGTGCGGCGTGCCGCTGAACAGCACGCACGAATCGACCTTTCCGGCCAGTTGAAGTTTGTCGAGGAGATCGAAGCCCAGCGTTCGTTTGGCGCTGTCATCGACATTCAGATGATGCGCCTCGTCCACGATCACCATGTCCCAGGCGGGCGCTTCGAGCAAACGCTCGTGACGGCCCTTGTTGTCGGCACGCAAGGTCGGCAGCGATGCGACCACGATCTGATGGATGCCCCAGAAGTCGGCGCGCTGCGTGTCGACCTCCGGGTGATAGATGGCCGCGCGGATGTCGAACATGCTCTTCAGGCGCTGCTGCCATTGTTCGACGAGCTTCGCCGGCGCCAGGATGAGCACCCGCTGTACCTTGCGGCTGGCGAGCAGCGGCCACAGCACGAGGCCGGCCTCGATGGTCTTACCCATGCCCACGTCATCGGCGATAAGAAGGCGGATCGGCCACTCGCGCAGGGCACGATGACACACCCAGAGCTGGTGGGGCAGCAAGGAGATGCGCGAGCGCGTAAACACGCCCCATGCATCGTTGACCGAAGCGATCGCGGCGGCCTGAGCCTTGAGCCCCACTTCGAGCGATGAGGCCAGCGTCACTTCAGGCACGGCATCGGAAACCGATGCGAGTTCGGTCAGTTCCGCGCTCAGCACTTGTTCGATGCCATGCGCGAACCGCACGATCGAGGTCGCACCATCGATCAGAAGCACACTTCCCTGCCCGAAGCCCCGATGCATCACCGTCATGCCCGCGGCCATGCGCGCGCGCTCGCCATTCGTGTCGGCGGGTTGGTTCATAGTGTTTCCTTTTCGGCTTCGCATGCGCCGTAATCGTCGCGATCCTCGTTGTTCCATTGGATCACTTCGCGCTGGCGGTCCGGATTGTTCGCGAGCAGGAGCAGCGGTATGTCGAAGTCGCCGGCAAAGCTTGCCCGTTGCACGTCGCCAAGTTCTTCCAGCAGCAACGCGTGAATGTCCTCGCTCGTTTCCACGGCCTCGTAACCCATGCCGGACACCAGCTCGCGCACGCCCCGCACTGGCATGAACGCCATCTGATGCGTGGCTTCCGAATTCAGCACGCCGGTGCGCAGCAGTTCGCGGATCACCAGGTTGTGGCCGAGGTGCAAGGTCCGATGAAGCGTCGGCGCTTCCAGGTCCGAACCGCTGAGCGAGGCGTCGGATGCGGGCGTCAGCAGATGCCGTAGCGTCTGCGTATCGCGAAGTTGCGCACTCTGGAAAAGCTCGACGTAGTTATCGAACCAACGCGCCATGCGATAGAGGCGCGGAAACCCGTCCATCCATTGTTCGAACTCGGCCGAGACCTGGCTCGACTCGGCGTAGTCGCGCAGGATGTTCATCCAGTCTTCGACCGCTTCCTGCGGGTCCAGCTGGCTGATCGTGTACCACCAACCCTTGCGTTCGAGGAAGTCGAGGAAGCCGCGATGCTGTGCGTCATTCGCGCGGCCCACGCGCCTGAACACGGCCAGGCTGAAAAGCGTCATCCAGGCTTCGCGATCGACGGCCTCAGCGGCCAGGCGCTGCTTGTCGATGCGCTGCGGCCACAAGCCACGCTCATAGTCCGGCAGCAAGGTGTCGCGGTTCGCCTCCCACCAGTCGTGAATCATGTCGAAGGTGAGTTCGGCTGCGGGGTCGCCGTACGTTTCGGCGGCGTCCGCTTCGTCTTCGGGGATGCGACCGAGCAGCGAAAGCATGTAGGTGCGTTCGGACTCGCGCAGATGCGCCAGTAGCTCATGCCCGACATGCAGGCCGCCTATCCAATTGTCAAACAAGGGCGAACCGCGGATCGCGGTCCAGACCATCTCCCGGTTCAGATGGTGCGACAGCCACTCGATCGCGGCAGCGCGGCTTTCGCGCGAAGCGGCCTGCACGCACCAATTCGCCACTTCGGAATCGTAGTCGGGGCGCGAGTACAGATTGTCTCGTATGACTTTCCACGCGTGCGCGTGGGTCTCGTAGGCCGGATCGAGGAGCAATTCCGCCGGAGCCAGCCGCAGCAGCGCGTCGCCTGCCTGCAGATTCGTGAGTAGTGCGCCGGCGCGCTTCCACGTCCCGGAACGCGCGCGGAAGTGCAGTTCGAGGAGAACCCCCGTCCACGGCATCTCGGGCAGATTGGTCTGTGGCCACGCCTGCATGATTTCGGCGAGGATCGGCACGTCTTCGGGATTGACGCGCCGATTCGGACCAAACGCATGCAGAACGCTACCGCGCGCGAAATCTTCGATGACCGGCGCATCCTCCGTCTCCGGCCGGCGTTCCAGCCAGTCCTGTACTTCGCGCGCGCACCACGAAGCGCGCGGGAACTTGGCGGTGAAGGCGGCCCATCGCGACAGAATCGGCAGCAGCGACTGAAAGCGCTCGTAGGCAAACGCCAGTTCGATAC
The DNA here is from genome assembly GCF_014384845.1 of Caballeronia sp. EK. Taxonomy (NCBI): domain Bacteria; kingdom Pseudomonadati; phylum Pseudomonadota; class Betaproteobacteria; order Burkholderiales; family Burkholderiaceae; genus Caballeronia; species Caballeronia sp. EK. The sequence continues at coordinate 650,526 of NZ_JACSUE010000001.1, forward strand.
TGTCGATATCGACGAACGCGGACGCTTCACCGCGCAGTCCGTTCGGCACGATGCCGGTGGCGTCGGTCACGCCATCGAACAGGGTCGATGCGAACGCCTCGGCGAGCAGCGCTTCCTGCGACGCATCCGCCGCAGGCTTGTTACCGATGATCTGTGTCCAGAGCGCGTGCCAGTACTCCGCCACGCTCAACTGCGACGACGCCGACAAGGTGTCCGCCCAGGCAGCCCAATCCCCGCTCGTGCGATTCAGAAGCTCGACGACGACGGGCGTCAGCGCCTCGGCCAGCGCGGCGGCGGTTCGCTGGTTGCGCGCCGCCGCCGCGCCATGCGGCAGGCTGCCCCGCCCGGTATCGATATCGAAGCGGGCGTTGAGGATCAGGCCTGTCGCCGGCATGCCACGGGTCGGCGCATTGACCCACACGGCGGGTGCGGCATGCTCGGCATCGTGCGCGAACGGAACCGCCCTGTCTTCGATGCGCAGCGCAACGGCGCCTTGCGCGCATCGCAGCACGAGAAGATTGCTCGGCGCGAGTCCTTTGCCACGCGGCAGCGGCAGTTGCACCCGGCCAAGCTCGCACCATGCACCGGACGTGACATCGATCAGACGCCTGGGCTGCCACGAGTGCGTGGCGCCATCGACCTCGATATGGCGCACCTGGCGTGTGAAGACGGCACACATGCCCGCCAGCGATACGAAACGCGGCAGCATGGCGTCCGCGACCTCCTCGCTGACCGGCAGCTCGACGACCGTTGCCCGCAGTCCATCCTTCTTCTGAAGCCGGACCACTTCCCTGACGGGCGCACTCAGTTCGGCCCGCTGCGGCAGGCAGCCCGCGATGATCTCGAAACGCAGGTCGCCGCTCGACACGACAGGCCGGTCCGTGGCAAGCAGCACGCTCTTGAAGCCGAGGCCGAACTTGCCCGTGGTGCCCTCTTCGTCTTCCTTGCCGGATGCGCCCAGCATGAGCATGCGTTCGAGGTCGCGCGCGTGTTCCTGCCGGTAGCCTTTCCGCTTGCCCGACGTGTTGATCGGACGCCCCCAGTGCATGAACATCACGCTCGCACCGCCGCGCGCCATGACGAAGCGGCCGATGTCCTTCTCGGAAAATAGCGGGCGCTTTTCTTCCTGCTGCATCGACTGGAACTCGAGGACGGCGTCATCGGCGTTCTGCAGCAGTTCGAAGGGCACGCTCGAACGCTCGTAGTGATACGTCTGGACCTTCTTCCGGATGGCCGCGAGAATCCGGTCCTGCACGGATAGATCGGTGTTGACGAGCTCCGCCAGCCAGGCTTGCGCTTGCATGACCTTCTCGTCGGAATTCACAAAGCCGGACCGTCTCCGCCGCGCACTGTGATGCTCGTTTTTCGCCGACCGCAGGGCGTCGAGCGCGCGCTGAACCGGCTTGTACTTGCACACCTGAGGCCATTGCTGCAACAGGGACGGCAAGCTATCCAGAATGGCGTCACGCGCCACGTCCAGGTCGACCTGATCCGACTCCTCGAAGCGGCTCCACAAGGCGGTCAGATTCGCATGCGGCTGGTTGTAGAGATGCAGAAACAACTCTTCCGCCGTGCGCTGCAGGATCTCTTTCTGGCGCGCCAAATCGAAGCGGAGCAGGCAATCGGCGGGACGCATGCGGACTTCGACGCCGCCGCCGTTGAGCCAGTAGAGGCTGCCGGCCAGCAAACTGGACATCGAGTCGACTGCTGCCAGCGGAAGCACGCGCTCCTCGCCGGTCAGCGACTTCACGCGCACCTCCGAACCTTTGCATTCGATCAACATGGGCTGCAGTATCTGGAACGGCTGTTCCGGCGACGCGTGGCCGCCCATCCACCTTTTCCGCCTGACCACGCCGTTTTCATAACCAGGATCCGTCCAGTTCAGATCCAGCAGATATTCGGCATAAGGCAATTGTCCGAGCCAGCGTTCGCTCAGTTTCCGCGCGCGGCTTCCAAACAACCCGATCACCGCGCCGACCGCCTGTTCGACCGACGTCTGCGCGAGCGGATCGCACCATTCGGCGAGCGCAGTTTCGAGGTCCGCAGCGTCCGCGTGTTCTGCATGCTCGGTATGGCCGGGGGCGGCTTCGGTCTGATCGGCGGAATTTAGATCGTTTCTGAGGATAACGCCCGTCAGAATCGCCAGCGCCTGCGGATGCAGCGAGTCCGCCTCGGCAATGCCGAACGCTCCGGCGGCCAGTTCCGACGCCCGGCGCCACTGGCGGTCGGCCGACAGCAAACTGAGGTGCGGGAGCCGGAGCCTGAGCACATCGGCGGGTGCGCTGTCGACCCACTCCTTCAGATAGAGCACGAAAGCTGACTCGACCGACGGGCTCGCGTTCTTGCTCGACAGTTCGGCCAGCACCTGCTCCGTCTGTTCGACAGACAGCGGCCGCGTGATCTTCTCGAGCACCGTCGATTTCACGGCGCCGAGGTTGACCGCGCTCGCGGCCTTGTAAACCAGCGCCCAGCCCGGCAGGCTTTCCAGCGACGAGAGCACGCCGCGCAACTGTTCGAGGCAGCTCACATCGAGTTGTGCAGCGGCGCGGCCTATCCGGCGGTCGGCGCACTCCATCATCTCGGCAAAGGCCGTCAACGCCTCTTCGCCGCAAGACACGTGTTCCTCGAGCGCATCGAATTGGCTGTGACTACGCACGGCATCCGCGAGATCCTGCAGGCCGGCGAAGTAATAATCGCATCGCTGGGCCATGTCGCTGATGTCCGCGCGAAGTTCATCGAGCCGGACAAGGTTCGACAGGGCGATCTTCCCGCCGGATGCGAGCGGTAGCCAGGGCGTGTCGCGCCACAACGCCCCAAGGTCCGAAGCCTGCAGATCGGGGAGCAGATTCATCAGATGCGTCCAGTGACGAGACGCATCGTCCGATGCCAGAAGCGCGCGCGCCGCCTCGTTCGCCGACCATTTCGTGATCAGCGCCCTCTGACGACGGGCGTGTGCGCTGCTGTCGGACGGCGCGATAATGCGCAACCCGTGCCTGAACTCAGGCGGAAGCATGGACCGGACGCCGAGAAAACAGGCGGGCGTGATCGGACCGAAGGTTCCATCCGAGTCGCGATGCAAAGGTAGACGCCGCCACACATCCTCGTGTTCGATCTCGCCGAGCAGGGTATCGCGTTCCGCAGGCGTGAACTGCGCTGCATCCACTTTGTCGAGGCCGCCGCCCTTTGCCAGTGATTCGATCACCGATTGCTGTTCCATCGACTGAATGTTCAGTTGCCCGCAACATTGAGGGTTCAGGTGGCGTGTCAGCGAATACGGAAGAACGTTCCACGAATCAGCGGCGGCCATTCGCAAGAGCCGTACCCACGGCGAATCGTGGTTAGACGAGTCTTTCCAGAGCGGCTCGGTTGATTTGAACTGCTCGGTCCGGCCATGTAGCAGATAGCGGATGCCATCGCGTACGGGCGCCGTGGTCAGATCGGCGTCCGCGACGCTGTTCAGAAGCGCGGCACGTTGTTCGGACGTTCCGAGCGCGCGTACGGCGGTCTGCATGCCAATGGCGCGAAACATGGCAGTCGCATCGTTGGCCCGCGGAACCTCGCGCTTTTGCCCCAGCTGGGCCGACTCGACCAGCATACCGAGGGACTTATCGACGACCAGCGGACGAAGTCCCGGCACCGCATGCGCCAGCTTCCTACACAACCCGATCGTGTCGATGTCAGCCGCCCGGAACAACTGACTGCTTTGGTGCGAGTCGGACAACGCCACCAGCGAGCAGGCGAGTTTGTCTCCGCTTCCGGCATTCACAGCGCTCAAGACGCGCAGGTTCGGCCAGTGGCGCAGCAAGTCGTGCTGCGCCTTCTCCGGCCCGGTCGCCTTGATCAATCCGTCCGCGGCATCCAGACAGGCCGTCATATCCATGCCCTTTTCGACCAGCCCTGCGACGCTACGCAGCCAACTGACGATGTCCGCGCTCGCGGGGCGGCCGTTGTCATTCGATGGCGCCATCTCGGCGGGGATGAGCAGCGCCTCGGCCTCGACGTCGAACAGCGCGCGATAGACGAATTCGGGCAAGGCGCGCTTCGCATCCTGTTCGCGCGTGCCAAGACCGAAGCGCCGCGCAGCCGGCAACAATTCGATGAGTTCCCGGAACGGAGAGCGGTTGGCGCGCAACGCCGCCAGCGGCAAGTCGCGCAATGCCTTGCGCAGTGCGGCGACCAGCCGCGTCTGAACATCCGACATCTGCAAGGCTACGAACCGATGCATCCGCAGAAAGTCCAGCAGATAGCGCAACTCGCTTGCGCCCTCGAGCGTGGACGCCTGGATGGAATCGATCACGCGGCAGACGTCTTCCGGTTCCCACTGCAACTCGGCGTGACACAGGCGCGGCGCGGTCTCGTCGATGAAGGTCGTCTCTTCGAATGCGGCCAGACCTGGCAAGGCGCGCCAAGGCCGCGCATGATCCTGATTGACCGGCTTGGGCAGCGGCAGCAGCCGGCCTGCGACGGGGCGCAACTCCCACGCCGGCCCTTCGCGGCGCAGAACGCGGACCCAGAGGTGCTCGCTGCACACGTGGGCTCCGAAAAGTTGCATGAAACGCGCGCCGGTCCCTGCTTCCTGCGAGGTGGCGCAACGCATCAGCGCGTCGGTCAACAGGCCGGTTTCGGCATCGTTGAACTTTTCGGCCCGCACATAGGCATCCAGCGCCGGCAGCAGGCCCGGCAGCACCACCTGCTGCGCCAGCGTCTGATTCCACGCGAGCTGCACAGCCGATTCCTTGCTCGCTTCGCCGGGTTCGATGACCGCATCTGCAAGCTGATCGATGCCATCGATACCGCGACGGCCGGCATCGACGAAAAACTGGCCATGCAGCGCGATGCGATACTCGCGCGAACTGCCATGCATGCGCGCTTCGTACGAGAAGCGCTGTTCGTCCGTCGGCAGGAACACGGCCCATTGCAGGCTGAGCCGGCCCACGCGGCCATCCGCATGCGAGAAGGCGACCGCGCCCTCGGGCTCGCCCTTGTCGGGCACCGGACCGCGTTTTCCAGCCGCGAGGATTGTATTGGTCTTCGGCCAGCCGGGCAGGCCCTTCAAGTGCGAGAACTGCTTCTGGCCGATCCGCGCCGTCTGCCGCGCCATGAAATGCAGGTGACCGGATTTCGGGCCGCCATCGTCGACCTTGCCGGCGATACTTAGGCCATCGGTGAGGTGATCCAGACGCCGCGGCGGGTTGCCCGCTTCGATGCGCAGCGCGAACCCCGGACGCTTCTGCGTGCCGGCGAACTCAACCGTCTCCAGGCAGCGCAAAAGCGGCAACAAGGCGCCGATGCGCTGGTCCATGCCGGCTTCGTCGAAGAAATCGAGATCGGGCTCGCCGTCCTCGCCTGGATAGCGGTCGATGATCGGCGCCGTCGGCACCCCGCCGATCTGCGGCACGTGGCTGCGCCGGCGCAGCGGCACCCACAGCATGAACCAGCTCTGGGCCGCCTGAGCCAGCGAACCGGCGGCGGCGACATCGCGGAGCGCCTGGAGATCGCGCGCGCTGCACGTTTCCCAGCGCTGATGCATATCGTGCGCGTTTTCATCCTGAATCCACGGATTGAGGACATCGTGATAATCCGTGTCGCCATCGTTTGCGACATAGAAAAACGCTTCGCACAGGTGATAAACGCTCTTCATGCCGAGCCCGAACTTGCCGATAGCACCCGTCTCGGCGGCCTTGCTGTTCACGCCGAACGATGCAATCGCGCTCTTGTCCGTTGCCCTGAAGCGGCCGTTGTTCAACACCCACAGCGCGGGACCACGCAGCAATTCGTGATCGGCCGACTCCTTTAGGCCCACGTGATATCCGAACAGGAGTGACGAAGCACCGGCGTCGTCGGCATTCTGAACGAGTTCCTTGAGGATGGGAAAACCGGTCTTGTACCGGTCGCGCAGATTGTTCGAAATCAGGTTGACGTAGTCAGTCTTGAACCCTGTCATTTGCCCCTCGGCTTAATCATTATTATTTGCAGTTGCGCTTGCGGTCAAAAAGCCTTATTTGTATTCGTCCAACGCAGCGCACAGCCAGCTGCGGATTATTGCACGGTGACTACGGCGCCCTTCGGTTAGTAAGTCATCAAAAATGTTTGCAAATCGGAAATCGCAGCCATTGATTTGAGATTCGACATGGTGCGCTGCCAGGCCGCGCACATCCACGCAGAATCGAAGAAGCGCTGTCGGATGGCAGCGTCCGTCTAGTTCAAGAACATCACGAAGCAGTGGGGATGCATGGATTCGTGCTGTCTCGCCACGGCTACTTCCTAAAAGTCGAACGGCCAGTCCGCGTATGGTCCCGCGACCGGGACGTGTACCCGCGGCGTCTAGACTTTGCCGGCATCCTCGGGTCCAGTTCAATTTAAGCGCTTCTACAAAAGCGGCAAATACACCAATCCGCGAACGCTGCCGGAACACTTCTTGCTCCATGCACGGGCAACAACCCGTTCGATTCCCCGTCCAATCCACGGAAGCCCTCGTAAGCCGGACTTCATTCAAGGCCTCTGGTCAACGATCTCTGGTACAAAAACGCGATCATCTACTGCCTGTCCGTTGGCACGTTCATGGACGCGAACGGCGATGGCGTCGGTGACTTCCGAGGCCTGCTGCGTCGGCTCGACTATCTTCAGGGGCTCGGCATCACCACGATCTGGCTGATGCCCTTCCAGCCGTCGCCCGGCCGCGACAATGGCTACGACATCACCGACTACTACAACGTCGATCCGCGCTACGGCTCGCTCGGCGACTTCACGGAGTTCACGCACGCGTGTCATCAGCGCGGCCTGCGCGTGATGATCGATCTCGTAGTGAATCACACGTCGGACCAGCACCCGTGGTTCCGGGAAGCGCGGCGCGATCCCGAATCGAAATATCGTGACTGGTATGTCTGGTCGAAGAAGCCGCCGGCCAACGCGAAGGATGGGGTGGTCTTCCCCGGCGTGCAAAAATCGACATGGACCTACGACAAGGAAGCGGCCATGTGGTACTTCCATCGCTTCTACGAGTTCCAGCCCGACCTGAACACGGCCAGCCCTCTCGCGCAGGCCGAGTTGCTCAAGATCATGGGCTTCTGGATCCAGCTCGGCGTCTCGGGCTTTCGCATGGACGCCGTGCCGTTTGTCATCGCCACCAAGGGCGCGCAGGTGAAAAGACCGGTCGAACAATACGACATGCTGCGCACGTTTCGCGAGTTCCTGCAATGGCGCAAGGGCGACGCGATCATTCTCGCGGAGGCGAACGTACTGCCCGACACCGATATGAAGTACTTCGGCGACGCCGGCGAACGATTGCAGATGATGTTCAACTTCCAGGTCAATCAGAACACGTTCTATGCGCTCGCGAGCGCGGACGTCGCGCCTCTGAAGAACGCGCTGGAGGCGACGAAGTCACGCGCCGCAACGGCTCAATGGGGCGTATTCCTGAGAAATCACGACGAACTCGACCTCGGCCGGCTTTCGCCCAGGCAGCGTGAAACCGTGTTCGCGGCGTTCGGCTCCGATCCCGCCATGCAGCTCTACGATCGCGGCATCCGCCGCCGCCTTGCGCCGATGCTCGATGGCGATCGTCGTCGGCTGGAACTTGCGTACAGCCTGATGCTGACGCTGCCGGGAACGCCCGTCGTGCGTTACGGCGATGAAATCGGCATGGGCGACGACCTGCGCCTGCCCGAGCGCGAAAGCGTGCGCACGCCGATGCAATGGTCCACCGAGCCGCATGCCGGCTTCACGAAGCATGATCGCCCCGTCTGTCCGGTGATCTCTGGCGGACCGTACGGCTTCGAACGCGTGAATGTCGCGAACCAGCGCCGCGACCCGAACTCGCTGCTGAACTGGATCGAGCGAATGATCCGCATGCGCAAGGAAGTGCCTGAGATAAGCTGGGGCGATTTCGCGATTCTGAAGGCATCGCGCGATGACGTGCTCGCAATGCTTTACCACTGGCGCAACAACTCGGTGGTCTGCGTGCATAACTTCAGCGCCGCTGCGTGCACGGTGAAGTTCCGCGTCGGCTCAAAAGCCGGCGAAAACGACGTACTCGTGAACCTGCTCTCCGACGACCACAGCCAGGGCAACGCGAAGGGGCAGCACACGGTTGTGCTCGAGCCTTACGGCTATCGATGGTTCCGGGTAGGCGGTCTCGACTACCTCCTGAAGCGCAGCGAAGTGTGACGTACATCAGGACGATTTCCGCAGTCCACCGACGACGACAGTGTTTGCGATCCGGTCATGGAGGGCTTGCTTGCGCGGATTGAATAATACCCAGAGAAAGCCCGCTCCACACATCGTGAACGTGAGGACGTAGCCCACCGTGCGCAAGACTGCTTGCCTGCGGGTCATCGGCTCGTGACTATCGGCGTCCACAATCCGCAATCGCACCACGCGCTTTCCCGGTGACGTGCCCCACACGACCCATAAAACACCGGTTACCAGTAGTGGGATGCATTGGGCCACGATCAGCCACAGGATGAAAGTCGCCGCGAGCGCATCGGGCGACAGCGGGATTTCTTCGGAGGACGGCCCTAACGGGATAAACAGAAGGATAACCGTCCACCAGATCGAGTCGATGAACAAAGCGCGGGCGCGCTCGGAATAAGTGGCGAGGCGCATCTCGGACTCCGGCGTGAAATCGTCTCACCGGTAGTGCGGCCGCCTTGCGTCGTTACCGTGCAGTGACATCCCTGGCTTGAACATCAACGGTCGCCGGGATCGAGTTTGCCGTGGAGGCCGACGTTGAGGCATCGCCCACGCCGTCTTTGAAAGACTTGACGGCACCGCCCAAGTCGGAGCCGACACTACGCAACTTCTTCGTGCCGAAAACAAGCGCAACGATCGCCAAAACGATAAGCCAATGCCCGATGCTGAGACTTCCCATATCACCCATCCATAAAGAGAAACGCTTAAATTCGAGCGGAATGCGCAATATTTACTTCACGACCCGCCCCACTAATGTCGTATTCTGTCATAAAAATCAATGGCTTATGTGACCCCGTTTCGCATCGAGACGCGGCGGGCGACAGGCTCCGGTGGCAACCTTTCGCCCCGCAAGTGCAGAGCGCGTCGGAAGGCTATCCCATGAGACCCGCAATTTGTTCCTCGAGATGCTGTAGCCCGGTTGTCGCAGGCTGCGCCTCTACGACGCCGAACATGTCGGTTCGGTTCGGCGACGGGTCTACGAGGAAGTTTCTCGGATGCTCGTTTTGTCGGTCCCGAGGAAGCATTGCCTCGGGCGGAACAACCTCGAAAGCGCTCCCGATGGCGAGAAACAGATCGCACGCGCGCATCTCTGCCCGAAGCCGATGGAGATTGAGATAGGCAGGGGCCGCCTCGCCGAAGAATACGACTCCCGGTTTGACGCCTTCGTGGTTTCCGCAAATCGGGCAGGCAGCCGCAGCGTCGAAATACAGCCCTTCTTTCGGAAACGCGAGATCGCACGCGGTGCACAACAACGAGTTCAAATCGCCGTGGAGGTGGATGACGGAGGTGGCGCCGGCTTTCTCGAGCAGGTCATCGACGTTCTGAGTCAGCAACTGGACGCGTTCGGCTCCCCACTTGTTCTGCCACTTGGCGAGGAGCTTGTGCGCGGCATTCGGCTCGGCGCCATGCTTCTCGCGAATGCGATCGTTGTAGAACTGGAAGACGGCCTGACGGTTCTTGCGCCATGTGTGGATATTGCAGACCTCGTCGACGCTGTTGCGAGTCCAGATACCGTCGCCTGTACGGAATGTCGATAGACCACTTTCGGCGGACAATCCCGCGCCGGAAAACACGTAGAGCTTGGGCGTCCTGTTATCCATATCTCGATGCTTGCGCCTTGCGCGATTCCGTAAGTTTCGTTGTGCGTCCGCCCTTAAAGCGTCGCTCCGAATCCAATCGACTGCAGAATTCGCGTCGTCATTTGATTCAGCCGTGCGCAGCCGTATCGAAAAATTCGAGCCATCGGCTCACCCGACCGTTCTCGACTGTGAAGATGTGTACCCATTCTGTCTCGAACGGTCTGCCCGTCGCCTTGACGACAGCGGCGACGAAGCCGATCACGACAATACGATCGCCAGCATCAATGAATTCGCGGGGCTCGAATCGGGTGATCTCTTCCGCATCGAGCAGGTCCTTGAAGAAGCGTTCAACCTCCTCGCGTGTTCGACAGCAGGTCGCGTAAGGCAGGCTCGACGGTCCGACGACCCGCCAGTCAACTACATCGGGAATCAAAGCCAACACGCCAGCCACATCGCCACAGGCAAAGGCGGCATACGCTTTCTTGACCACGTCTATCGCATTGGGCATGTCAACCTCCGAGCGGCTGTCTCATGTTTGAAGTGAGGCAACCCGGACTTGACGTCGACGCTCTGCCCCTCGAAATCATAGAAGCTGCCAATGCGCGATTCACGCTGCACTGCGACGCATGATAAGCCACGAAAACCCCCGGATCACGCGCCGCGCCGTCCCAAAGCGGTCACGCGCACGGACGCGAATCTTCAGCGCGTGCAACATTCGTAGCCTGCGCTCCCGCGTTGCCGCCTTAAGAAAAATGCGCGCAAACATGACACGCGCAAGGGCCGGAGCATGAGAGGCAAGTCTCCGCATGAGAGAGACGCACACGTACGCGATACGAGGAAGAACCCCCATGAAACCGGGAAAGAATGGACCGTGGACTCGGCTGCGTGGCCGACGGCGACTGCTGATCTCCGTCGTTGCGTTCGTCGCCGTACTGATCGCGATCGGCTCGGGCGCACTGCGGCATCGCATGGCGGACCAGCATCACGATCCGCTTGAGACCACGAGCATCGTCTATCAGATGCGGCAGGATCCGTCTCCGTGGGCACGCACCGAGAACGACGCCTCGCGCATGCTCACGGATATCCGCGAGAAGCGCGTGGCCGCGATCGGCGTGACGCTCGACGCCATCCTCGTGTCGACAAAAAGCGGCCTGCGGTACTTCGTCAGCGACCGGTTCGCGGTGTTCTCGCAGTCGTTGCTGCTCAATGCGATCAAGGGCGAAAGCGCGCCGGACTACCAGATCGCGTGGCTTCCGAACGTGTCCATCGGCGCACAGGCGGGCATAGGTCCGTTGCTCGCCGTCTTGCGTGATTCGGTCGTCATGCTCGTGTACGTGCTGATGCTGGGCCTTATGCTCTGGTACGTGCGCCGCGAAATGAAGGGTGACGCCACGCTGATCACCGCGCCACCCGACACGAGTTTCGACGACGTGATCGGCGCGGTCGAGGCAAAGGCCGCGCTCGAGGACATCAAGGCCTATCTGCGCGATCCGAAGTCGTTCACGAAGCTGGGCATCCGTCCGCCATGCGGCGTGCTGATGACGGGCGGTCCGGGGGTCGGCAAAACGCGGCTTGCGCAGGCGCTGGCGGGTGAGTGCGGCGCGCGCTTCATCGCGATCACGGGGAGCTTTTTCAGCGCGAAGTACTACGGCGTCGGCATTCAGAAGGTCAAGCATCTGTTCAAGACGGCGCGCAAGCATGGCCCGGTGGTGATCTTCATCGATGAAGCCGACGGGCTCGCCGCACGCACCAGCGGCGCGTCCGGTTCCGCCGACGCCGAAAGCAACCGCATCATCAATCAACTGCTCGCGGAGATGGACGGCTTCGAGAAGAACGAAGGCGTGATTCTCGTCGCCGCGACCAACTTCCCCGAGAATCTCGACGAAGCGCTCCGCCGTCCGGGCCGCTTCGATCGCATCGTGCCGGTGCGTCTGCCGGACGTATCGGATCGCGTGAAGATTTTCGAGTATTACCTGGGCAAGCTGCCGTCGTGTTCGACCGATATCGACTGCAATCAACTGGCGCGGCTGACGGTCGGCTTGTCGCCCGCGTCGCTGTCGATGATCGTCAACCAGGCCGGGTTGATCGCGCGCAGGCAAGGCGCGGGCATGGTGTGCGCGGAGCATCTGCGCGAGGCGGTCAAAGTCGCGCGCATCGGCGACGTGAGTCGTACGGAGAAGGCGCTCGACGCGGACGAAGTGCGTCGCGTCGGCGTACATGAAGCGGGGCACGGCATTGTCGCTGCGCTGCTGGGCGCCGGCGTGCTGGAGGAACTGACGGTGCTGCCGCGCGGCGGTGCGTTGGGCATGGCGCTCATCACGAAGCCGCAGGACAAGCACCTGTATCGCCGCAGCGAGCTGGAGAAGGAACTGATGGTGCTGCTCGGCGGCCGCAATGCGGAGTTGCTGGTGTTCGGCGAGGCATCGAGCGGCGCGGCGCAGGACTTGCAGGAAGCATCGCGCATCAGTCTGGAGATGGTGTCGCGGCTCGGCTTCGGACGCGAAGGCAATCTGTTCAGTCTCGCCGCGCTACCGCGCGAGAGCGCCGGACGGCAACTCGACGGTGCGATCGAACAGGCCAATGCGCTATTGAACGAGATGAACGAGCGCTGCTTCGACCTGCTCGCGCGAAACGAATCGATCCTGCGCGATGTCACTCTTGCGCTGACCAGGACCGAGACGGTCCCCGGCGCATATGTCTATGATCTCATCCGCGAGAGCGAAGTCACGCGGCCGCCCAAGCTGGAAGCGGTGTATTTCAGTGCCGCGGCCAGCGAGCGGGCTGCCGATGACTTGATGCCTTTCGCGGCTCCCGACGATGCCGTCAGAATCTGTACTTAAGCCGGACCTGTCCGCCGTTCTCAACCTCGTGCGCGGCAACGACCCCGTCGTACTCCAGACGCACATCGAGGCGCTTGGTCGTATACACCTCCACCCCGGCGGAGAACTTGCCTGCGACGTGCGCATTGGTGAGCGTATTGGTGAAGTTGCCGTAACCCGGGGCAGCGGCGAAGGACGCGTCGGTCGTGTAGCTATTGCCTGCAATGAAGCTGACCCCGGCGCCGACATAGGCGTCGACTGTCGCTGACCCGATCTGCGCACGCGTCCCGATCCGCAGATTCGGTGTGCCGCTCGCAATGAGGCTGTTCGCGCTCTTCACCTTCAGGTTCAGCGCACCCGCGCCGCTCTCCGTGTAGCCGGGGAGATTGACGTCGTTCAGATCGGCGTCGAGCGCCGGCTCAAGGTAGAAGCGGTCGAACGGGATCTGGTAGGCCGCGCGCAAGTGCAGTCCGAGCGTGTACGAATCGGGCGAGGCGGTCGCCACTGCGTTGGCGCCCGGGATGACGCGCGAGCTGTTCATCCAGCCGTAGCTGGCGTCCGCCGCACCGGTGAAAGTCCACGGCCCGACCTCGTGCTTCAGCGCGACGACGCCCAGAAGCGCATTGCCGTTGGCGCTCGTCAGGTTGTCGTTGCCGGTGAAGCGGTCGGTCTCGTAGCCGATGGCGCCGCCGAGGAACCAGCCGGGCTGCAGTTCGACCTGACCGCCGACCTTCATCGTCGAACCTTGCCAGCCGTAGCCCGGGAAAGAAGCGTCGGCGCTGCGATTTTCCCACATGCCCGAGGCGCGGAACCACACGCAGGAGCCCTGCTTTCTCACGGTGGTGTCGTCATCGGCGAAGACCGGGCAACTGAAGACGGAGCGCGCGAACGCCTGGCTCGCCTGGTAGCGGGCCGCAGCGATGCCGAGCAGTTCCTGGCCGGAGACGGCGGTCAGCGTCTGCGCATAGCCCGACGCGCTACCGACATTACCGAAGGCGCCGAAGATGGGTGCAAAGGCGGGATCGGCACTGTTCCACAGCCGGTCCAGGTTGGCTGCGACGCTCTGCTGTGTGGCCGAAGTACCCTTGCTCGCACCCACGAAATCCGCATCGGTCTTGATCGCGACGGTGTTGCCCTGCATCACTGGCGTGAAGCGGTAGACGGGCGTCGAGGTACCCGCGAGCGTCGCATCGGGCTGGATGCCGCCGGCCGCCGTCAGCACGGTGCTCGTACTCTTCAGATAGCTCACCGGGTCGACCTGCACCTTGCCGGCAAGCGCGGCGGTACCGGTAACATCGAGCAGATCGGATCGCTTGTTGGCCGGGTCGATCTGGACGTTCAGCGCGCCAGTCGGACTCTGCACGAGATTGCCGGTGAGCACCGTCTTGCCGACCGAGTTGGCGCCGCCGACTTTGAGCGTGCCGGCGTTGTTCACCGTGCCGCCTCCGACGTTCAGCTTGGTAGGTGTGTCGATCACGCCTCCGGCCAGATTGTTGACGACACCGCCGCTGCCAATGTCGATGTCGCCGGTGATCGTGCCGGAGTTGTTGACCGTGGTGCTGGCAGGCCCGCCCCCGTACACCGTGGGGTACGCCAGGATCGCGTATTTGCCTAGCGTCTGTATGGTGCCCTGGTTGGTGATGACGTTGTTATTGCCCCCAAGCAGACGGATTGCGGCAGCATCGCGATACTCCGGGTCCTGCCCCACCATCTTGCCCGTCGGGAAATTGGGATCGGTCGTGCCGCCTACGACTCTCGAGCCGGGCGCCAGGTTGATCGAGATGCGCCCGCCTGTCTGGCCGTCGCTCTGCGCCAGGATGCCGGCGGACCCGACGCCTGTCGCCATGACCGTGTCGTTATTCCTGACGTTGACGAAGACCGGGCCGCCCCCGCCCGCGCCACCCGCGCTGCCCTCTCCCATCACATTCGGCAAGTTGATTGCGTTGAAGTTGGAGACCACCAGACCACCGCCGCCGCCGATCGATTGCGCGAAGATCGCGGGCGCGTACCGGCCGGTCGTCACGACCTTCCCGCCGTTTGCCACGATGACGTTGACGGTGCCGCCATTGCCGCTGTTGGCGAATACCGCGTTGTTCGTAGCGCCACCGTAGCCCTGTGGGGCGGACGGGTCGCCGGCAAAGCCCCCGCCACCGCCGACCGATTGAGCGACGATCCCATACGCGCCGTCGCCGCTGGTGGCGACCGTGTTATTGGTGTCCACGACGAGAACGTTGCCGCCATCGCCCTTCGCGCTACCGGCGCCGGAGGTCGCGTTCGCGATCTGTCCGCCCACCACGAACCCGCCCCCGCCGCCGATCGACTGCGCGACGATACCGTGCGCGTCGAGTCCGCTCGTCGTCACGTTGCCTTCCGTGTTGACAGTGACGTCGCCGCCCTTTCCCGAACTGCCGTTCTGACCGCCGAAGCTCAATGTCACCCCGTAGACGTCGGCGAGCCGTCCCTGAGGATTCACGATGATTTTGGAGGGATCGAACGTCTCATCGCTGCTCGCGGTCGTCACGACACCGCCGCCGCCGCCGATGCTTTGCGCGAAGATGCCGACGCTGTGCTTGCCCAGTGTCGTGACCGTGCCGTCGTTGTCGACGCTCACGGTGCCGCCATTCCCGGCGCCTCCGCCATTGCCGCCCACGGCGACCGACAGGCTTTTCAGCGAACCGCTGATCGCCCCCGACATCGCGCCGTTGCCGCCACCGCCGCCTACGCTCTGCGCGTACACGCCGAACGCTTCCACCCCCTGCGTCTCGACTGCGCCACTCGCATTCTGCACGACACTCACCGCACCGCCCGAGCCGGCCGCGCCGCCGCTGCCGCCCACGGCGACCGCGGCCTGTACCTTCGAATCATTGTTCGACTTGCCGACCGAACTCGCCGCGCCGCCGCTGCCGCCGCCGCCGCCGACGCTCTGCGCGAAGATGCCGTGGGATTGCGCGCCATAGGTGCCGATCGCGCCGGTGTTGCTGGTGTTCACCGCGCCGCCCTGGCCACCCGCGCCGCCGTTGCCGCCGACCGACACGCCAACGCTGATCTGTGACACGGTGCCCAGAACTTTCGATACCCCATCCGGCTGAGTGAGGAGTTTTTCCAGATCGCCATAAGTCGCCTTGATTTTTTCGCCGACCACGCCGACCTGCAGAATGTTGTTGCCGAGGTTCTGCACATCCTGGTTGAGGCCGAGGCCCTGACCCAGAATGCCGAACAGGGTCTGGGCGTTGGAGATCGTGTCGAGGCCGCCGCTGCCGCCCGCGGCCGCCGCGCCCTTGCCGCCTTTGCCCCCGCCGCCGCCGACGCTTTGCGCGAAGATGCCTGTCGAGGCCGCGCCGCGGGTAACGATGTTGCCGTTGTTGGTCGTCGTCACCGTGTTGCCGTCGCCGCCGACGCCACCCTTGCCGCCGACACCCACGGCGATAGCATCCTTGCCGCCGCTGGCCGCAGCGGTACCGCCGCCGCCTGCGCCGCCGCCGCCGCCCACGCTCTGGGCGAACACGGCGTCCGAGCCGTCGCCGCGCGTCGCGATCGAACCGTCGTTGGTCAGGCCGACCGTGCCGCCCGTCCCCCCCGTTCCACCCGTTCCGCCCACCGCGATCGACGCGCTGAAGCTGGCTTTGGCGTTAGCCGCCGTTGCCGAGGCATCGCCCGTGCCGCCATTGCCGCCGCCACCGCCAATCGACTGTGCGAATACGCCGTGGGCGTCCTGGCCCAGGGTGGCGATCAGCCCGGAGTTTTCCAGCTTGACGGCGCCGCCCGTGCCGCCCGTGCCGCCGCTGCCGCCGAGAGCCACGGAGACCGACAGGGCCGCACCCTTGGCAGGCGACGCGGAGTAGGACGCGGCGGTTGCGTCGCCGCCCGTGCCACCGCCGCCACCAACGGATTGCGCGAAAACGCCGGTCGCGCTGTCGCCCGCCGTGGTGATCAAGCCGGAATTATCGAGCGTGACATTGCCGCCAGTGTTACCGGTCCCGCCGGCGCCGCCGATCGCGACGCTGACACTGATTGCAGGAATGTTGGGGCTGCCCGATGCGGCAACGGCACGCGCCGTGGCGCTGCCGCCGGAGCCGCCGCCGCCGCCGATGCTTTGCAGCACGACTCCTTCGGCATCCGAACCATACGTGGAAACCTGTCCCGTGTTGGTCAGCGAAACCGCGCCGGCCGCGCCGCCTCCGCCGCCTTGTCCGCCAATGGCAACCGAACTCGACAGAGGGCCGCCGACCGTGAACGCTGTAGCGTTGCCGCCATTGCCGCCACCGCCGCCGATCGACTGGGCCTTGATGCCGGCTGCGTGGTCGCCGTGGGTCGTGACGAGCGCGCCGTTGTCGACCGTGACCTGGCCGCCCGAGCCGCCACCGTGGGCATCC
Source organism: Caballeronia sp. EK (assembly GCF_014384845.1). Classification (NCBI taxonomy): domain Bacteria; kingdom Pseudomonadati; phylum Pseudomonadota; class Betaproteobacteria; order Burkholderiales; family Burkholderiaceae; genus Caballeronia; species Caballeronia sp. EK. The sequence goes on from NZ_JACSUE010000001.1 coordinate 667,488, forward strand.
CCGCCGATCACCATAGTGATGAGCCCTCCGCCGGCCGACGTCGCGCTGCCGGCGTTGCCGCCCGAACCGCCGATGCTTTGCGCGAGTATCCCCGCGCCACCGCTCTGGTCGAGGCTGCCAAATACGCTGTTCTGGCCCAGCGTGAGTTTCACCGCGCCGCCATTGCCGCCCTGGCCGCCGTTGCCGCCGATCTCGAAACCCGCACCAACGGTGACGCCGCTGGCGTCGCCGCCGCTTCCGCCGCCACCGCCGATGCTCTGGGCGATCAGCGGGATGCTGCCTTCGCCCGATGTGCTGCCGACCGTGACGAAGGCGTGGTCCGAGTTCACCGTGACCGCACCGCCATCGCCGCCCGCGGCGCCTCCACCGCCCGAGCCGTTCAGCACGAAGCTGACACTGCCGCCATTGCCCCCGCCGCCGCCGATACTCTGCACCAGGGCGCCATGCGTATAGGGGCCGTTCGTTTTGATTGTCGCCGTGTTTGTCGCGTCTCCGAGGGCCAGCGAAGCGCTCCCTCCGGCGCCTGCCTTACCACCATTGCCGCCTTCACCCACGGTAGTGTGCTGGGCGCCGTCACCGACACCGCCGGCGCCTCCATTGGCCTGTACCAGCACCCCCTCGCCCCCGATCAGCCCGCCAGCAGACTGCCCTGCCGGAACACTCGCGGTGTAATCGATGGAACCAAGGACGGTGGCGCTCGCGCTGCCCCCATTCCCGCCGTTGCCGCCCGCACCACCCTCATTGCGGACGTTGCCGTCGATGGCGGTGCCACCTTCCCCGCCCGCTCCGCCATTGGCCTTGGCGGTTACGCCGCTGCCCGGCTGATTCTGACTGTTCACCGGTTGCATCTGATCGGAGAAAGCGATCTGGCCACCGCTGCCGAGTTCCGCGCTGGCTGTGCCGCCGTTACCTCCGTCGCCGCCGGTCCCGCCAAAACTGCCACTTCCACCGAACGCGCCGCCAGCGTAGCCGCCCTTACCGCCATCGGCATCGGCCTGCATCGGAAAGATCTGGCCTGTAGGGGTGCTGGCGGTCAGACTGCCGTTCTGATACGCAAGTGTCGCGGTACCGCCGGCGCCGCCATTGCCGCCCTTGCCTCCATGGCCTTCCACGACAAGATCAGCCGGAGTGGGCGAGTTACCACCTTCCCCGCCGGCCCCGCCCACGGCGGACGCTCGCAGGCCGACGCCATAGAACTGGATATTGCCGGAGGCGGTAAGCGTCGCCTGACCACCCCGCCCCCCTTGTCCCCCGTTGCCGCCATAGAGCGGCTGTCCGCCTTGGGTATTGGACTCGGCACCCGCTCCGCCGGTACCGCCATTGGCTTCCACGTCGAGCGCAACTTCCGGAAGGACACCTTTCGAGTCGGGCCCAACCGTGCCGCTGAACTGCACGGAGACCGCGCCGCCATTGCCAGCCGCTCCGCCGTTTCCCGTGTAGGCCGAGCCATTGGCGTCAAAACCGCCTTGTCCGCCGGCACCGCCGGCACCACCGTTGACGGACCATCCCGCTCCTATCGTGGGGCTGATGAAGGTCGGCGCGAAGCCCCCCTTCACCGTAATGCCGCTATTGACGCTGTTGAAGGAACCACCCGACTGGCCAGCGAAGCCATCCTGGCCCCTTCCGTTCCAGGAGCCGTCGTCAGCGCCTTTGCATCCCATCTGCCCTGAGGCGTTCAGGTAATACTGGGGAAGCGGCGCTGCGCCAAACGACTGATTGGAGAAGTTGGTCTGTGCAGGCGCCGAAGGCAGCGCGGGATTGGCGCTGCTGTTGCACTGGGCGCGCGCTGCGACCGGAACCAGCAGCGTAGCAAGCGACGCCACGGCCAACGCAACCACCGTCCGACGCCTGGCTCCGCAGCCATCCTCTACAAAAAGCGCCGACGTCACTGCCCGCGCGGACTCACAATTCGATGAATGCTTGAATATGTACACGATCTTCCCCAAACTGGTTTCAGTCTTTTTAAAAAAGACATCGAATTTGTCTGCGAGTCGCGCAGAGACTGGTTTTGCTAGCGATCCAGATCGATTGGAAAAACTCCGATTTCTGGATGCTTCGATTAACCGGAAGTCGGCACTGGCAAGTGACCCTTACGAAATTGAGTCTCGCCCAGTGTGATTAATCTTTAAATGTCGTCAATATATTGGCGGCGGCGGTTTTCTAACTTGATACAGGCTGTTGGAATGAGCTGATCCGCATTCTCAAGCGTCTTGCCGCGAAGCCCCACGTGGATCTGATCAGACTTGAGTCAATCAGCAGACGCCATGTTGCTACACGTCGCAACTAGACACATAAGCATGAAACGCAATAACGATTTAATATGATCGAACATTCTCATAAAAGCCAATATCGGTCTCATTACACAAGTTAAGCCCTGCCTGAGTTTGCGCCCAGGTTTTACCGTAGTTGATAAATACGGATGAGAAGACACCAATGCCGATGCACCCAATGCGCATTTGAAAAACACCAATCAATTGCGCGTATTCAGGATAGTGCTCGCGGTGAATTAGAAATTTATTAGTAGGATGGAACGGCAGGTATCGCGAGCCGTTCTTTGTTCAATTCAAGGCACTAGAGGTGAACCGTCAGCCCAGCTTGCAGACCGATTCAAACGGAATGTTCGATAAGGAGGCAGCGTCGCGCAAGCGGATCGCAGCCAGCGGGACTAAGTCCTTGATTGTGGTCCTAGGGCCACCTTCGAGTTGGACGACACGATGGAATGAAGAGCGACGCTGCTGTCGTGAAAGATCCTGAGGATGCCAGGATTCGGCCGACGTCTACGGCGTTCGTTGCTACGAAGTTCGTGTCATACACGGGCGGCATGACGATCCGCGCGTGAGCGGTCCCCGCCTACTCTATGCCTTGAAAATAGCTCATGCCGCCCGCGACCCTGCCAGAAATATCGAATTGTGGCAAAGAGATACCGATGGTCATAAAGCTCTCTCGAATTTTCAGTGGTGACTTGGGCGTTGCCTTGCGATGCAGGTCCACCAGGCGGATTGCTCCACCGTACTGGATGATCCGGCCATCGGGCGAGCGGATGACTGCGTTGTGAGCTTTCAGGCTATTTGGCAGGACGCCGAATCTTCTCCCGGCGCCCTCGACCAGAAATGCGCGCGCCTGAGCTGCGGCGTGGAGCAACGCGCTTCCGCTGTCTGCAATGGCGTGGCGAGCGGCGGTGAGTCCATCCGTGTGAATGTCAACCCGCCTTGAACACGGAAAATCTGAAAAATAGAATCGGATGGCGATGTCGTCGAAAAAACCACCGGGGACTCAGATAACATCCGCCGTGTATAAAAACTTTGCCACTTTTTGAATCAGGCACCGCATGACCAACGGACGAATAAAGACAATAACCAACTCCATTAGCGCATGTCCCATCTGGCCGACACAGACCGCTCAGAAAGTCGGCCAGATGATTGACGAAATCAAGCAGGCCAACGCCATCATGAGCAACATTTCAGCGACTGCGCAGCACGATGCAGTCAAGGCTGGCTTTGCTGCTGAAACCTTTCATGGAGAGGGATTCAACATCAGCGCTTTTTCGAAATCGGCATAAAACGCCTGCGAGAGATACAGGTACTTCAACGCGTGGCGCGCGGCGACGCCGTTACCGACGACTTGCTGCGTGGCATCGAGCGTGAGTCTGAAGTTCTTCTCGACGTGGTTGTCGAGCGCGACATTCATCGCGAGCGAGGTGATCATGCCGCCCACCAGACTGCCGACGAGCGCGGCCGCCGGGCCGCCCAGCGCGCCGATCGCTCCGCCCACCGAAGCGCCAACCACGGCCCCGCCGGTTTGGAGGACATTTTTGCCGGTGCGTGTCTCGCGTTCTTCGCGCGTCATCTTGCCCGCCGCGAATAGCACGATGCATTGCACGAGATCCACCGCGCAGATGGCCGCACCGGCGACCGTCCCGGTGGCGAAGCTGCTCTGGAAAGCCGGGCCCGCGAAAAGCTGCGGAAGCGCGCGCGCGGTCATGCTGACGCTGGCGGTCGCGACACCGGCCTTCAGCGCGCTGTCGCCGGCGGCGATAACTGGAGTCATCTGGCCGCCAATGAGCAGGGCATCTTGGGTGTTCATTACGCCAACAGGCATGAAGAAACGATGCTTCGAGTCGGCCGTTATATTTGCCGGGCTAGGGCCTGAGAGTCGCTACTGTTGTCGGCGGGCAGAAAGAAGAAGACGCCCGACCGCGGTTATGTGAAAGTACAAGGGTTTCCGCTGAGCTTCCAGGTTTGATACTCAAACTGCTCTGATGATCTCAACGGCAGCAGGCGCGGATTTCCTCTACTGTCACTAGGAATACCTTAAAGCCATTGCTTTACTAATCGTATTCTCAATTGCTACTACCAACATGGGGTTCCGCAGAGATTCTCTAAATTAGACTAACGCAATCGATTGCCAGGATCGTACAGGTGCAACGTTAATTGAACGACGCGGAAACACGGCGCAACGCGACGAATGACGATCCGAAATACCTGCGTCGACGACTCGCCGCTCGCAAGCGCCGCACTGCCTCATTCGATTCTGCGAACGGTAAATTGCGATCATGGAGTCTCTCCCATGAGCGATCGCGCGCAGCACGGCCCGGGCTGCGGCATGGCAATTCAACCTGGGAGAGTTGTGCTTCTGACGCTGGGGCGGCGGTGGGAGCAGTTCAGGCGGCGAAGTCTGGCCCTGGCTCGCGCACCCGCCCCCTTGGGTCCCGCCCCAGATGCGTCAGGATCTTGTCGATCAGTCCCGGCCCCCTCGGCCTCAAGTCCTCTCGACCAACCCCGCCCCAACCCGCAAGAGAACAGACCGAACCCGCCTCTCGGCAACGATTCCTCGTTAAACATCGCTCAGTTCGGATGAGGTTCCGCAGGCCAGGCAAGCTCGGTACGCGGATCATGCCCCCGCACCGTGTAGCAGGAACGCACGAAACTGCGGTAGGCGTCGACGATGCCGGTGCCGTGCGTCTCGCCCCGGATCACCTCGGCCGTCGCGCGCAGTCCCGGCAGCGGGGTGCGGCGGATACGGTCGACGACCGCCAGGTAGTTGTGCGAAAGATCTCGGTAGAGGGCGAACTCGCTGCTCGTCTCGCTGTCGTTGATCGTCAGGTGCAGCCGGGGCGGCAACGTGCTGTCGCCCTCGGCGATGCGGCGATCGTAGCGCCGGAACACTTCACTCTGCGCCGACAGTATGCCGGGGCTACTCGCTCCGATCACCGTGAACAGCGGGCTGGCCGTCGCGAACACGTACATGGCGAAGAGGCCGCCGTAAGAGTAGCCGAACAGGCCAACGTCATCGGCATCCACCCGCCAGCGCTCGGCGATCCGAGGGTGCAGTTCGCGCTCGATGAAGGCAAGGAACCGATCGCCGGCGGAGTGGCTGAGATCCGCGAGGATCGCGGCGTACTGCTCCTCGCTGAGTGTTCCCCGTTCGACGCGCGGGCGCAGATGAGCCGCCATCTGATGAGGGAACGGCTCGCCCGGCGGCACGAGGTCACGGTTGCGCACCTTCAGGAAGTTTCTCGCGTCATCGCCCAGGTATCCGATTGTCACCTGAATGAACGGCCGGATCGGACTGGTCTCGTGCATCATCATCAGCGAGCCAGTGGGGGCGGTGATCGCAAGTTGCGTGTTGCCGTCCGCGACGTAGACGACGGGCAGTGCCGCATCGCCCGCGCCATATCCCGGCGGTACCGTCACCCAGACCGCAAAGGCGCCGCCGACGATCTCCGAGCGCAGGGTGAACGATCGTGTAGTCGCGATCACCTCGCGCAATTCCGGTTGCCAGGCTTCGAGCGCGGGTGCTGTCATTCGATACTCCTTTCGTCACTCCCCAAGGGAGAAATCCGTGCGTGGCTGGATCTCGGCTACGAGCGTCTCGTAATATAAAGTATTTTATGGTGCTGGATAAATGACGACTCGCAGTTCGGCCACTGGCCAAAGGAAGCAGCAGATGCGGCATCCGCACCGACACCTGCAGCGCCATCGGCGCCGGAGCGAGCATGCCTTCGCCTGACCAGGGCAATCTGCCGGCCGAGGTATCGAGCTTCATCGGTCGTACAGCCGAGCTTGAGGAGGCGCGCGCCCTGCTGGGCTCGACGCGCCTGCTGACCCTGATCGGCTCTGGCGGGGTCGGCAAGACTCGCCTTGCCAAACAGATCGCCGCCGAGCACCAGAAGGCCTTTCGCGACGGCGTATGGTTCGTCGATCTCACGGATATCACCGACGGCGACCTGCTCCCATCGGTGATCGGCGCGAGGCTCGGCCTCTTTCACACTCCGACCGAGACCGCCGGCGATCTCGCCGGGCACCTGCGCGGACAGCGCCTGCTGCTCGTCGTCGACAACTGCGAGCATCTGATCGAGCCGGTCGCCGTATTGCTCCACGATCTGCTTGCGGCCGCCCCCGGGCTTCGCGTGCTCGCGACGAGTCGGCAGGTGCTGGGCGTGACCGGGGAACGCGTGCTTCCGATACCCCCGCTCGCAGCACCGCCGGCCGACGAAGCGGCCGCGAACCGCGACGGTGCTGCTCCCGCGGGAGCAGCATCCCCGGCGATCCCGGACGCGGTCTCGCTGTTCGCGGACCGCGCGGCGGCGGCGCTGCCCGGGTTCGTCATCGACCACTCCAACCGGGATCTGCTGCACCGGATCTGCCACCGCCTGGAGGGGATTCCCCTCGCGATCGAGCTCGCGGCAGCGCGGCTGCGTGCCTTCTCGCTCGACATGATCCTCGAGCGACTCGACGGCTCCCTCCACGCGCTCGCAAGCACGCTGCGAACGACGCCCGAGCGTCACCGCACCCTCGAGTCGACGGTGGCCTGGAGCTATGAGCTGTGCTCCGCGCCCGAGCAGGTGCTGTGGGCTCGACTCTCGGTGTTCGCCGATGGTTTCACCGTCGATGCGGTCGAAGACGTCTGCAGCGGCGGGCCGATCCTGCGCGAGCAGATCTTCGACCTGCTTACCGGGCTGGTCGACAAGTCCATCCTGACCCGTGAGGGAGGCTCGGGCGGCGGACCGTCACGGCTGAAGATGCTCGGCCTGCTTCGCGAGTTCGGGATCGAGCGGCTGCGCAAAGCGGGCGAGGAGGCGCAGTTCAGGCGGCATCACCGCGACTACTTCTGCGCGCTGGCGAGGCACGGCCAGACAGCGTACTTCAGCCCCCGCGAGATGGAGTGGGCGCGTCGCGTACGAGACGAGCACGCGAACCTGCGAGCGGCCGCCGAGTACTGCGCCGAATTACACGATCACGCCTCGGTGATGGCGATCGTCGCGCCCCTCCAGTTGTACCGGGTCGGCGCCAGCTACGTCGTCGAAGAATATCGCTGGCTCGCCTCTGCGCTCGAGCACGACCGCACCCCGAACGAGACCCGCGCACGCGCGCTCGTGGCGTGCAGCTATGCGGCGTCGCTCATGGGCAATGGCGACGAAGCCGAGCAGCGCGCGCGTGAGGCCGCCGACCTCGCCGACGCCCTGAATCTGCCCGGTGTTGCGGCCGACGCCGCGTCCGGCATCGCGCGCGCTAGCTTCCACGGCGGAGATCGCGCGCGTACGCTGCGGCTCTCTGAAGCAGCGGTCGCCCTCTGTATCGCTTCGGGCAATCTCGCGGGCGCTTGCGACGCGCTTTATCGCGCAGCGGTCACCGCACTCGGCATGCACGACGACCGAGCCGCCGAGTTCGCCCGGGCGTCTCTTGCCCTCGCGCAAGAGCATGGATCCCCCTATCGCATCGCGAGCGGGCTGTGGATCGACGGCTTCTGCCTCTGGCGCGCCGGCGATCATCAGTTCGCCACGGCCCGCCTGCGGGAAGCGCTGCCGCTCTACGAAGCCCGAGGCTTCATAGAGGGCATCGCGATGTGCTGCGAAGGACTGGCGCTGACCGCCGCCGCACTCGGACAGGCCGACCACGCGGCGACCCTGAAGGGGGCCGCCCACGCCGCGTGGCGCAGAGCCGCGGCTCCTTTTCCGCAGGCCGTCGTGCGCAGTCTCGGCACCGACATCGTCGACGAGCAGATCCGGAAGGCACTCGGCGAGGCGCGCTACCGCGCCGCATTCAACCACGGCGCCGCGTTCTCGGTGGCCGAGGCGGCTCGCTATGCCGTCGGCGACGCACCCGGCCTCACCCCGACCGAAGCGCTCGCGCGCCGGCCGGCCGACGCCGCCAAAGCACTCGTTGCCGAGGGACTCACCCGACGCGAGGCCGAAGTCGCAGCCCTCATCGCCGAGGGGCTCAGCAACCGGCAGATCGCGGAGCGGCTCGTGATCGCGCAGCGTACCGCCGAGGGGCATGTGGAGCGGATCCTCGCCAAGCTCGGCTTCCGATCGCGCGCAAGTGTGGCCTCGTGGGTCGTTAAGCGGCAGCGAATACCCGAATGAGTACCGGGGAGCGATTCAGGTATTTCTCCCGGCGCGCGCGGCGACACGCATGGGTAACATGCATCCATCATCGCTCCGACGCACGCATCCATGACCGCCCCGACGCATGCCTCCTCCGAATTCTCAGTGGCCGATTACCTGCGACCGCATGACACCGTGCTGGTCGGTCAGGCCGCTGCCGAACCGCACGAACTCGTCGCGCAGCTCATCGACGCATCGCAGCAGATCGCGAATCTCACCGTGGTATGCGGGTACGCGCTCTCGGACGACTGGAAGCGCGTGACGCGCGGCAAGCCGCGAGTGGCCACCTACTCCGCGCACGGCCCGCTGCGTGGCCTGGCGCGCTCGGGCGAGATCGACATCCTACCCAACCACTACAGTCACTTTGAGCGTCTCGTCACCACCGGCGCGTTTCAGCCCGACGTGATCCTGCTGCAGCTGCCCCCGGCCGATCCGGACGGGTACCACAGCTTCGGCACCTCGGTCGATTACGTCGCGAAGGCCGCGCAAGCGGTTCCGGCAGCCGCACCGGCAGGATCCGCGGACCGTCGCGGCCCCATCGTCATCGCCGAGATCAACGAGAACATGCCCTCTACGCGCACGAAGTGGCGACTGCACCACTCACAGATCAGCGCTTCGTTCACGACACATCGACCGCTGGAGGGCACGCCCGCCCGCGCACTCTCGGACATCGACCACGCGATCGCGCGCAACGTCGCATCCGTCGTGCCCGACGGCGCCTCGATACAGCTCGGCATCGGCGCACTTGCGACAGCGATCGGGCGCGCACTCGGCGAGCACCGCGAGCTGCGCGTGCGATCCGGCCTCGTCGGAGACTGGCTGCTCGACCTCGATGCTTCGGGGGCACTGGCAAGCGGTGAGGACGTCTGCGTCGCGGGCATGGCACTTGGCAGTCCTGAACTCTACGACTTCGTCGCGCGGCACGACCGGATCCGTTTCATGCCCATCACCGATCTGACCGCATCGGAGGCCCTCGCATCCTGCGATCCCTACATCGCGGTGAACTCCGCCCTCGAAGTCGACCTGCGCGGGCAGGTCAACGCCGAAGTCGTCGGCGGCCAGTACATCGGTGCGCTCGGCAGCCAGGTCGACACTTTCCGCGCGACCCGCATCGCGCCATCAGGCCTCGCGATCGTTGCAATGCCGGCCCGCAGCCCCAAAGGCGCCACCCAGATCGTCCCCGCGCTCAGCGGACCCGTCACCTCGTTGCAAAGCGACATCGACATGGTGATCACCGAATACGGTGTCGCCGATCTGCAGGGCACCACCGCCGCGGAACGTGCGGAGCGCCTGATCGCGATTGCCGCCCCTGAGCACCGCGACGCGCTGCGTGAGGCGCGTCGAGCCTGACACCAGACCGCGTACCAGCGCACACCAAGCGCACCGATCACACCCGACGAGGAGCCCGATATGCCCAACATTCCCTTCACCATCGGAGGCGCCGAACGCGGCGCACTGCCGCTGAGCGGCGTTCGCGTGGTCGATCTCACCCAGGTGGGCGCCGGCCCCTACTGCACCTCGCTGCTGGGCGATCTCGGCGCCGATGTCATCAAGGTCGAGCCGCTCGAAGGAGACAGTTTCCGCTACGTCGACGACGCATTCGGCGAGGGCGAAAGCGCCTACTTCTACGGCGTGAATCGCAGCAAGCGCTCCATCGCGCTGAACCTCAAGAGCGAACGCGGCTTCGAGGTGCTCACCCGGCTCGTCAAGGAAGCCGACGTGTTCGCCGTCGCATTCAGGCCCGACGCCGTGCGGCGCATGGGCATCGACTACGAGTCCCTGCGCAGGATCAACGACCGCCTCATCTACTGCTCCATCACCGCATTCGGTGAAAGCGGACCGCGTGCGCACTTGCCCGGCATGGACATCCTCGCGCAAGCGATGAGCGGGATCATGGGCGTCACTGGCGAGATCGGCGGAGGCCCGGTGAAGGTCGGCGTGCCGATCGCCGACTTCGTCGCCTCCTATCTGCTCGGCTTCGGCGTCTGCGCCGCGCTGCGCCTGCGCGAGCAGACCGGTCATGGCGACAAGGTGACGGTCAACCTGCTCGACGGCCTGATCGCCAGCTTCGCGAACTACCTGACGGTGTACGACAAGACTCGCGTGCCGTTCCGCCGTCAGGGCGGCGGGCACCCGCAGCTCGTGCCCTATCAGCCGTTCCTCAGCTCCGACCAGCGGCACTTCATCCTCGCCTGCATGAACGACAAGTTCTGGCAGAAGATGCTGCCGCTGCTCGATCGCTACGGCGACTTCCATGATCCGCGCTTCGCCACGAACACCGGCCGCGTCACCCATCGCTCGGAACTGTGCAGTCGACTCGAAGCGATCTTCGCGACACAGCCCGCCGAATACTGGCTCGCGGAGCTCGAAGCCGCCGGCGTGCCCTGCGGCCCGATCCACGCGCTCGAAGACGCGATCGAAGATCCACAAGCCATCGCCAACGAATCCCTCACCACGCTCAATCACCCGATCCACGGCGAGTACCGCGTGCCCAACAACCCGATCCGTTTCGCGGAAGCTGCCACCGGCCCTCGCGGCTACGCGCCCGCGCTCGGTGAGCACACCGCCGAGATCTTGCGCGAAGCCGGGTTCGACGACACGGAGATTGCATCGCTGACGCGCGCCGGCATCGCCCGAGAAGCATCGACACAGCAGCAGAACCACACGGAGACAGCATCATGAAGGCACTCGTCATCGGGGGCACCGGCCCCACAGGTCCGTTCATCGTCGAGGGGCTGCGGCAGCGCGGCTACGAGACCACCATCCTGCACACGGGGCGGCACGAGATCGACCTGCCCGACGACGTGCCGCACATCCACACCGATCCGAACTTTCTCGACGGCCTGACCGAGGCGCTCAAGGGCCGTCGCTACGACCTCGTCGTGGCGACCTACGGGCGCCTGCGCCTCTTCGTCGACGCGCTCGCGGGTGTGAGCGAACGGCTGATCACCATCGGCGGCGCGGCCTACGGCGACAACCTGGCGCGCCCCTCCGCCGAGGACGGCCCACGCAAGACGGGGCACAAGCTCAGCGAGAAGATCGTGCAGACCGAGCAGATCCTCATGGACGCACACGCGGCCGGACGCTACAACATCACTCACCTGCGCTATCCCTGCCTGTTCGGCCCCCGCCAGCTCGCGCCCCGTGAGTGGAGCATCATCCGACGCCTGCGCGATGGACGCACCCACGTCCCCGTCATCAATGGCGGCCTGACTTTGGAGACCAAGGCGTACGTCGAGAACGCTGCGAACGCGATCCTGCTCTGCGTCGATCAACCTGAAGCATCGTCGGGACAGATCTATAACGTTGCCGACGCCTACACGCCATCCGACGCGACCCTGGTGCGCACCATCGCGAAGGTGATGGGCGTGGAAGTCGAACTCGCGAACTTCACGCCCGAGATGGGCCGACCGGCCTACTTCTGGGGCGCCAACCGGGATCTCAACTTCACCAGGACCGGCCTCCCGCCCACGACCCACCATCTGCTGATCGACAGCGGCAAGATCCGCAGCGAGCTCGGCTACACCGACCTCGTGAGCTTCGAGGAAGGCATCGAGCGCACCGTCGAGCACTACCTCGAACATCCTCTCGAGAGCGCGGCGGAACAGCAGATCGGGGACCCCTTCGACTACGCGGCAGAGGACACGTTCATCGCGATGCTCAACGAGATGAACACGCGCGCCGCGGAGCTGCCGTTCGCGGGTGTGCGTTACCAGCACCCCTACGCGCATCCCAAGGCTCCGGGCGCGGTCGGGGCTGGAGAGACTGGCGCTGCGTCTCAGAGCTGAAGATCCCAGGCGCTCCGGCTGACGATTCGACGGCTGCGTGAGCCGTCGAATGGCGACCGTACGCGCCGACGAGCAGCATTCAAATTCAGCAAAAGACGATGTTTGACGAAGAACACGGCTGATACGATTCGCGCCTTTTGCTGCGCATCTGTCCCCCAAGTTGGCTGCTCGGCAAAGCTCCTCGGAACGACGGCCCACAGTCAGACACATGCAAGTCCAAAATGCCCGTCGCTGGGCGCCTCGCGGGGCACGGAGATGGATTATCGCGCTCGTCGCGCTAGGTATCGCGAGCGCAGTGCGGCTGCTATTGCATCCGCTGCTGGGTCCGGTGATGCCGGGCACGGCCTTCAGCATCGCAGCCGTTCTCATCGAGTATTACTTTGGCCTCGCGCCCGCGCTGACGGTGCTGCTGGCGGGACTGTGCATCGCCGATTTTCTGTTCGTGCCACCCTACGAGGCGGTGGGAATCATCGATCGGTCGGATGTGATGTTCGCGGTTTCCTATCCGCTGGTGGCGCTCGTCGTCATCACCCTGCTTGAACGGTTGCGGCGCGCGCAGTTTCGAGCCGAGCTGATCGCATCCGTCGCGCAGTCGCGTTACGAGATGCTGCTGCGCCTCGACAACGAGCGCGCGCTCGCGCGCCGCGCCGTCGACGAGACGCATCGGCTGCTGCGCCATCTGTCGCAACATCACGAGCGGTTCGTGCTGATTCAGGCGATCGAGCGCCCGTCCGCAGGCGCTGGCGTGGCGCCGCGTCAACCCATCGGGATCGCACCTGGCCCGCGCTTTGACGACGTTGATCCGGACGACATCCGCCGTTTCTCGAATGCGCTCGTGCCGGGAAGCCATCGCGTGCGCCTGCGCTCGGCGAATGCGTCCGTTGCGGCGCAGCTCGTCGACTGCATCTGCGAACGATTCATCACGCACGCGGGCGATTTCCTCGTGCTACGCATCGGCGACTGACGGAGGGCATGCCGTGAACAACAACGTCGAGCGCACCATTTTCAACGAGGGCGACGGCCATGCCGTGCTGATGCTGCACGGGCTTTCCAGCTCGCCGCTCGAAATGCGCTACCTCGCCCGCGTCCTTAACAAGGAAGGCTTCACGACATGCGCGCCCGTGCTCGACGGTTACAGCGCAGGCACGCGCGAACAGGCGATGGAACATTGGCTCGACGCCGCGACGCGCGAATACGACGCCCTCGCCGCACGCTACGAACGCGTGTCGATCTGCGGACTGTCGATCGGCGCGGCACTTGCCCTTGCGCTCGTGCATCGGCGGCCGCAAGCACAGGCCGTCGCACTGCTGTCACTCACGCTCGCCTATGACGGCTGGGCGATCCCCTGGTATCGCTTCCTGCTGAACCTGGCCTATTACTCGCCGATGCGCTTTCGCTACCGCTATCGCGAATCGACGCCATATGGCCTGCGCAACGAAGCGTTGCGCGCCAAGATCGCCCGCGCGATGCAACGGGACGATCTCAGCGAAGTCGGTCCGTCCACGATCTCGTTGCCGGCGCTTCATCAGGCGAACCGGCTCGCAGCGCACGTGCGCGCGCGCACGTGGTCAATCCGCAACGACTGCCTGATCGTCCACGCAATCGACGACGAGACGTCGAGTCCGCACAACGCACGCATCGTCGCAGGCTCGATCGGCTCGGCCATCCTGCGCACAATCTGGCTCGACGATTCGTACCACATGATCACATCCGATAACGAGCGCGAGATCGTCGCGCGTGAAACCGCGCTCTTTCTGCGCGATAGCGAAATGGCGAGCCGCACGGGTCATGCCGGCGGACAGCCGGTTGCATCGAAAGCGTTGACGCGGCGTCTGCGCCAACTGGCGGCGGTCGGAAAGAAGAGCGCGTGAAAGACGGGTAGCACACTTCACACACACCGCCCCGCCCGGGTGGTGACTGCCGCGTCAAAAGAAACATTAGCCCACGATCTGGAACCTCTCGCGCTTCTTGCCCTTGATCCATAATGGCTCACGACCGCGCCCACTCCACGTCGCGCCCGTCTTCGGATCAGCCTTCCATCGGGTCAGCGCGCAGTTATGAAACGTATGTTGCCGATCCGTATGGTGCACTTTTCCTGAACGGGCGTCTGGTAAGCTGCCGCGAGATACGTCTTCGTGGGCATCCATAATGCATCGAGCATCGATCGCAATCCGAACATTCTTCGCGCTGTGCTTACTCGGGGCAACATTTAATCATCTCGCGGCGATCTTCCAGCACGGGTTGCTTTGGGACTACGGCTATGGAGCCGCAATCTCGCCGGCCAGTAAGGTCTATTGGGATACTCTGGCGTTCCTCGATCCGTTGGGCGCAATGCTTTTATTTCTCAAACCACGAGCCGGTGTGTGGCTAACGGTGCTTATCATCGTAAGCGACGTGCTGCACAATACCTACTACGTGGCAATGCACGATCAGTGGTCAGCTCCGTTCTATCTGGCACAAGCTGGATTCCTTGTTGTTGTGCTGTGTTTCGCGCCCGTCGCAATGCGAGGGCTGTCGTCGCGGAGACCAGCGACGAGAAGTGCGGCGTAATCGTCAGCGGTTGCAGCGATGGGCAACTTCGCGAACAGCCATACGAGATAGCGAACCGCGTGGCCGGGAGCTCTGGCGTGCACGCTGCGTTCGGCACGGTCTCTTCCGCTTTGATGAGGCCACGGCGTACGTGCGCGCAGCATCCAGATCACCGCGCACAGTTCGGCCAACGGCACAATGGCGTTCATCGTGTCGAAAAACTCGTCACGCCGCGTGCGCTTGCGGCGCGTCTCGAATCCCGCACCCTCACCTGCCTCCATCGCAAGCGTCTGCTGAGAGAAAGAAAGCTCAGATACACATCGAATGGACGTAAAACCGATCCAATCGGCGCGTCAGTGACTTAATATTAACGCTGTGCATAGCGTCAATATGAATACTTCCCTTTTGCTTATGCGGCAGGAACAAAGTTCCAGTGTCGCCATAAATTAGATAGTTGAGACGAAGTATGAGAGGTACAGTATCCCTTACAAAGAACGCCAGCCTGGATTTCAGTTGACGGTGGCCTGACCCGCCGAAGCCGCTGAAGACTTACATGAGAACGCGTGGCCAGCGCGCCGATGACTCGCCCCGCACAGACCCTCCAAAGGCTTGGCGTTGATCGCGGATAAGCACGGCCCACGGTGACCGAGGCGAGCGAACCAAGTATCTAGCCCATGCTCTCTTATCGGTATACATACCTATTAATCTTATTACTAAGGGTATGTCCCACGCTTTTTGTAGCTCTCCTACGACCCGAACGTCTTGCTTTATAGGCCGAGATACCTACAATATATCTTCAATGTGACCTATAAATTTGTTGACGCCGGAAATATGCATGGTTACCGTCGCTTTCCATGACAGCCCACTCGAAAAGAAATTCATGACAGCCGCTCGGTCCGGGATCGGATGATCGCTTTCCGCGGAAGAGTCGTCAGTCTCGACGTTTGATACATGCCGAGGCAGCCGTAATGGACTGTTTCATTTCGACAGATATATTTCGTTATCCGAATTTTTATTCGATGCTCGATTCGATAACTAGAAAAGTCCGCATTGCCCGGTAACTCGTTCTCGACGAAACCACGCACTATGATCACCCGCATCGATTGTGTCGGATTTTGCTTTGGTCAGACGCAATTCCAAGTCCTGTTACACGAGGAGTCAACACCGTGAATTTCAGTCAAGCTGTCATCGCCCTCGCAGTCCTGGGCACGCTTTCCAATGCGTCGTACCCGGCGACGCAGGCCGATGCTGACCGGCTAGGCAATGACCTGACTCCGGTCGGCGCGGAAAAGGGCGCCAGCAAGGACAACGCCATTCCTGCCTTCACCGGTCCGAGCAAGCCGACGGGAGACTGGTCATACGGCAAGGTCCGCGAAGACTTCTGGAAGTACAAGGATGAGAAGGCCTCGTTCATCATCGACGCCTCGAATGTCGACAAGTACGCGAACAACCTCTCGGCGGGCCAGATCGCCCTGATCAAGCAAGTCAAGGGCTACACGATGCCGGTGTATCCGACTCATCGTGAATGCAGCGTGCCCGATTTCGTCGCGCAGAACACGAAAGACGGAATACTGAAGTCCTCCATTGCGAAGGACGGATGGTCTCTCGAGAACGCCACCCTGCCGGGCGTGCCGTTTCCGGTCCCGACAACCGGCATACAAGTGATGTGGAACTGGATGATGCGGTATCAGGGCGTCGGCGTGGAGTGGCCGGACGGGTACACCTATGTGTCGCCACGCCCTGGCGCGGCGCCCATTATCGTGCGCTGGAACCAGCAGACGTACTACCCGTGGGCGAAGAAGGGGCAGCACACGCCGGAGGACGAGCAAGGCCTGCACACGGGCATTTTCTACGGCTATTCGGAACCGGCGGCGCTTGCAGGACAAGGCATCGTGCAGCGCTACTACTACAAGAAAGACACCGACTCCTTCTACTATTTCACCGGCCAGCGGCGCGTCCGCCGTCTGCCCGCATACGCCTACGACGCGCCTGCCATCGGGTATGACAATCAGTACCCCTATGATATGAACTACGTCTTTACGGGCAATCCGGATCGTTTCGACTGGAAGCTCGTCGGCAAGAAGGAAATCTACATCCCGTACAACGAGCTTGCGATGCAACGATTCAACAGCAAGCTGAGCGATGCGACACAACCGGATCTCGTGAATCCCGCGTTGAGACGCTATGAATTGCATCGAGTCTGGGAAATCCAGGGCACCGTCAAGGCCGGCTTCCGCCATACGACGCCGACCAAGACGCTCTATGTCGACGAAGATAGCTGGCTCGTCGCCATCGGCGACGATTTCGACGCCCAAGGGAAGATCTGGAAGGTCAAGGAAAACTACATCGCTCCCGAATGGGAAATCGGCGCCTGCTCGCTTGCCGGCGCCAGCTACACCGACCTGATCAGCGGCCGCTATATCTTCGATATGACCGTCATCGGCACCGGCAAGGACCTCAAGTTCTACTCTCCCGGCGCGACAGAGCCGCGATTCACCAGCAGCTACTACACCGGCGAAAACCTGAGCGCGATCAGCAGTCGATAAACCGCCCGAACTTCCCACAACCCGGCGACAGAAACGCACGGTACGACGCCACGGAGCGTCGTGCCGTGCTGCGTCACGCGTATCGCCGCTCACGACATCAGCCCAGGAGGCAGACATGGCACGGCTTGCAACAAAGGCATTGCTCTCCGTCGTATGCGGCGCTTGCGCGTCCGACGCGGCCCAAGCATACGAGTTCGATACCGGCATCAAGGATATGCACGCTTCATGGGTAACGAACCTGACGGCCGGCATGGGGATTCGCACCAAGAACCCCAGTTGCTCATTGACGGGCGACCCGACCGCGAACGGTTGCGGCGCGGGCGCGAACACCGCGCAGTGGGCCAACGGCGATGACGGCGATCTCAACTATAAAAAGGGCAAGCCTTTTACCACCTCGTTCAGCGTGACGAGCGAACTGCTCCTCACGATGCCCGCCGATGGCTGGAAGGCCATGATCCGCGGCACGGCAATGTACGACTTCATGGCCGCCAACACCCAGCGCACCGAGTTGAGCCAGGCGGCGCAGAACCAGGTCGTGCGTGACGCGCAACTGCTCGACCTGTGGGTCCAGAAGGACTTCACGATCGCCGACCAGACCGCACACATTCGAGTCGGCAATCAGGTCATCAACTGGGGCGAGAGCTACTTCGCGCCGGGCGGCATCAACGCGACGAACTCGCTCGACATCCAGAAGCTCCTCGTTCCGGGCACGCAACTGAAGCAGGCCATTCTCCCCGCGCCGATGATCAGTTTCGCCACGGGCCTGCCCGCCGGGTTCTCGACCGAGGCCTACTATCAGGCGTTCTGGAACGGCAACCGCTTTCCTCCAGTCGGCTCGTACTGGTCGGTCACCGACGTTTTTGGGCGCGGCGCTCAGCCATTCTCGCTCAACACGAAGAACTTCAACGTCAGTGGATACGACGCCGCGACCATCGCGGGCGTCGGGGCCAAGAATTCTGCATTCCTAAATGGTGTCAACCAGAATCTCGTCAACGGTATGTACGCGGGGCCGCCGTTCAACTCGCTGGGTTCGCCTTCGAACGTCTATCTTCCGGGCAACAAACCGCAGTTCGGCGTGAAGCTGGGTTACAAGCCGCCGGCCATCGACGCGAGCTTCGCCTTCTACTACATAAACTATACCGACAAGTCGCCGGTGCTGACGTATCTCGCCAACGGCGGTACACGCTGGGACAACCAGACGAACCGGCAGCTCTTTGGTGTCAGCAGTAATTTCTCGCTGGGCGACTGGTCGATCGGAACGGAGTTGTCCTACCGCCCGCGTGATGCCGTCACTCTCTCGGGCTGCTATGCGGCGGGCGGCCCGGCCGACGCGAACACCAACTTCGGCGGTGTCGACTGCAAGGCTTACATGGACGCCAAGAAACTGCAGTTCGACATCAACGCCCAGTTGAGTCTCACGCGGTCCACCTATCCGATACTGAACCTCATGAAAGCGGATATGGCGCTCTTCACGGCCGAACTGACCTGGATCAAGTACCCCGGCCTCAGCTCCGACTCCCAATACTTTCGCACGGTGAACGGGAAGACCGTCTATCAGCTGGCGGACGCGGGATATCTACCGTGGCTGAACAACAGTTCCGGTCTTGGCTATCCGATCGCCGCGGGTAAAGGCACGTCGAATTCCGTCGGCTTGACGGTCGATTTCAACTGGACCTATGACGGCACGCTGGTCCCCGGCTGGCAGGTCACGCCGGGCATCACGTTCTATGACGCGCTCACGGGCTACACGCCGACGCTGCAAGCGAACTACATGCAGGGCGCGAAATCGGTCAACGTCTATGTGCTCTTCAACCATAACCCGACGACGTGGCAAGGCGGCATCAACTTCACGGCATTCTTCGGCGGCAACTCGCTTTCGCAGCCGTATGCCGATCGCAATTTCGTCGGCCTTTTCGCGACTCGCAATTTCTAGGCGTTTCGTGTGCATCCGGACTCCGCGCCCGGATGCACCGCCCAGTCCAAATAAATGAGGACGTCTCATGCTAAACAGGTTGATCGGTCACCTGGAGAACCAGCTTTTTCGCCATCGCTTCGTCGTGTTGCTGGCCCTTGCGCTGCTGACGGCAACCATGGGATGGTTCGCGGTCCAACTCAGGATGGACGCGGGGTTCGAAAAGCAGATTCCCGTGGGGCACGAATACGTCAAGACCTTCCAGCAATATCGCAACGAACTCTTCGGCGCGAATCGTCTGACCGTGGTGGTCAAGGCGCGTCACGGAACAATCTGGACCAAGGCTGCGCTGACGCGCCTTTACAAGGTCACGCAGGCGGTGATCCTGCTGCCCAACGTCGATCGTCTGGGCGTCCAGTCGCTCTGGACGCCCAACTCGTTCGTCAACGAAATCACCGAGGAAGGCTTCCGCAGTCAGCCGATCATCTCCGGCACCCTCACCGACGATACGCTGACTCCTGACGATGTCGCGAACATCCGGCGCTCCACGTCGGACGGCGGCTTTATAGGGTCTCTCGTCTCACGCGACCAGACCGCCGCGATGATCACCGCGGAGATCAATGAAACGGGCGCGGATGGCAAGAAGATCGACTATGTGGCGTACAACCACATGCTGGAAAAGCTGCTGCGCCAGCCCTACGAGGACGGCGACTATGAAATACAGATCATCGGCTTTGCCAAGCAGATCGGCGATATCGCCGACGGCGCGAGTTCGGTGCTGGTGTTCTGCGGAGTGGCGCTCCTTCTGACCGCGCTCGCGGTCTACTGGTATTGCCATTCGGTGCGCTTCACGATTCTTCCTGTCATGTGTTCGCTCACCTCGCTCGTCTGGCAGTTCGGCGCGCTGCGCTTGCTGGGCTATGGACTGGATCCGCTCGGCGTGCTCGTTCCCTTTCTCGTCTTCGCGATCGGCGTATCGCACGGCGTGCAGCAGATCAACTACATGACCCGCGAACTCGGTCACGGCAAGTCGTCGATGGAGGCGGCCAGGCTCAGCTTTTCGGGCCTGTTCGTTCCCGGCACGCTTGCCCTCCTCACCGCGCTCGTCTCGTTCGTCACGCTGCTGCGCATACCCATTCCGATGATTCGCGAACTCGCGATCACCGCCTCGCTCGGCGTGGGCTTCAAGATCGTCACCAATCTCGTCATGCTGCCGCTCGTCGCGTCGTACTTCACCTTTTCGCGCGATTACGCCGCCAAGGTGATGAAGAAGCGCGAGCAGCGCGTCGGGTGGCTGCGCACCCTGGCGCGCGTGGCAGAACCGCGCAATGCGGTGATCGTGCTGGTGGCGGTCGGCGCCCTGTTTGCGACGGCGGTCTGGGAAAGCCGCGACCGCGTCGTCGGGACGCTTCAGCCCGGCGCGCCAGAACTGCGTCCCGAGTCGCGCTTCAACCGCGATGCGGTGGCGATCGCGAGCGGCTTCGACGTCGGGCTCGACTGGTTATCCGTCGCCGTGGAGGCCCCGGCCGACTCGTGCGACAACCCCGCCGTCGGGACCTTCGACGATCAGCTCGCCGATTCCCTCAGACGCGTACCGGGCGTGGTGTCGGTTGCGTCCTACCCGGCGATGCTCCGGCAGTACAACGAAGGTTATAACGAGGGCAATCCGCGCATGAGCGTCGTGCCGATCGACCCGGTGAACTACGCGGGGCTCTCCGCCGAGATCGGGCGCGTGCGCGGCTATCTGAACAAGGATTGCAGCATGACGGCCATCCATGCGTATCTCAGCGACCACAAGGCCACCACCATCAACGCCGTTATCGCGGCCGTCGTGAAGTATCGCGACAGTCATCCGACGCCCGGCATCAAGGTGCGGCTCGCCGCCGGCAACGCCGGCTTGCTGGCGGCAATCGACGACGAAGTCGAGAAAAGCGAGCTGCCCATGATGCTGTATGTCTACGCGGCGATCGTCCTGCTCGTGTTCTTCGCGTATCGCGACCTGCGCGCGGTCATCGCGTGCTGTCTGCCGCTCACGGTGGGAACCTTCATCGGCTACTGGTTCATGAAGAAGTTCGAGATCGGCCTGACCGTGGCGACCTTGCCCGTGATGGTGCTGGCGGTCGGTATCGGCGTGGATTACGCGTTCTATATCTATAACCGGCTGCAGGCTCATCTCGGCGCCGGCGAGGAGATCGTCCGGGCGCTCGAACATTCCATTCTCGAAGTGGGAATGGCGACGATATTCACGGCCATCACGCTCGCCATCGGCGTCGCGACGTGGAGCTTCTCCGCGCTCAAGTTTCAGGCCGACATGGGCAAGCTGCTCGCCTTCATGTTCATCGTCAATCTGGTCATGGCGATGACCGCGTTACCGGCACTCGCTGTCGTGCTGGACAGGCTGTGTCCGCGCCGCAAGCCGGTTCGGCCGCCCAGCGTATTCAGTCATTGACAGGAGGCGAACGTGAAGAGATTCCCTTTCGGCAAGAGGTTCGCGGCGTGCTGTATTGCGTCGGCTTTTCCGGCGCTCGCGACAGTGGCCGCAGCAACCGCCGGCACGGACCAGGGCGGCCCTCAACTGCGCGTCCAGCCCGCCGAGCAACTGACGACCGCGACACGAACGCAGATCCTCGCGGCCACGCGCGCCGGCAAGCGCATCGTCGCGGTGGGTGATTTCGGCGTGGTGCTGCTGTCCGACGACGATGGCGCCACGTTTCGGCAGGCGCGCTCGGTACGTGCGCGCTCGACGCTCACGTCGGTCACGTTCGTCGACGATCGTACCGGCTGGGCCGTGGGTCACTGGGGCACCATCCTGAAGACGGTCGACGGCGGAGAAACCTGGGCGCTCGAGCGCTCCGACGTCGCGAGCGACCGGCCGCTCTTCTCCGTGTACTTCAGGAATGCGCGCGAAGGATTCGCCGTGGGCCTCTGGTCGTTGCTGCTGCACACCATCGACGGGGGCAACACCTGGTCCGAGATCAAGGTTCCGCCTCCTCCGGAATCGAAGAAGGCCGACACGAACCTGTATCACATCTTCGCGAACGCGCGAGGCACGCTCTTCATCGCGGCTGAACAGGGGCGCGTCCTGCGCTCCGCCGATGGCGGCGCGTCGTGGCACTACCTGAACACCGGCTACACGGGATCGTTCTGGACCGGCGCGGTCACCAGGGACGGCACGGCGATCGTCGCGGGTTTGCGCGGCACGGTCTACCGGAGCACGGATGACGGCGAGCATTGGCAGCGCGCGGCGACACCGCTGCAAGGATCGATCACCGATATCGAGCAGCTCGAAAACGGTGACATTGTCGCCGCTGGTCTCGATGGAGATGAATACACGAGCCACGACGGCGGCGTGTCATTCCAGGGCGTGCAACGCGCCGATCGCGCCGCACTGACCGCCGTGGCGGCTGCATCGGGTTCGAAACCGGTCTGGTTTTCCAAGAATGGACCTGTCAGATAGACTTGTCCGCCGCGCTCGTGCTTGAGCGCGGCGGATATTCACCGAAGAGCGCAGAAGCTCCGGTGATTCGCCGGTATCGGCACCTATCGCGTCCGGCTCACGAGGCGCGGACCCGCGATGAGCACCCAGCCCGCGGCAGCGCCGATAAACCCGGCCGTCGCAAGGCTGACGAACGCCATGGCATCCGGGCTGAGTCCGCTTGCGAAGTAAGCGGTCATCCCGAGAAAATAGCCCACGATGCTGTTGAGCAGCGTGAGTTGCGCAAGCATCGCGACGACCACCAGCAGGAACACGACGACCGGCAGCGCAAAGGCCCCGAGCACGGGCGCGAGATGACCGACTCCGACAAGCCCCGCCATGCCCAGCAGATAGCCGATCAACAGGCAGCAAACCGCCACCGCCCCGGCACGCACGTTGCCGCGTCCCGAGCCGAACGCCGTCCAGCCGATGAACATCATCCAGACGGGCAATGACAAGATCGCGCTCGCCTGCGCCGCCAGCGCGGCGACCAGCGACACGAATACGACGGTCACGGCGAACTGTCCGCCGCGCGCCGCATTGGACCGTGTGGCTGACGCTTCGGCCGGAGCCGCCTGACTCATCTGATCCTCGTTCATCGTCATTCTCCAACTGTCATGGATAGAACCACCCGTCTTCGTCCCGCAACTCACGAGACAGCCTGCTCGCCGAGCCCGAGCCTTGCCAGCGCCCGCCGATACTCGATCGACATGCGATCCGCGGGAATATGGATTTCATCGCGCAAATCGAGCGGCAACTGATTGGGAGACTGCGCTTCCACTTGCGGCGCATCTTCCGCATTGATCCGCATCGTGAAGTCGATCAGCGCTTCTGCCGGCGTGAGGCGGCTTTCATCCACCACGATCTGGAAGATCCGCGTCGAGCTCGCGCTGACCGGCGATGCGATGTCGTAAATCCGGTAGACGTGCCCGGTCTTCGGATCGAAGACCTTGACCGACGATGCAAACGGCAGCGTCAGTTCGTAGGAGTAGACAGCGTGCCGATAAACCGGTGCGGCATCGGGGTTCGAGCTGTCGGCATAGCGCACCTGTTCGGTGATGTCGGCCTGGAAGGAAAGCCGCGTCTCCGATATCGAGACGTCGTACGGTGCGATGACCTCTTCGGGTCCGCCGAAGGTGCCCGTGTGCACCCACGGCACATGGCAGATGTCGTTGAAGTTCTCGACATGCCGTGCCGCCGACGACTGCCACGTGCTCGGCGGCACCACCGCCACGGTGCCGCTGCCGTTTTCGACGGCGGGCCATTCGGGCAGGCCGGCGCGTGGCGTCGACGCGAGGCATACCCAGACGAAGCCATAACGCTCCGTGCACAAGTACGTCTGCAACCGCAGCTTGCCCGGCACCGGAGAACCGGCGGGCAGCGCAGGAATCCGCACGCACACGCCCGCGCAGTCGTAGTGAAAGCCGTGGAAGCCGCACACGAGCACGCCGTCCTTGATCGAGCCGAGGCTCAACTTCCCGCCGCGATGACTGCATACGTCCCGCGCCGCCTTCACGCCATCCGGCGTTCGGTAAAGGACCACGGGCACGTCGAGCAGGCGCACGCCGGCCGGCTTGTCCGTCACTGCCGACGAATGCGCGACCGGATGCCAGAACGCCGACAGCACGTTCCAGTCGGATTCGCTGAAGCCTGTGTTCGACGGCATCGCCGGCCTGGTCTGAGTATTGTTGACCGGGAGGAACATTGTCTCGACTCCTTATAGATCCAGCGTGAGTGTTGTGCCGGGCTTGCCTCGCGACACGCAGATCATCATTCTGTCGCCGCATGCCCGTTCCCCTGGCGAGAGGCAGTAGTCGCGATGTTCGATGTCGCCACCGAGCACGGTCGTCCGGCAGGTGCCGCAGATTCCCTGTTCGCAATTCAGTGGCGGCTCGACGCCATGCTCCCGAAGCACTTCGACGATGCTGCGATCGGCCGGCACGGTTGTCTCGACCTTGCTGCGCGCCAGTACCAGGTCGAAGCTCGCCGCCTTCGGTTCCGGTGCGACGGGCGCGGCGAAATATTCGGTGTGCAGCGTTACGTCATGACGCTCGCCCACCGACGCGGACACGGCCTTCATGAAGCCCGTCGGTCCGCACAGGTACACGTGCGCGCCCGAGGGAATGCCTTGCGTGAGCCGCCCCGCGTCGAAGCGCTGATAAGGCGGCCCGTCGTCGAGATAGAGGTTTACTTGCTGCTCGAACGCGGCATGCTTCAGTTCGTCGCGAAAGGGCGTTCGCGCAAGCGAGCGCGTGGCGAAATGCATCGCAAACGGGCGGCCGTCGCGTGACAGACGCCGCGCCATCGCGAGGAGCGGCGTCACGCCGATGCCGCCCGCGACCAGCACCGCCGGCGCATCGACATCCGCGAGCGCGAATGCGTTGCGCGGCTCTCCGACCGCGAGGCGGCTGCCGGCCTCCACTACGTCGTGCATGAACGCCGAACCGCCCCGGCCATCGGCGACTCTCAGCACGGCGATCACGTACCGGTCACGATCTGCATCGTCGTTCAGCAGCGAATACTGCCGCACTGCTCCGTTCGGCAGATACACGTCGATATGAGCCCCTGCCTCGAACGAAGCCAACGGGCCGCCATCGGGCCGCACCAGCTCGAACGAACGAATCCCGTCGGCTTCGTCGATGACGCGCCTGACTCTTAGCTCCATCCTGTCGTTCATGACTCACATCCTCGGATTCGATCGCGGCGCCGTTCCGCTTTTGCTACGTCCAGCTCTCCGGGCCGACGATCGAAGCCCCTGAGTTGCGCTCGCTCGACAGGAACGCGGATAGCGCAGCCGCGAACTCCTCGGGCGCTTCGATGTTGCAAAGATGGCCCGCGCCCTCGATGACCGTCAGCCTGCTTCCGGCGATGTGCTGCGCGAGGTACTCGCTTTCCGACAGCGCGAACACCCGGTCATCGTCTCCTGTGACGACGAGCGTTCCCACCTCGATGGACGGCAGCGCCTGACGAAAATCGGTCGTGACGAGCGCGCGCAGCGCCTGCTTGTACGATTCCGGCCGCAATGCGGTGAGCGACAGGCGCAGCCGCTCGCGAATCGCGGCATCGGCTCTTTTGCCGGCCAGCACGTCGACGAGACCCGGCGCGATATCGGCAATCGAATGGCCCGCCTCCAGCGGTCTGAGCCGCTTCGCGAGGAAGTCCTCGCGTTCCGCCGCGGTGAGCAGATTCGCGCCAGCGCTCGTCGCCGCGAGCGTGAGCGTCGCGACGCGCTGCGGACAACGCATATAGAAGCTCTGCGCGATGAAGCCGCCCATCGACAGACCGACCACGTGCGCACGCTCTGCGCCGAGATGGTCGAGCAAGGCTTCGAGGTCGAGTGCGAAATCGTCGAAGACGAGTGTCTCGCCGGGGTCGTCGCTGTCGCCATAGCCGCGGGCGTCCCATGCGACGCAGCAATACGCACCGCCCAGCCGCTCGAGTTCGCCTCGCCAGTTGGAACGATTCCCGCCGACGCCGTGCAGAAACACGGCGAGCGGTCCGGCGCCGGCGCGCTCGTATGCGAGCCGCACGCCACCGCGGCGGTAATAACCGGTCGAGCTGTTCATTTGAGCTGGTCCGGCAACACCGCGATCGCCTCGATCTCGATCAGGACGTTCGGATAGATCAGCGCATCCACCTGCACGCCGGTGCTCGCGGGCTTGTACGCACCGAAGTGTTGCTGGCGAACGGCCCAGTATTCGGCGGTGACGTTCTCGGTGAGTTCGCAGGCGAAATAGGTAGTCAGCTTGACGATGTCGGTCATCTTGCCGCCCGCGCGTTGCAGGATGGCCCGGATATTGGCGAAGCACTGATGCGCCTGCGCGGCCAGGTCGCCCTCTCCCACGAGCTTCCCGTCCGATCCGAGCGCGATCTGCCCGGACAGATACACCGTGTTGCCTCCCCGAACGGCGGGTGCGGGCGGCATGGCGTGCTCCCAATCCCATTCGGGCCGGATAGAAACGATATGGTTGTTGAACATTTTTTCCCTTGGAATGCGTACATCGCTGCCGCTGCGGCGGGGCGCGCGCGGCAGCCGTTTCGGAGTGGGTCGTCGCCTGCCGGGCGCGCGTGCTATCCGGCGGCGGGCACCGCGGCCCGCAGCCGCGCCCGCAGCGCTTGCGTCTCGGCAAGATCGACACGCGGCGCGTCCATCTCGACGATCACGACGCCGTAGTCCTCGAATGCACTGTTGGGCGAAACGTATTCGTCGAGCACGTCGCGCAGGACCAGCTCCGGGTCGCGCTCGAGCGGATCGCCCCAGCCGCCGCCGCCTTGCTTGCGCGCGAACACGATCTCGCCGGGCTGCTGGAAATAGCTCTCCCGCGCGATGTACACCGGCTCTTCGTTGGGCCCCGTGTAGTCGAGCACGACGAGATTGCCGACACTGTCGCCGCCGCCCGCGAAGCCTTTGAGCGGATAGCGCGAATGCTGGACCTGGAAGTGATTGCCGACCGCATCCGTGGTGGCGCGCCGCTGCATCAGGTGCGCCGGAGAGCCGCGCCAGCGGCCGGGCGCGGCGGTGTCGATGCCGTACTCGTTCTGCAAATAGAGAAAAGGGAACAGCACCTCCATCAGCTCGAACGACGGAATCCGCAGCGATCCGTGAGGCGCCGCATAGCCGCCCCATCCGTCGGCGCCATACGCGCCGCCGCTCGACACGGGCGCGGCCGAATAGTCGAAGCTGATGTAAAGCTCGCTGTCGTAGCGCTTGTTGAGGCCGAAGATCACATCGATGGTCAGGTCGATGAACGCCGAGCCGGTGCGCTCCGGCACGACCTTCTCCAGCGCTTTCATCGTCGCCTGGCCGATGTCGTTGCCGATGCACAGCGTCGAGTTGCCGACCGGCGCCGGCGAATACGGATTCACCACGGTGCCTTTCGGCAGATGGACCTTGATCGGCCGGAAGAATCCCGAGTTCACGGGAATCCCCGCCATCGCTACCGAGAATTCGGTATAGACCCACGACAGGCTGTTGCCGGGCGCGCTATTGATGAAGCCCTGCGTCTGTTCGTGCGTACCCGTCAGATCGACCGAGCAGGTGTCGCCTTCCACGGTGATCGCCACGTCGACGTTGATGTCCTCGCCGCCGCCGAAGTCATGATCGAGAATGCTCTGGCCGCGATACACGCCGTCGGGCCATGCCGCGATCACGGAACGTACCTGCTTCTCGCTGTAGTCGAGCAGGTAGCCGATCGTATCGATGATCGTTTCGAGACCGTATTTTTCGATGAGCCGCAGGATCCGGTCTTCGCCGACCTTGCACGAACCGATCATCGCGTTCAGATCGCCCATCATCGCGTCGGGCAAGCGATTGTTCGCGCGCAGCAGATCGACGACGTCACGCCGCATCTCGCCCTTCTCGCAGATCTTCATCGGCGCGAGGCGGAAACCTTCCTGCCAGATCTCGCTGGCCTTCGAGTTGTAGCCGCCCGGCACCGGTCCGCCGATCTCCATGAAGTGCGCGCGCACCGCCGGAAAGAAGACCGGCTTGTTGTTGTAGAAGATCGGCTTCATCACCGTCCAGTCGGGAAGATGACTCCCCCCGAAATACGGATCGGTCGCGATGATCATGTCGCCTTCGTTCAGGTTGTACTTGAACTCGCGCAGCATCGCCTCGACCGAGGTCAGCGAAGCGTAGATGTGGACCGGTTGCGAATTGGCGCGCGCGAGCAGATCGACCTGCGTGCCGCGTGCATAGAAAATGCCGGTCGAATAGTCGTGCGCTTCGGAGAAGGCCGGCGAGACCGATGTGTTTTCCATCGTCTTGCTGATCTCTTCGGAGACCGTCTCCAGATATTGCCGGACGATCTCGGCGGTGATCCTGTCAACCATGTTCGCGCTCCCGGGTTTCAGTGAGTGCTGCGTGTACGCCGCGGATGAGCTCGGTGGCGGAATGATCGAGCGTCAGCGATTCGGGGTCGATCGCCACGCCATAGCGCTGGTGCGCGGCCTCGACGCTCACGAGCCCGTCGACGACATCGGTCAGCACCTGCTCGGGCGCTCGCGCATACGGGTCGCCCCAGCCGCTCCCGCCGCCCATGACGACCGTGATCGTCGCCTCGTCCCGCAACGGCCAGCCGGTGAGGACATCGAGGACGTCCAGCTCCTTTTCGCCGATGCTGCGAATCTCGATTGCATTGCCGCTTCCCGCCTGCCCGCCATGCGGCGCGAGCCCGCTCCCCGAACGCGGAACGACGACGGCGGTCAGCCGCAGTTCACCGGCCGGCGGACGCGGAAGCGAGATGACCGCGCGCGTTCCCGGACTTCCCCGCTGCGTGCCGGGACCGCCGGAATCGGTCGCGTATTCGAATTGCTCGACGCGTCCGCCTCGCCCGGCTTCGTACAGTTCGACCGAAGGCAGCGGCACCCGCGCCGCGATACCGGGCAAGCCCCAGCCGTCGTGTTCGGCGGTGGCGTCGGTGTCGCCCAGCGCGAAGTTGGAGAAGTCGAACATTTCCGCCTGCTCGACGGTGCGGCCGTGACGGGCGAGATGATGGATGGAGAACAGCAGCATCGCGTTCGACGTGACGCGTCCGCCGCGTCCCGGCAGCGCGAGATCGATCGCGGCGCTCACGGCCTCCGCGATCTCGCAGCCGGCATGCTGCAAGCCCCATCCCGTCGGCGCCGGGTAGCGCGGATTCACGAGCGTTCCCTCCGGCGCGATCACGTTCACGCATCGCATCGATCCGGCATTGCACGGCACTTCGCCGCCAAAGGCCACGATGAGCGGCAGGACGGCAAACGTCGAACTCACGGACCGGCTCGCGTTGACGAAACCCGGCGACTGCGCGTCGGTGCCGGAGAAGTCGATCGTCACCGTGCCGTCGATTGCGCTCAGCGCCACCCGCACGGTTGCGTCGCGGTTGCCGTGGGCGTCGTGTGCCAGCACGCCCCGGCCTTCATGACGGCCGGGCGGAAGCTGTTCGATCAGCGCGCGCATGCGCCGCTCCGAATAGTCCAGCACCCAATCGACCGCCGCGAGCAACGGCTCGCGGCCATAGCTGTCGAGCAGGCCGCCGAGGCGCGCCCGGCCGATCTCGGCTGCCGCCATCATCGCTTCGATGTCCAGTCCGAACGCCACCGGATTGCGGCTGTTGAGCGACAGGGTTTGCAGCAGGTCGCGGCGCAGCTTGCCTTCCCGCACGAGCCGCACCGGCGTGCAGCGCGCGGCTTCCGCCCATAGCTCGGTCGCGCCCGGGTCGAGATTGCCGCGCACGTTGCCCGCGAAATCCTCCGTGTGACCGCACACCGCGACGTACAGCGTGATGGAATCGCCGTATGCGACGGGCGCAACCAGCGTGAAGGTTTGCAGTCCCGCGCCGCCGCCGTAGGGATCGTTCGTCAGCAGCATGTCTTCGGCGGACAGGTCGTACTGGAAATAGTCGATCACGGTGGCGGCCGTCATCGCCATCGGATACATGTAGAGCGGATTGCTGACCGCGATCAGTTGCCCTTCTTCGGTGAACAACGCGGTCGCGCACCGGCGCGATACGCCGATGGTCGGCGAGTACGCCGTGTTGGCCAGCGTCGCTTCCATCTCGGCGACGACAGCCTCGAACTTGCTGCGCAAGATCGCGGCGGAAACAACGTCCTGTCTGGGTGGCATCGTCATGGCTTCCCCTTAGTCCAGGCTTTCGATGACGTAGGTCTGGTAGTGGTCGAGCACCGCTTCCTGGCCGGGATAGATGACGATCGTCGTCGCGGGTTCCTCGATGATCGACGGTCCCGCGATGATGTTGCCGGGTGTCACTTTCGTGCCGTCGTACACCGGCACGTCCAGATAGCCGAGACCTTCGAAGCTCGCCGAGCGCGTGCCCTTGCGCGCCTGATCGGGCTTCTCCGAACCGAACGGCTGGCTGCGGTACTTCATCGTGTCGCGCGTGCCGATGAGGTCGGAGCGCACACTCAGAATTTCGACCGGCTGTTCCGGCCGCTTGAACGAGTACAGCTTCGCGTGCAGATCGTGGAAGTCCTGCAACGTCTTCTTGAGCGTGAGATCCGACACGCGCTTCGTGCGCGAGCGGATCGGCACGGTCACTTCGTGCGTCTGGCCGACATAGCGCATGTCGATCGAGCGTTGTGCAACGACTTCGATCACACCGTGCGCCGAAGCGAGAAGCGCTTCCGGTTCACGCTCGATATCCTCGAAGATGCCGTTGAGCACATCGAGATCCACCTGGCCGATACGCGAGATGTAACTCTTGACCTTCGAAATCTTGAAGTCCGATATAAGGCAGCCGAGCGCGCAGAACACCCCGGCGTTCTTCGGCACGAGCACCGTCTTGATGCCGAGATCCTTCGCCTGCACGCCCATGTGGATCGGCCCGGCGCCGCCGAAGGCCATCAGCGCGAAGTCACGCGGATCGCGTCCGCGCGACACCGACACGTAGCGCACCGCATTGGTCATCGCACCGTTGGAGATGCGGAAGATGCCGCTCGCCGCCTCTTCCACCGAGATGCCCAGCGGCTCGGCGATGCGTGTGCGGACAGCTTCGCGTGCCGCCTCGATATCGAGCGCGATCTTTCCGCCGCCGATGGCACCCGGATTCAGGTAGCCGAGAATCAGATTGGCATCGGTGACGGTCGGCTCCTTGCCGCCGCGCCCATAGCAGGCAGGGCCGGGGTTGGAACTCGCGCTGCGCGGGCCCACGCGCAAGGCGCCGCCCTCGTCGATCCAGGCGATCGAACCGCCGCCCGTGCCGATCGAGTGGATGTCGATCATCGGCGCGGCAACGCGATAGCGATTGACCCACGAATCGACACCGACGTCCGGCGCACCGTCGTTGATGAGGCAGACGTCGTAGCTCGTGCCGCCCATGTCGACCGCGATGATGTCCTTGAACCCCGACCACTCGCCCACCGCGATCGCCGCCGTCACGCCGCCGGAAGGTCCCGACTGGATCAGTTCGACGCCGCGTTCCGTGCAGTAGGCGAGATCCATCACGCCGCCGTTCGAGAGCTTGATGAACAGCTTGCCGCCGAAGCCGCTCTCGACGAGGCGCGCTTCCAGTCTGCGCAGATAGTTGCTGAGTTTCGGGCTCAGATAGGCGTTGAGCAGCGTGGTGCTGAAGCGCTCGAACTCGCGCACTTGCGGCAGCACTTCGGACGAGATGGAAATGTGCGCGTCCGGCAACTCTTCGCGAACGATCTCGCGCGCGCGAATTTCATGGACGGCATTCTGGAACGAAAACAGAAAGCAGATCGCCACCGATTCGACGCCGAGCTTTTTGAGTTCGCGCGCCGCCTCGCGCACTTCAGCTTCGTCGAGATGGAAAACGATCTTGCCTTCGCTATCGATCCGCTCGGTCACGCCCTTGCGCTTCTGCCGCGGCACGATCGGAAAAGGCGCTGGCAGACGGATGTCGAAATGATCTTCCTTGAAGCCGGTGCGCAGTTCGATGATGTCGCGAAAGCCCTTCGTCGTGATCATCCCGGTGTTGGCCCCCGCATACTCCAGGATGGCGTTGGTGACGACCGTTGTTCCGAGAACGAAGGAACTCGTCTCGCGGAACAGCGTCTGCACGTCGGTGCGAAAATGCTCGGCCATCATGGCCACTGCATTGAGAATGCCGGTTGCCTCATCGGAAGGTGTGGTCAGCGTCTTGCCGCTGAACGTTTCACCTCCATTTCGGACAACGAAATCTGTAAATGTCCCGCCGACGTCGATGCCAATTTCGTAACCCACGAACGCTCTCCCTTATCAACATGCGCGGGCTGTCTCTAATGCCCGCGCTCATGCCGGATTTCGTCCTCGGAACGTGTCGCGTTCATCGGACGACCGCACAGTTCGACAGCGCCGCACGACGTCCCGATGTGAATCAGGAACGATCGAGCCGATCTGCCACCTTGCAAAGCCACATGCAAATGATTTCGATGCGCCGGAAAAAGCTCATGGGCGCGGGTTTTCTCGCGAGCCATCGTGACGCCGTCGCCATACCGAACGCGACCGGCAGTCTCGATGTCGTTCCTACGTCAATCACTTTATAGGTAACACTACATATAAAGTATAGGTAGTTTAACCAGCAAATCAAGATAGATCGGCTGTTTGTCCGCGTTCCCAAAGGCTAGGACATACCCTGACTTTTCTAATCAATAGGTACGTCGACCGATTAAGGTGCATATTCGGATCGAAATGGGGAATGCGACAGGACGCGCGTAGATCGGCGTATCGGCAAAAAGGAGTCGATAGCGCCGCATGGCGGGCGATCATTGTGACGAGCGGCTGTAAGGAGGGAGGCCCAGGCGCGCGGGCTTTGGTTCGACTATGCGATGAAGACGCCTTTGTGACGACGGGGC
The DNA here is from genome assembly GCF_014384845.1 of Caballeronia sp. EK. NCBI lineage: Bacteria > Pseudomonadati > Pseudomonadota > Betaproteobacteria > Burkholderiales > Burkholderiaceae > Caballeronia > Caballeronia sp. EK. The sequence goes on from NZ_JACSUE010000001.1 coordinate 700,420, forward strand.
GACGGCGGGTCGCCGACATACGACATGCAGGTCAGGTCGAGGCGTTGCTCAGCGCTCTCCAGACGCCCTTTGTCGCGCGTCGCAGCGCGTCACGCTCGGGCACGCCCGGTCCGCTGCGTCGGCAGAATACGATGAGTCCCTGCACATGGGCCATGATCAGCGTGCCGCGCATGGTGCATTCCTCGGCTGACAGGTTCGGATTGATTGCCGCGATGAGGTCGATCCAGATCTGGCAGAGTTGCTTGTTCCCCTCCACGACGAGTTCGCTTACGCCTTTGTCGCGCTCCGCCAGCGTCCAGATGTCGAGGCAGAAGGCTGCCACGCTGGACTTCGGCTGGGCCGCATCGACCAGAACGTCGTCGAAAAAATCGTCGATCATTGCATCGAGACGCGCTTCGGGCGTGCGAAGCTTGTTCCTGCTCAGCTTCGAATAGCGCTCGATATAGCGGCTGTACGATTCGCGGATCGTCGCATGTAGCAGTTGGTCCCGCGTGCCGAAGTAGTGCTGGAGGGTGCTCAGCCGTAACCCGACGGCCTGGGCGACGCGGTTCGCGCTGTAGCCCGCGTAGCCTTCGGATGCGAAAATTTCAATTGACGCTTCGAGGATTTCAGGAATGCGGCTCGCCTTGTTGCCGCGCAATCTCACTTTCTTCGCGGCGGGCTTGTCCCGTTCTTTACCTAGAATGTCCGCCGAAGTGATTTTGATCGCCATCGTTTTCATCAGGAAGTTCCAGTATCGAAATTTCTCGTCTTCGCGGTATCGGTGGGAATTTGCGCTTATCGCGCGGCGTCCGTTCACTTTTCCCGGACAGTTGCATGCGATGCAACTATGCCACGTCTTGGATATTAGCATGTCAGAGCGGGGAAATAGGTTCTATTACCTATTATCAGACGAGCCGACGCGGCGCAGCGTGCGTGCCGCTGGTGCTGGTTAACTCCGGAAAGCAAGCTCAGAGGACCGTCACGCGGCGGTCCGGAGCATCGTCGAGATTCGTGCGGGTCGTTGCGCCTCGCGCGATCTCAAGCCGATTGCCACCGCGCGATTTTGCGCTATAGAGCGCGCGATCCGCGGCCGCGAGAACCTTTGCCAGCGTGTCTTCTTCGGTCCCGAAGCGCGCCATGCCGATGCTCACCGTCGCCGCGATCTCCACACCGCCCGCCGTGCGCGTGACCGTCTGTGCGAATCGGCGCACAACGGCTTCGGCCAGGTCTTTCGCGCGGGCGCTTTCGTGCCCCGGCAACAGCGCGGCAAACTCTTCACCACCGATGCGCGCCAGGATCACATCGCGTCCGAGCACGCTGCTGAGAATCCTGGCGAACGACTTCAGCACTTCATCGCCGGCTTCGTGACCGAAGCGGTCATTGATCGCCTTGAAGTGGTCGAGGTCGAGTGCGAGACAGGACGCCGGCGGAAAGGCGTTGCTTTCGCGGATGGCGCGTGCGCCTTCTTCGAAGAACCATCGGCGGTTGCCCAAACCAGTGAGGTAATCGGTCTGCGATTCGCGTCGCAGATCGGCGTGGGCTTCGTCGCGCGCGAGGCGCAAAAGCGTCATCGGCAGGATGACCGAATAGAGCACCCCTTCGTACATCGTCGCCTGGCCGACGATCGCCAGCAAGTGCGGTCCGAACGATGCCGCCAGCCACGGCAGAATGGTCGCCCTGAACGCGTAGAAGAGCGCGTGACCGCCCGTTACGGCCACGGCGATGTTGCGCGACTGCCTCCATTTCGAATCCCGTGTGCCGAGGAGTTCGCGCGCGGTTAGCCCGCACACCACGGAGATGGGGATGGCGCTGAGATACGCCCACATCACCGCTTCGCCGCGCTCGCCCGCGATGGCCCAGGCGAGCGCGAGCATCGACAAAATGGTGACTGAGATCCGGCCGTAGCGGCGTCCGTTCAGAAGCGCGACGCCTTGCAGGTTCAGCAGATACCCGCCGACGATGATGAGATTCGCCAGCGCGGAGCCCACGACGCCCGAAAGGCCCGGAACGTTATGCCGAATCGCGGCGGTGGCGCAGCCGAACGCGAGCGTAGCGTAGCCTGCTGCGAGCACGCCAAGTTCGCGCCTGCGCCGTGGATACGACCGGCGTTCCCAGAGCGTCAAGGCGCTGCTGGCGAGTAGCGTTCCGATTGCTAAAAGGTAAAGGGTGATGAGGTCGACACGCATGCGCTCGTTAAGCTTTCTCCCAGCCAAAGACGATCTAACATGACTCGTTTACGGCGGGAAAATCAGAAAATTGAGGCGAGCAGGTCTGATTGCATTGTCTTTTTTCGATTCATTTAGCCATGACCGTCGGAGCAGTCGCTTTGCACAAGGTCGACCTCTGCCGACGTCCGAAGAGGATCCCTTGGACGTCAGCGAATCGATCATCGGAGCCGTGCGGCGTGCATTGCGATGCGTGCATGATCACCCGCTCGATGTCGCGATGGTTTGCTTCGGCAAGGTATCGCCGGATCGCGAAGGCTTGGCGGTCGGGATCAACGCAGATGTCCAGCACGCAGTATCTGCCGTTCTGAAGGTCCAACGGACACGGACCTGCATATCGACGCATGTAGTCCAACGCCGATCTTTCGAAAGGCCTATTTCAAGTTGGCGAATCTGACTGTAGTCGCATAGAGTGAGTGAAGCACATCGCGCCTTTTCGTATCGATGATTCGCACGGCCGCATGCGTGCGGACATCGAGGTCTGTGTAGAAAGCGTTCCAGGAGAACCGCGTCTCCCGGACTTGGCTGGAGCAGGCAAATGAACAAGATGCTTATAACCGGTGCCACGACGATCATCACACTCGCCGGCGCAGCGCATGCGCAAAGCAGTGTCACGCTTTACGGGCTCATCGACGCGGGTCTGACCTACACGAACAACCAGATCACCGGGACGGGAGGCGGACACAGCAACTGGGAGATGACAAGCGGTGCCGTTCAGTACAGCCGCTGGGGCTTGCGCGGGGCTGAAGACCTCGGCGCAGGGTTGAAAGCCATCTTCACCCTGGAGAGCGGCTTCAACCTGAACAACGGGCAGTTCTCGTCGAGCAATCGCATTTTCAATCGCCAGGCTTATGTTGGCTTGTCGAGCCGCGACTACGGCGCGCTCACGCTGGGCCGCCAGACCGACGGAATGGTCGATTTTGTCGCGCCGCTCTCATTGACCGGAACGGAGTTCGGCGGCACGCATTTCGCGCACCCGTTGGACAACGACAACCTGAACGATTCGTTTCAGATAAACAACTCCGTGAAGTATCTGAGCCCGTATTTCGCCGGCTTCAGATTCGGCGCGCTTTACGGCTTTTCCAATCAGGCTGGTGGCTTCACGAACAATCGCGCCTATAGCTTCGGAATGTCGTATGTATCGGGAGCGTGGAGCTTCGGGGCCGGTTACCTCCAACTCAATAGTTCCGCGCGCACGCCGGCACAGTTGAATGCGAATGGCGCAGTCACCGATACGACCGGCTCGTCCCTGCAAAGCGCGCTCACGCCGACCGCTGTGCCTTTAGGCGTGCTGGCCAGCAGTCAGAAGACTTTTGGCGCCGGCGTGAACTACACCTTCGGCCCGGCTGTGGCGGGCTTCGTCTATTCGCACAGCAAGTTCGCCCAGTTCTTCCAGAATTCGTTAAGTGGGACTTTCCAGAACTTCGAGGGCAACATTCGCTACGCGCTCACGCCGGCGGTCGAATTATCGGGTGCCTATACCTATACGCGCGCTGGCGGAAATGGCGGCGCCGGCGGAGTTCCCCATTGGAATCAGGTGAGTGCGATGGCCGACTACCGCTTCTCGCGGCGCACCGATGTGTACATTCAAGGTGTGTGGCAACGGGTGAGTCCAAGCGGCAATTCGCCACTGGGCGTGGCATGGATTAACGGCGTCACCGAGCCGTCTTCCACGAGCAATCAGATCGAGGCGACCGTCGGCTTGAGGCATCGCTTCTGATGCGTTAGGAACGGTTGAGTTGCCGGAAAGCGGGATGAAGGAGACCAACTGTGAAGTTCATGCGCTCCTTATCTTCGTCCCGATAGCAATTGGATTTGGAAGTCCTCGCTTCCAATCATCATCGCCTTATCTGCATCGCCTCGTCGCTCGCTATCCTGCCCCTTGCTAGGTGGATGGGGCATGCCATCGAGCAACTCGCCGAACTCACGTATAAGGCTATTGCTGTCGACTCTAGCTCTCGTCAGAGGCCGGACGTGTTGCGAATTCCTGGCCCTGAGGCTGAAGTAAATCTCTCGTCCGATACGTTGCCCGAGTCTCGAGCTGTTGAACAGCAGCGCGCCTTTTTGGAGCCAACGACCCTAGCGTTTCCAACATGTGAGCCGTCGCGTCCCGTCCTGCTTCCACGACGGTGCCGAAATCCGCAGTCTGAAGTGCAGCGGTGTCAGCGCCCGCAATTGGACGTTTCCGCATGGCCAGCCTCAGGATGAGAGTCTTGTGCTGATAAAAGAGTTCGAGTTGCCCCGCATCCGATGCACGAGGTGCCAAGTCGAAACTCTCTTCAAGCGCCCGGCGTGAGATATGAAAACGTTGAAGTCCGCGAATCACGCGAACCTGGAACACGACCCCGTCACTGTTGTGAGGGATTGCTGCCCAAACCAGCGCGCTGCCCATGCCATGCCTCCATTTGACTTCAAGCCTGATTCAAAACTCCTTGCCCTATGATGGCGCTCAAAAAATACGTTTCAAAATACGACTTCGTGGCTTTGACATTTTTACGACACGAGGCTTGTGAGCCTTGACCTGGACTACGGTTCAGGGTCGCCGTTTGCCGCGGCCACCAGCGGGTTTCCCAGCCGGCTTATGGGAACCCGCAGCTGGCTTGCCTGCGGGTTTGCTGCGTGGCTTTTGCACATTGAATGGATTACTGCTGGGCGAGATCGTGCTTTTCCCTGCGGCCACAGCGCCCTGAGCCGCAGGCTTGCGCTTGTTTTTGGCACTTTGCGGGTGCAGTTCTTTGCTGGGCACCTGCATGGAGCCCGGCGCAGCTTGCGGCACTTTGGGCTTCTTGGGCTTTTTGGGTTTCTTGATGAGCTGGCCTGTCGCGCTGGTTTGCGGCACGCGGTGATCGGCCTCAAAACCCGGCTCCTCTTGACGGGGTAACGTTTGCCGGATCAGCGCTTCAATCGCGGCCAGTTGCGGCGCTTCATCGGCACATACGAGAGACACTGCCACGCCGCTCGCGCCCGCGCGGCCAGTTCGGCCAATACGGTGCACATAGTCTTGCGCCACGATCGGCAGATCGACGTTGATCACTAGCGGCAGGTCGTCGATATCCAGCCCACGCGCAGCCACATCGGTGGCTACCAGCATATCCACTTCGCGTGTCTTGAAACGCTCCAGCGCACGCAAGCGCGCGGGTTGCGGTTTGTCGCCGTGGATGGTGTCGACCGCATAGCCCGCCTCATCCAGCATCGCGGCCAAGTAATCCACGCCGTTGCGGGTTTTGACGAACACCAACGCATGCTTCCATTTGTTCTCAGCCAAGAGGTGCATCAAGAGGTCGGGCTTGTTCCTTTTATCCACCGGCACCACCCATTGCTTGATCCTGCTAGCCGTAGCATTGGGCGGGCTAACACTGATATTGACAGGGCCGCGCAGAATGCTTTCCGCCATGGCGCGGATATCATCGGTAAACGTGGCGGAAAACAGCAGGGTCTGGCGCCGAGCGGGCAAAGCAGCAAAGACGGCGTTGAGTTCGCGCGCGAAGCCCAGATCCAGCATGCGGTCGGCTTCATCCAGCACGAGCGTTTGTACCTGATCAAACTGCACTGCATTCTGGCGATTGAGATCCAGCAAACGGCCCGGCGTCGCAACGAGCACGTCCACGCCTTTGCGCAACTTCATCATCTGCGGATTGATACTCACACCGCCGTAGGCGGCCAAAAAGCGTAAGTCGAGGCCTTTGCCGTACTCGATAAAGCTTTGCAGCACCTGTTCAGCCAGTTCACGCGTGGGCACCAAGACCAGAACCCGTGCGCGATTGCTGGACACCGCCGGGCCGAGCTGCGTCAGCCGTTGCAGCAGCGGCAGCGCAAAACCCGCCGTTTTGCCGGTGCCGGTTTGTGCCGCAGCCATGATGTCCTTGCCGCTGAGCACAGCAGGAATCGCCTTGGTCTGCACCGGCGTAGGTGTCTGGTAATTGAGGTCCTGCAAATTGCGCAGTAACGGATCGATCAGGCCGAGCGAAGCAAAAGACATGCGCGTATTCCGGACTAAAACCGCAATTTTAGCGGTTACCGGGCTGATTGCACCGCACGGAACGATGGTCGAAAGAATCGACGTTGGTTGCAGTTGAGAAATCTAGTGGTAGCCTCGGCGGGCTCGTGGCTGCTTTGTGGAGCGGCTCGCAACCGTCGGCTACCTGTCCGGCGAACTGAGCGATCCGCCCGGACCGTAGGGGTCCGGGTTGCCGAATCGAGGAAGCGAACCGTTCAACCGCGCCTTGCGAAGTTCGTCTTGCACGTCCTGCCGGGATTTTGGAGCCGGTGCCGCTGGCGAGGGCAGCGGAGCGTCGACCGGCCCCGGCAGGCTTTGGATTGCAGGCTGAGTCGTCTCATCCCACGATGCTGAGTTCGTCGTTTCGGGCTGCACAGCGAGGAATGCGTCATGGCTCGGGCTGTCCGCTTGATCGATCTGCGCTTCACGATGCTCGGAGGACAGAGTGTTGTCGTGTACGCTTTCCGCGCGCTCATTGCTCTGCTGCGCTTTATGCTTCCGCTCGGCAGGTCGCCCCGGCTGCTGCGTGATATTAGGTAGGGCTCGAGATGTCGTCGGCGGAAGCCTTCTTTTTCCGACGCTCGAAGTCTGCGCGGTCTCCTCTCGCGGACTCGAATCCAGTTCATCGCCAGCGTCTGGCCCACCCGCGCTCGACGCCGTTTCCAACTTGCTTGCGTCGATATCTTCCCGCTCTTCGGAATCGCCGATCGCCGGACCGGCACTCGCCCTGGGCGCCGACGAACCAACAGCGCCCGTCACTACCGATGCCTGTTGCCGCGATGACCAGGCTTGTTCATCCGGATGGCGCTCATGATGCTGTAGCAACGCGAACAAGCCGATGATCGATATCCCAATCACCGACAGGCCAAGTATGACGATACGGTCTGAAGTTCTAACCATCAGATTATTGCTCCCTGCTTGTACGCCCACGGCTTCGGACCAGCGGCCCATATCCGCGCACGCCCGAGGCCACTCTCATCTTGCATACGGAGCGGAGCGCCACAGAGATTCAAGTCGTTACAGATTCTTTCACTTGAGACGTACAGGATCAGAGGTTACCGCTGTCAGGGGGCTGAGGCCACACCCACTCTCGCGGCGCGCGGCGCCATCCGCACGCGCCGCGTCACCCGCCACAACCAGCCGCCCTATTGCTCGACGAGACATACGGACCCATCGTCTTCGATCTGCGGATGCGGATCGGCGCGAGGAATGCCGTTGAACAACAGGTTCAAGCCGACCGAGGTAAGACAGGCCAACAGTATGCTGCTATGCAGGAGCGGTTGAATCCAGGCCGGAAGTTGCTTGAACAGGGTTGGAGAAAAGGTCGGTAACAGCGAAATGGCCAGCGTTGCGGCGACGATATACACGTTGCGCCGGCTGCTTTCGAAATCTACCCTGGCCAAGGTCCGGACACCCGCCGCCGTGACGACGCCGAACATGAATAGCCCCGCCCCGCCCAGCGCCGGCAAGGGCACCGATGCCACAATCGTCGCGAGCTTCGGCAACAGTCCAAGGACACAGAGGATCACCCCAGCGGCCACCGCGACCCAGCGGCTTTTAACGCCCGTAACGACGACCAGCCCGATGTTCTGGCTGTAGATGGTGTAGGGAAAGCCGTTGAATACGCCGCCGATCACGCTTGCAAGCCCGTTCGCTCGCAGACCATCCGTCATGTTCGCGGCCGTCAGGTGCTTGCCGGTGACGTCGCCTGTCGCCAGAAAAAGACCCATCGATTCGATCATGATGATGACCATCACGATCACGATGGTCGCTATCGCGAGGGGGTCGAAGACAGGCCAGCCAAAATAAAAAGGCTTGACCATGTCGACCATCGGCGCTTGCTCCACACCGTGGAAATTGACCATCCCGAAGGGGATCGCGACCAGCATGCCTGCCGCCAGCGCGAGCAAGACCGATATATTCGACCAAAACCCCTTCAGCCAGCGATTGATCACGAGGATCATGGTGAACACGAACGCCGCCAGCGCAAGGTTATGCGGCGCACCAAAATCCGCCGCGCCTCTGCCACCGCCGACCCAACTCACGCCCACGGGAAACAGCGATAGCCCCACCACCATGACGATCGAACCGCCCACGATCGGCGGGAAATATCTCACGAGTTTGCCGAACACCGGCGAGATCAACATGGTCAGCAGCCCACCGGCTATCACCGCGCCGATCACCGCTGTCAGGCCGAGCCCCGGACTTGTGGCGATCACCAGAATGGGCGGGAGCGCGCTGAACGCGACGCCCTGCATGACAGGCATCCGCACGCCGAAGCGCCAGAATCCGCCCGACTGCAAAATCGTCGCAATGCCGCACGTGAATAGATCAGCGTTGATGAGTACAGCGATAGCTTCCTTCGGAAGCTTGAGCGCGCTGGCGATGATCATCGGCACTGCGATAGCCCCAACATACATCACCAGTACATGCTGGAAGCCAAGCATGAAGAGTAATCCCGGCTTCGGCACTTGATCGACAGGGGCCGGTTCGGGGCGTCGCAATTCAGATCGTGCATGCATACATTGTCTCCTGCATAACTGGGCATTGCGCCAGCGTTGTGAGTATGGTCAAGATCAGGTTTGGGCCATAACGAACGGCGTTGCGCGCAGTCGTTTGCCAGTTGCAGCGAAAATCGCATTGCCTATGGCTGGTACGACGGGGGGATTCGACAGTTCTCCAACACCTCCCGGCGGGCGTCCGGACGGTGGCAATATCTCAATCGCCAACTCGGGTGCTTCGTGTATGCGCAGCACGGGGTAGTCGTGAAAGTTGCTCTCACGCACCTGGCCGTTTTCGATGTGGATCGCATTCGTCAGTGCGGTCGACACGCCCCAGATAATCCCGCCCGCCAGTTGCTGATTTACCGAACTGGGATCGACTGCAAGTCCGCAGTCCACCACGCAAGTGATCTTATTGACCTTGACCGTGTCCTCCTTCACTTCTACGTCGGCAACGATCGCGATATAACTTTTATATCCTTCGTAGACGGCGACGCCCTGCCCGCGGCCCGTGCCGATATCGCGGAAGTTATTCGCTTTCCAACCGGCGAGGATAGCCGCCCGATCGAGTACAGCTTGCAAATTGGGCCGACTGGAAAGCGCTCTGCGACGATAGTCCACCGGATCCTGTCCGGCCGCGTACGCAGCTTCGTCGATAAGACTCTCGATCGCGAAGATGTTGGGTACATAGCTCACCGCGCGCCACCACCAGATCGGGAAACCGGGTTCGTGCCGTACCCATGCGAGGTCGAGCGAGGCGATGTCGTAGTAAAAGTCGTCGCGCATGCCTTCGGTGCAACTGGGATCTACCGGAACCTTTGCCAGAAAGCCTGGGTCATCCGGTTCCTTGATCGACGGCACCACCGCACGCAGACTGAAGCCCAGCAGATTGCCGGAAGCGTCGAGTGCGGCGCGTGCCTTGTGCACGCTGGCGGCGTGATAGTACAGGCCGCGCACATCGTCCTCGCGACTGTAGAGCAGCTTGATCGGGCGACCCATGCGCTTCGAGATAAAGGTGGCTTCCAGAATCTGATGCAGTCCCTCGCGCGCTCCGAAGCTGCCTCCAGCTTCGGTCAAGTGAATGCGGACCTTGTCACGTGGCACGCCGGCAATCGATTCCGCCGCTTGCTCGCACCGCGAAGGCACCTGAATGCCTCCCCAGTATTCGACTCCATCCGGCTTGACCCACGCCACCACGCTCAACGGCTCCATCTGAGCATGCGCCTTGTACGGCATGCTGTAGACCGCCTCCACGACGCGCGGCGCGTCCCTGAACGTCGTTTCAGCGGCGCCTTTCGTCTTCGACTTCATGCCTGGATCGTCGACGTGTTTCTTCATCTCTTCGAGGACGGTATCGGAATTGAAGCTCGCGAGGTCGCTCTCGCCCCACTCGACTTTCAATACCTTCCTTGCGCGCTGCGCAGCCCAGAAATGATCGGCAACGATGGTCACACCGGGCTGCGCCACGCCGTTTGCAACTGGCATCGCGGGCATGTTCTCGCGAAAGTGCGCGATAACATCCGGAATCTCGATGGCAAAGACATCGCGTACGCCAGGCAACGCCTTGACCGCGTCCGCGTTGAATGACTTCACGCTCGCGTTGACGACAGGCGGATGAATCACGATCGCGGTCAGCATGCCCGGCAGCTTGACGTCGATTGCGTATTGAGCGCGCCCTGTTACCTTGTCGGCAACCCGATAGCTGCGGCGCTCCTTTCCGATCAGGACGAACTGATCGGGGCGCTTGAGCGTCACCTGTGCCGGAACCGGTCCGCCTGCCGCGCCCGCCGCAAGTTCGCCATAGGATGCCTTGCGTCCGCTCGCGGGATGAAACACCACGCTAGCCGCAGCGTTGCAGGCATCCTGGTCGACCGACCAACGCCGGGCGGCTTCAGCGACGAGCATCGCCCGGGCAGTCGCGCCGGCGCGCCGCAGGGTACCCCATTCAAGCGACACGCTCGTACTGCCACCGGTCGCGTGCATTCCCCAGAGCGGATGAAGATAGGCCTTCGCCAGCGGATCGTCCGGTTGAATCACTCGCACCCGATCCCAGTCCGCGTCGAGTTCTTCCGCCAGCATCAAGCCGAGCGCGTTCTTGACGCCGGTGCCGCTATCGAACTTGTGGACGACGAGCAGCACTTGATTGTCCGGCGTGATTCGAACCCAGGCGTTCGGTGCGAAGTTGCCGGCTGTGCTGTCCGTTATCGAGGCTGCCCGCGCGCTGCGAATGCCGATCCCCGTCGCGTGGATCTCGAGCAGCAGGCCGCCCGCGAGTGCAGCGCCGGTCTGGAGAAAGCGTCGGCGACCCGCGGAAACGTCGGGTGCGCGCAGATTCGGTTGATCGCGCTTCATGCTGCCGACTCCTTGCGAAGGGCGTCGGCAGCGCGATGAATCGCGCGGCGAATCCGGACGTACGTCCCGCAGCGGCACAGGTTGCCCGCCATCGCCGCGTCGATCTCTTGATCGTTGGGATTGCGCGTATGTCGGAGCAACGCGGCAGCCGACATGATCTGACCGGACTGACAGTAGCCGCACTGTGGAACATCTTCTTCCTGCCACGCCTGCTGTAGTGCGTGCAGCGTCTGCGGCGCGCCCAGGCCTTCGATCGTGGTGACGCGCTGCGCGGCGACGGACGCCAACGGTGTCTGACAGGCCCGCACCGCCTTCCCGTTCAAATGGACCGTGCAGGCGCCGCACAGGCCCATTCCGCAGCCGTATTTAGTCCCGGTGAGATTCAGTTCATCGCGCAGCACCCATAACAGCGCCGTGTCGCCCGGCATGGCAACGGTGCGGCGCTCGCCATTCACTTCGAGCATGGTCATGTTGTCTCCTGGGTTACCGTCGGTGCGGCAACATTCTCGTAAAGGAATCGCAACGCACGGCGACTGCATCGACGTCTTATGGCCGTGTGGGTAAAGCCTATGTGCACAAAATCGATATGTGAAATACGATTTCAGAATCCATTCGATACGAGAAACATATGGATATCCGGCAGCTCCGCTATTTCATTTCAGTCGCTGAGGAAGGCAACTTCAGTCGCGCGGCCGAGCGTCTGCACATCTCGCAACCGCCGCTGAGCCAGCAGATCAAGTCGCTGGAAGACTCGCTTCGGGTTACGCTTTTTGTGCGCGGACGCCACGGGGCACGGTTGACGCGCGCCGGAGAGGCACTCCTTGTGCGTGCGCGCAGCATCGTCGGCGACTGCGACTCGGTCGAAAAGCTTTTGCGCAGAGTGGCCGATGGACTCGAGGGCTATATCCGCATCGGGATCATCAACTCGGTGATGTACGGCCCGTTGCCGAGGACCATGCATCAGTTTCAGAAGCACAATCCTGAAGTCGAGTGGACGCTGCATGAGCTGTTGCCCGATAAGCAGCAAGAGGCGTTGGTGCGGGGGCAAATCGACGTTGGCTTTGCCTGCAGTCCGACGGAGCATCGCGAGCTTCGGTCGATCCTGGTCTATCCGCAACCGCTGGTCGTCGCGCTGCCGGACAGCCACCCGCTTGCAGATTGCCGTTCCGTTCGTCTGCGAGTGCTCTCCGTTGACCGGTTCGTCTTGCTCAACACACAGAGTCCGATGATTCGAGGCATTCTCGCCGCGTGCATCACAGAGGGCTTCCAGCCGCGTGTGCTGCACGAGTCCGCCGATCCCGAGACGATACTCAGTCTCGTGGGTGCCGGCGTCGGTATCAGCATCCTGCCCGAGTCGCTCTCGACCACGCCGCGCGAGAACGTCGCGTTCGTCGCACTGGACGAACCCGAGATGAATGCGGACCTCTACGCCACGGTCCGGCGTGACGACTCGCTGCCCGCGCTCGAGCGTTTTCTGGCGTTGCTGAGCGAAGTCACTAACGCGTGGCGCAGCGAATCATCCAACTGACGCATCGATAAAAAAGCATTCGTTGCGGGTTTTCCATGCCCCAAATGCAGTCGCCTTTCTCTTGACAAGCAAATCTCGACCGCTGCATGATTCGCTCGTGGGTAGAAGCGGTCGATTGAACATGCAGCGGCGCAATGCCGCGATCGTTCAACTGGAGATTGCTCACTGACGGAGTATTTGTCAGTGGCGCCAGTTTCCTTTCTCTGCCCTCGACAATGCTCCCGAATGCAAGATGCAGTCCGCTCGGCTCATGCCGCGGTCTGCCTGCCTTCAACCTAAGCATTGCGAGGAGATCCCGCATGATTATCGACACCAGCTGCTACCCGACGAATCTCGTCGATCTGGCATGGCGGCATGATGGCGAACCCTTCACCGGAGAACGCCTGATCCAGATGATGGACGGTCCGTTCACGATCAACGGCAAGCCGCGCCGCATCGATAAGGCCTTCATCCAGCCGCCGCAAGGCAACACCATCTACACCTACACGGACGGCAACAAATCCGGCGTCGAGTCCATCGACGCGTACATGGCTTATACGGTGGAAATGGTCGAGAAGTATCCCGACCGCTTCATCGGCTGCTTCGTCTACAACCCGCGCTGCGGTGTGGAGAACGGCGTCAATGCCATCGAGCATTACGTTCGCAAGCTCGGCTTCAAGATGGTTCAGTTCCAGGCCAACATGCACGCCTACCGGCCCGACCGCGCGCTCGACTGGCTGCGTCCGGCGCTGCAAAAGTGCGCGGAACTCGGCGTGATGGTCAAGCTGCATACGGGCGATGGCCCGTACAGCATTCCGACTGAGTGGGTGCCCATGATCAAGGAGTTCCCGACGGTCAACTTCATCATGGCGCACTTCGGTGTGCAGACGGGCGGCGTCTATTGTTTCGAGCCCTTCCAGATGGCGATGGACCTGCCGAACGTGTATTGCGAGTCGGGGTGGTGCCTGCAGTCGCGCATCGTCGAGTTCGCGAAGGTGCTGCCGAAGCACAAGATCCTGTTCGGCTCCGATACCCCGCCCAACGAGCCGGGCATGTGGCTGCGTCTGCTCGAAGTGCTTTGCTTCGAACCGCCGCAGGGTCTGAATCTCGATGAAGACACGCTCGAAGATTATCTCGGCAACAACACGGCTCGCATGATCGGGCTCGACCCCACGCCCGCGCCGCGCTCCGTCGAAGAAGCGAAGACCTTGCTGGCCGCCTGAGCGAAGCTGCGGCACGCCAATTCACAAGATACTGGAGTACCAGCATGATCATCGATACCCATCTGCACCCGACCAATCTCGTCGACGAAGCGTGGCGACACACCGGCGAGCCGTTCACAGGCGAGCGTCTGCTGAAGATGATGGATGGCCCGTATGTCATCAACGGCAAACCGCGCCGCATCGACATGGGCTTCATCCAGCCGCCGCCGGGCAATACCGGCTATCGCGACGGCAACCGTCGCGGCCGCGAGGGCATCCGCGACTACATGGCTTACGTGGCCGAACTGACACAGAAGTATCCCGACCGGTTCATCGGCAACTTCACGTTCAATCCGCGCTGGGGTCCGGAAGAAGGCGCGCTCGAACTCGAATTCCATGTGAAGGAGTACGGCTTCAAGATGCTGAAGCTGCACGCGAACATGCACGGCTATCGTCCGGATCGCGCGCTGGACTGGCTGCGCCCCGCGATGAAGGTTTGCGCGAAGTACAACGTGGTCGTTCTGATCCACACCGGCGACGGTCCCTATACGATCCCGACGATGTTCTACCCGATCATCCGCGAGTTCCCGATGGTGAATTTCATCATCGGCCACTTCGGCATTCAGACGGGCGGCAACTACTCGTTCGAAGCGTTCTGGATGTCGATGGACACACCCAACGTGTACTGCGAGTCGGGATGGTGCTTCCAGTCGCGCATTGTCGAGTTCGCCCGGCAACTGCCGCGCGACAAGATCGTTTTCGGCACGGACACGCCGCCTAACGAACCGGGCATGTGGCTGCGCGAGCTGGAGATGTTGTGCGGTCCCGCGCCGCAGGGCATGGACCTCGACGAGGACGGTCTCGAAGACTATATGGGCAACAACATCGCCCGTCTGGTCGGCATCGAGCCGTCTCCGCCGCCGCGCAATCTCGATGAAGCCGAGCTGCGCCTGAAGGATAGCTACGCAAAGCTCAACGACGTCGTAGCGTAAGCGGACGTATGGCGGGCCGGCGCATCGACGGCCGGCCCGCGATAGCAGCCGAGCGCAGCGGCCCCCGGGATACGGTCGACACCGGCAACCGGGCGCTGCAAGGCTGATGACAAGGAATACTAATGACATCGTCTAATTCATCTGCCCTCGCCTGCTCGCGCGCAAATCCGCAAGATTTCCGCCATTTTCTCGACGGCTACAGCATTGCAAATCCGGGCGACGTTCTGACCATTCGCGAAAGCGCGAGCGCGAATCAGGACCCGACCGCAGTGATATGGCAGCTTGCCGCGAGGGGGCAACATCCTTTACTGATTTTCGATCGGGTCACGGGTCTTCGGAGTCCGTTGGTGACCAACGTCTTCGCGTCGCGCAGCCGGATTGCGTGGATGCTCGATTCGTCTCTCGCGAATCTGCACACGGCATTCCAGCAGCGCAGCCGCCGGATGGTTGCGCCGCGCGTGCTGGCAAATGGCCCGGTGCTGGAGCACGTCCAGACCGATAACATCGATCTGACCGACATTCCGGCCATCACCCATTTCTCGACCGATCGCGGTCCGTACATCACGAACGCCATCCTGATTGCCGAGGATCCTGAAACGGGCGTCGGGAATGCAAGTTATCACCGTTCGACGCTCCATTCGACCACCGAAATCGCCACCAGCCTGCATTCGCGCGGGCATCTCTGGCGCATGCTCCAGCGAGCTCAGGAGCGTGGAACTTCGCTGCCGGTGGCCATGGTGATCGGCGCGCATCCCTTGTTCATGCTTGCCGGTGCGGCACGGTTGCCCTACGGGGTCGACGAGCGTCATGTGGCGGGCGGCCTGTTCGGGGCGCCGCTCGACGTCGTGCGCACGCCGAGACACGGTATCGCGATACCGGCGTACGCGGAAATCGTGCTCGAAGGCGTCATCGATCCGCAGGCACGCGCGGACGAAGGCCCTTTCGGCGAGTTCACGGGTTACTCATCGGACCGCTCGACGAACAACCTCTTCCGCGTGCAAAGCGTGCTGCGCCGGCGCGATGCGATGCTGATCGATGTGGCCGGCGGCAATTCCGCCGAGCATCTCAACCTGGGTCGCATTCCGCGCGAATCGGAGATGGTCGAGAAGCTCAAGGAGCGCTTTCCGAGCGTAACCGCGGTCCACTATCCCTCGTCCGGCACGCACTTTCATGCCTACGTGGCGCTCAGGCAAATGCGCGCCGGCGAAGCGCGACAGGTCATGCTCGGCTTGCTGGGTTGGGATCCCTATCTGAAAACGGTCATCGCCGTGGACGCGGACGTCGATATCACGCGTGACGAAGAGGTGCTGTGGGCCGTGGCCACCCATTTGCAGCCGCACCTCGATGTCGTGATCATCGACGGCTTGCCGGGCAGCGCGCTCGACCCGTCCGCATCCGGTGTGGGGACGACATCGCGAATGGGGCTCGACGCAACGCGCGGTCCCAACTTCGACGGAGTGCGCGCGCAGATCAGCGCCGAAGCCATGGCGCGCGCCGCACAACTGATCGCTACAGCCAGATCGCACACAGGGCCGGATAGCGTATGACGAAGCGCATGATCGTTGGCATCACGGGCGCGAGCGGCGCGGTTTATGGCGTGCGTCTGCTGCAGAATCTCGCGCAACGCCCGGAGTGGGAAACGCACCTCGTGCTGTCCGCGTCCGGACTGTTGACGGCGGGGCACGAGCTCGGTCTGCAGCGCCGCGAGATCGAGGCCATGGCGAATGTCGTGCATAACGTGCGGGATATCGGCGCGGCCGTCGCCAGTGGTTCATTTCGTTGCGACGGCATGGCCATAGCACCGTGCTCGATGCGCACGCTGGCGGCGATAGCCACGGGCCTCGCCGACAATCTGATCACGCGCGCGGCCGACGTAATGCTCAAGGAACGCCGCAAGCTGGTGCTCATGGTGCGCGAGACGCCGCTCAATCTCATCCACCTGCGCAATATGACCACCGCGACCGAAGCGGGGGCCATCGTGTTGCCGCCCGTGCCTGCCTTCTATAACCACCCTCGAACTGTGGACGACATCGTCAACCATACCGTCGGGCGCGTGCTCGACCTTTTCGACATCGATCACGACGGTCTCGTCGGCCGCTGGCAAGGGCTTCGGCCTGAACATTCAGCGGCATAAGCACCTTCTCGAACATCGACACCATTGCAGGAGACATCATGAGCCAACTCGACACTCGACATGCTTCTTCCAACGCGCCCGTTCCGGTCACGATCCTGACCGGGTTCCTCGGATCAGGCAAGACGACACTGCTGAACCATATCCTGACAGAGCGGCATGGACATCGCATCGCCGTGATCGAGAACGAATTCGGGGAAGTCGATGTCGACTCGGATCTCGTCATGACGTCCGATGAAGAAATCTTCCAGATGACGAACGGCTGCATCTGCTGTGTCGTCGATGTGCGTACCGACCTTGTTCGCATCCTGCAGAAGTTGCTGGAGCGTCCGGAGAAGTTCGATCACATTCTCGTGGAGACGAGCGGTCTCGCCGATCCCACGCCGGTGGCGGCGACGTTCTTCATGGACCACGACGTGGCGCGCCAGGTGACGCTGGATGGCGTCGTCACGCTGGTCGACGCGGTTCATATCGAGAGCCATCTCGACGACCCGGCCCTGCGAGGGCGCGACAATCAGGCAGTCGATCAGATCGTGGCCGCTGACCGGATCATCATCAACAAGACCGACCTGGTGCCGAGCTGGTTCGTCGTCGCCCTTGAACAGCGGTTGCACCGGTTGAATGAGGGTGCGCAAATCCTGCGCTCCAACTATGCGCAGGTCGATCTGAGCCAGATCCTGGGGATAGGCGGATTTACGCCAACGTCGGCAAGTCTGGACGTCGAAGAAGAACATGAGCATACGCACGACCACGCTCACGACCCTGACCACGTGTGCGACGAGGCTTGCGAGCACGCCCACGACCATCATGAACACGACGAAGGCGATAGCACACCGCATGGTCATCGCCATGATCCTTCGGTAACGTCCGTGTCGCTCGTGTTCGACCGTCCGTTCGATCGCTCGCGACTCGATGCCGGTTTGCGCGCGCTACTCGCGGCTCAAGGCGACGATGTATTCCGTATGAAGGGGATCTTCGATATCGCCGACGAGAATCAGCGCTATGTCGTTCAGGCGGTGCACCGTCTCTTCGACCTGCATCCGGCCGATCTGTGGGCTGCAGGCCCGCGCGAAAGCAAACTGGTGTTCATCGGACGCAATCTGGATCGGCAGCGTCTCAAGGTGCTGCTCGACCTGTGTCTGTCGCGGCAACATGCGGACGTCGTTGTGTGAGGCCTCCCGGCTTGGCGTTTTCGTAGCGTGTGACCCCGACGACGCGTCAAGCCGAATTCTTTTGTCTTGAATACATCAGTTGAGGTCGGACCTTATCAATACAGATAAGGATAACGAATCAATAGTATCTATTCAGCCAAAGTGATCGGCCGTACTTAACCAAGAGTGTTGACTGGAAACCATATGAAATCGAAACATATCGTGGCGGACTGCATTCCGAAATCGGCGAAACTGACTGCGCTTCTTTTTGCAGCGCTATCGGCGGGAACGGCCTACGCGCAATCCAGCATACAGCTCTATGGTCAGATAGACGAATGGGTCGGTTACCAGAAATTCCCCGCGAACGAGCATGCGTGGAATGTATCGGGCGGCGGGATGTCCACGTCCTATTGGGGCATGAAGGGGACCGAGGATCTCGGCGCTGGATTCAAGACGATCTTCGCGCTGGAAGCGTTTTATCGCCCGCAGAACGGCCAAAGCGGGAGATTTCAGGGCGATACTTTCTTCGCGCGTAACGCGTATGTCGGCATGTTCTCGCCGTACGGCACGCTGACGGCCGGGCGCATTACGTCGAATCTGTTTGTGTCGACAATCCTCTTCAATCCGTTCGTCGACTCGTATGTGTTCTCGCCGATGATCTATCACACGTACCTCGGCACCAGCACCTTTCCTGCCTATCGGACAGACCAGGGCGCGGTCGGTGACTCGGGTCGGAGCAATTCCGTTGCCTATACTTCGCCGGACTTCTCCGGCCTGAGCGGTTCGGTGATGTACTCGTTCGGCAACGGTGCCGGCGCAGGCGGCCAGCATAAAGACAGCGCGCAAGTGCTGTATCTGAATGGGGCGCTCAGTGCGACCGCGGTCTATCAGTACGTGAACTACAAGAATGTCGCCAACGATTTCTCGAACCCGGCCTCGGCCAACATCATTGCCGGCTTGCGCAGCCAAAGTATCGGCCAGCTTGGCCTGACCTACGATTTCAAGCTGGTGAAGCTATACGGGCAGTACATGTACACGCAGAATTCCGTGTCGTCAGGGGACTACCACGTGAGCACCGGTCAGGCAGGCTTCACGATACCGATCGCAAACGGCAAGGTCATGGCGTCCTATGCATATTCGAAGGATTCCGGCGGTTTCGATCAAACCAGGAGAACGTGGGCGGTAGGCTACGATTACCCGCTATCCAAACGAACCGATGTGTACGCCGCGTATCTGGATGACAAGATATCGGGCGAATCGCACGGCGAGACATTCGGTGTCGGGATTCGCGCGAAGTTCTAGCGTTGCCTAGCCGCGATGCTGGATCAAGCTCTCGAGCGCTATCGGGAAAGGAACCGAGGCGCTACCTCTCTAAAAGCAGGCTGCCTCGGCGGCGTCGATAAAACGATCGCCTCAGACTCGAACTTGCCGCAGATCGAATGGCGTCTCGCGCAAGCGCTTGCCCGTCAGCCTGAACACGGCATTGGCGATCGCCGGTGCAACCGACGGACTCGACAACTCGCCGACACCACCGGGCTTCGCCGGATCGCCCTGCACGATGTGTATGTCGATGTCGGGCATGTCGCTCATGCGCATCACGCGATACGAACCGAAATTGGTCTGCTGAACCTGACCGCCGCGGATATCGATGCGGTCTGCGAGCGCGTGTCCGAGGCCCCACATCAATCCGCCGTACAACTGCTCTTCGACGCCGCCCGGCGACACCGCGAGCCCGCAGTCGGCCACGCATGTGAGCTTGTCGATCACGATGCCATCGTCCCGGCGCGTCACGCGCGCAATCACCGCGATATAGCTGCCGTATGCCCGATTCGTCGCGACGCCGAGCGCGGTGCCGCGCGGCAACGGCTTGCCCCAGCCGGCTCGCGTCGCCGCCTCGCGCAACACGGCGGCATGCCGCGCATCCTTCATGTGCGCAAGCCGAAAGTCGACCGGATCGCGATGCCCGGCATGCGCGGCTTCGTCCATGAATGACTCGACCGCGAACACGTTCGGGATATAACTCACCGCGCGATACCAGCCGGTCGGCACGCCCGTTTCGTGACGCACCCAGCCGATATCCACATGCGGCGCGCCATAGGCGAACTCGAATTTGCTGATGGCTTCCGTGGTGCTGTAATCCATGCGATCGGGGCGATCGGTATAACCCGGCTCCCATTGCTCGGGCGATGCGGGCATCACCGCGCGCAGTTGCAGCGCCGAGAGATTGCCGCGCGCATCGAGCACGGCCCTAGCACGATGATGGCTCGCCGAATGATAAAAGAGCGCGCGCATTTCGTCTTCGCGGCTGTTCATCAGCTTGACCGGCTTGCCGGTTTGCAGCGCGAGCCACGTGACTTCGAAGAGCCAGTACTTCGATTCGCGCACCGAAGCTGCCACCCGAAACCAGCTCATGCAGCACGACGCGATTCGCCGGAATGCGGCCGATCACTTCGGCCGCCTCCCGTGCCATCGATGGCACCTGCAGGCCTCCCCAATACGCGATGCCACCGTCTTTCGCCCATGCCGTCACGTTGACGGGTTCGAGCGGATTCTGCGCCTTGTAAGGCATCGAGTACGACGCCTCGATCACATGCGAACCGCGCTTCAGGATGGATGCGGCGTCGCCGTTCATCACGGTCGGCACGACGCGGGCGGCGGGATCGTCGAGCCATGCGGCCTGACGCGCGGACAGATCGCGGCTGTCGAACTTTTCGAACGCACTGTTTTCCCATTCGATGCGCAACGCGGCCTGCCCCTTGTGCGCGGACCAGTAATCGTCGGCGAGCACGGCCACGCCAGCCTGATTGCCGCCGAGCACATCCGGGCGTCCAGGTATCTGCAACACCTGGCGCACGCCTGGCACGGCGAGCGCGGCTTTGGCATCGACGCTGCGCACGCGCGCGTCGATCACGGGCGCGCGCGTGACGACCGCGACCAGCATGCCGGGCAAGCGCACGTCAATGCTGTATGCGAACGCGCCGCACACCTTCTGCGCGGCATCGCGCTTCTTGCGCAGCTTGCCGATATACCTGAACTGCGACGGATCTTTCAGCGGCACGTCTTTCGGCGCAGGCAAGCTCGCGGCGACGGCGGCCAGCGTGCCGTAGCTCGCGCGCGCGCCACTCGCCTTGTCGATCACGAAGCCATCGTCCGTGGCGCACGCGGACGGCGGCACGTTCCACTGTTTCGCGGCCGCCGCAATCAGTATCGCGCGGGCGGTCGCGCCCGCATGCCGCAAGCGATCGTATTCGAGCGACACGCTCGTGCTTCCGCCCGTCGAGAACACCTTCCACAAGGGATGAATGTAATCCGCGTAGAACGGATTCTCGGGCGTGATCACGTCGATGCGAAACGGATCGACATCCAGTTCTTCCGCGACCATCGCGGCGAGCGCGGTGCGCGTGCCGGTGCCCGAATCGTGCTTATGGACGACGAGCTTGATGGTGTCGTCGGGCAGCACGCGCACCCAGGCGTTCGGCTCGAATTCGCCGTCGCGTGGGTGCGGATCGCCGCTCTTCGCCGACGCCTCGGGCAACCGAAAGCCGATCGCGAGCCCCGCTGCCAGCAACGCGGACCCTTGCTGCATGAAATGGCGACGCGCCGCGCGATGTTCGATCCGCATTCAGGCCTCCGCCGCCGCGCGTTTGATCGCCCGGCGAATGCGCGAATACGTCCCGCAGCGGCAGATGTTGCCGGACATCGCCGCCGCGATGGCGTCGTCGCTGACGGACGTCTTGCCCTTCAGAAACGCGGCCGCCTGCATCAATTGCCCCGACTGACAGTAACCGCATTGCGGCACGTCTTCCGCGATCCACGCACGCTGCAACGGACTCGCGCCATCCTTGGACAGACCTTCGATCGTCGTGATGCGCCGGCCCGCGACGGCCGCGATCGGCAACAGGCATGAGCGCACCGCTTCGCCCTCCAGATGCACCGTGCATGCGCCGCAAAAGCCGCCGCCGCAGCCGAATTTCGTGCCCGTCAGACCCAGCGAATCGCGCAGCACCCACAACAGGGGCATGTCTTCCGGTACATTGTCGAGCGAGTGCCGCGCGTCGTTGACGATGATTTCTATCATGCGCTGTCTCCTGAATGTCGTTCGTGTTCGCGGCCATTATGGGAAGCCGCCGCGGCGGAACGCCAGCGACGATTTCTTTGATCATCCGTAAGCCCGGCTAACACCCATGTTGAAGCGCTACCCTTCCATCCAGTCGATGCAGGCCTTTCTCCAGGCCGCGCGCGCCGGCAGCTTTTCGAGCGCGGCGCGTCAGTTGTCGCTCACGCATAGCGCGATCAGCCAGCAGATCCGCACGCTCGAGGAGTTCGTCGGCCAGCCGCTCTTCGTGCGCGAAGGCGCGCGCGTCGTGCTGACCGATGCGGGCGCGCTCTTCGCGAATCAACTGGGCGATGGCTTCGAGCAGATCGATCGTGCGCTGTCGTCGGTGAAGGAACGCGAGGTCACGCAGTCGATCACGCTCGACGTCGATCCCGAACTCGCGCAAAGCTGGCTCGTCGCGCGCCTGCCCGCGCTGCTCGGCGCGCTGACAGGCGTGGCGCTGACCGTGTTGTCCGCGCCGCGACACGATCGCAGCGCATTCGAGCGCGTGGATCTCGCGCTGCGTTACGGCTATGGCGAATGGGATGGCTTCGAGAACGCGCTGATTTGCGGCGATCGCCTGACGGTCATGGGCGCGCCCGCGCTGCTGCAGGCGCGTGGACTCACCGCGCCGCTCGCGCCGGAACACGTGCTCGCGCTGCCCTTGCTCGGCTACACGAAGCGCTCATGGATACCGTGGCTCGCCTCCGCCGGTCTGCCGGAAGTGGAACCTCATGCGGTCGCCGTCTTCGACAACGCGGCGGGACTGATCGCGGCCGCGAGCGCGGGCGTGGGCGTCGGACTCGCGCGTGGCCTGCTCGCCGCCGATGCGCAGCACGACGGCAGGCTGATCGAATTGACGCAAGTCGAGATCCCGACGCACTACAACCTCTACGCCGTATGGCCGCGCGAAAAGTCGGCACGTGTGGCGCCGCTCGTCGATGCGATACGCGCGCTCGTCGCGCAAACGCTCAACGCGCGCGTTCCGCGCTGACGACCTCGCGCACCGTTTCGAGAAACCGCGCCAGCACCGGCGACGGCGTTTCCGCGCGATAACGCGCATGCAGCGAAACTTCGGGACGCGGCCCCGCGAGCGGCACGAAGGCGACGCCGCCGCCCGACAACTGCGCGGCCGACGCCGGCAGCAGCGCAACGCCGAGCCCTTCGCGTACGAGACATAGAAGCGTGTGCAGCTCCACGACTTCCTGCTCGATGCGCGGCGTGAATCCCGCCTCGACGCAACAGTCGCGCAGGAATCGCGCGAGTTGCGACTGCAGCAAACCGAACGACAGGAAGCGCTCGGCTTCGAGTTCGCGCAGCGCGATCTCCTCGCGCGACGCGAACGGATGCGTCAGCGACAGCGCGACCACG
The DNA here is from genome assembly GCF_014384845.1 of Caballeronia sp. EK. Lineage (NCBI taxonomy): Bacteria > Pseudomonadati > Pseudomonadota > Betaproteobacteria > Burkholderiales > Burkholderiaceae > Caballeronia > Caballeronia sp. EK. The sequence goes on from NZ_JACSUE010000001.1 coordinate 723,927, forward strand.
GCGGGTTCGCGCAACACGACTTCGCTGACGATCTCCGGATCTTCGCGCGCCACGCGAAAGAAGCACACATCGAGCCGGCGCTCTTTCAACGCCTGAATCTGCGCGGCAGGCGTCATCTCGTGCAGCGTCCATCTCACTTGCGGATGCTTGCGCGCGAATACGCCGAGCGCGCGTGGAATGGGCTCGACCATCGCCGAGCTGATGACGCCGATCTCCAGGCTGCCCACTTCGCCGCGTCCCGCGCAACGCGTGAGATCGATCGCGCGCTCGAACTGCGCGAAGATCAGCGGCGCCTGTTCCTTCAGTGTTTTCCCTGCCTCGGTAAGCTCGACGCGATGTTGCGAGCGCAGGAAAAGCGCGGTGCCCATCTCCTCTTCGAGGATGCGGATCTGCTGACTCAGCGGCGGCTGCGAAATGTGCAGCCGCGCGGCCGCGCGGCCGAAATGCAGTTCATCGGCGAGCACCGCGAAGTACCGCAAAAGCCGCATATCCATATCGCCAACGTATCAAAGTCGTGGTCAAAAAATATTGTACAGAGCGTGCGCAACTTGTGAGACTGCATCGCAAGCAGCAGTGCACGTCAGTGTGACACTCGATGCCGGCGAGGGGAAGACGCACGCAGAACGCGTCTTGCAAAAGGCCGCATGGGCAAGCTCGCGAGAGCTTTCGTTCCATCGACGCGCCTGTCCGCGATCAGGCAACTGGACAAGCCAGTTCCCCTCAAGGAGATCGAGACCGTGATCATCGACACGAGCGGGCTCGCGGCTCCGTATCCGGTCGCGCAGACCTGAACAACCCCGCCGACAACGATAATCAGGAGACACGTGATGAACCCCGAACAACACCCCGTCGATCGCATCTTGCCCAAGCGGCAGATGATCACGCTCGGCCTGCAGCACATGCTCGTCGCTTATATCGGCGCGATTGCCGTGCCGTTGATCGTCGCATCCGCATTGAAGATGTCGCCCGCCGACACCACCGTGCTCATCAGCACGGCGCTCTTCTGCTCGGGCATCTCGACGGTGCTGCAGACCGTCGGCATCTGGAAGTTCGGCGTACGCCTGCCGATTCTGCAAGGCGTTGCGTTCAGCAGCGTGGGTCCGGTCATCGCGATCGGCATGAGTCCGGGCGTCGGCTTTGCGGGCGTGTGCGGCGCGGTGATCGGCGCGGGCGTGTTCACGATGTTCGCCGCGCCGCTCGTCGGACGTCTGCGGCGCTTCTTTCCGCCTGTCGTGACCGGCTGCATCGTCACGGTGATCGGGCTGCAGCTCTTTCCCGTCGCGTATCAATGGGCGGGCGGCGGCGAGAACGCGCGGCAGCACTTCGGCGCGCTGCCTTTTCTGTGCGTCGCGCTCTTCGTCGCGCTCGTGATCCTCGCCGTCAACCGCTTCGCCAATGCTTTCCTGCGCAATCTGTCGGTGCTGATCGGCCTCGTCGCGGGCAGCGTGCTGGCCTGCGCGCTCGGCATGGGCGACTTCGGCAGCGTCGCCGACGCGCCGTGGTTCACGATGCCGCTGCCGTTTCACTTCGGCATGCCCGTGTTCTCCGTGGTGCCCGTGCTGACGATGATCGTCGTCATGGTCGTGCAGATGGTCGAATCGATGGGCCTCTTCGTCGCGATCGGCGATATCGTCGACAAGAACATCAGCGAGGAAGACGCCGTGCGCGGCATGCGCGCGAACGGTCTCGCGAGCGCGATCGCCGGCATGTTCGCCGCGTTTCCGTTCATCGCGTTCATGGAAAACGTGGGCCTCGTGATTCTGACCGGCGTGCGCAGCCGATGGGTCGTGGCGGTGAGCGGCGTGCTCATGTGCATCGTCGCGCTGGTGCCGAAGATCGGCGCGGTCGTGGCCGCGACGCCCGCGGCCGCGCTCGGCGGCGCGGGGGTCGCAATGTTCGGTGTCGTGGTCGCGGCGGGGGTGCAGACGCTCTCGAAAGTGGACTTCGAGCGCAATCGCTACAACGTGCTGATCGTCGGCTTCACGATTGCGACCGCGCTCATTCCCGTGATGGCCCCGCAAGTCTTCAAGCAGATGCCTGAGTGGACGCAGCCCTTCGTGCACAGCGGCGTCGTGCTCGCGTGCCTCGTATCGGTCGTGCTGAACGCCGTGCTCAACGGTGCACACGAAGAAGAAGACGTGCCTGCGCACAGCATGGTGCGCGAGTGAAACGTAATGACAGGACTACCCTTCATGAACATGAAAAACGAAGCGCTGCTGATCAGAAATCCCGTCGCGGTGATGAGCGGCTTGCGCGGCGATGACGCGCGTCTCGGACAGGTCGATATTCGCATCCGCAACGGCATCATCGAGGCCATCGCGCCCGATCTCCAGGCTCGCGACGGCGAGCGTGTCATCGATGCGAGTGCGTGCGTCGTCTATCCCGGCTGGGTGAACACGCACCATCATCTGTTCCAGAATCTGCTCAAGGCGGTGCCTTCGGGCATCGACGCGGATCTGCAGGAATGGCTCGCAGCCGTGCCCTATCCGCGCCTTGCGCGCTTCACGCCGGAGCTCGCGCGCGTCGCCGCACGCCTCGGCATGGTCGAACTGCTTTTGTCGGGCGTGACGACGTGCGCGGACCATCACTATCTCTATCACGCGGACGGCACGACGGAAACCGGCGATCTGCTCTTCGACGAAGCGGCGTCTTTCGGCTTGCGCTTCGTGCTGTGTCGCGGCGGCGCGTTGCAGGCGGCGGGCGATCACCCCGGCTTCTCGAAGGTCGCGCTCAAGCCTGAAACACTCGATCAGATGCTTGCCGATATCGAACGGCTGAAGGCGCGCTATCACGATCCACGCACGGCATCGATGCGCCGCGTGGTGGTCGCGCCGACGACACCGACCTTCTCGCTGCCTCCCGCGCTTCTGCCCGAAATCGCGCGCGCGGCGCGTGGCATGGGTCTGCGCATGCACACGCATCTGTCGGAGACGCGGCGCTATGTCGAATTCTGCCGCGAGCGGTTCGACATGCTGCCGGTCGAGTTCGTCGCCGAACACGAATGGCTCGGCCCCGATGTATGGTTCGCGCATCTCGTGCATCTCGAAGCGAGCGAGATCGCGATGCTCGCCGAAACGGGCAGCGGCTGCTCGCACTGCCCTGTCAGCAACGCTCGGCTCGGCAGCGGCATCGCGCCCGCGCCGGCGATGGCCGCGGCGGGCGTGCCGATGTCGCTCGCGGTGGATGGCGTCGCGTCGAACGAGTCGGGCAGCATGATCAACGAGGCGCACTTCGCGTGGCTCGTGCATCGTGCGGCGCAAGGCGCGTCGGCGACGACGGTGGAGGAAACCATTCACTGGGGCAGCGCGGGCGGCGCGGGCGTGCTCGGCCTCGATGCGGTCGGCTCGATCGAAGTCGGCAAGGCCGCAGACCTCGTGCTGTACGACATCGACGATCCGCGCTTTTACGGCTTTCACGATCTCGCCGTTGCGCCGGTGACGGCGGGCGAACCCGCGCGCGTGCGCTACAACATCGTGAACGGGCGCGTGGTCGTCGATGACGGCGTGATTCCCGGTCTCGATATCGATGCCTTGCGCCGCGAGGCCGCCGAGGGCGTGAAAGTATTGCTGGCCGACTAGCGAGGGCTCGACATGCAAACGAAACGATTGAGGATCGGCATTCTGACGCCCTCGTCCAACACGGCGCTCGAACCGATCACCTGCGCGATGCTGAGTGCGCTGCCGCAGTTAAGCGCGCACTTCGCGCGCTTCACCGTGACGGAAATCAGCCTGACGAATCAGGCGCTCGGCCAGTTCGACGTGAGCCGCATTCTCGATGCGGCGAAGCAACTCGCCGATGCGCGGGTCGACGTGATCGGCTGGAGCGGCACATCGGCGGGCTGGCTCGGCTTCGAGCGCGACGAGGCGCTGTGCCATCAGTTGACTGAGGCGACTGGCATTCCCGCGACGACATCGGTGCTGGCGCTGAACGAGATTCTCGCGAAGACGGGCGTGCGCCGGCTCGCTCTCGTTTCGCCCTATACCGACGATGTGCAGGAGCGCATCATCCGCAACTACGAGAACATCGGCGTCGAGTGCGTGGCGGAACGGCATCTGGGACTGAGCGAGAACTTCAGCTTCGCCGAGGTGCCAGACACGCTTCTCGCCGACATGATGCGCGAAGCGGCCTTCGCCCGGCCCGATGCGGTGACGACGTTCTGCACGAATATGCACGCGGCGCATCTGGCGCAGCCGTTCGAGCGCGAGACGGGCATTGCTGCCTACGATACGGTGGCGACGGTCGTGTGGAAAGCGCTGCGCATGCTCGATGTCGATACGTCGCCGTTGGCGGAATGGGGGAGCGTCTTTGCGATGAGTGCGTGATGTGGATGGAGGGATGCGAGTTGATCGAAGAACGCGCCGGGCTTCATTGGGCGAGCGTCGCTTGTTATGTCGCTTGGCGCGCTAGCTATCGTGCATTGTCTGCGATCCGCCGACGCGAGGCGTGTCGGACGCCTTGCGTGATTCACGTCAACGCTTCGCGCGGCCTTCCATTCACCTCGACGATCAGCACAGGAATCGACTTCGCGCCCGGCACCTTGCTTTCCTTGGCGTAATGCCATAACGGCAGCAGCGGATTGCACTCCGGGTAATAACCGGCGATGCATCCCTGCGGTATGTCGTAGGGCTGTATGCGCAGGCCTGCGACGCGTCGCTCGAAGCCATCGTCGGCGATCGTGCGCAACGTGATGCGGTCGTTTTTCCTTAGACGGTGTTGCGTCATGTCGGCCTCGCACATGAAGATCACCATGCGATCGCCCTTGATGCCGCGAAAGCGGTCGTCGAGACTATAGATCGTCGTGTTGAACTGGCTGTCGCTGCGCAGCGTCATGAGGCGCAAGGACTGCGGCTCGCGCTCGGGCATATCGGGATCTTCGCCGAGGGTCTCGGGCACGGAAAACTCCGCCTTGCCGCTCTTCGTCTGCCACTTGCGTTCACGCACGGCCAGATTGCGCGGGAAGCCGCCTGGCGTCCACATTCTTTCGTTGAAATCGTGGAAGGTGTCGGGATAGGTTTTCGCGATTTCGTCACGCACCAGCGCATAGTCGTTGCGCCAGCGATCCCAGTCCACCGTCGAACGCGCGCCGAGCGTGTGCTTGGCCAGTTCCGCGACGATGTGCGGCTCCGAGCGCGCATCCTGCGAAGCGGGCTCTGCCACGCCGCGCGAACCGTGAATGCAGCCGGTGCTGTCTTCCATCGATACCGCCTGCGCGCCGCTTGCCTGCGTATCGATTTCGATGCGGCTCAGGCACGGCAGAATGTACGACTTCTCGCCATGCACGAGATGACTGCGATTGAGTTTCGTCGCGATATTGACCGTGAGTTTCAGATTGCGCCATGCCGGCTCGATGCGCATGCGGTCCGGCACCGAACGCACGAGATTGCCGCCGAGATTGATGACCGCGCTGACCTTGCCGTCGAGCATCGCCTCGAAAGTCTCGACGATGTTCATGCCCTTCTCGCGAGGCGGCTCGAAGCCGAACTGGCTTGCAAGCTCGTCGAGCGGCGCGAGTTCTGGCTTTTCGGTGATGCCCACCGTGCGTTGACCCTGCACGTTCGAATGCCCGCGCACCGGAGACGGCCCCGCGCCCGGCTTGCCGACATTGCCGCGCAGAAAGAGCAGATTGCATAGCATGCGCACGTTCTGCACGCCTTGCCTGTGCTGCGTGATGCCCATGCCGTAATGCGCCATCACCGCGTTCGCGCGCATGTATTCCGCAGCGGCGGCTTCGAGGTCCGCGCGCGGCAGTCCTGACACGCGTTCGATCTCGCTCCACGACGCGGCGCGCACATAGTTCGCGAAGGCTTCGAATCCCACGGTGTGTGCTTCGATGAAATCGACATCGAGCACGCGCGGCTCGCCGCGTTCCCGGGCGCGATCGTCGGCGTCGATGACGGTCTTGCAGATGCCGAGCAACGCCGCCGTGTCGCCGCCCGTCTTCACCTGATGATATTGCGTGCTGATCAGCGTATGCGCAGGCGTCATCATCTCGACCGGCGATTGTGGATTGCTGAACTTCAACAAGCCCGGCTCGCGCAATGGATTGAACGTGATGATCGGCACGCCGCGCTTTCTGGCTTCCTGTAGCGGATGCAGCATGCGCGGACTATTGGTGCCGACGTTCTGGCCGAAGAAGAACATGAGATCGGTTTTCTCGAAGTCTTCGAGTCTCACGGTGCCGACGCCCACGCCGATCGCTTCCTTCAGTCCGACGCTCGTGCTCTCGTGACACATGTTCGAGCTGTCGGGCAGATTGTTGGTGCCGTACATGCGTGCAAAAAGCTGGTACATGTACGACGTTTCCAGCGATGCGCGACCGGATGCATAGAACGCGACGCGCTTCGGATCGAACGTGCGCAACTCGCGGCCGATGTCCTCGAAGGCTTCTTCCCAGCTCACGCTCACGTACTTGTCGGTGGCGGCGTCATAGCGCAACGGCGCGGTGAGACGCCCGGCGTCTTCGAGATCGTGATCGTGCCACGCGCAGAGTTCCGTCACCGTGTGGAGCTCGAAGAACTGCGGCGTCATGCGCTTAGCGGTGAGATCCCACGCGGTTGCCTTCGCGCCGCTTTCGCAGAATTCGAAGGTGTGCGGATCGGCGGGCTTTGCCCACGAGCAGCTCACGCACGCGAAGCCTTCCGGTTTGTTTTGCTTGAGCAGCACCGTGCTGAACTTGAGCGGCACTTTCTCGTGAATGAGTGCGCCCGTGACGGCCTTGAGCGATCCCCATCCACCCGATGAATACGGGTATGCGGCGTTCTTGCGAACGACGTTGTCTGATTCGGCCATGTCTTTGCCTCGCGCGCTTTCGATGAATTTGCTTAACGCGCAAGCAAGCCGCATACCCCTTAGCACGGCTTTCAACAGCAGTTGGCCGGCGCTGTATTCGTGCGACTAGTTCGGTTCATCGACTCGGCACGGAGGGCGTGTGCGATAGCGCCGTCGGTTGACCATCTTCTCCCTTCGAAAACTCTGTGCGGGAATTCGAATGGAAGAATCGCGCACGTTCCGTGGCTACCGGACAATCACGCTGGTTCCGCGTCACGATAGTTATCTGCCATCGCGACAGCGAGTTCCCGCAGAGGGGCGCCGTCCTTCACGTGATTCAGATGAACCGTGCTCGCATCTGCCGTCAAGCCTTCGTGGACTGTCCCACCGATCTGCGCCAGCAAATCCGCAATCAGCGCCTGGCGCCTGCGAAATGCAGCCCGCCGGTTTGACGGAACCTCGCTGATGTCGCGGTGCCACTGGCGAAGCGGCAGCAAGAACCGTCCATCGGCCTCGACTCCGCCTAGCTCGCGCCAGAAGCCGTCATAGTCCGCGGTAAACTGGATTGCGGTTGCAGCGGAAACGTGCGTCTTCTTCGTCACGCCAGCAAGTGCGTCCACCCTCGCCATCCTGCAGAGTTCGCCAACCGCTTCCATTACAGCGGCCTTCGGTCGTAGACCATGACATGCACGTGTAGCCTCGCGCACCCGCTCTCTGTCTCCGCCAGCCGGGCCTTGCAATCCCCCGATCAGCGCTCCCCGTTTCCCTGAGCCGGTATGCATTTCGAAGCTGATGGTCGCCCACGCAAGATCGACGTGCTCAAGCTCGTCGCGCCAGGCGACGGTCAGCAAGCCTTCGCGCCAGCAGCGTACCGGCTCGCTCACAACAAGCGAATACCTTCCCGTCGATGCCAACGTCACATATTCCGAGTTCAGGTAGACCCTGCGCGTCAGATCTTCACCGAACAGCTCCTGCACGACCGGAAAATGGCCGCACAGCAGCTCTGCACGCGCGTAGGCAGATATATCGGCCTGAGCGAAACAATGAAAGGGGCGTTCGAGGTAGCGCCGGTTGCGGACAACAATATCCGCAAGCAGGGGGTTCGTCGTCAACGCCTTCAACCAGATGCGTGCCGCGGACGGATTGAGCATTGCGTACATCAAAACGCGCGCCCGTCGGAAGATATCGTGAGGAGTTCGTTTGGGAATAGCTCTGGCTAACAGATTGCAAGCTTCAAAAAGCGACATAATCGACCACGATATATTTTCTTATTCGCGAAAGGCGCAGGCACGAAAGCGCCCGTGGCATTGCGAAAGTCGCTGCCAGAAAGTGCTTCGTAAGACACGGCATTTCGCTTCGTAAGCCCAGTCACAAACCTCGTCACGAATGTTTGTATTCACACCGGGCCATGCGAGCATTTCTTTCGATGCGGTGCGGCTAGCATCGGATTATTACGCGATATTTCTAAACGTAACGGGAGATTACAGGATAACTCGACGGTCGCCTAGGCCAGTTGAATTTTCTTGAGGGGAGCAGTAAGCGGCCGGAGAAGCAGTCAGTGCTGGCTGGAACCTGGTCGTGCTTCAGCACACTGATTGTGGAATCAAAGGTGCTCCCGTCGCGCGTCGAACTTGCGTCGCCGACGACAAGCTCGACGATCTCGCGATCACCGATCCGTACAAAGCGGTCGCGATCGACGTGGCGGCACTCGAAGCCGACCCGAATCTGCCGGGCGGGATCACGGTGACGGGTCTCGTCTATGACGTCAAAACTTGCCTCATAGAGACAGTTGTCCCAGCCACAGTGCTGCGGCACGACTTGACCCGATTCCCGCCGCGCGTCTTCGTATGCGACGGCCCTGCGAGGAGTGCGGCGGTGTCAAACCTGTCGCGCTCCAAGAACACGCACCGGGGTTTCGCGCTTCACGCCCTATGGTCGCGGAGGAATCTGAAGAACTCCACCCCTTCCTGCAGGCGTCGTTTCATCATCTCCCAACTCACCAGCATCTCGCGCACGATTTCCCAGATCTTTGTGGGTCTGAAATAGAAGCGCTTGTAAAACTCCTCGACGCCAAGAAAAATCTCTTCGCGCGACAGGTGCGGATAACCGATAGCCGATTGCTGAGTGCCGGCGGAATTGACAAGCGTGATAACTTTGCTTTTCTCCAGCCACCCGTTCTCGACAGCTTGCTTATGAAGGACCGTCCCCGGATACGGCGCGGCGAGCGATACCTGGATCGTGTGCGGATTGATCTCTTTCGCATACTGGATCGTTTTTTGTATCGTCTCTTGTGTTTCTCCCGGAAGCCCAAGAATGAATGTGCCGTGGATCTTGATGCCGAGCTTCCGGCAATCATCACTGAAGCGGCGTGCCATATCGGTCCGCAGCCCCTTTTTGACATTGACCAGAATCTGGTCGTCACCCGATTCGTAGCCCACTAGCAAAAGCCGCAGCCCGTTCTCCTTCATCACCTTGAGGGTTGAATACGGCACGTTCGCTTTCGCGTTACAGGACCACGTCACCCCTAGCTTGCCAAGGCCGCGAGCGATCTCCTCGGCCCTCGGCCTGAGATCGGTGAAGGTGTCGTCATCGAACATGATCTCCTTCACTTCGGGCATGTTGTCTCTGATCCATTTCACTTCTTCGAGGACGTTATCCACCGAGCGGGTGCGATAGCGATGCCCCCCGACCGTATGCGGCCAGAGGCAAAATGTGCACCGCGACTTGCAGCCCCGGCCTGTGTATAGGGAAACATAGGGATGCTTGAGGTATCCGCTGAAGTAGTTCTCAGTCTTGAGGTCGCGCTTATAGATGGGAGCGACGAACGGCAGTTGATCCATGTCCTCAAGAATCGGTCGGGCCTCGTTGTGCATGATTCCACCGTCGGGCAACCGATAACTCAGACCGAGAATCGACTCGAACGGAACGCCTTGCGCGATGTCGCGGCACGTGAAGTCGAATTCTTCCCGACATACGAAATCGATCGCATCGCTCGCAGCAAGCGAGCCATGAGGATCGACGGCTACCTTTGCCCCGATCATTCCGATCAGGATGCTGCGTTTGCGTTGTTTCAGATGCTCCGCGAAATGCGCATCGCTTGAGAACGACGGCGAGCTCGTATGAATGATGACCAGGTCGTATTCCTGAGCGATATCCAATGTCGCATCCAGAGAAAGACCATCTGCGGGAGCGTCCACAACACGGCTATCAGGAACCAGTGCTGCAGGCTGGACGAGCCACGTCGGATACCAGAATGACCGAATCTCGCGTCTCGTCTGGAAACGTGAGCCTGCTCCGCCATCGAAGCCATCGAAGGAAGGTGCCTGTAGAAACAGTGTTTTCATTGATGCCCTCAAAGATAACAGTCCGCTTGCAGGGATCGGTCACCCAGACAGACTCGCCGGGTTCTGGTGATGTTCGTATTGCTTCAGGCTTTCACAAAACTGTGCCGGACAGTGGCTAATGGACGCCACGCTCGCCGGTGAGAACATTGGAATGTGGCGGGACGCTAAAGAATACTACGACTCCCGCCTTATAAATTGCAAACGCTCGAACATAAAGTTATGCCAAGCATCGGCTCGACCGAAACGAGAACGCTTTCGCGTGTCGAGAAGTTCGACTGCTCACATGATTTGTCTCATACTGGCAGGAAGCGTCAGTTGATCCGATAAAGCAGCAACGACGGCGAAAAGCAGATCGACGCTAACGCGCGTGACTTCACTCGCTCAGTGTATTGAATCGGGAGACGACGGATGAAGCGAACTCGAGACGACACGGACGGTGTGCCCGTTGGCAACGGGCGGCATATCAGCCCAGCCGAATTTCTATTGATGGCCGGCTTTCTTGTATATCGCGCCCCTTTGGCGTCGGCCGATGCTCGAGCGGCGGCCCGCCGCGTTTTGACTACTGTTCTGGAGGTAGCGACTGCTCATGGGTTCGTCGATTCCGATGCACTTGAAGCGATGATGTCGAATGCCGAAAAATCTTCACGTATGTGGCGACTTGCAGAGCAAGCCACGGCCGCTGTCGGCGATACGGCCACCTATCTGCAAGTGATTCGTAGCGCTGGCGTAATCATTGATGCGAGCGCATGAAAGCTGCCGCTAATGAAAGTACTGAGTTGCGACGAACGACGTGGAATTTACCGTTACGGGACTACTTCGCGTTCGCATTGCCCGGCTTGGCAGCCATTGACCGCCGAGGGCCGAACGAGCGCTCGGCCGCTTGCCAGTAAATAAGTCCTGGCACAAAGAACAGAATATCGCGCACGCGTCGCGCACCTGCGAGTGCGAGGCACGTGGGCGCATCGATACCCAGCATGCCGCCGATCAGAACGAAGCCGCCTTCCTGCACGCCGATGTTACCCGGCACGACAAAGGCCACACTGCTTACGAGTTGAATCAGCGCCTCTAACACGAACGCTGTCGCGAAGCTTGCATTCGAGCCAAGCACGCGCAATGCTACCCAAATCTCCAGCGCCAGGCCGAGGCACTGCAGCGTTTGCCAGATGAACAAATAACGCACGACTATGCCGGTCTGCCGCCAGATCAATCTGATGGACTGATCGATTCGCGTTGACTTCCCGACTAGCGTGTACACCTTTCCACTGGTGACTTTGTTGAGCGTTCGCGCGGCACGTTCAAACGGCCGCGCATGCTGCACGAGCACGAATAGCAAGAGCACTGGCATGAGTCCGGCAAGCCCCCACGCGAACTTTCCCGCGAGACGCACGGCATCCGATGATGTCTGCCCCAACACATAGCCGATGGCTACGAGTGCAAAGACGACCTGGCTGATCAGCGTGAGTTGCATGTCGACGACGAGACTCGCCACGGCTGTTGCCGGACGCACACCGACACGGCCGAGCAGGCGAAATGAAACAATCTCTCCGCCGATTCGCGCGACGGGCAGCAGTCCGTTGATCGACTCGCGAATCCAGACGAGCTTGAGCATGGTTCCGAAGGAGGGCCGCTCCGCATCGCGGATCAGCAGGCGCCAATCCCAGGCGTTCGGTAGCATCGGGATGATATGTACGAGCGCGGCGAGCAGCAGCCCTGCACCGCCGGATTCCAGCAAATGCAGGATCGCTACAGGATCATCGCGCCAGATGAGCCACCCTGCGATCACCAGGCCGAGCAACGCGGCAACGGACCCGATAAATTTCATTTGAGCTCGTCCTGTCCAGGACGAGCGTTAGATGTCGAATCGATGATCATTCCAGCCCTGGGTCAGGTTGAACACACGACATCAAACCGTCTTCGTCGACATCGAAGCGTTGTCCACGCCATAACACGCGACACGAGAGGAAACTCGACAGGTAGATCGTGAATTGAAGGACGTCCCAGAGCGGTAACCATGCGAAGTTGCCGCAGCGCTCTCCCGTCGAGCGATCCGTTTGCCACACTAACAGTGCGCGAACGATGAGTGTCAGCGCGACCAACCCGCAGGCCAGCAGATTGCCAAAAGAAAAGAACATGGCGATCAATGCAAGCGGAAAAGGATGCATCACGATAGCACCGAGATGCCCCATCCTGTCCGCGGCGCGAATCGTGCGGCTCCATCGCAACTCGTGCGCGAACAGTTGGGAAAACGTCGTTTCGGCGCAGGCGTGACGCACGATAAAAGACGGAATCGCGACTGCAAAACCGCTGCTGCGGACTGCTTCGCCAATCGCGTGGTCCTCCGCGAGATGATGCCCAAACTGCGCGAGACCACCAATGCGCCGCAGTGTTGCGCTCGTAATGACAATCGTCTGGCCGAAGCAAGGTCGCGCGCGTTCGATCGAAAGTCCGGTCACCACGCCGGGCAGGAAGTGATAGTCGGTCATGGCGCCGCTGACCCGAGGCCAGAACCCGGGCGCACACATTCCACGATAGGCGCACGTGACCAGACCGACGCCGGGTTGTTGTAGCGCACCTACGACATCGCGCAGGAAGCTGGGTCTTACACGTACGTCGCTGTCGGCAAAGCAGAGCAGATCGTGCTCGGCACGATCCAGCATGTTCGTAAGATTGGCAATTTTCCGGTTAGGCCCGTACACCCTGCCGTCAACAACGACCGTTATATCTTTCTCAGGAAAACGCGCTCGCAATATGTCGAGGCTTTTTAACGCGGCATCACCTTCGTCATGGACGCCGAAAACATATTGAACCGCTCCCGGATAGTCTTGCTCCACGAAGCTCGTCAAGTTCTCGAATAGCTGCCACTCGGCGCCATGCAACGGCTTGATGATGGTAACCGCCGGGAAGCAAACGGCCGCACTTATCGGACGCGAAAAGAAACGTCGCATAACGAAGCCCGCCGACACGGTGTACACGATACCGATGCCGGAGCACAGTGCGGATAACGCGGCGGCACAGGCAAAGAGCAGGTGGACAACATGCAGTTGAGCCATATGCTTCAGGTCCATAGCGCCGTCGGGATGCCAAGCCTGCGTGACGGTTGCTTATGACAAGCTTAAGGATGGTATTTCTATTGCGTTTCCGGATTCGACTCGAAGCTGTCGTGGACGAGGCCGGGCTACACGCGAAGCGGCACGTTTTCGGCCACGTACACGAATGGTAAGATCGGTCGCATCGCTGATACCGGCGGCGAACGTCCAGGTGCAAAGCGGCGAGGACCATTCGATGTGCAATCATGCCGTGCAGTTTTATGAGAACGACTGGTTTCTGTGTGAACGCGTCGCCAACTTTATCCATGAGGCTGCCCAGGCTGGCGAACCGACTCTCGTCATCGTCACCCGCGCGCACCGCGAGGAGATCGAGCGGGTGCTCGGCAAAACCAGGGATCTCGCATCGGCCTCCACCACAGGTCCGTCCGACGTCGTCTGGCTCGATGCCGAGGCTACGCTGGACACATTGCTGATCGAAGGATGGCCGAACGCTGCTAGCTGCGACTCTGTCCTGGGTACGCTGATCGGCACGCTTTCCGGGAACGGCAAAGTTCCTGTCCGGGCGTTCGGCGAGATGGTCGCCATCCTGTGCGCCCGCGGAGAGTCCGGGGCGGCGCTGCATCTGGAGCAACTGTGGAACGATCTCGCACGCAAGCATGCATTCTCGCTTCTGTGCGCCTATCCCACACGCGTATTCAAAGGCAGCGAAGAGGCGCGCGCGTTTCACGCAATTTGCTCGGCCCATGACTCCGTTTTGCCGCCCGAAGCCTTCGTTGCGACGGCCGATGACGCCGTGCCCTATCAGCTGGCTGTCGCGGCGTGGCAGCACAAGACGAAGGCACTCGAACTGGAGATCGCGCGTCGAGCAGACATTCAGCGTGCACTCAGCGAGCTAAGCGCTCACCAGCACCGAATCCGGGAGAACGAGCGCAAGAGGATCGCCCGCGAGATTCATGACGAACTGGGTAGCGTTTTAACCGGCATCAAGGCATATGTCTCGGTTGCAGTCGATCGCGCGCGACGCGAAGGCAGCGCGCCCGATCCGCAACTGGTCGATGCCGCGCGATTGGCCGATGACGCACTCGACACCGTCCGCCGTGTAATCACCGAATTGCGTCCGACTGTGCTGGACGACCTCGGTATCTGGGTAGCGCTCGAATGGTATATCGAACAGATCGAAAAACAGACTGGATTGCCGTGCTCGCTGACGATCGATCCGAGGCTGAGCGCATCCGAGGTCGGTCCTGAACTCGGCACTGTGCTCTTTCGCATCATCCAGGAAGCGCTGACGAATGCGGTCCGGCATGCGCAGGCAAAATCGATGGTCGTGCGCGCGCAATGCGACGAGGCCTTCGCCGTCTTCGAAGTCTGCGACGACGGCAAGGGCATCGATGCCGTGCGACTGCTCGGCCAACACTCCTGGGGCATTGCCGGAATGCACGAGCGTGCGCGACACTTTGGCGGCGCGCTCACCATCGCGGGCGCGCCCGGCATGGGCACCACGGTGAGCCTGCGATTACCTCTCGAGACGTTGTATGACGGCTGAATCCGTTATCAGAGTATTGTTGGTCGACGATCATGCGGTCGTTCGCAACGGCGTTCGCCTGATGCTCGGAACCAGCGACGATATCGAGGTTGCCGGAGAAGCACAGACTGCCTCCGATGCCCTGCTGCTCGCCAGGACTCAGTCTTTCGACGTCGCGCTCGTGGATGTCGCGCTGCCTGATCGCAACGGGCTCGAACTGGTGAGGCCGTTGCGAGCGCAACAACCCACGCTGGCGGTGCTCATGCTCAGCATCTACGCCGAAGAGGTGTATGCGTTGCGCGCAATCAAGCATGGAGCGGCGGGTTATCTCACGAAGAGTGTGTCTGCCGAAACCCTCATCGCCGCCGTGCGCAAGGTTCATTCAGGCGGCAAATACATCACGGCCTCTCTCGCGGAACGCTTCGCCCAGCATGTCGGCGAGGCACTGGGACCGGCACACGAAACGCTGTCCGACCGCGAACTGGAAGTATTGAAGTTGATCGCGGGCGGCGAAAGCCTCGCCAATATCGCGACCACATTGCACCTGAGTCCCAATACGGTCACGACGTATCGAGCGCGAATCTGCCAGAAAATCGGCTTGAAGAGCAATGCACAATTGGCGCGCTACGCGCTCGAGCACGGCTTGCTCGTTTGAGCGGCTAAATTGAAGGCCCGCTGATTTTGTATTGATTCCCCTACACAACGTGTATTGCTTTCTTGCCTGTGCGCGCGGGGCACGAACGTCATACTGGTTCATCTTATTTCAGCTGGGTAGCGCTTTGGACGCTAGATCCCGCGACATGGACCAGACGCTGACGCCTCACGAACTCGCGACGCTGATTCGCCTTATTCGATCACCTGCCCAGGTTCAGATCGATTCGCTGGATTTTCGGGCACTTGCCCAGCGTGGCCTCGCGTGCATCGACACGATCGCGCAGAAATCAGGTCAGGCACGTGTTACCGCAACCGGCCACGCGCTGGCGAGACGGCTCGGCATGGTTTGGCCGGTTGCCTCGTGCAGAGCTGCGCGGTCAGAGTGAACAACGGTACGTGCATGCACATGCTTCGGGAGCGTCATCCAGTTAAACGACAATCTAACTGTGCGCTCCAAAGCAATCGTGACAATCTCAATTGCGCATTCGGAGATTCCAATGAGCGAGTCATGGATACCGATCGTCATCGGCATTGCGGTGATGCTGGTCGCGACAGTCTTGATCGCCCAGCATTATCGGCGGGAGCAGCGTCGGCAGCATAACTTGAGAAAGTGGCAAGAACCCTTTCAAGAAACATGGCGATGTCGTGAATCGCACCACCGCCGCTAGAAGTGGCACGGTACGACCGCTTCGCTCGCGGGCGCTCTCCGGCGCGGAGCCACGGTTCCCGAATCGGACGTTGCGTGCATAACCGCGACGCGGTTTGACCATCACAGACACGGACGAGAGACGCTTATGTCACGCGACTATCGTGAGGAGCAGGAATTGGCTCACATCCGGGCCATGATTCTGGAGCTCGAGCGCATGGCCGATGAATATCGCATTCAGCATAATGCGGTGTTGCAACCGGACTATTGGCGAGAGCGTATTGCGACGATTCTCGTCGATCCAGATCTGCCCTACCCGCTCGAGAAGCACGCCACCGAGCTTCTGAACCGTTTGGACCGGATCGCTTCAGCCCCTCAGCGGTCACATGCCGATTCTTCGAGAAGATGACCGTCAGGGCAAGAGCGTAAAACTTATGAGCGGACCAACTGGTGGAATTCATCAATCGCTTATATCGCGTAACACACTGTAACCACATCCGAGACCGTCTTCTCGACGATTACCGTTAAACTCCTCAAGGTCGTTCGCATGACGTTGATCGGGACGAGGGCTCTGCGCAGGCGAGTTCAGCCGTTATTAGCAGCATATTCGCGCACCATTCGTTCGATACGTTTCATTTCGTCGAGCATTCGCCAACGCGGCCGCTGGCGGTGAGCACCCCACCGCTAGCACGCAGTCCGCATCGGGGCCGTCCTGGACAAACGCGAACGATACGGCAACAGCAGTTCCGCCTCCGCAGACGGCAACGGACGGAACATCCGTCGCTCCAATATCGCAATAGCGATTTCTCATCGAATCAGATCAGGCCACGCCCTGAGCCCCACGATCGACAGGCTTCGTCGGCTCATCAGCTCAACCCGACGAGTCAAAGTCAGTAACGAGTCACGCACGGTCGCCGCAGGGAGATGGGTACACCTGTCAGGCGCCGACTAAATCACAGCACGTGCCGCTGGGAAGGCAATCGGCTTCGGACGCCCGCCCAGATATGTGCCGTTCGCCGCATTGGAGCTGGTAGTGAAACATTTCGGTCATCTTATCGTCGTCGCGCTACTTCGAACGCTTGCGATACTTCCCTACAAGTGGGTCGCGAGGCTGGGAAGCGCTGTCGGCGCGGCCTTATATGCGCTTCCCAGCCGCCGCAAACATATCGTTCTTGTCAACCTGCACTTGTGCTTTCCCGCAAGGTCGGAACATGAGCGCGATGAGCTTGCAAAAGATCACTTCCGGCATGTTGTCCGGAGCTATCTCGAACGCGGCGTTCAATGGTTTGGCAGCGCTGAAAAAATCAACAAACTCGTTCAGATCGAAAGCGCGATCGATCTCGACGACGTGAATGCCCCGCCCACGATCTTCATGGGGTTCCATTTCGTTGGTATCGAAGTTGGATGCCTGCATTACTCACTGAAGATGCCCGCTGCTTCGTTATATACGCACATGTCGAACAAGCGTCTTTGCGATTTGGCGCGACGGCAGCGCGGCCGATTCGGCGCCGAGATGATCGAACGTTCGACGAGCGCGAAGAAGATCGTGCGACTTCTTCAGGGAGGCAAACCCGTCATGCTTGCCGCAGACATGGACCATGGCATCGAAAACTCCGTGTTTGTGCCATTTTTTGGCATCCCTGCGTGCACGCTGACTTCTGTTTCGCGACTGGCAAAAATGGGCGGTGCGCGCGTAGTGCCATTCGTCACTGAAGTACTACCGAATTTCGAAGGCTATAAGCTGACCGTCTTTGCGGCGCTCAGTGATTTCCCATCGGGAAGCGACACGAATGATGCGCGGTGCATGAATGCGTTTCTCGAGAGCCAGATACTCAAGTTCCCTGCACAGTACTACTGGGTGCATCGACGCTTCAAACATCGTCCCGCAGGCATGCCCGCGGTATATTGATGAACGGTGCGGTGAATTCGCCGCCGCGCCCATAACATTCGTCATCGGTTTCGCTTGCCCGACGCATCGAGCGTGATGGAGCGCATTCGACGAAGCGCCTGTCATTGAAGCTGGAGCCGGGACGCTACGCGACGGACATGCATAAGTCCTTCGTCGTCGCGCGCTGAGACGATTCGAGTTACGTCGCGCTTCGCGAGGATATCGACGCGGGCAAGCTCTCCAGTCACGAGAGAACTCGAAAGCCGTAAAAGACTTCGCGCAACGGATGCGACGTAACCGAAGGGTTACGTCACATGCCGCCGCAGCCTGCGCAACGCGTCACTCGGTCAGGCGCGATATCTTCGTGCCTTGAAGCGAGGCGTCGGCCATCAGCCCGGCATTGGTCAGCACGAACGCTTGGACCGGCTTGGTTGCGGTCGTGGTGTCGACCATGCCGTTCGCACCCATCCTGACGAGCGCCACGGACGCATCCGCACCGGCCGACCAGCCGTCGGAGTTGCGGAATTTGCTGAGCGCGTCCTGCGTCATGAACAAAAAGATGAGCGCCTTCGATTGCGCGCCCGCCTGCAGGCCGAGCGAGCCTGAAGTGGTGCTGTAATAGCCGACGGTATGACCGCCCACGCGCAGCGCGCCTTTGCCATACTGCGCGCCGACCACGAGGCCAGCCTGGAGCACGGATGGGAACACGAGTACGCCGCTCGCCTTCGCGACCAGTTCGCGCGAGCCGCCTACCGTGGAATAGAGACGCTGCAAGGTGCCGTCGGCGTCGGCATCGATGGAGCGGCGCAGATCAGCAGCGCCCGCAGCCTGTTCGGCTCCTGTGTTTCTGTTCGCCGTGCAGCCGGCAAGCGCGAGGCCGCCCAGCGCCAGGACGGCGGTCGACTTGAGCACGAAGTTCCGTCGTTGCATCGTAGTTCTCCACGTTGAAATACGGGAAACCGCATAGATCCGGAGCGAAGGGCACGACCACTTATAACACAGCGTAGCGGATGGGAGTTTCGCGACGCGAAAAACTGAGGCGGGAAAAACTCGCCTTGCAGTGCACGCCAATAGCGAAAGAGTAAGACGAATGTGCGACATATCGAACCCTTAACGAACCTGATACTAACCGTAAAGGAATGCTTCGTTAAGCTCGGCTCACATCGCCCAGCAAAGCCGTGCCGCCGAACGATCAACTCGATATCGTCCCTCCAGGTGGCTTGCCCACCACTAAACAGCACGTCCACTGGCGGACCAGGCACTTCCGGTGATGGCTGGCGCCCAGGATGGGCACGTAAGCATCGTTTGTAGATCTAGATGTGGTCCGGTCTCCACCACGGCAGCATCGGAAAGGCAAGCTGCTCATTGCCAAACGGTCCTGTCTAAACTATGTTCCAGCGGACGCGCCAACTATTCCGGGAAGGATCGCAGAATGTTCACGAGACTAAAAGCGACGTTCCGCTACTTCAACAGCGTTGTGCCGTTTCGACTTGGTCCCGCGCTGATCACAACGGCTGTGTTGGTAACCCTGCTGCTGCTACCCGTGCCCGAGGGGCTGAAGCCCAAGGCGTGGGGCCTCGTCGCCATATTTCTGACAACAATCGTCGCGATTATTTTGAAGGTCATGCCGATCGGGGTCATGGCGGTGATGGCGATCGTAGTTCTCTCGCTGTCACAGGTGACGTCGACCTCGTCCAAGGGAGCCATCGCCGATGCGCTGACCGCCTTCGACAGCCCGCTGATCTGGCTGATCGTAGTGGCCATCCTGATCTCCCGCGGGCTGAAGAAGACCGGGCTGGGCAGCCGCATCGGTCTGATATTCATCTCGCTGCTCGGCAAGCGCACGGTAGGCATCGGCTATGGTCTGGCCGTTTGTGAACTGGTGCTCGCGCCGTTCACACCAAGCAATACCGCGCGCGGCGGGGGTATCGTGCATCCGGTCATGAAGTCGATCGCCAACGCGTTCGACTCGGATCCGGCCAAGGGCACCGAGGGCAAGGTCGGCACCTACCTCGCGATGGTCAACTATCACGCCAACCCTATCACCTCGGCCATGTTCCTGACCGCCACCGCGCCCAATCCGCTGGTGGTGGACTACATCGCCAAGGCGACCAACCAGAGCCTGCATCTGACCTGGACGAGCTGGGCGCTGTGCATGCTGTTGCCCGGCGTGCTATGCCTGCTCGTCATGCCACTCGTGATCTATGCGCTCGCGCCGCCGCAGCTCCATGCCACACCGAACGCGGTAGCGTATGCCCGCGCCGAACTGGCGAAGATGGGCCCCATGTCACCGAAGGAAAGAGTCATGCTGGGGACCTTCGCGCTGCTACTGCTGCTGTGGGCCGACGTGCCGGCGATGGTGTTCGGTCCGTCGTTCATCCTGGATCCGACCGTTGTGGCCTTCGTCGGCCTGTTTCTGCTGATCATCACCGGCACCATTGACTGGGACGATGTGCTGTCGGAGAAGAGCGCCTGGGACACGCTGGTGTGGTTTGGTGCGCTGATCATGCTGGCCGAGCAACTGAACAAGCAAGGCGTGATCACCTGGTTCTCGGAAGCCATGAAGAGCGCGATCGTTGCCAGTGGCATCGGCTGGGGCGCCACTGCCACGATTCTGGTACTGGCTTTCGTTTTTTCACACTACCTGTTCGCCAGCACGACGGCGCACATCAGCGCGATGATGCTCGCCTTCCTGACGGTTGGGGTTCATCTGATACCACCCGGATATGTGGCGCCGTTCATGCTGATGATGGCGGCCGGCTCGGCGATCATGATGACGCTGACCCACTATGCGACGGGCACGTCGCCGATCATCTTCGGTAGCGGCTACGTCACGATGGGAACGTGGTGGCGCGTCGGTTTTGTGATGTGTGTGGTGGAGTTGTTGATCTTCGCGGTGGTCGGTAGCCTTTGGTGGAAGTTGCTTGGCTTCTGGTGAAGCAGTGGGTTGTCAAACTTCTGCGTGCTGACTGCGACGAGGCAAGGGGTCTCGAACAGCCAGACGGCTCGGGGTCCGCCTCTGACCGACCCCGGTCTGATGGTGCGTCGCTGAACGGTTTGCGTCATTAACGCTTCCGTGTTGGTCAGCAGTCGAGCCACAACTGTCGTTCGTCGCGGCGAGCCTTCAATAGCTCAATCCTCCGAATGCAAGGCCGCCGATCCAGCGAACGCCGCGTCTGCGTGCAATGTCGCCAAGGACGAACGCGATCGCCAGAAAATCCAGCGCGTCGTTCACCCACACGCCCCACGCCCCGCGCCGCCACGAGCACTCGCCATTGCGACGCCGTGATGTCTCGATACCACGGTCCGGTGGATTCGGGAGATCCGACAACTTAAGAATCCATGCTCTCTACGTCAGATCCGACACAACCGACGGTAAGATGTAACCGGTATCATTTCACGGCATAATACGAAGCATCCATTCTCAGAGGATCTCCCTACGCTGCCAATTTTTCCAGCCTTGCGTGAGCAACATTAAAGTAATGTCTTGCCCAGCTTAATCCTGAAACCGCATACACCAGGAGGTCAAATGAATGAAGAGGCAAGCGCACCTGCCGAGAACCGAAGCCCGGACACATTAGCCGTGATCGGCTGCTCGAAGGTCGTAGCCGGAATGTGGCGCGTTCGCGAGTGGAACATGTCCGCCGCGGAGCTTAATCGCTACGTGCAGCAAAGCATGGCGTTGGGCGTCACGACGTTCGATCACGCCGACATCTACGGCGGCGGCGAGGTCGAAGCGCTGTTCGGCGATGCGCTGACGCAGACGCCGTCGTTACGCGACAGCATGCAGATCGTCAGCAAAGCGGGAATCAGGCCGCGCGGTTCATCTGCGGGTGCCGTCGGGGTCAAGCACTACGATACGAGTCGCGCCTATCTGCAAGCGTCAGTCGAGCGCTCCTTGCAGCGTCTGAAGACCGATCACCTCGATCTGTTTCTCATCCATCGCCCGGACCATCTGGCGAACAACGACGAGATCGCCGACGCGGCAGAAAGCCTTATACGGCAGGGCAAAATTCGCGCGTTCGGTGTTTCGAATTTCACGACGCGACAGTTCGATTCCCTTCGCGCCAAAGTACCGCTCGCGACCAATCAGATCGAGTTCTCCCCTTTTGAACTTCAGGCACTGGACGATGACGTTTTCACCGCACTGTCATCGGCAGCGGTGTCGCCGATGATCTGGTCCGCTCTCGGAGGCGGACGTCTTTTCTCCGAGACCGACGAACTCGCGCTTCTGCTTCGCCGCGAGCTGATCACGCTGGCAGAAAAGTACAACGCATCCTCCTGGGTTTCGATCGTCTATGCGTGGATCTTCACGCTTCCCTGTGCGCCCTACCTGCTCGTGGGTAGCCGACGCGTGGAGTCGTTGCAGCAGGCGCTCGACGGTCTTCGCATCACGTTGAGTCGCGAAGACTGGTACGCAGTCCTCGAAGCCGCTCGCGGGAAACCTGTTCCCTAAGAACATCGATGCGCGCGGAAGCGGTTACATTCCCGACAAGTAATGCACTTTTCCCGAGATTACCCTGATGGAGCTTCATCAACCGTGAAGCCATAATGAGACCGGTTACATTATATCGGGCAAGTAGGCTCCGCCCTCAGTCCGAATCCGAGAAACGCCATGCAACGAATCACCTCTGACGAAGCCGCGAGCCTGGTGCGGACGGGCGACACTCTGCTGATCAGCGGATCGGGCGCAGGGCATGCCGTACCCGAAGCACTGCTCGCGGCAGTCGGACAGCGATTCCGGAACGAACAACAGCCGCGCGACCTGACATCGATCAGCGTGGTAGGCATCGGAGACCGCATGTCGCTGGGCGCCGATCATCTCGCACAGGTCGGGCTGATCAGGCGCGCCATATCGGGCGCGCTCATCGACTCGCCGGGCCTGTTGAAGATGGCTGCAAGCGATCTGATCGAGGCCTACACGCTGCCGCAGGGCGTCCTCTCGCAACTCATGCGCGAAATGGCCGGGGGACGACCTGGATTGATCACGAAGACGGGCTTGCATACCTTCATCGATCCTCGCCAGCGAGGTGGCCGGCAAAGTCCGAGGACGGAAGAACAACTCGTCGAACTCATTCATCTCGACGGCGAAGAGTGGCTTCGCTTCAAACCGCTTTCCATCGATGTTGCATTTCTCCGTGGCACCACAGCCGACGAGGACGGCAATATCACCATGGAACAGGAGGCCGTGCTGGGCGAAATGCTCGCGATGGCACAGGCCACGCGCCGTGCCGGAGGCGTGGTCGTCGTGCAGGTGAAACGAATGGCACGCAGCGGCACGTTGCCGCCGAAGCAAGTAAAGATCCCGGGCATTCTGGTGGATTTCGTCGTGGTCGAGGCGGAACAGCGACAGACCTACGCCACCTACTACGATCCGAGTTATTCGGGCGAATTGCGCGTGCCGGTTGCCGAGATCAAGCCTATTGCGTTCGGCCCGCGCAAAGTGATCGTGAGACGGGCGGCGATGGAACTGTATCCGTCCGCTATCTGCAATCTCGGCGCCGGAGTCTCGACAGGCTTATCGACCGTCGCGGCCGAAGAAGGATTGCTCGATGCCGTCGTGCTGACGAATGAACAAGGGCTGATTGGCGGCGCGCCCATCACGGGCCGTGACTCGGGCGGCGCGCAGAACTTCGCCGCCATGATCGAGCAGACATCACAGTTCGATTTCTACGATGGCGGTGGCCTCGACCTCGCCTTTCTCTCCTTCGCGGAAGTCGACGCGCAAGGCAACGTCAATATCAGCCGCTTCGGCGACAAGATCGTCGGGGTCGGAGGCTTCGTCAATATCAGTCAAAACGCGAAACGCGTGATTTTCAGCGGCACGTTCACGGCCGGCGGGCTGGATGTGCAATGGACGCATGGCCGCGCGACTGTCGTTCGGGAAGGACAGCATCGCAAGTTCGTCAGCGCGCTCGAACAAATTTCCTATAGCGCTGCATTCGCAAGACAGCGCGGCAACTCCGCGCTGTTCGTGACGGAGCGGGCCGTGTTCCGGGCTGGAGAGGCGGGCCTTGAACTGATCGAGATCGCGCCGGGCATCGATCTCGAGCGCGATATCTTCGGGCAAATGGCATTCAGGACGCCCGTTGCTTCCGATGTGCGGGAGATGGACGTGCGACTCTTCGGCACCGGCCTCATGGGTCTCGCCGAGGACATGTCACGCAAGGAGCGACGCTATCGCTCCGAGCGGGTCGCCGAATGGTCACGCACGCATGGCTGACAGGTTCGCCAAGTTTCACGCTTTAGCGAACGCTTCAATGAGACAGCTTCCGCTCCATCACGCAGCGATCATATTGCTGGCGGTCGCCAGCTTGCTGGGACGCGTACGCAGCGGCCAGAAAGACGCGAGTTCCGTCGCGGCCTGCATGACCAACGGGGCCATCTCGGCGATACGGCTTTCCGTCATGCGCGCGCTCGGTCCCGCCACGCTGACGACGCCCAGCGCGGGGCCGCCGCTCTGTGGACGAATTGCCGCCGCTATCGCGCTCACGCCCGGCTCGCCTTCGTTCACCGCGATGCCGTATCCGCGACTCCTCGTCGCCTCGATCTCTTGCAGAAGCGCGTCCAGCGAACGGATGACGTTCGGGCCGTACTTCTCGGCATCGCCGAATCCGACACGCAGCACATTCTCCGCCGCTTGCTCGGTGGCCAAGGTAGCGAGCCACGCCTTGCCCGTGGCCGTCGCGTGCAGCGGAACGGTGTTGCTGCCCAGCGTGGGTTGATAGAGCAGCCCGCCCGTTGCGCCCTGCGCGTGCGCGACCCATGTCAGCGACGATCCGTCGACCACCGCCAACCGCACGAATTCGCGGGACTGGCCCGCCAGACGATCGACCAGCGGCTGGCAGATATCCGGAATGCCGGTGGCGACGAAAAATCGCTGCCCCAGAATGGCCAGCCGCATCGACAGTCGATAAAAACCGGTCTCCGCGTCCTGTTCGGCCCATCCGAGATCGACCAGAGTCGCGAGCAATCGATGGGCACCACTCTTCGGCAGATCCAGTCGCGTTGCGATCTCACCGAGCGGCATCGTAACAGCACCGTCCGCGAGCAATTCGATGATGTCGAGGCAGCGCTCTGCGGGAATATGAGCCATAAGATTACCGGTCAAAAAAAGAAACTACGTGCGTGCGACGAAGAAGTTCATGATGGCGTCGATCTGGCCGGAATGCATGTCGCGGCCATCCGCCCACTGACATCCATGATCGAGCGCCGCCTGAATGAAGGCGGTCGGCGTCGAGGACAGGACGACATCGCCGAACAACGTGTCTGACGTCACCGCACCCGGATCGCCCGGCAGTCCGTCGCCCGAACGCATGCCTACAGGCGACGCATTCACGATCATGTCGATAACACTGCGATCGTCGCTTGCGGCCTGCACATCGCATTCGGGAAACACCTTCGCCAACGACGCAACGAGCGATTGCGTCTGCCGCGGGTCCGGATTGACGATACGAATCGATTGCACGCCGGCGTTTGCAAGCGCGCATGCGATAGCGCTTCCCGCGCCGCCCGCGCCAAACTGCAGCACGCGCCGGCCGCGAACACGCGCGCCCTTCGCAAGAAGACCGCGAACGAAGCCTTCGCCGTCGAACATGTCGCCTGTCCAGGAACCGTCGGCCTCGCGCCGCAACGCATTGACGGCGCCAATGCAGGAGGCCGTCGGGCCGAGGCGATCCGCGAATGCCGCCACGCGCGCTTTCAAGGGCGCCGTGACAAGCAAGCCATCGAGATTGCCCAGGGCCATCAACGCCGGAATGATCTCCGCACATCGGTCGGCGGGCACTTGCATCGGGACCAGAACGGCATCGATGCCGGCGGCCGCGAACTGTTCGGTGTACACCTGCGGCGATCGCACCTGAACAATCGGGTCCCCGACGATGCAAAACAACCGGGTCTTTCCCGTGATGGTAGGCGCGCTCATCGCCGGGCGCCTCCATCGCGGGAATTATGCCACTTCGCAACGCGCTCGGATCGGTAGCGCCGTGCCTTGCCATGTACGTCCGCGCCGAGCCCCATGAGAGCGGGATTGAAGATTCGCGCATCCATTTCCTTGAGCGCCTTCGACACCGCCGGTCTGAATCCCATGTGCGCAATCACGTCGCGTTCCACATCGACGCCCGGTGCGATCTCGATCAATTCGAGCCCATGCTCGCCGATCGTGAATACCGCGCGTTCGGTGACGAAGAAAGCAGATTGACCCTTCGCGCGCGCCATCGACGCGCTGTAGCAGATCTGCTCGAGCTTCGGCACGAATTTCTGATGCCGCCCCTCTTGCCCGATGATCGTGCGGCCCTGCTCCCAGCCCACGTCGAGATCTCCTGCCGTCAAGGTCCCGCTGAAGACCATGCATCGGGCGTTCGCGCTGATATTGATGAAGCCGCCCACGCCGATGATCTTGTCGCCGAATCGGGACACGTTGACATTGCCCTGCGCATCGACCTCTGCGAACGAAAGGAACGCGACGTCGAGTCCGCCGCCATCGTAGAAATCGAACTGCGCGGGCTGCTCGATCATGGCGGCGAAATTCTGGCCGCCTCCGGAATCTCTTCCGGTAATCGGCGCGCCGCCGATGATCCCCTGTTCGTTGGTCAGATAGACCGCGTCGAGCAAACCCTCTTCTGCGGCTATCGTTGACAGGCCCGTCGAAATTCCCGCGCCGAGATTGCAGATCGCGCCCGGAAAAAGCTCCATCGCTGCACGTCTGACGATGACCTTGCGGGCACTGAACGGCAAAGGCTTGATGCCTTCCACCGGAATCCGCAGTTCGCCGGAGTAGCTCGGGTCATAGTACGTCGCGTAGGTCTGACGCTGCTCGGCATCCACAACCACGAAATCCACCAGAATGCCGGGGATCTTCACCTGCTTGGCCGGCAAGGTTCCGCGTCTGGCCATCCGCTTGACCTGAACGATGACGATGCCACCCGCGCGGCGCGTCGCCTGCGCCATCGCGAGCATTTCGCCCAGGACCGCTTCTTCTTCCATCGTGACATTGCCATCTTCATCTGCCGTCGTCCCGCGAAGGAATGCGACGTTGACAGGCACCGGCTTGAAGAAGAGCCACTCCTCGCCCGCGAGATCGACGACTTCGACGAAACCCTCTGGCGTACACGGGCTCTGTCGCGCACCTTGCTGACGCGGATCGACAAACGTATGGAGTCCCGTCTTTGTCAGAAGACCGGGCCGCCCGGCGGCCATGTCGCGCATCAATTGCGAAAGGACGCCTTGAGGAAACGTGTAGGCTTCGATCTTGTTTTCGGCGGCCAGACGCACCAGACCGGGCGAGTCGACCAGCGCGCTCGTGATCGCACGATGCAACAGGCCCTCGTGCGCCAGATGGCTTGCACCCAGTGCCGCGCGGTCTCCCACGCCCACTACGCTGACCGACGTGAGTCCCTGTGGCTTGCTTTCTTCGAGAAAGCGCCGCTCCACGGCCGCAAGCAACGCCTCCGGCACCGAATGCCCCCCGCCCGATCCGCTGATGAGGATCGCGTCTCCGTCCTCGATCAGCTTCGCCGCTTCGTCTGCAGTTATTCGTTCCATGATCCGCCCAGTCTTTCGTGATCGATCACTGTTCGCCCCAACGCAGAACGCGCTGTTCCTGCACACCGAGCCCGTCCACGCCGAGCCGCATGACATCGCCAGGCTTCAGATAAGCCTCCGGCTTCATGCCCAGACCGACGCCCGGCGGCGTGCCGGTGGTGATGATGTCGCCCGGCAGCAGGGCCACGTACTGACTCACGTCGGAAAGAATCTTCGCGATCGAAAAAATCATGTCGCTGGTCGATGAGTTCTGGATGCGCTTGCCGTTCAATTCGAGCCAGAGCCCGAGGTTCTGCACGTCGGCGATCTCATCGGATGTGACGAGCCACGGACCAATGGGTCCGAAGGTGGGAAACATCTTTCCTTTCTGCCACTGGCCGCTTCGTTCGAGCTGGAACTCGCGCTCCGACACATCGTTGCAGATGAAATAGCCCGCGATGTAATCGAGCGCCTCGGACTCGTCGACATAATGAGCGCGCTTGCCGACGACGAAGGCAAGCTCCACTTCCCAGTCGGTCTTGGTCGAGCCTTTGGGAAGAAGCACCGGGTCGTTCGGACCGGACACGCATGACGGCGCCTTGCTGAAGATGATGGGATCCGTCGGGATCGGCGCGTTCGTTTCGATAGCGTGCTGCACGTAGTTCAGGCCGATGGCGAGGAACGTCCCGGGTTGCGCGACGCAGGCCCCAAGACGCGTATCGGCTGCGACGACCGGAAGGCTCTGCAAGTCGATCTCCCTCAACTGCCGCAGGCCATCGCCCGCGAAAAACGCAGGGTCGAAATCCTTGCAATGGTCGCCGAGGTCGCGAATCTGACCTTGCGCGTCGATGATGCCCGGGCGCTCCTGGCCGGGTTGCCCGTGTCTTACGAGTTTCATTCGCAGTCTCTCTTGAGTGGTCCAGCGTTCAAATGTCTGCCGGAGCATTGGCCAGCCGGCAGATTTCCATCGAATACGTTGTGCCGTCGGGGCGCACCGTCACACCGAGCGCTTCGAGCTTCCGGGCGTCGAGCAGATGACGCGCGCTTTCGGCCGCTTCCGGTGTAGTGGTTTCGACGAGTACGACCCAGGCAGGCACGTCGAACTCACGCGTGCTCGACTCGGCGGTGTCGATATGGCTGCCGGATTGATCGGCCATGTAGAGATGGCAGGCGACGACGCTCGTCAACGCGGCGGCACGCGGAAACACGTCGGTGCACAGATATGTCTTCATCGCTTCGGCCCGCGCCGCGGGCACATCCAGACGCAATGCGAGCACGTAACCGCCGCTGCTCGACCCGACCGAATGCACGATCCGGCATACCGCTCTCGATGTATTGCGGAAGTACTGCAGCGTATCGACCGTTGCGGGCGTCGGTGTGTTCAGGCGTTCGAGATAAGCTGGCGACACCACCACGTTCAGATCGACTGCCTCGTACATGGTCAGCCACTCGGGCGAGTGACCCGAGCGGACATATCGGCGTCCGCGCCGGAAGCCCGGAATCGAAAGCCTTTCGGGGATGTGCTCCTTGTCATGCCACTCGTAGAACTTGTCGCGGCCTTCGGACACCACATCGTTCCAGACGAGAACCGCGCCGTCGCCGAGCAAGGCCGAGTCAGCCGCTTGCGCGTTTTCGGTCATGCCGATTTCCAGATTCATTTCACTCATGATCTTGGCTTACCCTTAATGGCCCTTGAACGAAGGTGGGCGCTTGGAGAAGAACGCATCCACACCTTCATGCAGGTCGCGGCTGTCGAATATCTTCTGGAGCGCCACGGTCGACATCGACAAGCCCGCATCGAGCGGGAAATCCTGCGCGGCATCGACGAGTTCCTTGGCGAGGCGATTCGACACCGGCCCGCGAGCGGCGATGGTTCCGGCAAGTTCGAGCGCGGCATCCAGCGCGGTTCCGTCATCGGTCACGCGATCGACCAGACCCCACGACAGCGCCTGCGCGCAATCGATCGTTTCGCCGGTGAACAACATCAGCTTGGCTCGCGCCGGGCCGACAAGGCGCGTGAGTCTCAGCGAACCGCTACCGGCGAGCCCGCCCAGACGCGATTCGGTGAGGCCCATCGCCACGCCGTTTCGCGCCACGCGCAGATCGCAAGCCAGGGCGAGTTCGAGACCGCCGCCGAGCGCTGCGCCGTCGATCGCCGCGATGGTCGGCATCGGCAGGCGCGCCAGTTGACGCAGCACCATGTCTTCGAAAAGGATCTTCTTTTCGCTGGCCTGCTCGCGAATGCGCGCGAATTCCTTGATGTCGCTGCCCGCGCAAAAGGCGCGCGACTGACTTCCATGCAGAATCACACAACGGATATCGCGCATCGCGGACACAGCCGAGAACGCCTCGTTCAACTCGCGCAACAGGTCGGTCGTGACCAGATTCAGCGGCCCGTGACTGATCCCCACGGTGGCGATAAAACCGTTCACCTCGGTCGTGACCAGGCGGCTAAAGTGTTCCGTTGCTGTGCTCATGTCGTCCTGTCGCTTTGCCTTCGATTACCAGATTTACGATGCCGCCGACGTGGCCTTGGGCACCTCGATGCCATGCAGCACGCCCATGCGTTCGAAATGCCCGTAGATGCGGTCGACGTAGGCCGCGAACTCCGGCGCGTCGCCGAGCACGATGGGTCGCGGACGCGGCAGATCGACCGTAATCTCGTCGACCACCTCGCCGGGGTTCGGGCTCATCACGAAGATGCGG
Source organism: Caballeronia sp. EK (assembly GCF_014384845.1). Classification (NCBI taxonomy): domain Bacteria; kingdom Pseudomonadati; phylum Pseudomonadota; class Betaproteobacteria; order Burkholderiales; family Burkholderiaceae; genus Caballeronia; species Caballeronia sp. EK. The sequence continues at coordinate 754,027 of NZ_JACSUE010000001.1, forward strand.
TCCGACAATCCCACCGCTTCTTCGACGCTGTGCGTAATGAACACGACTGTCGGGCGGCGACGCAGCCACAGCGCCTCGAGATCCATCCGGACCTGAAGCCGGGTCAGCGCGTCGAGTGCGCCGAATGGTTCATCCATCAGAATGACGGACGGATCGTGAACCAGCGTCCTGACGAGCGAGACGCGCTGCCGCATGCCGCCCGACAACTGCCGCGGATACTTCTGCATCGCGTGCGTCAGACGCAATTGCTCGAACAGTTCTTTTGCACGTGCCTCGATCTTCTTCTTCGGCAGCCCGCGAATGTCGGCCTGCAGCATCACGTTTTCGAGCGCCGTTCTGAATTCGAGCAGCAAGTGATCCTGAAACGCGATCCCGACATCGGTGATCGGCTTCGTCACCGGCTTGCCGTTGACCAGAATCTCGCCCTGACTCTGCTTGAGCAGACCCGCGACCATCAGCATCAAGGTGCTCTTGCCGCATCCGGAAGCACCGACGATGGAGACGAACTCGCCCGGCTGAATGTCGATATTGACTTCCTTGAGCGCCTGAAACGGCTTGTCGCTGTCTTCGCCGAAGGTCTTGGCGATGCGTCGGATACTGATCGGTACGCCGGACTTCGTCGCAGCGTCCCGCTGTTCCGCAACCTGATTACTCATGACTTGCGCTCCTCGCCGCTCGCGGCGGACGAACTACTTGCTGCGACAGCAGAAAGGGGAACCTTGGACACCAGCAAGGCTTTTTTGCCTTTCTGAACGACCCGGTTGTCCTGATCCACGACGGAGACATCGAAGGTCGCGATGGCTTGCGTCGGCCTCGACTTGCTCTCGCGAAGCCCACTGATCTCGTAGTTGACGAAGATCGTGTCGCCGACAAAGATGGGATTGAGGAACTTCCATTCGTTGATCCCGAGAAACGCGATCGCGGTCTCGCGCAACTCGCCCGTGCGCGCCCACATCAGGCCGTGCGCATAGGCGAGCCCGAGCATGCCGTGCGCGACGCGGCGGCCGAACTGGCTGGCTTTCGCGTACACATCGCTCGTATGAAGTTCGGAGAAGTCACCCGTGAGACCTGCGAACCCGACCAGGTCCGCATCGGTGATCGTTCGTCCGGGGCTGCGAAATTTCAATCCAACTTCGAGGTCCGAGTAACGCAGTCCCATGTTTCGCTGTTCAGTCATGACAGTCCTTTAGTCACTTCTTTAGTCACTTGCACGCACGCATGGCCGACGTCGGCGGAAGGAAGTCGTTCGTGTAGTACGACTTCGGATCGCGACCCGCGGGCAACAGACCGACCTGCGACAACAGATCCTGCGTCTTCACCCATTGCGCGTCTTCCGCCTTGCCCACGTACTTCGCGCCGCCGCTGCAGAAGAGCGGCGTGATGGCCGCAAGCTCCGCCGTTGCCGTCTTCTCCGACAGATTCGGGAAGACCGCCTTCAGATCCTTGATTGCCTTGGCCGGGTTATCGAGCGCGAAGCTCCAGCCTTTCAGGCTCGCGGCGACGAATTTCTTGACGACATCGCTGTTGTCCTTGAGATAGGTATCGTTCGCGAAGATCGACGTGCTGACGGTCGGCACGCCGTAGTCCGCGAAGCGAAAGTTGGTGAGCTGCGCGCCTTGCGCTTCCAGCTGGATCTGATACGAATCGATCGATCCGAGAATTGCGTCGACTTGTCCCTGCAACAAGGTCGGGACCATGGACGTCAACGGCATGTTGATCAGATTCACTTCCGATTCCTTCAGCCCGTTCGCCTTCAGGAAAAGCGGCAGCATCGTCGTTTGAGACGAACCGGACGGGACGCCCACCTTCTTGCCTTTGAGGTCGTTGATCGAGTTGATATTCGTCTTCTTCAACGCCGAGACTTCGTTGGGATTGGATTGATAGACTGTCGAGATGACCTTCATCGGCGCGCCCTTCGCGATGAGCTGACTCACCGCGACGGCATCGGCGTAGGCCAGCTGCACGCGATTCGCGGCCACGAGTTGAGCCGTATTGCCCGATCCATTGCCTTCGATCAACGTGACGTCGAGGCCCGCTTCCTTGTAGTAACCCTCGGTCAGCGCCGCGGCAAACCCCGCATTCGAACCCCCTGCGACCCAATTCAGCTGGAAGGTGACAGGCGTCGCTGCGACGGCGGCACTCACTCCAAGAGCCAACGCTGACGACACAGCGCTCGCGGCCAGCGTACGGCTGATAAAACGAAGCATCTTCTTAGTCTCCAAAGGTGTTGGTATCGGCCACGGCGACATCGGGCCAATCGCTCTTTCGTTCTCGACGTCAGTTTTTATCGCGTTGCCAGGGTGTCATCGCCCATTCGGCGAATTCGACGATGTAGTTGATGGCAATGCCGATGAAGGTCAGCACGGCGATCACCGCGAAGGTCAGGCCGATGTCCATCGTGCTGGTCCCCCGGAGCAGCACATAGCCCAAGCCCTTGTTCGCGCCGACGAACTCGGCGACGATCGCGGCCGTGGCGGCGATGGTGGCGGACGTCTTGATGCCGGAGAAGATGACCGGCAGCGCTGAGGGAAGGCGCAGATAGCGGAAGGTTTGCCACGAGCTCGCGCCCATGGATTGCGTCAGATAGAGCAGACGATTGTCCAGAATCTGGAAGCCGCTGACGCTGGCCAGCAGCAAGGGGAAGAAGGTCATCAGGACGGTGAGCAGCACCTTCGACTCGATGCCGAAGCCAAGCCAGACCAGGAACAGCGGCGCCACTGCGATCTTCGGCACGAGCTGGAGAAACATGAGCGGCGGATAAACGACCTGTTTTGCAAGCGGCGACAGCGCGATGACGAGCCCTACCGGGATCGCAGTCACGATCGTCAATCCGAAGCCCCAGACAATCTCCGTTACTGTGACGATCGAGTTGCTCCAGAGCTGCGGATATTCCTCGACGAGCCGTGAGAAGACCAGCCCGGGACCCGGCATGAAGTACGCGGGGATGTCGAAGAGGCGCACCGCCGCCGCCCAGATCGCGATGATGGCCACGAAGGTCAACGGCGGAAGCAGATTCCAGCCGAGCCGCCTGATCTTGCGCATTCCGGCGGACGGACGTGGCTTGGGGCGTTCGGCCGCTCCCGGTTGCCCTCCGTTCCCGCTTTGCAGGCCATCGACCTGCCGCGACGATAACTTCATTGACATCTGTGTCTCCTTCCGCGAGTGAAGTGCAGCGATCGTTCAAGCATTTTTTTGGCAGCACGGGCGCGCCGATCCGAGCAGCGTCTCGTGCCGGATAAGACATCAAGATCTTACGACGTTCGTTGATTGAACTCTATTCAATCTTGGATGAAAGCTATGTAGGGAATTTCCCGGATCGGGGGTGTGAGCCGCGCCAGCATTGGAATTGGCGTCCTTTACGCGGGTATACCCGGGTATCGAATCCGGCTTTTGGATCCATTTGAATGAGGCGTCTCAACCTGCCGTAGGCCTGATGCGGACACCGCGCCACGTCGCGAAATGCGGCATCGCGAGGGTCAGCGGGATCACATGCGCGGCGCGCAAACTGTTCTGTTTGCCGCGAGGCGGCCGAACGGATGCTTCATGGTTCTCGTGAGTGCAACCATATCTGTAGGTGTACTATGCAAAGGTCTTCGCTTAAGAGCGGCGTGACGAAGAAAGGCGTTGATATAATCGGTCACCTCGCGCGAATCCGACCATCCCCACGCATGGCGAAGAGCAAACCAATATCAGCAGAAGCGGCCGAACCGCACGCGCCCGGCAAACGGTCGCGCACCTCGGGGGTGACCTTGCGGGACGTCGCTCGCTTTGCCGGCGTGTCATCGGCGACCGTTTCCAGAGTGATGAACAATCCGACGGTCGTCTCGGACGAGTTGCGCTCCCGCATCATGGTCGCGATCGATCATCTCGGCTGGGTGCCGCACGCCGCAGCGCGAGCACTTGCAACTCACCGGACCGGAACAATCGGGGCAGTTTTCCCGACGCTGGCGAATGAGCATTTCGCTTCAGCCATACAGGCGCTCCAGGAATCGCTCGAACAGGCTGGATACACGCTTCTGCTCGGTTGCTCGGAGTACGACCTCGATCGCGAATATCGACAAGTCAGAACCATGCTCGAACGCGGAGTCGATGCTGTCGTACTGGTGGGCGAAGCTCATCATCGAGATCTGCAACCCCTTCTATTGCAGCGTCGGATTCCGTTCGTCAACACATTCGTTTATCGGGAAAACAGCGATGCGCTTTGCGTGGGTGTAGATAACCACCGCGCATTCTTCGACTTCGCGACTTATCTCGTCGGTCTGGGGCATCGCCGTTTTGCGATGCTGTCGCAGCACACCGATACCAACGATCGCGCGCAGGCCCGACGTGAAGGGGTGCGCGATGCGCTTGCAGAGCACGGATTGGGAATATCCGCCGCTCACATGGTCGACGGCGTGTGGGGCGCGCGCGTCGGACGGCAACTCTTTTCGAAAGTGATGAACACGCCGCAGCCGCCGACCGTGGTGATTTGCGGCAACGGTTCGTTTGCAATGGGCGCAATGCTCGAAGCGATACAGCAAGGCTACAAGGTTCCCGGCGACCTGAGCATTGCCGGATTCGACGATTTCGAGCTCATGTCCGAGCTACCCATACCGATTACTACCGTCCGTGTTCCGAGCGCTGCAATCGGAACAAATGCTGCAAAGATGATTCTTTCCGAGCTTTCAGAACCGGGTACCGCGCGAACCGTTGAACTGGAGGCCGAGTTGATCGTGAGAGCGTCATCGGGCGCGCCACCGAAGGCCCAGAAGAAGCGTACCTGAGCGCTGCTGCTTCGCCTCTTCGTTGGTGCGCTCGGCCAGTCAGCGGATCGAGGCCCGAGGAACTCGACATCGCTCGAAGCTCTATCGTCCAGATTCCACGAAGACGATAGTCGACCCCCTTCACCCGCCGAATCAATGCGACGAAACATATAGCGCGGACCCCGACGCCGCCTCCGGGATTGCAAAATGCCGTTTCATTCGCCGCAATTCTTCCGAAGGCGTGCCACCAAAGAGCCGCTTGAACTCGCGGCTGAACTGTGACGCGCTCTCATAGCCCACCCGCGCGCTCGCCGCAGCCGCCGTCATGCCTTGCCGCGCCATCAATAGCCTCGCCTGATGGAGTCGCGTCGACTTGATGTACTGCAGCGGAGAAGTGTTCGTGGCCGCCTTGAAGTGCAGATGAAACGACGGCACGCTCATTGCCGCTTCCCTTGCGAGCGCTTCGATCGTCAGCGCCTCGGCATAACTCGAATGAATCATGCGCAGCACTTTCGATATGCGCCCGAAGTTGCCATCGAGGTTGAGCGCCGCGCGCATCGAAGCGCCCTGCTCTCCGATGAACACGCGAAAGTAGATCTCCCGCACGAGGGTCGGCCCCAGAAGCGCGGCTTCGAGCGGATCGCGCATCGCATCGAGGAACCGCAGCATGGTTTCGCCGAGCGCCACATCGAGCCTCGTCGTGGCCATGCCACCCGGCTCGCCCGGCACCACGCCGTTGCGCTCGTCGATCTGCAGCAACACATCGGCGGCAAGCGTCGGATCGAGGCGCACGTACACCGCGAGCAACGGTTCGTCCGCGGTGGCGTCGGTTTCCATCGAGAACGGCAGCGGCAAGGCGACGGCAAGATAATGCTGCGCATCGTAGACATACACCTTGCTGCCGAGATAACCGCGCTTGCGGCCTTGCGCGATGACCACGATACCCGGCTCGTAGAGCACCGGCGTGCGCGTGAGCGGACGATTCGATCGCAACAGGCGAATGTCCGGCATCGGCGTCGCGTTATAGCCTTCGTTCGGCGCGAGCTCCAGCAGGCGGCTCACCATCGAAGCGTGCACGCGAGCCAGCGCGGCGGCTTCGGTTTCCATCGTCGGCAACTTGGGAGAGCGGTGCGTTTCCATACTTCGAGTTCGATATCCGTGCGTTCATAGAATCGGGCAAGCTTCGCAGACGATCATGCGTTCTCGTCTCGTCGCAACATTCCTAACATTCGATCATGCATCGCACGCGCGAATCACGACGCGTCGATGCGCAGAGAAGGCTCACTCACTTCGGAGAATAAAGCATGATCGATGTAATCAATCCCGCCGACGGCACGCGTGTCGGGCAAGTCGAACATCATTCGGAAGCGCAGGTGCGCGCCGCCATCGACCGCACATGCGCGGCCTTTCCGGCCTGGTCGCGCACTCTGGCACGCGAGCGGAGCGAACTGCTGCGCAAATGGTTCGACCTCGTCAGCGCCGACAAGACCGCATTCGCCGAGCTGATCTGCCGCGAGAACGGCAAGTGCGTGTCGGAAGCCTTCGGCGAAATCGAATATGGGTTGGGCTTCATCGAATGGTACGCGGAGGAAGCCAAACGCATGTACGGCGATACCATCCCCACTCACGCGAAAGACGCAGCGGTGATCGTCACGAAAGAACCTGTCGGGCCAGTAGCGTCGATTACACCATGGAATTTTCCGTTCATGATGATCACGCGCAAGGTCGCGACCGCGCTCGCAGCAGGTTGCACGATCCTCCTGAAGCCCGCAGAGGAAACGCCCCTGACCGCGTACAAGCTGCTCGAATACGCGCGCCGCGCCGGCATTCCGGAAGGCGTGTTCGAGATGGTCACGGGCGACCCCGTGCAGATCGGCAGGCTCATCACCGACGATCCGCGCATCCGCAAGATCTCGTTCACCGGTTCGACCGCGGTCGGCAAGTTGCTCGCCGCGCAGTGCGCCGGCACGCTCAAGAAGATGACGATGGAACTGGGCGGCAACGCACCGTTCATCGTCTTCGACGACGCCGATCTCGACGAAGCCGCAAAGGCGCTCGTGTCCGCGAAGCTGCGCAACAGCGGGCAGGTCTGCATCTCGCCGAACCGCGTGTATGTTCAGGCCAGCGTGCATGACGCGTTCGTTCAGCGCGTGAAGGCGCTCGTCGAAGCGATTCCGGTCGATCAGGGACTGCAGGAGGGGTTCGTCGTCGGTCCGCTGATCAATCGCGCGGCCATCGACAAGGTCGCCAGGCTCGTCGACGATTCGCGCGAACGCGGCGCCAGGGTCGTGCTCGGCGGACATCCGCATGCGAAAGGCGGACTTTTCTATGCGCCCACCATCCTCGTCGATGTCGAGGACGATATGCCGATCGCCTCGTCCGAAATATTCGGACCTGTCTTCCCGATCTACCGCTTTTCCACCGAAGCCGAAGTCATTGCACGCAGCAACGACAGCGAATATGGTCTCGTCGCCTATGCATTCACGCGCCAGCTGGGCCGCTCGTTCCGGCTGTCGCGCAACCTCGAGGCGGGCATGGTGATCCTGAACTCCGGCTCGGTCGGCACGGCTTCGGTGCCGTTCGGCGGCGTGAAGCAATCCGGTTACGGGCGCGAAGGTAGTCATCATGGAATCGAGGAATATGTGCACGTCAAATACACGCTCATGAGCGGTCTCGCCTGAACGATGCGAGGCGCGGCATCACGATGCCGCGCCTCGTGTCACGGTCGAATCAGCGTACCGGCAACTGTCCCGCGTCCGCAGGGCTTGCGCACTGTACTTCGCGACTGCGCTGACGGATGAGCCTATCCTGCCGCAGTCCCCAGAAGAACGTGACGGCAAGACAGGGCAACAACGACGCGATCGAGTACCCGACGCCGGCAAGCGGGTTGCCTGTCAGATTGACGAGCGAAAGACTGATCAACGGAAGAAACCCGCCGAACAGCACATTGCCGAGTTGTTGCGACAATCCGAAGCCCGTGGTCCTGCTTTGCGGCGGAAAACATTCGGCGATGAACGCGGGCAGCGGCGCCATGATCATCGCCGTCAACACGGCCAGCAGCGCGACGAGCATTGTCACCGTGGCCCAGCCGCCTGCGAGCGCATTCGTCCTGATGCCCGCGAACGCAGGATATGCCGCAAGTATCCACAGCACGATGCCGATCAGCATCACACGCGCGCGGCCGATCGCATCGGACAGACGGCCGAATGCGGGATAAAACGGCGCAGCCACGACGATAGCGATACCGAGGCACATATTCGCGCGCGCAGGATCGACCTTCAACACGTTTTGCAGGAAGTACAGCATATAGACGATCGACGTATAGAGCGACACCGACGTCCCGCCTTGCGCGCCGAACATCGCGACAAGGATCGCTTTCCACGACGTCGCGCTCGTCAAGGTGTCCTGCAGCGGCGATTTCGACAGACGGCCCGCCTGCTTCATCTCCGCGAACACGGGCGTTTCCGTCATGCCGAGGCGAATCCATGTCGCCACCGCGACGATCGGCGCCGAGATCAGGAACGGAACGCGCCAGCCCCACGATTCGAATGCCGACGCATCGAGCGCGAACTTCAGCGCCGACACGATCGCCAGCGCCAGCAACAGTCCGAGGCTCGCGGTACCTTGCAGCACGCTCGTCGCCATGCCCTTTCGGCCTGCGGGCGCATGCTCCATCACGTAGACGACCGCAGAGCCGTATTCGCCGCCGAGCGCGATGCCCTGCACCACGCGCAGCGCGATCAGTCCTATGGGCGCGAGCAAGCCGGCCATCGCGTAGGTCGGCAGACAGCCGATGCCCACTGTCGCGATGCCCATGATCGCGAGCGTGATGACGAATGTCTTCTTGCGTCCGATGCGGTCGGCCATCGGGCTGAAAATGATCGTGCCCAACGGCCGCGCGATATACGCGATGCCGAAGGTGGCAACGCCCGCCATTGCGGCGACGGTCCGGTCCGTCGATGGAAGAAACAGGTGCGTCAAGGTCGATGTCAGCGCGACATAGACGAAGAAATCGTAGTACTCGAGCATCGTGCCGAGGCTCGATGTCGCGATGATCCGCAGCATGCCGGGCTTTGGATTGCGGGCTCCGGAAGTCGTGGACATGGTCGTCTCCTGTGATTCGGTTTGTGAGGCCTCGCGCGATCGACGCGATGGCCGTATCGGCGCATCACATGTGTGTGCGCTTCTTCGCCGCCTGCTGCTCCAGAAACCGGCCGACGGCCTCCTTGTGCTCGCGACTGCACAACAGAATGGCCTGCATGCTTGCCGCCATTTCGAGCGTCGTCGCAAGCGATGCATCGGCCGCTTCGCGCACGAGCCGCTTCGCCATGCGCAGCGCCGTCGGCGGGTTCTGCGCGATGCGCTTCGCCAGCGACCGCGCATCGATATCGAGCGCGTCCTCGGGCACCACCTTCGACACGATGCCGAGGCCCAGCGCCGCTTCGGCGTCGATGAACTCGCTGGTCAGCGTCAATTCCAGCGCCTTCGCATAGCCCACGATCCGCGCGAGGAACCACGATCCGCCGATGCCCGACACCAGTCCGAGCCGCAGGAAACTCTCTGCGAACACGGCTTTCGTGCTCGCCACGCGGATATCGCACATCAACGCAAGGTCGCAGCCCGCTCCGACCGCGGCGCCATTCACCGCGCATATCGAAGGCACATCGAGACCGCTCAGTGCGCGCGTGATTCTGTGCAGGCTGCGATGCAGGCGGTCGCGTACATCCTCGACACTGCCGCTCATGAGATCGCTGCCGCTTTGCATGTCCTTCACGTTGCCGCCCGTGCAGAAGTGCGGCGACGAGGAACGCAGCAGCACGCAGTGCACGTCGCGCCGCTTGTTGATTTGCTCGAGCGCGTCCGACAGCGCCTCCGTCATCGCGACGTTCAGCGCGTTGCCGTCGCTCGGGCTGTTGAGCGTGAGCGTGAGCACGCCGTCATCGACGGACGATTCGACCAGTGAACCGGCATCGTTTGCATGTGTTGACACGAAGAAGTCTCCTGATTGTTTGCCCGGCCGCTACCGGTTCTGGAATGCCGCCTGACGGCGTTCCAGAAACGCGGCCATGCCTTCTTTCTGATCGGCGAGCGAAAAGCCCGCGTGAAATAGCCGCCGCTCGAACAGAAGTCCTTCCGACAGCGACGACTCGAACGCGCGATTGACGGCTTCCTTGATCGCGACGATCACCGGCAGCGAATGACGCGCGATCTGTTCGCCGACGCGCATCGCTTCGTCGATCAACCGTTCGCGCGCGACGACCTTCGACACGAGTCCGTAAGCCAGGGCCTCGCGGGCGCTGAGCGGCTCGCCGGTCAGACACGCGAGCATCGCGGTCGATTTGCCGACCGCGCGCGGCAGACGCTGCGTGCCGCCCGCGCCCGGCACGATGCCGAGCTTGATCTCCGGCTGGCCGAAGAGCGCGTCGTCCGCGGCGATGACGACGTCGCACATCATCGCCAGTTCGCAACCGCCGCCGAGCGCATAGCCGCCTACCGCCGCGATGATGGGTTTGCGGGCCGCGCGGATGCGGTCCCAGCTACGGCCGATGTAGTCATCCGAGAATGCGTTTGCGTAATCGAGCTTCGACATCGCGACGATGTCCGCGCCGGCGGCGAAAGCTTTGTCGGACCCTGTCAGAACGGTCGCGTGAACCTGCGGGTCGGCTTCGTTGCGCAGCAGGACGTCGATCAGCTGATCCATCAACGCGTCGGTCAGCGGATTGAGCGGGTTGTCCGACGCGAGATGCACGAGCGCGACCCGCCCGCGTCGTTCGTTCCGGATCATCGCGGCGCTCATGCGCTCACCTTGCGGTCTTCATCGCTGGTTTCGCGCGATGCGCGGCCCACGCGGATGACGCCCGCGTTCAGCAGGCCCGCGATCTCGCTTTCAGCGAAGCCGTATCGCTCCAGCATCTGCAGCGTGTGCTGGCCCGTCAGCGGTGCGGGCAAATCCGGCGCGCTCGGGCGATCGGATGGACCGAGCGCGAAACCGTGCGTGCGCATGGCGCCCGCGACCGGATGATCGATCGTCTGCGCCAGTCCGCATTCGGCGTACTCCGCTGTTTCGACGACATCGCCGTAAGTTGCGACGGGCGCGCACAGAATGTCGCGCGCCGCGAGCCGTTCCATCCAGTCCGCAGTCGTGCGTTCGACGAAGCGCGCGGCGAGTATGTGATGCAGGGTCGCGCGATGGCGCACGCGATCGTCGTTGGTGGCGAATCGCGGATCCGCTTCGAGTGACGGCGAAGCGAGCACCTCACATAGCGCGTGCCATCGTTCCGGATGGTAGGCGACGACCATCATCCAGCCGTCCCGCGTTGGGAACGCTTCGTTCGGGCACGCGTAAGGCGCGGCACTGCCGGTCTTTTCCGGTTCGCTTCCGGACGCGAAGAATGCGGCGAAGCCGATCTGCTGGAGCATCAGCGTCGCGTTGTAGAGACTCACGTCGAGATGCTGCCCGCCGCCGCCCGTGCGCACCTGATGCAGCGCGCCGAGAATCGCGATCGACGCGAGATAGCCGCCCATCATGTCGGCGACGGGGATCGGGACTTTGAGCGGCTCGGCGCTCGTCGTGCCGAGCGTGCTCATCAGACCGCTGACGGCCTGGATCACGCCATCGACGCCAGGCCGCTTGCGATTCGCGCCCGTCTGGCCGAACGCGGAGATCGAGCAGTAGACGAGCCGGGGATTCAGTTGCCGCAATGCGTCGAAGTCGAGTCCCATCGACGCCATCACGCCGGGCCGGAAGTTTTCGACCAGCACATCCGCCTCCAGCAGCATGCGGCGAACGGCCTCGCGCCCTGCATCGGTTTTCAGATCGATCGCGACGCTGTACTTGTTGCGGTTGACGCTGATGAAGGCCGGGCTTTCACCGCTTATCCACGGCGGCCCGATGCGCCGCCCGATCTCGCCGTCGGGCGGCTCGATCTTGACGACGTGAGCGCCGAGATCGGCGAGCGTCATCGAGCAGACCGGCCCGGCGAGGACGTGCGAGAAATCGATCACCCGCACGCCGTTGAGGCTGTCTCTTGGCATTTGTGATTGTCCTGTCTCGTGACTCGCCACAGTGACGAATCATGCCGACGAGAATAGGTACTCACCGGCCTGCCGGACAATCTACAATTTGGAAACGAGTCGTTGACTTTTTGTTAAAAGGTCGGCGGCTGGCCGGACCTATTCGCTGAGCAACGTAAGCAGCCATCGGCGAAAAATCTTCAATGCATCCGATTGCGCACGCTCCGTCGGCCACGCGAAGTAGTAGGTGTGATGCCCGCGATCGAGCTCGAACGAAAACGGTGTGACGAGCAGGCCGCTTTCCAGTTCGCCACGCACCAGCGCCTTCTGCGCGATCGCGACACCGTGCCCTTCTATCGCCGCCTGGTACGCGAGCAGCGACGTTTCGTAGCGCATCTCGCGGCGTCGCGCGTTCAAGGGAAGCCCCGCCGCCTTCAGCCACAAGGTCCAGTCTTCCGGGCGCGCGAGCGTGTGCAGAAGCGTCTCGCCCTGCAACTGCGAGCGTGCCTTGACCTGTCTGGAAGGCGCTGCAACGGGCACCAGCTCGTTCGCGATCAGACGTTGCACGCGCAGGCCGGGCCACTTGCCGTCGCCTAGCTGAATGCCGCCGTCGATGTCCTCACGCGCGAAATTCAGCGGAGCCGGGGATGTCGTGAGTTGCACGTCGATGTTTTCGTGCAGCCGATGAAAGCTCGCGAGACGCGGAATCAGCCAGCGCACCGCGAAGGTCGCGGGCGAGCGGATCTTGAGCACGCGGGCACGCCGCTCGGACGATCGCAGGCTGTCGGTGGCTTCGCGCAGGGATGCGAAGAGCGGCATGAGTTCCGCCAGATACCGCGCGCCCGCCGACGTCAGCTCCAGTCGCCCTCTCACGCGTTCGAACAGATCGACGCCCAAGTAGGTTTCGAGCGTACGCACCTGCCGGCTGACTGCGGCGGGCGTCACGGCCAGCTCGTCAGCGGCCTTGGAAATGCTCAGCAGGCGACCGGTCGCCTCGAACGCCCGGGCGGGATTCAACGGGGGAAGCGGTGCTCGACGTTGCATGGCCTATCCGTGTGGAAGCATATCGAGATTGTGACTCGAAATGCCCGAAGGACGGAGCAGGAGGCTGTTTCGGCAGCGTGCGGATCGCGCAGTGTCTCGCGCGAAAGAAGGCCGGGCCAGAGGCCCGCGCCGGTCAGAAAGCAAGTGCCTCGAAACCGGCGCGCATGTGATACGTGGAGACTGAAAAGGAGCTAATGCGACGAGACCACCGAAGCCTCGGCGCGAATCCGGTACTGCTCCATCTTTCGATACAGCGTGCTGCGCGACACGCCCAGCGCACGCGCGGCCTGCGCCATGTTGCCCTGCGCCTGCCGCAGCGCCCGCGCAATGGCGAATCGCTCGGTTTCCTCAAGACTTCCCGTGCCCGGCGCGGCGCCGGATGTCACGCTGTCGCGCGCGGCGGGAGATTCATCGAGCACCTCGGCGGGCAATTCGGCCAGCATCACGCGCTTGTCATTGGACGTGAGCAGCAGGTTCTCGACGAGATTGCGCAGTTCGCGCACATTGCCGGGCCACGAATAAGCGCGCAGCACTTCCATCACGATGTCCGCAAACTCTCTCGCCGGCACGCCATGCCGCAGCGCGATCGCGCGATTGAAGTGCTCGATCAGCAGATCGACGTCGCCGTCGCGCTCGCGCAGGCTCGGAATGCAGATCCGCGTCACGCCGACGCGATAGTAGAGATCCGCGCGAAAACGCCCGCACTCGACCTCTTCGCGCAGGTTCCGGTTCGTCATCGCGAGGAGCCGCACATCGACGCGGCGAGGCTGGGTATCGCCGAGTCGGTAGATCACGCCTTCTTCCAGCGCGCGTAGCAGGATGGGCTGGAGATCGAGCGGCAATTCGCCGATTTCGTCGAGGCACAGCGTTCCGCCGTGCGCGAGTTCGAAGCGCCCGGGCCGCCCTTCCGCCGTCGCGCCCGTATAGGCGCCGCGCACGTGCCCGAACAGTTCCGCGCCGATCAGCTCCTTCGACGCCGCCCCGCAGTTGTACGCCACGAACGGACCCTCGCCCGACTCCTCGCCGTGGATCGCGCGCGCGAAAAGCTCCTTGCCGACGCCCGTCTGCCCTTCGATCAGCACCGGCACCCGGCGCCGCGCAAGCTGCCGTCCGCGCTCGATGGCGCGCTGCATCGCCACGCTCTGACAGATGATCTGCGCGAAGCAGTTGCGTTTGGGATCGGCTTCGCTGCGCCCCTGAACCTGCACGCCAACGCGCCGCGCACCGCTCGTCAGACGCGACGCGCCCGACAGTCCGGAAGGCGCCGGCACGATGAGCATCGCGCCGATCGCTTCGCCGTCCGCGACGACCGGATCGAACCATTCCGGCGGCAAGCCTTGCGGAAGATGATTCGGCCAGTCTTCGATCGGGCAATGCTCGCTCATGCCGGGAAACCGCTCGCCCAGGTTGATGGGCAGCGCAATGCGCGCGGTGGTGTGTACGAGCCGCCCGCGCCGGTCGATGGCGATGAGCCCCGCCGCATCCGCCGACGACAGCCGTTGCAGGCAATACGCAAGCAGGCGCATCTGCTCGCGCGCCACCTGCTCCGCGAGCACCATTTCGATCTGCCGCGCGGCCGTCACGGCGAGCGTCAGATTGTTGATCTGATACGTCGATGGCGGCCCCGAAATGTCCAGCACGCCGAGCACCGCGCCCGTTCCCGGCTCGCAGATCGGCGCGGCGGCGCAGCTCCACGCCTTGATGCCCTCGCAGAAATGCTCGGAGGCGTGGATATAGGTCGGCTGGCGCGTCGCCAGCGCCGTGCCGATGCCGTTGGTCCCGGCCGTCGCCTCGCGCCAGTCGCCGCCCGTCATCAAATGGATTTTTTCGCCGGCGTCGAGCGTGCGCAGGTCGCCGGCGGCCTTGAGAATGACGCCGTCGGCATTGGTGAGCAGCAGAATCGAGGACGAATCGGCGAAGAGATCCGCCGTCGCCATGAACAGCCGGTCCGATGCCGCCAGCAGTTCGCGATGACGCCAGCGCAGCGCGTCGATCGCATCGCCATGCACCGCGAACGGCGCCGCGCCCGAGGTCGGATTGACGCCCGATTGCAGACTCCGCTTCCACGACGCGATGAGTTCGGTCGGTGCGGCGGTCGTGATTTCGCCCGCCAGAAAGCGTTCCCACGCGAGCATGGTGCTGCTGTCCGAATGAAATCCAGCGTTCACGTCGGGTCGTGTCCGGCCGGCGATACCGCGTTCGCTTGCGGAATCGTCATCAGCCGGCATGCCGATGAGGCGCCTCGTCATGTGTCTCCTCCGTACGAGGTGGGGACGCGCGGCCCGCTCTGCGGCGGACCTCGGCGCGACTCGCGAGGACGTGCCGGCTAGCCCCGGGCAAAGCGCCCGGCGGCTGCGCGGCATCGTCCGCTGAGTATAGACCTCACGCGTGCGCCGCGCCCTTTTGGGGAAACGCTTCCGGCGGCCGGCAGCATGCCGCGACGCACAAGGCCGGCCGCCTATTTTCTCCCGAGCAGTTCGGCGCCCGCGCCGAGCGCCGGCCCGGCTGTCGGATCGGCGAGATCGGGCTTTTTGGCGATCAGCGTCTGGGTCGTCAGAATCAGCCCGGCGACGGATGCCGCATTGCGCACCGCGCTATACGTCACCTTCACCGGATCGATGATGCCGCGCTCCAGCAGATCGACGATCTCGCCGGTGCGCGCATCGAGTCCGACACCGCGGCCGGCCGCCGCCACCTGCGAGACGATCGCATGGCCGTCCAGTCCGCAATTCGACGCGATCGTGAAGAGCGGCTTCTCCAGCGCCCGCTTGAGCAGCAGCGCGCCCAGCTGCGCCGCGCCGCGCGTGCGTCCGATCAGGTCATCCAGTTGCGCCGATGCGCGCAGCAACGCCGTGCCCCCTCCAGGCACGATGCCTTCCGCGATCGCCGCGCGCGCCGCGTTGATCGAATCCTCGATCAGATGCAGACGACGCTTCTGCTCGACCGGCGTCGCGCCGCCCGCGAGGATCATCGCGGTGCCGCCCGAAAGCTTCGCCAACCGGACTTCGAACTTGTCGCGCTCGACGTTCTCCGGCGCCATCTCGTACTGACGCGCAACCTGCTGACGCCGCGCCGCCACCGCCGCCGGATCGCCGCCGCCCGCGGTGATGATGGTCTGGTTGGACGATATGCGGACCTGCCGCGCGCTGCCCAGATCGCGCATTTCGACGGCTTCGAGCCTGCCGCCGAGATCGCGTGCGATGACGCGCCCGCCGGTGACGATCGCGATGTCCTCCAGCATGGCCTTGCGCCAGTGGCCGTATTCGGGCGGATGAATCGCCGCAACGGCGGGCCCGCCGTTGTCGCGGCTCGCGAGCAGCGTGACGACGCACGCGGGCGCGACCTCTTCCGCGATGATCAGCAGCGGCCGCTTGCTTGCGTTCGCGAGCGCGAGCAGCGCCGTCACTTCGGCCTGGTTTTGCAGGCGCTGATCGGTCATCAGGATGAGCGGGCTGTCGAGCACCACCTGCATGCGTTCGATGTCCGTGACCATGTGATGCGAGAGGTAGCCGCGATCGAACGCCATGCCGTCGACCACTTCGAGCCGCGTCTCCACGGTCGTGCCGTACTCGACATCGACGATGCCGTCCGGCCCCACGCGCTCCAGCGCCTCGGCGACGAGACCGCCGGTGAAGTCGTCGTTGGCCGCGACCACGGCGACCGCGCGCACTTCCTCCGGCCCGCGCAGCGGCGTGGCCGCGCGCCTCAGCGCAGCGATGACTTCGTTCACCGCCGCGTCGAGCCCCTGCACGAGCTCGACCGGATTCGCGCCGTCCGCGAGACATTCGA
This sequence comes from Caballeronia sp. EK, assembly GCF_014384845.1. NCBI lineage: Bacteria > Pseudomonadati > Pseudomonadota > Betaproteobacteria > Burkholderiales > Burkholderiaceae > Caballeronia > Caballeronia sp. EK. Next base: position 770,616 of record NZ_JACSUE010000001.1, read on the forward strand.
GACCTTGCTGCACGAGCGTATCCGCGAGCACGGTGGCCGTGGTCGTGCCGTCGCCGGCGACTTCGTTGGTCTGCTTCGAGACTTCGCGCACGACCTGTGCGCCGATGTTCTCGAACGGATCTTCCAGCTCGATCTCGCTCGCGATGCTCACGCCGTCGCGCGAGATGATCGGCGAGCCGATCGGCCGGTCGATGATCGCGTTCATGCCTTTCGGGCCGAGCGTGGCGCTCACCGCGCGCGCGAGCTTGCCGACGCCGCGTCCGAGCGCCGCGCGCGCTTCTTCGTCATGCAGCATGATGTTGGGCATCGTGTGCTCCTGTCTCCGGTTTATGGTTGTCTCGTTCGAGCGGTCGCGGGAAAAAACGAATCGGCTGCTCCTCGACTTCGCCGTAGCGGGCCGCGAGCAGGCCACGGCAGAGCGCGCTGTTGAATTCGGCATTCACGCCCACGCGCCGCAGCGCGCGCAGATAAGCGCCGAGTGTCGCGGGATCGATGGGCGCGCTGTTCGTATCGACGAAGGCGAGTTCGTGCGTACAGACGTGACGGCGCTCGAGGTATCGCCGGATGAGACGCCCGGTTTCGGGATCGTCGCCGAGCGCTGCAAGCTCGTCCGTGGCGAGCGCAAGCAGCTTCGCCCCTTCGTGCCCTTTGGCGAGCAAATGCGACAGCAGCGCCTCCTGCCTGCGCTGGAACGCCTTGACGAGAAACGTCCGGCGCACCTCGTCGAGATCGTCGCTGGCGGCGTCTCCGAAGGCTCGCCGGAACGACAGGTTCTGCGCCATGCCGCGATTGATCTCGTCCGCGTACATGTGCTCGTCGAGCGTGAGGCCGATGCGCGTCACCCACGGCAGGCCCGCGACGGCCGCGCGCATGTCCGACGCCATCAAATACGCGAAGTTCGCCGCGCACCAGTAAGTCGGCAGACGATACGCGATGTCCACGCCGCCTTCGGCATCGACCTCGACGGTGGTGACGAAGCCGAGCTCCGTCACCGGCTCGTCGAGTTCCGGATCGATGACGGATGCGAGTCGCGCCCAGACCTGCTGCGCGCGATCGCCGCTCATGCGTGCGCCACCGCAGCGCGCGGCGCCTCTTCGAGCAGCTTCTTCTGCGCGTCGATATCGATGCCGTACAGGCGCGCCGCATTCAGCCCGAGGATCTTCTTCTTCGCTTCCAGCGTCAGCTTCACGCCCGTTTCCTTGCTGACCGATCCCGGCAGCTCGAACGCCATGAACTTTTCGATCAGCCATTTGGGCGACCAGATCGCGTAATCGCTGCCGTAGAGAATGCGGTCCTCGCCGATCCAGAACAGCAACTCCGAAATCACATGCGCGAAGTATTCGGGCCGCGTGTGGATGAACGGCAGCACGACGGCGAGCCCGCCATAGACGTTCGTTTCCTGCGTGGCGATCCAGCAGAAATCGTCCAGGCGCGGCAGCCCGCAATGCTCGACGATGAAGTTCAGTCCCTGGAAGCTCGTCGCGACATCGTCGATATCCGCGACGTCGAAGGCATCGCGGTTGAGCGGCAGAATCGTCGGGCCCTTATGCACGTGAATGTTCCTGATGCCCAGTTGCTCGCATCGCTCCAGGAAGCGATACGCGCCCGGATCGGACAGCTTGTAGCCCTTGCTGTCGCCGCGCCATTCCGCCGTATAGAGCTTCACGCCCTGAATCTTGTATAGCTCGGCAAGCTCGTTCAGGCGCTCCAGCCCCGCCTCGCCATCGCGCGGATCGAACGCGCCGTTCACGATGAAACGGTGCGGATACTTCTTCTTCACCACGTAGTTCGCCTCGGTGGTGTTGAAGCCGTTCTTGTAGAAGTCGGTGAGATAGGTCGGCTGGCAGATCGCCATATCGTCGTAGCCGGTGACGAACAGGTCTTCATACATGACTTCTTCGCCGTACTTGTCGAACTTCTCCTTCGGCCACAGATAATCCTTCGGGCTCAGATTCTTGTGATACGCATAGAAGCAGTCGATGAACTGCTGGCCGTGCACGTTCTTCAGATTCGCCTTGCTGCCGTCCCATAGATGAACGTGCCCGTCGATGATGAAAATCTCCTCGCCGTCCTGAGTTCTGAACATGTGTGTGTCTCCGTGGGGTTGCCGGACAGCGGCGCGCGCGCGGCGCGCCGTCGCGGTTTTCATTCGTAGGCCATCGCGTCTTCCATGTTGCCGAACAGCACGACGGTGTCGTCATCGACCATCACCATGCGGCCGTAATGCGTCGACGTCGATATCTCGAACAGATGAGGCGTCATCTCGCGGCCCAGCACTTCGCTGATTTCGCCCATCCTGAACTCGATCTTGTCCTGCCCGTCGATGCGGATCATCGCCGGCAGATATGTGACCGTGATGCCCGGCTTGCTTCCCATGAGCTCGGCGATCGCGCGGGCCTCGACGCTTTCGTTCATCGTCACGCCGCACTGATGCGAGATGGTCTGCTCGAATCGAAGATCCTTGATCGACTTGAAGATGTTGTCGGTATGCACTGACATGAGCTGCTCCTGTTCGCGGTGGATTCAATCGAGTCTCAGGCTTCGATCGCGAGTGAAGACGGAATGCCGATTTCCTTGGCGATCAGTTGCGCACGCTCGATGGAACTGTTCAGGCAATCGGTGAATTGCGCCGCTTTCGCATGGGGAATCGACCAGACCGGCTGCAAGTGCCTGGCCGCATCCGCGGCGAGCGCGCCGTGCTTTTCGAGCCACGCTCCGAACAGCGCGCGGTTCGCCTCGCCGTGCGCCGGATCGTTCGCGAGCATGTGGAACAGCTCGACCGCGTTGGCGAGATTGCGCTCGTAGTCGCCTTCGGCGGCGGACACGACGGTCGGCGTCACGAAGTCGTTCTGCGCGGCCGCGATCTGCATGATGAAACCGCTGCGGAACAGATCTCCCACCAGCGGCTCGAAGACCACATTGACGGCGAAATACTTTTCAAGGTAATCGGTCGCGCCGCCGATCGTCTCGATGGCGAGGCGCGTCGGCTGCCAGAGCGGATCTTCGAGCCAGTGCTTCTTGCCGGCATCGAGATCGAAGCCGGGCAGATCGAGCGCGATCTCGCCGAGATACAGCGTCAGGTCCTGTGCGAAACGCAGCTTGTACGAAGCGTTCGTCAGGATCGCGCTGTTGATCATCTGCGTGTAGCCGTAGCGTTGCGCGTGCATGGTCGCGGTGCCAAGGCCGAATTCCGCATGCTTGTAGGCGCCCAGATGCTGCTCCAGCACCTTCACCCACGCCTTGTCGAAACGCTTGACCGCGCCCGTGCGCCGCGCATTGGCGATCGCATTCGTAACCATCCCGACGATGGTCGACTGACGCTGATAATGCGTGCGCTCCCATTCCTCATCGACCGCGCGGAACGTGTGCCAGTCCGAGCTTTTCGCCGCGGTCCACGTTTCCGAGTAGGTCGGCGTGCCGTCGGCGAACTGAAGGATCCAGTCCTGAATCAGATAGCGCTTCGGGTCCGGCTGCACATCGACGGTCATGTCCTCGTAATGGCTCGCCTTGCGGCCCTTCGGCTCGAAATAGTTGTACTTGCGGCTGTCCCAGCCCACGAACTGCGCCGCGCCCGCGGCGCCCGACTTGAGCGCTGCCGACTGCTCCGTCACTGTACTCATGTCGCGTCTCCTTTACTTAGCCTTGTGCACCGATGAATCGATCATCGGACCGCCTGAGTGAACTTGTCGAAGAAGAGCCGCTCCGGTTCCACGCCCGCCATCTGCAACGCGGGAATCACGGCGTCGATCATCGCCGTGGGACCGCATGCGTAGGCGTCGATGTCGCCCGCGAGCGATTCCTCGCGCAACGTACGGCTCACGACTTCATGGATGAAACCCGTCTCGCCCGTCCAGTCGTCGCCCGGTTCGGCATTCGACAACGCCGGAATGAAGCGGAAGTCCGGCAGCCGTTCGGCGAAGTCCGCGAACTCGTCGAGATAGAACAGGTCGCGGCGGGTGCGCGCGCCGTAGAAGAACCGCACGGGCCGTTCTTCGCCGCTTTGCACGTGATCCTGCAGGATCGACCACAACGGCGACATGCCCGAACCGCCGCCGACCAGCACCATCGGGCCGGGCTGATCCTCGCGCCGAAAACACGTGCCGTAAGGGCCTTTGGCAACGAGCCGGTCGCCGGGCTTCAGGCCATCGTCGAGCAGCGAAGAGAACGCGCCGTTCGGATACTTCTTGATGATGAAGCGCAACCGCCTTTCGCCATCGGGCGGATTGGCCATCGAGAACGAGCGCGTGATGCCCGCGGACGGCATCGTCAGATCGACGTACTGGCCGGCCCAGAAGCGCAACGGACGGCTCAGTTCGACTTCGAGCAGACGGATGTCGTGCGTGAGCGGCGCGATGCTCGTGACCGTCGCGTCGTATTCGGCTACGGGTATCGAGCGGCGCATCAGGTCTTCGTCGAAGTTCAGCAGCTCGACGGTCAGGTCGCTGTAGGCGAGCGTCCTGCACAGCAGAATATGACCCGACTCCTTTTCGTAGTCCGGCAACGCGAAGGTCGAATACTTCTTCAGCTCGACGTCGCCCTCGACGAGCAGCGACTTGCAACTGCTGCACTGCCCTTCCTTGCATCCGTGCATGACGGCGATGCCCTGCCGGAACGCCGCCTCCAGCACCGTCTCGCCCTCCTCGACGGACATCTCGACGCCGACCGGCTCGAAGCGGACCGTATGCGTCTGATTCGAATCGCTCATAGGTTTTCCCATGCTCGTCGCGGCCCGCTGCGCACGAACGCAGCGGGCCGCAGGCCCGTCTCAACTGCACGGATTGATCGTGAAGCCCGCGCGATATTCCGCGATGTGCTTCTCGCGCTGCTCCGGCGTCATCTCCCGCAACAGCACGATCGGACTCTGGATGGTGTGGCCGCGAACATGGTCGAGCGTCCACATGTCGCGGTTGTCGAAGCGCAGATGCGGTTGCGGCACGAGGGTCCTGCCGTCGCTGCGAACGAAGCCGAGATCCTTGATGCAATCCGCGAGATCCCAGCCGTGATAGACCTCTTCCCATTCGCGGCGGCCGCTGAAGCGGCCCATCGCGGGCGTCGGACGGCCTTCGTATTCCGACGCGAACGCGACCTTGTGGGTCCAGCGGCACAGCTCCGAGCAGTACGTGTAGAGCTTGCCGTCGACTTCATCGACGCAGAAGTCCTCGCGAATCAGGCACGGCACGAGGCAGCTCCAGCACCGATGCGGATACACATAGCCGTTCTCCTGATCGAACAGCATGTTGGTTTCGCCCGGCACGCTCTTCTTCGCATACCACTTCCAGTAGTCGCCGAACTCCGCATACCAGCCCGGATACTTATGCTCGAACCACTCGAAGTCCTTCTCGGTCTGCGCCTCGATGCGCCAGAAGTTCACCGGCCAGCCGACCGAGAAGAATTGCGCGACCTTGTGCACGTAGTTCTTCTTGACGAGGCGATCCCACGCGGCGGCGACATCGTCGTGATGAATCTTGATGCCGTACTTTTCGAGCGGCAGCATGTAGGTGCGGTAGTAATCCTCGTAGATCCACCGGTGCCACAACTCCGCATACGACTCCTTCTTCTTGTCGCGATCGGTCGTGCCGTACTCGATGAACGTGCCGATGGCCGCATCGACGATGGCGTGGTTCTGCCAGAACGCATAGCGCAGATCGCGTTCGAGCAGCAGGTGATTGTCCGGATCGTTGATGACCGACATCATCAGCGAGTGACCATTGCCGATGTGCCGGCTCTCATCCGACTGCACGGAGAGGAATACGGTCGGCAACGCATAGTCGCCGTTGCGCGCCGCTTCCGATGGCATCGCGACGAACAGCGTGTTGGTGAAGGCGGTTTCCGCGACCACCTGCAAAAACACGTTGGCGGCCGTCACGGCATCGCCCGTCAGAAAGCCTTCCGCGAACTGCCTGCCGATGGTCGTCGCGTAGCACTTGCCGAACGCGGCTTCGGTGATATCGAAGCCCGCCGGGTCGATGTAGTTCTCCATGTACCACTTCTTCAGATTCATCTGGATCGTCGAGTGGCGAAACTCATCGACCATCTGCATCGTGAAGCCGGTGCGCAGTTCTTCTCCGGGCGCGAGACGGCCGAGCATCGCCATCGAGCGTGCGGCTGAGATTTCCGGAAAGGGGATGATCGCGAGGAACAGCTTCATCCACTCGACCCAGCGCGGCTCGACATTACGGAACATGTCGCCGCGCAGCGCCGCGTCAAGCGCGCCGTAGACGCGGTTGTCCTTTTCCTCCTGCATAGGGAAATACGAGCGCAGCACCTGCTTCATGGGATCGCGCGGCGCCTTACTGATCTTGTAGTCGGTCGGGAAGGTCATCGCTTCCTGAACGTAACTGGGTGTCCAGCCGAGATCCGCGACGCGTTTGGCCGCCTCGCCGATGCTGATTCCTCGCTGGGACGTGATCTTGTTGAGCGTTAATGCATCTGACATCGAGCTCTCCTTGTCCGGTTACAGGGGGACCGGCGGCTTCTCGCGCGCAGGTCCGTGATCACCAACACATGCGCCGCTTTCGTCGGCACGGCCCGATATAGAGCGACAAGCGTGCCATGCGCTTCGGGCCCATGCGGCAAGGCTGCGCTTGCGATCGTGTCGTGGAACGCGACGTGTGCGTTCATACGGTGTCCTAATCTGCGACATCGTTCACGGGCTGTTCGCAGGCGTCGATTCGTTCTGAACGGGCTGACCTTGCGCGATGCAGCGCGCGGCAACGATCAGCGCGCCCATCGCGAAGTCGCGGCCGAACACGCCGATCATCTCGTCGGACAGCGCGCCCAGCCGTTCGAAGAACGCTTCTTTCGTGGTTGCATCGGTCGTCATGTTCATCTCCCTGGTTCCGAGATCCGGCGCGCCGCCGCTTCCAAGTCCGCCAGCGCAGCCGTGAGACGCGCGCGTTCTTCCTCGAGCGCGCGCATCGATTCGTTCGCCTCGTGCAGCCGTTCGCGCAGCATCTCGATGTTCAGACATTGCTGCGACGTGCGCGCTTCGGGCGGATTCGCCGCCAGCGCGCCTTCCAGCTCGATCTCGACGCCCGCGACGCGGCTCTGGCTGCGCAGATGATCCGAATTGATCTGCGTCAGCGCGATCACGAGCCGCACGCGCTCCGAGATGGGCGTGACATTGCCTTGCGCCGCCATGACGCTCTCCGTTCGAGTCCTGTTGACCGGCTGCTAGGGAATGAGGACCGCGCGTCCCTTGATCCTGCCGTGATGCAGATCCTTGAGCGCCTGATTCGCGTCGCTCAGCCGGTATTCGCGCGTGGCCAGATGCACGAGCCCGCGATCCGCGAGCGCCATCAGCTCGACGAGTTCGGGATAGGTGCCGACCAGATTGCCGACGATGGTCTTTTCGCTCGTGATCATGTCGATGGTCGGAATTTCGATCTTCCCGCCATAACCGACGATGTAGTAGAAGCCCGCGTTGCGCGTCATCGCGAGACCCTTCGCGATGGCATCGCCTTCGCCGACGAAATCGATCACGGCTTCCGCGCCGTTGCCGTGCGTCAGTTCGAGCACGCGTTCCACTTCGCCTTCGCCGCCTTGCACGGTGTGATGCGCGCCGCACTCTTTCGCTAGCGCAAGCGCGGTCTCCGAACGATCGACGACGATGATCTCCGCCGCGCACAATGCATTGAGCACCTGAATGCCGATATGCCCCAGTCCGCCCGCACCGATCACCACGGCGAACTGGCCGGGCAGCAAGTGACGCGACGCCTTCTTCGCGGCGCGATATGCGGTGAGGCCGGCATCGGTGTAGGGCGCGACGTCTTTCGGCGCGAGCGTGGATGGCAGACGGATCAGCGAGCGTTCGCCGGTCGACAGATATTCGGCGTAACCGCCATTCGCGTTGATGCCGGGAAAGCGGCTCTCGGTTGCGTGCATGTCGTCGCCGCGCCGGCACGCGAGACAGTGGCCGCTCGTGACGAGCGGATGACAGACCACCGGATCGCCGACCTTGACGCTTTCGACGGCGCGCCCGACGGCCTCGACCCAGCCGGCGTTCTCGTGGCCCATGATGTAGGGCAGCGCGACATCGACCTTGCTGCGCCAGATTCCCTCGACGACGTGCAGGTCGGTGCGGCACACGCCTGCTCCGCCGATGCGGACGATCACGTCGGTCGGCCTGACGATGTCGGGCGTTTCGACGTCTTCATAGCGAACGAATTCGTCGCGGGACAAGGTTTCGTCGTACTCATGCAGCACGGCAGCCTTCACGTTATGTCTCCTTGGTCGTTATCGTCGAGTCAGCGCGGCGCTGCCCGCGAGCCTCTGGAGCAAGGATTACGCCAATGAAGACCGATGCGCGCAGAACCCGGATTCCTGCACGCCTTCGCGGCAATCGGCTACACGATACGCGCATGACTCCGGGCGGGTTTTGGGGAGACGTGTCGCAGTTTCGGACACTTTGACGAAGCTTTGTCGTATGAGGATGTCGCAACTTGCGACGGCCAGCGCAGACGATCAGACCGGCTCTTTTCGCCGCGCGCTGTCGTCCTGATCAATCACGATGCGAGCAAACGCATGCCTGTCACGCGATACCGCGCCGCGCAGCGGCATGCCGTTGGCGCGGACCTCTTCTTCGATCTGGCGCATGCGATGTTGAAGATCGCCGCGATCATCCGCCGCTGCGTAACGAGCGTAACGGGCGCGATGCGCAGACACGCTGTAGCGGGAAATCAGCCGGCCGACCAGGCGAGAAAAGAGTGCGGACATGATGTGCTCCTTGTCGGGTTAGTTCGGCGTTTGCCGCAGCGCATATGTCGTCTCTTTCCTGAGGCTGCCTTGCATGCACCGCCGATGCAAAGCAGGTTACAAGCCGTGAATTAGGCTGGAATGAGCGGGCCGGCGAGCTGACTCGAGATCCCGCGCGAGGCACTCAGGCTGCTTGCGGCTCGAAAGGAAATTGCTCGATCTCGCCGCCTTGCGCCACTACTACCGTGCTCTCCGGAATCTCCTGCCACCATCCCGGCAAATCGCCGAGCGGCTCCGACAGAACCAGAAACGCATCTTCCCCGGCCATCGCGATGCGTGGATCGTCGGGATACAACTCGTGCAGATGACGGAACGACGTGTTATGAAACAGCGAGCGCGACTCTCTTTCGCTCGAATAGCGCACCGCGACGATCTGCTCGCCGTCGGTTGCGCAGATGGTCATGTTCAGCGGATTCTCCACGCCGTGGCGGCGGCCGGTTTCCTCGACAAACGCCACCATTCGCTTGAGCGCGCTGACAGGCGCCAGTTCCAGACCGAATGTGAGCGCGAGGAAGAACAGCACTTCGGAATCGGTCGATCCTTCGATCGACGGAAATAGCTCCGGTGCGATCGCAACCATGAGATCGCGGCGCATCACCGGAAAGTTGCGCACGAGGCCGTTGTGCGCAAACAGCCACCGGCCGTGACGAAACGGATGACAGTTGGTTTCCTGCGACGGCGTGCCGGTCGCCGCGCGAATATGCGCGACGAACAGCGGCGCGTGAATCGCGCGTGCGGCTTCACGCAGATTGCGATCGCTCCATGCCGGCTGGATACAGCGATAGCGAAACGGAATGTCGGTCGGATGCCCATACCAGCCGATTCCGAAGCCATCGCCGTTGGTCGTCGTGTGGCCAAGCCGCGAATGCAGGCTCTGATCGATCAGCGAGTGCTTCGCGTTGAACAGTACGGTTTCGAGCTGAAGCGGTTTGCCGGAATAGGCGAGCCAGCGGCACATGAGATGTCTCCTGGAGAAGCGGGTCGGCATGACTTGCGCGCGCCGACGCACGGTAGCAGGAACGACGATACACGTAATCACGCTCCACCTCGAAAACGCTGTTCGCCTGTATCACGATCAGCGCAGCGGTTCGATCACGCTAGAAAGATCGATCCTGCCGCTTTCGACGACGCGCGCCGTGATGCCGCCGAATCCGCGCACCGCGTTATAGCCGCCCACGCCGAACGCCTCTTCCATGCGCGAGCACGGATGACACTCCCCGCTCGCTTCCAGCACCGCGCCGCCGATACGAAAGCGCCGGTCCTTCAGCGCGTGAAGATTCATGCCCGCCGTGACGATATTGCGCCGCAGATCCAGGGGCGAAACGTCATCGAGACCGAGGTGGCTCGCTATCGCGCGCAGGCTCTCCGCCTGAATCAGCGTCACTTGCCGGTTGCCGCCCTTGCGGCTGTAGTGATCGCCTTCGAGACCGCCGTCCGTCAGCGCGAGTGCGAACTCGACCACGTCGAGCGGCTCGCGCCGCGTGCCGCGCAAGCCTATCCATACGACTTTGCCCGGCCTCACCGGAGCATTCATGAGACGTGCGAGAGGGGAATCGGGATTGAGCGGCATGGCATTAACCGTGAGTGATTCGCACGATTTTATCGGTCATGCCATGCGGTAGGTTCAAAGGGGGTTTAATGCGGAAATGGCCTGGCGGCGGCATTGGCCGCGCGATGATCGTCACACGCTCGCTATGACCGAATATTCGTCGAACGATTCATGAAAACGCAGCCTGATAGATCTTCGGTGTCACGCCGGTCTGCTGCTTGAAGACGCGCGTGAAGTGTGACTGATCCGCAAAGCCGGTTCGAGCGCCGACTTCTGCAATAGGTCTGCCGTCGCGCAGCATCGGCATCGCTGCACGTAAGCGTTCCTGCTGCTGAAAGGCATGAGGACTCAGTCCCGCCTCGCGCACGAAAGCGCGTAACAGCACGAACGGCGTAACGCCGAACTCCGACGCAAGCGTCGACAACGTCACCCTCGCATGAAGGTCTTCGCGCAAGCGACGCCTTATCGCACGTACCAGAGCAGGTTCGCTTCGCACTGTAGGCAGGTCGCCGGAGCGTCCAGGGTGGCGCGCGTACAAACCAACGATAGCGCAGGCCAGGGCCTCGCTGCGCTTGAAAGGATCGTCGTTTTTCTCGGAACACCAGTTCACGCCGTAGAGGTGCCGCGACAACGCATTGTCGACGACAAACGGGCTCTCCAGTTCGAATCGCTCGCGCCGTGGAATGCCAAGCCGGTCACAGTAGGCGGCCAGTTCCGCAGGCTGCACATGTTCGACGCGCATCTTCCATTGGCCGTCACCGGCAGCGGCGCCTGAATGCACCACGTCGGCATCGATGACGATGACATCACCGCGCCGGCATATGCGTCGCTGTCCCCGAACCTCGACCGCCAATTTCCCGCCGGTAATGACCGCGAGGCAATGCGTATCGTGTGCGTGCGGCGGATACCGGTGGCCGACGAACTGGCCCTTCAGCATGACGGCGTCCATTACGTCGGGTGCGCGCCAGACCTTGACCGAACGAATCGCCGATGCAGCTTTCATGATGAAACCGTCCGTGGAAGTGCTCTGAACACGTCATCATAATCCTCGAGCAGCGGCATTGTGATGCGCGGTCGCGTGTCGTGGCTATCGATGAAGTCGCACCAGCGCGCCAATGTGTCGGCCCGCTCAGCGTCCGAGCAATAGGGAACGTGCCAGGCGAAGAACGGCTCAACCACTTCATAGCCCACATATCCCAACGTGCCTTGCAGCAAATGACGCAACATGCCGCTCGCCAGTTCACCATGAATACCTTGAGCGCCGAACATGTGCTCCCGACCACCGAGTGTCACGCCGATCACGGCGCGCTTGCCGACCATGCCGCCGCGCCCGTAGATACGCTTGCCGCCATACATCGCGCCCGACAGGAAGCAGCGGTCGATCCAGCCCTTGATCAGCGCGGGCACCGAGAACCAGTAAAGCGGAAACACCAGCATCAGCGTGTCGCTGGCCAACAGTGCCTCGACCTCTCGCCGCACGTCGGGTGCAAGCGCATCGTGCTCGAGCGCGTGCCGTTGCTCCAGTGCATAGACCAGATAGTCGTTGTTGGCGCGCTCGGTGAACTCGCTGGCGCGAACCACGGGATCAAAGTTGAGCGCATACAGGTCAGAGAAGCTCACATCGTGACCGCGTAACTTCAGTACGCGTTCGGCTTCGCGGGCCATTGCTGAACAGAACGAGTGCGGCTCGGGGTGAGCGTGAACAAGGTGGACTTTAGCCATGAGGAATCGATCTCCAGATGCACGCCGGAATGAAGGCATTGAGATGGAAGAACTCCCGCTCGATCGCCTCTCGCGCCGGTAACGTAGCGCCTTCCAGAATCAAACGCCGAGTGGTCTGCAAAGCACCCGGCGGTTTAGCGGCTAGGCGCTGGGCGTATTCGTTTGCAACGGCGCGCACGTCCGCGTCCGGTACTACGCGGGACACAAAGCCATGCCGCAAGGCTTCCGATGCCGTTACCGCGCGGCCGCTCATCAGCCAGTCGCGTGCCGCGAGATCGCCTACCCTGCGAGCCAGCAACGCTGTCGCTCCCGCTTCGGGCACGATACCGAGATCGGAAAACGGAAACCGGAAGGTCGCGCTTTCGCCGGCGGCCACCCAGTCCGCGTGTAACAGCATCGTGGCGCCGAATCCAACAGCCGCGCCGTTGACAGCGGCAATCAGCGGCTTGGGCTGCTCGGCGAACGCCGCGATGCATCGCCGGATCGCACCGTCTTCGGCTTGCGGCCACAGTGTGCCGAACGCAGCGGTATCGTGCCCCGCGCAGAAGCTCTCGCCGGTTCCTTGCAGCAGCACGCAGTGCACGCGTTCGTCGCCCTGCGCGATGCGCAGCGAGTTCGCCAGCGCATCGAACATCAGACCGTCGAGCGCGTTCCGCTTGTCGGGGCGGTTCAAACTGACAGACCAGATCCGACCGATGCGCTCCGATGTAATTCGCGCTTCCATCATGCAAACAGCGAAAAGCCGCCGACCAGTTTGCTGACACGGTTCCTGGGGCCGACCAGTCCGACCGCCAGATATTGAAGCGATTCGCCGGCGTGCGCCTCCACGGCTTCGAGAAACATGGCGTAATCCGTGGTGGCCTGCCCTTGTACGGGAAAGTCCACAACGTCACACTGGGCGAGCGATTTCCGGCGAAGCTCGCTCAGTTGAAGAGCGGTTGCCTTCAGTACCGGAATGCCGATGGGAATGAGGCCCGGATGCGCCGTGCCGTCCCGCTCGACCAAAGGCGCACCGACGAGACGGCTGTGGCGCTGGCCCAGGGTGAACGCCACGACCGCCGCAGCGTTCGACGCCTTGCCCGGCGGCAACGCTTCATCGACGACGATCACACAACGCTCCAGCTTCGGCGGCACTTTCTGCGCGTCCGCCGCGATTGCTTCGGTATGCAACAGCAATGTCTCTCTCCTGAAAAAATCGACCCTGGAGAGCATGCTAGGCATTCCATTGCCAAAAGTATTGGACGATTTTGCAGCGAGCCGAGCCTATCGAGTCGAGGTCGGCGCGGACCGGCGCCGCGCGCACATCCGGATCAGCCTCTGCCGACGAACGGCATCTTTGTCGCCATGATCGTATGGAACAACACGTTGGCATCGGGCGGCAAACTCGCAAGATACGCGACCGAGCGCCCGACTATCGCCGCGTCGATCAGCGGCTCGGCTGCGAGCTCGCCGTTCGCCTGCGGCACGCCGTGCGCCATCGCCGATGCCAGCGCGCTGTGCGCATTGCCGACATCGATCTGGCCGACGGCAATGTCATGCGCGCGGCCGTCGAGCGACGCGCAGCGCGTGAGGCCCGTGACGGCGTGCTTGGTCGCCGTGTAGGCCGTCGAATTGGGCCGCGGCGCCCAGGCCGATAGCGAACCGTTATTGATGATGCGGCCGCCGCGCGGCGTCTGCGCCGACATGATCCGGAACGCGCGCTGCAGGCAAAAGAACATGCCGTTGAGGTTCACGTCGACGACCCCGCGCCATTGCTCCGCTGTCCACGTATCGAAAGGCCCGGGCGGATTGCCGACGCCCGCGTTGTTGAACAGCAGGTCGAGCCGGCCGAAATGCGCGACGACCGCATCGAACGACGAAGCCACCGCCGTCGCATCCGACACGTCGCACGATAACGCGAGCGCGCGGCCCGCGAACTCGGGGTCATGCGCGATCTCGAAGAGCGGCTCGCGCCGCCTGCCGAGCAGCGCGATGGACCAGCCGTCGCGCAGCAATTCGATTGCCGCCGCCCTGCCGATGCCCGAGCCCGCGCCCGTCACGACGCCCACGCGCGGCCCCTGCGCGCCGTCCAGTCGATTCATGCGCGCTCCGTCAATGGTTGTCGCGCGCTTCGCCGCGCGCCTCGACGATGTTCAGAAAGAGCGTCGCCGGTTCGAGACACGCGCCGCTGCCCTGCTGCCCCACCATACTTCGATAGATGGCTTCCCACGGCGTCTGGTTCGCGAGTTCGGGCCGCCTCCATACGGCACGTCGCGCGGCGAGTTCATCGGCGGATACGAGCAGATCGACACGCCGCGCGCCAAGATCGATACGCAGGCGGTCGCCGGTCCTGAGCAGCGCGATCCCGCCGCCCACCGCACTTTCCGGCGACACGTTCAGAATCGACGGACTGCCCGACGTCCCGCTCTGACGGCCATCGCCCATGGTCGGAAGCGTGTCGATGCCGCGCCGGATCAGCGCGGCGGGCGGCTGCATGTTGACCACCTCCGCGCCGCCCGGATAACCCACCGGGCCGCAATTGCGCATGACCAGGATCGAGTGTTCGTCGATGTCGAGTGAAGGATCGTCGATGCGCGCGTGATAGTCCTCCGGGCCTTCGAAGACGACTGCCTTCACCTCGAACGCGTCCGGATCGGCGGCGTTCGAGAGAAAGCGCTCGCGAAAGCGCGCGTCGATCACGCTGACTTTCATCACGGCGTTATCGAACAGATTGCCGCTCAGCACGACGTGACCGCCCGCTGCTTTCAGCGGTGTATCGAAGGCGCGAATCACCTCGCGGTCGGGCTCGGCGACGCCGGCGAGATTCTCCGCGAGCGTGCGTCCCGTCACGGTCATCGCATCGCGATGAAGCCGGCCCGCGTGCAGCAGCTCGCGCATCACGCCAGGCACGCCGCCGGCGCGATGGAACGCCTCGCCGAGAAAGCGCCCGGCCGGCTGGCAATCGACCAGCAACGGAATCTGCGCGCCTACGCGTTGCCAGTCGTCGAGCGTATGGTCCACGCCGATGTGACGCGCAATCGCGATCATATGGATCGGGCAATTCGACGACGCGCCGATCGCCGCCGCGAGCGCGACCGCGTTCTCGAACGCCTCGTGCGTCATGATCTCCGACGGCCGCAGGTTCTCCGCAATCATCGAGACGATGCGCCTGCCCGTCTCGTAGGCGAACCAGCCGCGCTCGCGGTACGGCGCGGGCACCGACGCGCAACCGGGCAGCGACATGCCGAGCGCCTCGGCGAGCGCGTTCATCGAAAGCGCGGTGCCCATCGAATTGCAATGCCCGGCGGATGGCGCGGACGAAGCCACTTTCTCCATGAACGTGTCGTAGTCGATCTGGCCGGTCGCGAGTTCCTTGCGCGCCTCCCACACGACCGTGCCCGACCCCGCCAGCTTGCCGCGATGCCAGCCGTCGAGCATCGGTCCGCCCGACAGCACGATCGACGGAATGTTGACCGTCGCCGCCGCCATCAGGCAGGCGGGCGTGGTCTTGTCGCAACCGGTCGTGAGCACGACGCCATCGAGTGGATAACCGTGCAGCACTTCGACGAGACCGAGATACGCGAGATTGCGGTCGAGCGCGGCCGTCGGACGCTTGCCGGTTTCCTGGATCGGATGCACGGGAAACTCGAGCGGAATGCCTCCCGCGTCGCGAATGCCGTCGCGCACGCGCTTCGCCAGTTCGAGATGGTGCCGGTTGCACGGCGCGAGATCAGAGCCGGTCTGCGCAATGCCCACGATCGGCTTGCCCGACTGCAACTCTTCGCGCGTGATGCCGAAGTTCATGTAGCGCTCGAGATAGAGCGCGGTCATGCCGGGATTCGACGGGTCGTCGAACCAGCGGCGGCTGCGCAGACGCTTCGGTTCGGCCGGTGACTGAGGGGAATTCAACGATGTCTCCATGAATGATCTAGCGTGCGCCCAATAGCGCTTCATGACGATCGACGAACGACGCCACCGCTTGCGCGAAGCGCTCCAGATCGCCTTCGTCGTGCGCGAGCGTCAGCACGATGAAGCCGCGCCGTGCGACATAGCAGCCGCGCTCCAGCATGTGAAAGAAGAACAGGTCCTTGAGCGGCGACTCGCCTTCGACGAAGTCCTCCACCGAATGGATCGGATGCACGCCCGCATGCAGATTCATCAACGATCCGATACCCGTGAACTGCATCGCCACGCCGCGCTCTCGACATAGCCCGTTCAATCGCGCGCGCAGCCGCTCGCCCTTTTCGCTGAGCGCGGCGGCAGCGCCCGGCGTATAGAGCCGCGAGAGACCCGCATGACCCGCCGACATCGACAGCACGTTGTTGTTGAACGTACCCGCGTGCGGCGTCGCGCCGGGCCTGCGCGGATCGAATTGCGCCATCACGTCCGCCCGGCCGCCGAACGCGCCGAACGACATGCCGCCGCCGATGTACTTGCCGAACGTCGTGAGGTCGGGCCTGATCCCGAGCAGCGCCTGCCGCCCGCCGCCCGACAGCCGCGAGGTCACGACTTCATCGAAGATCAGCAGCGCGCCGTGACGCTGCGTCAGATCGCGCAGGCCGTCGAGAAAAGCCGGTTCGCCGACGATGCAACCGCCCGCGACCTGCATCGGTTCGACGATGACCGCGGCGATTTCGTCGCCATGCGCGGCGAAGATCCGTTGCGCGCCGGCCAGATCGTTGTACGACGCGACGATGAACTCGTGGGGCACGTTCACGGGACTGTTGCCACTGCCGAAGGTCAGCACGCCGCCGTGATATCCGCCCGTGAATGCGACGACTTTCCTGCGCCCCGTGAAGATGAGCGATGCCGCGATGGCCATCAGGTTCGATTCGGTTCCAGAGTTGGTGAAGCGCAAGGACTCGACCGATTCGAAGCGTTCGCGCAACAGGCGCGCGAGCGGCACCTCCAGCGTGTTATGACCCGTCAGGTTCAGGCCGTTGTCGAGTGCTTCGACGATCGCCGCGCGTATCACGGGATGGCTGTGGCCGTACATCGCCGTCGTGTATTCGGCGAGGAAATCGGTATAGGCGTGGCCGTCAAGATCCCACAGGCGCTTGCCTTCGCCGCGCGCGATCGTCAGCGGGAAAGGCGCATAGAACAGCACCGAGCGCGTGTTGCCGCCGGGCATGACAGACAGCGCATCGAGATGGGCGGCGGCGCTCTTCGGGTTCGACTCCGCAAAGACGCCGGCGGCGCGCTCCGCGGCACGGCCGAGCCCTTCCACGTCGAGTTGTGGCGATACTGCGTTTTCAGTGGACATACGCTTCCTGGATTGTTCGAGGTTCGTTCATGATCGGTATCCCTCCCGCGTTCAATCGACCGGCACGATCGATCCGCCGGCCGACCAGTACACCGTCATCGGCGCCTTGATCCATTCGCCGCGCTGATCGAAGCGCACCTGACCGAACAGCGTATTGAAGGTCGTCTGATGCAGCGTCTTGTCGAGCGCTTCCGGAGACAGCGACTGCGCCGACGAGATCGCGTCGCCGATCATCATCGTCGCTGCATAGAACGACGGTCCCTTCTGATCCGGATTCACGCCGTAAGCGGCCTTGAAGCGCGTCTCGAAACGCTTTCCTTCCGGTAACGCGCCGAGCGGCGTGCCGCCCTGCGGACAGTACATTTTCTTGTCGAGCGCGCCGTCCGCGAGACGCGGAAATTCGCCTACGCACAGCCCGTCACCGCCCATCAATACCCCGCTGACCGCGAGATCGCGCATTTGCCGGGCAAGATAGGCGGCCTGACCGTAGTAGCCGCCGTAGAAGATGCCGTCCGGTTTCGCCGGCTTGATCTTCGACAGAACGGCCTTGAAGTCCACCGTGTGATCGGTCGAGTACTCGCGTGTCACGATGTCGATGCCGAGCTTCTTCGCCGTGGCGACGAACACATCCGCGACGCCGGAGCCATAAGCGGTGCGATCGTCGATCACGGCGACGCGCTTCAGATGCAGCGTATTGGCCGCGTAATCGGCCATCCTCGCGCCGAGCACGTTGTCGTCGGTGGTGAGGCGAAACACGTACGGATAGCCCGGAACGGTCAACGCCGGGTTCGACGCCGCGGGCGTGATCATGATCACTTTGGCGTCGTTGTAGATCTTCGACGCGGGAATCGTCACGCCCGAATTCCAGTGGCCGATGACCGCGATCACCCCGCTGTCCACGAGCTTCTGCGCGGCGGTCACGCCGGCTTTCGGGTCCGACTCGTCGTCCACCGAAATGAGCTCGAACCTGAGCGGCTGGCCGCCGAGCGTCATATGTTTCGCGTTCAGGTCATCGATCGCCAGCCTGGCGCCGCGTTCGTTGTCCTTGCCGCTTGCGGCCTGCGAGCCCGTCAACGGTCCTGCCACGCCGATCTTCACGAGCGTGTCCGCATGGACGGCCGGCGCCGCGCACGCCACGCTCAGACATAGAACGAGGGTCTTGATTGCTGCTATTTGCATGATCGTGCTCCTGTCACCGGTCGATGAGACGTTCCAGCACGCCGCGCACCGGTTCGAGCGTGGCGAATTCGTGATCCGGGCGCGCCTGCCAGTCGCCCAGCCGCTCGTTGCCGCGATTGATCCACGCGACCCGGATGCCGAGCGGTTTCGCACCGTCGATGTCCGCCCAGGTGCCGATCGAGCAATGGAAGATCTCGTCGGCATTCAGGCCGAGCGTCGCGAGCCCGGTCTTGAAGATCGTCTCGGAAGGCTTGTAGGCCCGCGCCATCTCAGCCGTCGTCACCCGCTGGAAGTAGCGCACGAGACGGCTGCGTTTCCATAGGTCCGTATCCATGTTCGTGATGGGCATCAGCGCGAAATGTTCACGGGCCCAGTCGAGGAAAGCGACGGCGTCGTCGAAAGGCGGCGAGGACTCCACCAGATGCGTGAGCAGCAGTTCGGTCAGCGCCGCCATGTCCCGGCCATCGGTGCATCCCTCCGCATGCGCTTCCAGACAGCCCGTGAGCGCATGCTGCGCGACCACGCGATAACGCATATACGCGTGGCTCCTGTACGTCTGGACCGCGCGCATGTCCCAGTCGAGATAGACGTCGGCGGCGGACTTCGCCGGATCGAGAGAGAACTGCTGCAACACCGCTTCGATGCCGCGTATGCCTCCCGTCGTCACGTCTACGAGCGTGCCGAAGTAGTCGAAGGTAAGCGCCTTGGGCTTCATGGACCGATCCTTTATGTAGTATGACTAATCAAAATGAATGTCGCGCCGCTCGCATGAGCGTCACCCTCTCCGGACAGAAAACGGGTATGCCCGAGATGTCCGTGCCGTCGATTTGCATTTACTGTACGCCGTACAATTAAATCGTGCAAGCGAGCGAATTGCCGGGTTTTCCCGCACTTGTCGCATGTCGCCACCGATTGCAGTAGAGTGACGCTCGATCGGACTCAAACTCGGGAAGTCACGTTGAGAAAAAAGGAAGAGGCAGCGCCGGAAAAGAAGCGACGGGGCCGCTCCGCGCGCGACCAGGGGCTTTCGCGGGAACGCGTCGTGGAGGCGGCGCTCGCGCTGATCGACGCAAAGGGTTACGCAAACTTCAGCCTGCGCGATGTGGCGCGGGAGCTCGGCGTCTATCCGACCGCCATCTACTGGTACGTCACGAGCCGCGACGAACTGCTGGTCGAAGTCATCACGCGCGCGCTAGGCGATCTCATTCCCGGGCCGCTTCCCGCCGGGCGCTGGCGCGACTGGCTGAAGGAACTGTTTCATCGCTACCGTCGCGCGGTCGCGCGGCATCCGAACGTCGCGCCGCTGCTCGGTTCGCAGATCATCTCGAACGCCAGTATGAATCCGGTGATGGTCGAAGCGGTGCTTCGAACGCTGTTGTCCGCGGGCTTCAAATCGGAGGAACTGATTCACGTCTATAACACCGTGATCACCGCGATGGTCGGATTCGTCACGCTCGAATTCGCCGGCCACGGCGCCGATGAGCGCGACGAATGGGAGGACAGGCTGCGCGTGCGCTTCGAGGAGCTCGATCGTGATGAGTTTCCGCTGTTGACCGCGAACATGACGCGCATGTCGAATCAGGCGTTCATCGTGCGATGGAAGGGAGGAACGAATCGCGCGCTCGAACAGAGCTTCGATCGATATATCGATGTCGTACTGGATGGACTGCAGAGACAACTGGCGGGCGATGCGGATACGCAGAAGCAATGAACCCGACAGCCGCGCAATCCGCGGCAGTCGGGTCGAATCATTCAGTCCTCTTCGTTCAGACGACCCATCGTTTCAGGCACGATGAACGCACCGATGAGGAACAGCACGCTGATCACGACGAGCGCGACCGCGAGCACGACCGGCAAATCGACAGGCGATTTCGCGACCACGGAAACCACCGTCGGCATGATGCCGCCCACTGCAAAGCCCAGATTCCACGACAAGCCCGTTCCCGATGCGCGTATCGACGTAGGAAAGCGTTCGTTCAGGAATATGAGGATCGGCGCATAGCCTGCACTGCCGAGCGTGCTCAACACGATCGCATAGAAGCCGATGAGCCACACGCCGTCCGCATGCGGCATCGCGAGATAGAGCAGCGGAAAGCAGATCAGACGCGCGACGCCGAGCCAGATGAAGCTGCGCTTGCGTCCGATCAGCGTGCTCAGATGTCCCGCCGCCGTCGATGCGATCACCACGGCCACGCTCGACCACATCAGAATCCATCCCGCGCTCGTCGCCGACGTATGCGTGACGACCTTCAGGAACGTCGGCAAGTATCCCGACGTCAGGTAATAGCCACTGCCTCCGCCGACGGTCAGCAACAGATTCACGAAAAGGATCGAGCGATACTTCTTCGAGAACAAGACGCGTAACGGCGAAGCGACCGGCCCTTGCTGCGCCGCGCCTTTCGCGCGCGCGGCCGCCTTCTTTCGTGCGGCGAGCTCGGCCCACAGCGGCGATTCTTCGAGCCTGTTGAAGACGAACACGCCGAGCACGGAACTCACGATGCCCGCGAAGAACATGCAGCGCCAGCCCCACACTTCGAACGCCGCGCCCGGAAAGATCGCGGTCGTCGCCAGATAGACGAGCGATGCGAGCAACGCGCCAAGTCCCGCGCCACCGCCGCCGACGAACCCGGACACCGCACCGCGCCACTTGAGACTGACCGTCTCCGTCCCGATCGTATGCGTCGATGCAACCACGCCTCCGACGAACACGCCCTGCACGAGACGCAGCAAAAGGAAGAGCGCGGGCGCGACGATGCCTACCTGTGCGACGGTCGGCAACATGCCGAATGCGGCCGTCGAAACACCAACGCCGACGACCGACACCACCATTGCGCGCTTGCGTCCGTGTTGATCGGCAAAGGAACCGAAGATCGCGGAGCCGAGCGGCCTCATCAACAGCGTGACGGCGAACGATGCATAAACAGCCGCGAGCGAAAGCATCGGATTGGACGACGGAAAGAACAGATGCCCCACCACCGGTGCCACGAACAGCACGACGAACAGGTCGAACAGATCGAGCGCCCATCCGAGGCACGATGCCATGACGGCGACCGCCACCTGACTTCCCTTCACATCTTGCGCGACTTCATCGCGCCGGTACACTTCGTCCATTTCCGATCTCCATGTCCAATTTTAATTTGGATACCTATCTATATGATTTTTACGTCTCGCCTTCCGGGACACCTCGCGACGGTCCTTTCCTATCGCTCCGGTTCGTATTCGCCGCTGGAAAGCTTGCGTCGCAGTATCTTTCCGACGGGCGATTTCGGTATCTGATCGACAAACACGTATTCACGCGGACGTTTGAAATTGACGAGGTCCGAGGTGCGGCAAAACTCGTCGAGTGCGCGCTCGTCGACGTAATGCGATCGCTTGACGAACGCGACTACTTTCTGGCCCCAGCGCTCGTCCTTCACGCCCGCGACGGCGACCTCATCGACGGCGGGATGCAGCGACAATACCGACTCGATATCGACCGGCGATATGTTCTCGCCGCCGCTGATAATCATGTCGTCGACGCGGCCGGTGACGTAGAGATCGCCGTCCGCATCGAGATAGCCGGTATCGCCGGTGAAGTACCAGCCGTCGCGTAACGACTTCGTGTTCGCATCGGGACGGTTCCAATAGCCTTCGAAGGCTTCATCGCCAAGCAGTTCGACGATGATCTGCCCTTCCTCGCCGCGCGCTGCAAGCTGTCCAGGCGATGCGGCGTCGAGCTTCACGACGCGCAGGCGCGTGTTGAGGCCCGCGCGTCCCGCGCTTCCGGGTTTCTTCGTCGCGTCCTGATCGATGCTGAACGTGTACACCTCGGACGAGCCGTAATGATTCACGAAGAGCTCGGGCTCGAACGCGGCCGAGCAGCGCTTGAGCAGGCCGTCGTTCATCGGCGCGCCCGCGAATCCCAGCTTCGTGACGGACCGCGTGCGCGCGCTCGAAAAGCCGGGCGCGGCGAGCAGATCGTGATATAGCGTCGGCACGAGATAGAGGCAGGTCAACGCATGCGTTTCGATCGAGTCGAGCGCGAGTTGCGCATTCCATCGCCGCACGCAGACGAAAAGTCCGTCGACGAGCGCCATCGCGAGCAGCGAGCGCACGCCCATCGTGTGATAGAGCGGCATCACGCCGAGCGTGCGTTCGCCGTGCCGATAGAGATTCTGTGCGACATGCGCGAGCGCGGCGGCTCGCTCATGCCGATGCCTGCGCGGTACGCCCTTGCCCATGCCGGTCGTGCCGGAGGTGTAGAGCATCACCGAGTAGTCGTCGGCCGCCGCTTCCGTGGCAAGCTGCGCAGGCGCGCACGCTCGAAGCACATCGAACGCATGCGTCGCACCCTCGACGTCGTCGAGGCCGATGCGCGCGATATCCTGCGCCGCCGCGCTCTGCGTCACGGCTTGCGCGGAAACGCCTTCATAGACGATCGCGCGCGCGCCCGCATCGGTCACGCTGTAGTTGAGCTCCTCGGGCTTGATACGCCAGTTCAACGGCACGATGACGATGCCCGTGAACTGACACGCCCAATGCAGCGTCGCCATCTCCCAGCGATTTTGCAGCGCGACCAGCAGACGATCGCCGCGCGTCAGGCCGAGCGCCTGGAGACCTGTCCCGACTCTGGCGATTTCGTCGAACCATTGCGCATAGGTGAACGCGATATCGCCGTCGACGAGCGCGAGCGCATGCGGGCAGCGCTCCACCGATTGCATGAACGTGCGGCCGAGATCAAACATGGCTCGCCTCCTCTTCACGCGAATGCGTCTGACGCCGCTTCGCCACGTCGAGCACCGCCGCGACGATCGGCGTATAGCCCGTACATCGGCACAGGTGGCCGGACAACATCTCGCGCACCTCGTGTTCATCGGGTTTCGGCACGCGTTGCAGGAAGTCCGTGCACGACATCAGGATGCCCGCCGTGCAAAAGCCGCACTGCAACGCATGATGACGGGCGAACGCTTCCTGAAGATCGCCGAGCGTCTGCGCCGACGCGGACAGTCCTTCCACGGTGTCGATGCGCCGTCCGTCCGCCTGCACCGCGAGCATGAGGCACGAACGCGCCGCGACGCCATCGACGAGCACCGTGCACGCGCCGCACACGCCATGCTCGCACCCGACATGCGTGCCGGTCGCGCCAAGCTCATGACGCAGGAAATCGGACAGCAGCTCGCGTGTTTCGCATGCGCCGCGACGCGTGACACCGTTGAGCTCCAGCGTCACGGCGCATGATGTGTCTTCTGCAAGTGCGAAGCGCAATGCATCGCCGGAACCTGCGTGTTGGGTCTTTCTCACTTCGCCTCCTGTATGACTTGCCATCCGAGCTGGCGCACGAGATGACGTCGATATGACGCGCTGACATTCGCGTCGTCGCGCGCGCCGAGCTTCCAACTGAAATCGTTCAGTGCGCCGCGCAGATCGTCGCCTTCTAGGCGCGGCAGGCACTCGAGCACGGGCCTGTCGGCGACGCCGCCCACGCCGATGCGGATCGAATCGTCCGTGACGAGCACCGCGCACGAGACCAGCGCGAAATCGCCATGACGCGCCGAGAATTCCGTGAAGCCGAAGCGTTGTCCTGGCTTCTTCAGCGGAAAGCGCACGGACTCGACGAGTTCGTCCGGCTCGCGCGCGGTCATCAACATGCCTTGAAAGAAATCGGCCGCGCTTAACGTGCGCTTGCGCTTCGCGGAACGCAGCGTGACGTCGCCGCCGAGCGTGAGCAGCGCGAGCGGAAGTTCCGCGCTCGGATCCGCATGCGCGATGGAGCCGCATACGGTGCCGCGATTCCTGATCTGAAAATGCGAAATAAGGGGGAACGTCATGCGCAGGAGCGGCACTTCATCGTCGAGCGTCTTGCGCCATTCGACGCTGCCTTGCGTCGCCGCCGCGCCCACGACGAGATGTCCCGACTCCACGCGCACCGTGTTCAGTTCCGCGGTGCGCGAAATGTCGATGAGCCAGCGCGGCTGCGCCAGCCGCATGTTGAGCACCGCCATGAGCGACTGGCCGCCCGCGAGCACGCGCGCGTCGGCGCCGGCCTGCGCAAGCGCGTCGAGCGCGTGGCGCGTGTCCTGCGCGCGCAGATAGGCAAACGGCGCGGGCTTCATGACGACCTCCGCAGTTTCGCGAGCATGCGTCCGAGCCACGATGCATTCGCGCGCACGGCCTTGCCCGATGCCTGTCTTCCAAGCGATTCGAAGAGTTGCCGCAATACCACCTGCGCCGCGCCTTCGAGCATGCGTGCGCCGACCGCCGCGACCTTGCCCGACACCTGCGCTTCGTAGTCGTACGCGAGCAGCGTGCCTTTCGCGGTCGGCTCCAGCCTGACGAGGCCTTCGCCCTGCGCGCTGCCGAGCGGCGATATGCCCGCGCCCGCGAGACGCAGGCTACGCGGTGCATCGATGTCGGAGAGACCGATCTTCGCCTCGAAGCGCGCCTTGATCATGCCGACGCCGACCGTCACATCGGCGCGATACTGATTCGGTCCGATGGTCTCCAGCGCATGACAGCCCGGCACGACTTTCGCGAGGGCCTCGGGGTTCATCAAGACCGCGAAGATGGCCTCGGGCGTCGCTTCGAGTTCGACGGTGCCCTGCGCGGTGAGCGCCTTGCCGCCGCCGCTCACCGGCTTTTTCGCCGGCGCGGCCTCGCGATACTCGGGCCGCGACGGCGGCGGATCGTCGATGCCGATCATCGCCATGACCTTCGCCGGCGTGAGCGGCAGGCGAATGTCCGACACGCCGAGCGCATCGGCCACTGCATTCGCGATGCAGGCCGGCGTGCTCATGTTGTTGCCTTCGCCGAGTCCCTTCGCGCCGAGCGGCGTAAATGGCGAAGGCGTTTCCAGATGCACGATGACTGGATCGGGCACCTCGCATGTCGTCGGCATCAGATAGTCGGCGAGCGTGCCCGACTGAAAGCTGCCGTCCGCGCCATAACGAAACTCTTCCATCAGCGCCGCGCCCAGGCCCTGCGCGAACGCGCCGCGAATCTGGCCGTCCGCGAGCGCGGGATTGAGCAGCGTGCCCGCATCGTGCGCCGTCACATAGCGGTCGATGCGCACGCGTCCCGTCGCGCGATCGATCTCGACGCCGCACATGTCGAACGCGAAGCCGTAGCACGCGGACGTGTTGATGCGATCCTCGTCATCGGGCGGGGTCATGTTGGGCGGATTCCAGAACACGGTTTCGCGCAGCCCCGGCGACTCGCCTTCGGGCAAGAGCGCGGGCGACCAATGCGGCGCGTTGCTCGCGACGCGCGCGAACGGTAACGCTTTTTCGGGCGCCTGCCGCATGTACACG
Source organism: Caballeronia sp. EK (assembly GCF_014384845.1). NCBI lineage: Bacteria > Pseudomonadati > Pseudomonadota > Betaproteobacteria > Burkholderiales > Burkholderiaceae > Caballeronia > Caballeronia sp. EK. The sequence continues at coordinate 796,348 of NZ_JACSUE010000001.1, forward strand.
CGCCCGCCTTCGAAACACACGTCCTGCTCCGTGCAAGCGAACTGCTTCGCGAGAATGCGCGCGAGCTTGTCCTTCACGCGCGTCGCGGCGAGATGAACCGTGCCCGCGACCGCACCGGCGAACCGGCTCGAATAGTTGCCGGCGGCGACGGACCACGCGTCCTTCTGCGTGTCGAATTCGACGTTCACGACGATATCCGCCGGATCGAGACCGAGCACATCCGCGACGACCTGCGCGCACACGGTCATATGCCCTTGCCCCGCCGGCGTCGATGCAATGGTGACTATCACGCCACCCATCAGATCGACGCTCACGGTCGCGCTCGCGATCGCACCGCTCTTCGGGCCGGCCTTGCGGCGCGCTTCGGCGGGCATGACCGTCGTGATGTAACCCATGTTCGATACGGACGGCTCGACGATCGCCGCGAAACCGATGCCATACAGGCGCCCTTCGCTGCGCGCGATCTCGCGGCGCGTCTTCAGTTCGTCATGGCCGCCCTGCGCCAACGCACGCCGCAGCGCTTCCTGATAGTTGCCCGAATCGAGCAACGCGCCCGCTGCCGCGCGGTATGGAAACGCATCGGCCCTGACGAAGTTGCGGCGATAGACATCGAGCACATCGAGCTTCAGTTCGTCCGCGATGCGCTGAATCAGGCGCTCCAGCGAGAAATACACCTGCGGTCCGCCGAAGCCGCGCACGAGTCCGGTCGGCGTTTTCGTCGTCAGCGCGACGCGATTGCGCACGAGCAGGTTCGCAATGTCGTATGCGCCCGTCAGACATCCATGCATGCGATAGAACGTGGCGGGCTCGGGCGCGCGCAGATAGCCGCCGCAATCCTCGATCTGATCGTAGGACAGCGCCGTGATGCGCCCGTCGCGTTCGACGGCGGCCTCAAGCGTCGCCAAGCGCGCCGTCGCGGAGGTCGCCGCGCTCAGATGTTCGAGGCGGTCTTCGACCCACTTCACCGGCGAGCCGCATTTTCTCGATGCGAGGCACATGAGCACGACATACGGAAACACCGCCTGCTTCACGCCGAAGCTTCCGCCCGAATCGCGCGGCGCCTTGTGACGCAGACGATTGGCGGGCACTTTCAGCGCCATCGACATGACCGCGTGCAGCGAGAACGGCCCCATGAAATTCGAGGTCACGTCATAGCCTTCGTTGCCCGGCAGGCATTCCGCGATCACGACGCCGCATTCGATCGGCGCACACGTGTTGCGCGGGTAGTGCGTCGTGATCGACACGCGATGCGGCGCGTTGTCGAACGCCGCTTCCGGCTCGCCATAACGAAAGCTGCGGTCGCTGACCACGTTGCTGCCGATCTTCTCGTGAAGCACCGGCGCATCGTCGGCGACAGCCGCTTCGATCGACACCACCGGCGGCAGCGGCGCATAGTCGACCTTGACGAGATCGAGCCCGTCCTCGGCGATAGCGCGCGTCTCGCCGATCACCACCGCCACCGGCTCGCCGCTATAACGCGCGCGATCCATCGCGAGCGCCCAGTGCTCCATCGGCGACTTCACGCCGACGACGAACGGCTGCGACCATGCACGCACATCGTCGCGCGTGAGCACGGCGCGAATGCCCTTGTGCGCGAGCGCGGCGCTCACGTCGATGCTCCTGATCTCCGCATGCGCATAAGGCGAGCGCAGCACGGCGGCGTGCAGCGTGCCTGTCTTGATGGCGATATCGTCGCCGTAGCGGCCGCGGCCCGTGAGAATCGCGGGGTCTTCCAGGCGTTGCATCGGGCGGCCCACAAACGGGCGAGTGGACGCTTGCGCTTCGTCGCGACCGGAAGCGATCGTGGGCGTCTTGCGTTCCTTCAGGGCGATGTCGGTATCGGTGTCGCTCACACGTGTCTCCTGCATGGCTGTGCGAAATGTTCAGTAAGAGCGTGTCTCGCGCTTGCGGCGAGACACATCGCATCATCGATTCAATGTACTGCCCGACTGCGCAAAATCGCTTACCAAGCGGTCGGGCGAATTACCTTACAGTCCGATGCTTTTTCGCCAGGCAAGCCCTGGTGACAGACGCGACAGTTCAGCGCACGCGTGAGATCGCGTGCGCGAGGATGTGTCCACGCTCAGATCTGTACTTGCCTGGAATCCGCTTCGTACAACTGCACCACGCGGCGATACTCGCTCGGCGTGATACCCAGGTTCTGCTTGAAGAAGCGCGTGAAATGCGCGGGCGCCGAAAAACCCAGATCGTATGAGATGTCCGTCAGCGAATGCGCGCCCGCGGATAAATCGTTGATCGCCGTTTCCATACGCAGCACGTTCAAATACACGTTGGGCGTCACGCCCGTGACGCGATGAAACAGCGCGAAGAAATGCGCGCGCGACAGCCCGCAATGTTCCGCCAGACGATTCATGTCCGGTTCCGCGCCCGTGTTCTCGCGCAAGTACGCAATAGCCTTGCGGATGCGCGGATCGTTCGGACGCCGGCCCGCCAACTCCATCTGCCGCGACGACTCGTGCCAGCTTCGGCTCGGATCGATCACCGAAAGCATCAGCTCGAAGAGCAGCCCCTCCAGACGCCCGGCGGCGACGCTATCCGCCCACCACATCTCCATCGCGAGCTCTTCGGCGCGCTTCTTCGCATGGTTCGACATGCGCACGCACGACTGCGGAAAGAAGCGCGGATGACCGCCGCTCACGAGCGGATGCTGAATGGCGGTCAGCCAGTCCGGCTCGATATACATCGCGAGAATCACCGTGCGCTGCTCGGCATGTTCGATATGACGATACGCGTGCGGCTCCCACGGATTGATCAGCACCGCGGTGTCGCCGGTCAGCGGCTGGAGTTCATCGTGAACGGCGAAGAACGTGTCCGGTCCTGCCGCCTTGATCAGAAGATGGCAGTGATGATGCGCGTGCTGAATGAGCGGCGCATCCATGTCGAGCAGCGCCACTCGTCCAAAACGTCCCTGATAGATCTTGATCGCACTAGACACTCGTTTTGCCTCACTCCATGCCGCTGCCGCTTTGCGCGGCTTATTTTCGGTCGAGTTTAAACCCGCTCCGGTTCAGGAGCCCTTGAACGCGGCCCTGCGTTTTTCATGAAACGCTTCCACGCCCTCGCGGAAGTCGTCGGAACTGCGCAAGCGACTGTAGTTGAGCCCTTCCAGTTCGATGGCGACCGACAGCGGCGCATCTTCCGTGTCGTTCAGAAGCTTCTTCGCGGTGCGCTGCGCAAGCGGCGAGAACGCGAGCAGTTCGCGCACGAGCGAATCCGTGGCGCTTTCCAGTTCGGCATCGGCGACGAACTCCGTCGCGATGCCCCATTCATAAGCCTGCGATCCCGTGATGCGGCGTGAGCGCATCACGATGTCCTTCGTACGCCCGATGCCCACCATCTTCTGCAGCCGCGCGGAGCCTCCCGAGCCGGGAATCTGTCCGAGCTTCTGTTCGGGTAGCGCGTAGAGCGTCGTTTCTGTTGCGATGCGGAAATCGCAGGCAAGCGACAGCTCGAAGCCGACGCCGAAGCAATAGCCGCGATTCGCCGCGATGACCGGTTTGCTGCAACGCGCCGGCGACGCGATATTCCAGGCGAGCTTCGCCACATGCTCGGGCGATGCCTCGATGAAGCCCTTGATATCGCCGCCGCTGGAAAAATGCTCGCCCTTGGCGCGCACGACGATCACCCGTACGGCGTCGTTGGCGTCGAGCGCTTCGAACGTCAGACGCAATTGCTCGCGCTGATGCATCGACACGATATTGAACGGCGGCCGGTCCAGAACGATGTCGGCGCGCGAATCGGCGGAATTGAATTCGACGTGAAAACCGTCGAGTTCAGCGAGCAGCGAATGAGCTGGGTGAGCGAGCTGGGTCATGAATTGTCCTTCGATGAGCGATGCCTGAACGAGATCCGTTGCTTAAGCCACGGTTCAAGTATCCGCGCCTCGCTGACATCCTGCTTACCCCTGATTCCGGCGAGTTACCCATGAGTCTGATTTTGCGCCACGAAAGCGTTCCCTTGCCCGCCTTCGATAGACATGCAATACTGAACCATATGGCTCAGTATTCTGAAAGAACCCGAATCGACGCTTCGTTCGCCGCGTTGGCCGATCCCACCCGGCGCGGCGTGCTGGAGCAGTTGATGCGCGCCGATGCGTCCGTCACCGATCTCGCCGAGCGGTTTCACATGACCCTGACCGGTATGAGGAAACACATCGGCATACTGGAGCAGGCGGAGCTCGTCACCACGGAGAAGGTGGGGCGCGTGCGGACCTGCAGGCTGGGCTCGCGCCGCCTCGAAGAAGAGTCGGCCTGGATCGAGCACTACCGTCAGACGTGGGCCGCGCGCTTCGACGCGCTGGATACCGTCATCGAGGAACTCAAACGCAAGGAGAAACGCGATGGTCGCAAGCAGAGAGAATGAGCCCGGCGGCGCGAACAACCGTACTACGACGGAGCGAACGTCCGATCGCGAGATGGTCATCACGCGAACCTTCGACGCCCCGCCGCGGCTCGTGTTCGAAGCGTGGACCACGCCCGAGTTGTTCAGGCAGTGGTGGGTGCCGAAGTCGAGCGGCGCGACACTGCTTTCTTGCGAACAGGATGTCCGTGTCGGCGGCGGCTATCGTCTGGAGTTTGCGCATCCCAGGGCGGCGGCGCCCATGGCGTTCTTCGGCAGATACCTCGAAGTCGTGCCGAACGCCCGCCTGGTCTGGACCAACGAGGAAAGCGAGGACGGCGCCGTCACGACGGTGACCTTCGAGGAGAAGGACGGCAAGACGCTGCTGGTGATGCGCGAACTCTATCCGTCGAAGGAAGCACTCGACATCGCCATCGAAGGAATGGATGAGGCGATGCCCGAGACGTTCGAGCAGCTGGATCAATTCCTGATTGCCCGTGGCGCGGGGGCGGAACGGAGCTGAAGTCGTCGTTCGTACCGCTGCGTCGAACGGAATCGACCGAGTTACTCTATGGTTCCATCACATCACTCTGAGCCGAACATGAACGTATCCGAACGCCTCGCACAGGCGGGCCTCGAATTGCCGCCGCCCATCGAGCCGCTCGGCTCCTATCGAACGGTCTCCATTTCGGGGAGTCAAGTCTATGTCTCCGGTCTCGGGCCCTTCGAGAATGGCAAGCCGATCGTCGGAATAGTCGGCGGCGATGTGTCTCTGGAAAGGGCTCAGCACGCTGCACGTCTGACGATGCTCATGATCCTGGCGTGCGTCGATCAGGCATGCGGGCTCGACAACATCGACAGATGCAGCCGGCTGACCGTGTACGTGCGTGCCGATCAGTCGTTCACCCAGCATCCGCAAGTAGCCAATGGCGCCAGTGACCTCCTGCTGACATTGTTTGGGCAAGACAAGCTTCCGGCTCGAAGCGCTCTAGGGGTGTACACGTTGCCGATGGGTATCCCGGTAGAGATCGACAGCATCTTCGAATTGAAGCGATAAAGATGCGCCGGTTCGCGCTATACCTCGCCCGCGATCAATACTCGATACCCGAATCCAGCGGATAGACAGGCCGCCTCAGGTTCTCGAACGAGAAAAGGCCATAGTCGGAGCTCGTGACGCCACGGCTATCGCATTCGACGAGTCCGCCCGAAATCGGCACGAACACCGGGCGGCAATACATGCGCGACTTGAGTATCAGAAACCTCGCGCCGCGCGGATCGATACCAACGCTCTCGAACACGCCAAGGTCCCACGGTTCGTGCGTCCGCTCCGTGACCAGGATGCGCGCAACCGGCGTTTCCAGAACCGCGGCGCGACCCATATATGCGCGTTGTCCCGTGTAGGTTGGGCCGCTGATGATGTACTCGCCATCGGTCAGCGCGCGCACGATACCCGTCACTTCGAGCGGCGGCTTTCCGCGTGATGCCACGCTTGCAAGCTTGTTGCCGATGCCGACCGTGACCGTCGCGCCCTCGCCTGCTTCAAAGAGCGTGGCCACCGCTTCGGGATCGCACAAAGGCCCGACGACGATCCCATCGAGGCCTTGCTTCAACGCCTCTTCGAATGCATCGGTCGTGTCGCATGTTCCGCCCGACATGCAGTTGTCGCCGTGATCGAGGAGCAGCAGGGGCTTGTCGGTCTCGCGCGCGAGTGCGGCGCCTTCGCTTATCGAATGCGCAAGCGGCGCGCTGCGATACACGAAGTCATCGCGCTCTTCCCAGATCTGCCGCGCGATGCGGTCCGCGACTTCCTGCGCCTTCGCGCGCGCGCCGTTCGCCACGACGACGACGCTGATGCAAGGCGCGTCGATATCGGCAAGCGAGAAGCCCGACAGTACCGACACGGCCAGCACGCCATCCTCGCCCTCGGCGGCGCGAGCGGCATCGACGGCGCGCTTCATCGCACCCCCGGCGGTCGAACTCCTGAGCGTGTGCGTGAGCAGCGGCGGCTGCGCCCATGCGATCACGGGCCTCGCCTTGCCATGAATGAGATCGAGCAAGAGCCGCGCCGCATGCTCGCCGCTCTCGTACATGTCGACGTGCGGATAGGTCTTGAAGCTCGTTATCACGTCCGCGTTGTCGATCATCTTCTGCGTGACGTTCGCGTGCAGATCGAGCGACACGGCGATCGGCGCATGAGGCAGCGCACGCCGCACGCGTTCCAGCAAATCGCCTTCGCCATCGGACGAGTTTTCTGCGACCATCGCGCCGTGCAGATCGAGCATCACCGCATCACAACCGGCTGCGGCATCGACGATCGCCTGGCAGATCGCGTCATAAGCCGCAGCGGCCACGCGCCCGCTCGGATTCGCCGATGCCGATATCGGCGTGACGACCTCGGCCTGCTCGCGCTTCGCGGCATCGATGAACGCGGACATCGCCGTGCGCATGCCCGCATTCTCGCGATACGCGTCGTCCCCATAGCAGGGGCCTTCGCGCCCGAAGGCCTCGAGCGGCGTCGCGACCGGCGAAAAGGTATTGGTTTCGTGATTCATCCGCGCGATGAGAATCTTCATGCGGCCTCTCCTTCGACGCCTTCGGCAGATGCATTCGCCGCGCGCAGCATCACTTGCAGGAGCACGTTGCAGCCCGCTTCGAGATGATCGGCGCGTGCATCCTCGATTTCATTGTGACTGATGCCGTCCTTGCACGGCACGAAGATCATCGCCGCAGGCGCCACACGCGCGAGATACACGGCGTCGTGTCCCGCGCCGCTCACGATATTCATCGAGTTCAGGTCGAGCGCCTGCGCGCTCTCTCGCACCGAAGCAACCAGCGATGCTTCGAACGGCTGCGGCGCGAAGTAGACAACTTCGTCTACCTGCACCGGCAAGCCCGCTTGCGCGCACGCTTCGCGCAATGCACGGTCCATCGCGAGGAGCGCGGCGTCGTCTGCGGCGCGCAAATCGACGCTCAGCTTCACGCGCCCCGGAATCACGTTGCGCGAATTCGGATGCACGTCCACCCAGCCGACCGTGCCGCGTCCATGCGGCGCGTGATCGAGCGCGATGCGATTGACCGTGCGAATCAGATCGGCGGCGGCCAGCAGCGCATCGCGGCGCAACTCCATGGGCGTCGGGCCCGCGTGCGCTTCCATGCCGTCGATCGTCACGTCGTACCAGCGCTGGCCGAGTGCGCCCTGCACGACGCCGATCACCGTGTCGTTCGCCTCCAGCACCGGTCCCTGCTCGATATGCGCTTCGAAATACGCGCCCACGTCATGCGCCGCAACGCGTTCGCCCGCATAACCGATGGATGCGAGCGCATCGCGCACCGATACGCCTTCGCGATCCGTCTGCGCCAGCGCATGATCGAGCGTGAATGCGCCCGCGAACACGCCTGAGCCCATCATCACCGGCACGAAACGCGAGCCTTCCTCATTGGTCCATACGGCGACTTCGAGCGGCGCTTTCGTGCGCACGTTGTTGTCGTTCAGCGTGCGCAAGACTTCGAGGCCCGCCAGAACGCCGTAGTTGCCGTCGAACTTGCCGCCGGTCGGTTGCGTATCGATGTGGCTGCCCGTCATCACGGGCGGCAGATCGTCGCGCGTGCCCGCGCGGCGCGCGAAGATATTGCCGATCGCATCCACGCGCACCGTGCAGCCGACTTCCTTCGCCCATGCGACGAAAAGATCGCGGCCCTGCTTGTCGAGCGGGGTAAGCGCCAGTCGGCATACGCCGCCCTTTGGCGTCGCGCCGATGCGCGCGAGCTCCATCAGGCTGTTCCAGAGACGCGCACCGTCGATGCGCAAGCCGGCCAGCGCCGGCAGATCATGAGCTTGCATGAAGAGTTCCTGAGCTGAGTGTTGCTGATACGACCTTCAGACGACGCCAACGCCGAGATAACGATCCTTGATCGATTCATCGGCGATGAACGCATCATTCGAGCCTTCGTACACGATGCGTCCCTGCTCGATGATGTAATGGCGATCGGCGAGTTGCGTGCACACTTCGAGGTTCTGTTCGACGAGAAGAATCGCCACGCCCGCTTTGCGGATCAGCTTCAGTTGCGCGACGATTTCCTCGACGATCACCGGCGCGAGTCCTTCCACCGGCTCGTCGAGCATCAGCAGACGCGGATGATTCATCAGCGCGCGTCCGATCGCGAGCATTTGCTGTTCGCCACCGGAAAGCTGTCCGCCGCCGTTTGTGCGACGCTCATGCAAACGCGGAAAGATGCGATAGATGTCCGCGAGCTGCCACGGCGAGTCCTTGCGCGCGCCGAGGCGCAAGTTCTCTTCCACCGATAACAGCCTGAAGATGCCGCGATGCTCCGGCACGAAGCACACGCCGCGCGCAGCGATCTTGTGAGGCGGCAACTTCGAGAGCTCGGCTCCCTTGAATTTCACGCTGCCCTGCTGCGCCGTCACGACGCCCGCGATGCTCTTGAGCGTCGTCGATTTGCCCGCGCCATTGCGCCCGAGCAGAGTAACGGTCTCGCCGTCGCCTATCTTCAGCGAAACGCCTTGCAGGATATGGCTCTTGCCGTAATAGCCGTGAATGTTATCGACGTCGAGCATCATGCGCGGCCTCCGGTGATCATGTTGCCGAGATAGGCGCTGCGCACGCGCTCGTCGCCACGAATATCGGCGGGCTTGCCCTCGACGAGCACGCGGCCTTGCTGCATCACCGTGATCGTGTCGGAGATGTCCATCACGATATCCATGTTGTGCTCGATCAGAACGACCGTGTAGTCCTCGCGCAGGCTGCGGATCAGATGCTTCATGTCGTCGAGATCGTCGATGCCCATGCCCGAGGTCGGCTCGTCGAGAAAGATCGCCTTCGGCCGCGCGGCGAGCGCCATGCCTACTTCGAGGCGCCGTTGCTGACCATGCGACAGCGCGCTCGCCTGCGTCGATGCGAAACGTTGCAGCGCGAGGCGCTCCAGAATGCCATCGACCGTATCGCGATGTTCGAGCGCGCCACGCGGCGGCGTCCATGCATCGAGCGCGCGCTTCGAATCCACGCCTTGCGCGGCGAGCCGCAGATTCTCGCGCACCGGAAGATTCGCAAACAGGCTCGTGACCTGAAACGAACGCGCAATTCCGCGCTTCACGCGCCGGTGATCGGGCTCGTGCGTCACATCGTGACCATCGAACACGATACTGCCCGCGGTGATCGGCACCGTGCCCGTCAGCACATGAAAGAGCGTGGTCTTGCCCGCGCCGTTCGGGCCGATGACGGAATGCACCGTGTTCCTCGCGATGCGCAGATGCACATCGGTGAGTGCCGCGAACTTGCCGTAGCGTTTCGCGACGCCCTTCGCTTCCAGTATCGACACGCTCATGCCGGCTCTCCCCGATCGCGCTTCACCATGCGCCAGATGCGTTCTCCCAGTCCCCACAAACCGCGCTGCATGAAGAGGCTCACCGCGATCAGCACGAGACCGAGCAACAGCAGCCAGCGCGGCCAGAGCGTCGACAGCCAGTCGGCGAAAAGCACATAGAACGCCGCGCCGAGCACGGAGGAAAAGAGATTGCCCGTGCCGCCGATCACCGTCATCACGAGAATCATCTCGCTCGTGTGATAGTCGATGTTCGATAGCGGCGCGATACCCGTCATCATCGCGTGCAGTGCGCCGGCGAGCCCCGTGACCGCGCCCGATACCACGAACGCCACGAGCTTGAAGCGCCTGACGTCGTAACCAACGGCAGCGGCGCGCGCTTCGTTGTCGCGGATCGCAAGCAAGGTGCGGCCGAAGACCGAATGCGACACGCGCAGCATCAGCCAGAACGCGATCAGGAACAGCACCGCCACGAACGCGTAGTACTGCCACGGCGATGCGATCGATACGAGCGGCTGACCGAAGATCGACAAGGCAGGACGCGGAATATCGAGCAGGCCGTTGTCGCCGCCGGTGAGATCGGGCGTCGTGTAGGCGAGAAAGTAGAACATCTGCCCGAATGCCAGCGTGAGCATCACGAAGTACGCGCCGCGCTGACGGATCGAGAACCATCCTACGATGGCCGCCGCGACCGCACCCACGACGATCGCACCGAGCAACGCCACGGGTACTTGCAGTCCTGACTTCGTGAGTATCAGGCCGGCGCTATAACTGCCGAGGCCAAAGAAGATGCCTTGCCCGAAGGACAGCAAGCCCGTATGCCCGAGCAACAGATTGCAGCCGAGCGCGGCGAGCGCATAGACGAGCACTTCGGTGGCGAGCGATCCGGAACGCATCGTCATCGGCAGGATGCAGACGACGATCGCCGCGAGCACCAGAAACCGATATCGATGCAGCGAATGCCTGAGGGATCGTTGGGGCACGCTTACGTCCAATGTATTCGAATCGAGCTTGGAATTCATGCGGTCCTCCCGAGCAATCCGTTCGGACGCAGCAGCAGCACCGCCGCCATCGCGACATAGATCATGAGACGCGCGCCTTCGGGCCATAGCGTGCTCATCACGCTTTGCACGATGCCGACCAGCAATCCGCCGACGAGCGCACCGAGAAAGTTGCCCATGCCGCCCACCACGACGACCACGAACGCAACGCCGAGCGCCTCGATGCCCATGAACGGATCGACGCCGCGTATCGGCGCGGCGAGCACGCCCGCCAGCGCCGCCGTGCCCGCGCCGAGCGCGAACACGAGACTGAAGATGCGCGTCACGTTGATGCCGAGCAGCGACACCATCTCGCTCGATTCACTGCCCGCGCGCACTGCGCTGCCGAGGCGCGTGCCTTCGAGCACCCACCATAGAACGCCCGCCAGCACGGCCGTGAACGCGATCACGAAGAGGCGGTATTTCGGGTAGATGAAGCTGCCCCACATCACGACGCCGTTCAGGATGTCGGGCACGGCCACGTTATCGCCGAGGGGTCCCCACACGATGATCGCGCACTCCTGTATCACGAGCGCAAGACCCACCGTCGCGAGAATATGGAACTCGTGCTGCTGCGCATAGACATGCCGCAGCACGAGTTTCTCGACGATCCACGCGCACGCGCCGACGACGACGGGCACGATGACGAGCGCGGCCCAAAAGCTCATCGACCACTGCATCGCCTGATAGCAAAAATACGCGCCCAACAAATAGAACGCGCCGTGGGCGAAGTTCACGAAGCGCAGCAGCCCGAACACGATCGACAAACCGACCGCGAGCAGAAAATACAGCATGCCCACGCCGATGCCGTTCACGACCTGCAACAGATAAACGTTCATGGCCTTGCATCAGAAAGGTGGCGGCGCGAATGCAGGTCTCGCCCGCATTCGCGTGAGAATGATCTGCGTCAGTACATCACGCGATCAGGCGAGCTTGCACTGCGTCTTGTCGAGCGGCAGGAACGACTGACCCGAACTCACGATGTCGGCGTAATCGTCCTTGTCTTTCATCTTGCTCTTGGGCTTGCCCTTCAGCAGATAGTAGTTCTTCAGCACCTGATGATCGCCCGCGCGAATCTCTTCGGGACCGGTCAGGCCCGCGTACTTCATACCCTGGAGCGCGGCGATGACTTTCTTCGGATCGGCGGTGCCCGCCTTCACGATGCCATCGAGCAAAATCTTCGTGCAGATATACGATCCGGCGAGGCTGTAGTTCGGGTTCGACTTATAAGCCGCGCTCACGCGCTTGACGAGATCGTGGTTGAGCGGTGCGTCGATCGCATGCCAGTATTGCGCGCCGAAATACACGCCCTCGCAGATATCCGGCCCGAGCGCTTCGAACTGCTCCAGACCCGATGCCCATGCCATCAGGATCGTGCAGTTGTTCTTCATGCCGAAGCTCACCGCCTGGCGCAACGTGTCCGACGATTGCGAGCCGAAGTTGAGAATGAGAAGAACGTCGGGCTTGGCAGCGACCGCATTGGTCAGATAGCCGCTGAACTCCTTTTCATTGAGCGAGTGATAGCTGTTGCCCACATGCTCGATGCCCTTCTCCTTGAAGATGTTCTTCGCCGCGGACAGGAGGCCGTCGCCGAACACATATTGCGGCGTGATCGTGTACCAGCGCTTCGCCTTGGGCATCGATTCGATCAGCGGGCGCACGGTCTGCTCGATCGCACCGAAAGTCGGCACCGACCAGCGGAACGTCGCGCTGTTGCAGTCCTTGCCGGTGAGTTCATCCGCGCCTGCCGTCGTGATGAAAATGCCGTCGGCCTTTTCGGCTTCCTTGCCCATCGCGAGCGCTTCAGAAGAAAGAATGCCGCCCGCGAAATAGCGCGCGTTCTTTTGCTGCGCGATTTCCTGCACGCGCCGCACAGCCGTTGCGGGTTTTCCCTCGGTATCGAGCGTCGTGTAGGCGAGCGGCTGGCCGAGCACCTTGCCGTATTGCTCGATCGCGAGCTTCATGCCGAGATCGGCGTACTTGCCGTTCGCCGCGAACGGACCGGACATGGGCACCGGGCACGCGAACTGGATCGGCGAGCCCTGCGCGAAGGCGCTTCTTGCGACGAGCGCTTCGAACGATCCCGGAATGGCCGACAGCGCGGCCAGCTTCAACATGTTTCGGCGATTCAAAATTGACGCTCCTTGAGAAGATGACCCGCGCAGCCGCTACGCTTTATTTTCGTGGTAGCTTCAAGCCTCGGCCCGGTTCATTCTATTTATCATGATAAATAGAATGAACCTGATGCTAGAAACAATAAATTCGCGTGTCAATAAGGCAAAATTCCAAGTCCGACGAGCGGGCCGTGCGCGCGTATAAAGCAGACAAAGACAGGGAGCATCGACATGGTGATGGAGCGTGCAAAACGCGCGGGCGCAGCAATCGAGATCGCGCAGCAGCCGATCAAGCAGCCGAAGCGTGCCGACCTGGTCGCGGAGGAGATCAAACGGCTGATCACGGAAAAGAACCTCAAGCCCGGCGACAAGCTGCCGCGCGAGATCGAATTGCAGCAACTCTTCTCCGTGAGCAAGAGTACGACGCGCGAGGCGCTCAAGTCGCTCGAAGTGCAAGGGCTCATCAAGGTGACGACAGGGCCTTCGGGCGGCGGCACGATCGTCGAGGTGCCGCTCGATCGCACCTTGCAACTGCTGCAGAACTATCTGTTCTTCAAGGACGTGACCATCGACGACATCTACACGGTGCGTCAGTTACTCGAGCCCGAACTTGCGGCGGGCGCGGTGCCGCATCTCACCGACGAGGATTTCGCGGCGCTGGAAACGAACATCGCATGTTGCGACGAACCTGCTTCGAAGCATCCGGATCGCGACATCGTGCGGCAACGTCAGGAAGACGTGAACTTCCACGACATTCTCGCCGCGGCAAACCCCAATCCCTTTTTGCGCTTCACGTGCGAGCTCATCAACGAGATGATCCGGCAGCTCATCGAGTTCAGGAACGACACGCCGCCAGCCGAGCATGAGCGCTTCGGCCGCGCGAATGTGAAGATCCATAAGGCGATCACGGAAGCGGCGCGCGCACGGGACGCGGACAAGGTGCGCGAACTGATGGTGATCCATATGACCGAGGCGCCGCGCTATGTGAAGCGCATGAAGGGCAAGTTGCGGGGGCGGCTGATTCTCGACTCGGAGATTCGCAAGCGCATGGGCGCACGCGGCAATTGATCGCGGGGGTTCGCCAGAGACCTTAAGGGACCAGCCCGAGGTCCAGCGAAACTACTCTCGAATCTTCCACCTTCAGCGCCGTCGTGACGCACCGCCCGAGACGATTGGACACCGCTTAGCCTCAAGCCACCGCCTTCGCTTGCCGATAACCCGATCAGTTCCCGAACCCTGCGTCGTGCCAGGAAGCCCTCGCACGCGTATCCCCTGGCGCGGGTTATCTACCCTGCCGCCTTTAACCGTATGCTCCGACGAAGGACCCGAAGATGACGACCAAATCCATCAGCCGACGCACTTTTCTTCTCGGCATGGGGGCATCGGGCCTCCTCGCGGCATGCGGAGGCGGTTCGGGTTCGAATCCGGCATCGGGATCCACGGCGTCGTCGTCCGGTCCCGCTTCCCCGTCCGGGCCGCAGGCAGGAGGCGCGCAATCCACCGCGAAGACGCCGTTGACGCTCGATCTCACGCACACCGATCTGCCGACCGGTACGGCCGTCTATGCCTACGTGATCGGCGAGACGAGTCTCGCCTCCGGCGTGACGCAGTACTGGGTGGACTCGACCGGCACGCCCCATGTGATGAGCGCCGCCGACAACACGATCGCCGCGAAGACGTTCCCCGGCTCGTCCGCACTGCCCGGCAGCGAAGCCGCCGCGCTTGCCGAAACGTATCCGCTCGCATGGGCCGATTACAGCATTCCGCTCACTGTCGGTTCGAGCTTCGTACTGGATCTGTCGAAGCTCAACGCAACGAGCATTCCGGGTCTGGGCACCGGCACGGCGGCGTTCAGCGGCCGCATTTATCTGTCCGTCGGTGTGCCGAAACTGCCGTTCACGGCGCTCAGCAGCAGCGCATACACGGCCCCTGTGACCGTCGACGGTCCCGGCTCACTCACTTTGTTCGACTGGATCGAATTCTCGTTCGACAGCGAAGGCAATTTCAACGGCAACACCACGCAGGTCGACCAGTTCGGCTTTCCGCTATTGCTGAACGGTACGCCGGGCGGCGCGCAGCAAGGTCAGTACGATTCGTCGCGTCCGGCTATCCTCGAGGCGGTATCGAAGCTGCCCGCCGCGTTCTACCTGCCGCAGAGCGTGCCTGCGCCGTCCGCGTTTCCGGCGGGACTCGCGGTCAATGGCAGCGTCACCTTGCGCGCACTCTCGCCCAAGAGCATCTCGGCGCAGAACCAGTACAGCGGCTCGCTGCTGACGTATTTCGATCAGACCATCGAGAACTGGTATCAGACGTGGACCACCACGCCGCTGTCGGTCACCGATCTCGCGACGGGCACGTACACCGGCATCGTGCAATCCGGTGCCGGCCTGACGTTCTACGCCGGTTCGACGACGAGCGGCACGGCGGCGTTCACGGTCGGCGGCGCGGGCACGCCCGGCATCTCCAGCTATGACGTCTGGCAGTGCGCGAACAGCCTCGCGACCGGCAGCGACGCCGCCAAGAACGTGCAGAAGATGCTGGCCGCTGCGTTCAACCGAGGCGTGATGTCGAACACACTCGCCGATGCGACGTGCAAGAACGACGCAGCCACCTTCTATCAGATCGCGAACCCCAACACGCTCGTCTTCAATCCGTGGGCGCAGTTGTTCCATCGACTGAGCACGAACTCACTCGCCTACGCCTTCCCGTACGACGACGTGTGCGACCAGAATCCGTCCATCGGACTGACGGCGACGCAGTCGGTCACGATTACGCTCGGAAAGTTCTTCAGCTGAGTTTCGACGAAGTGGGATAAGCGCCATGTTTCATTCGTAACCTGAATCCCTTTTTCTGAAACTCGGCGGTAACGGCGCGTGCACAGAATACATCTCATGCGCTAAACGAAACGCGCCAAACAAACCGGAGAACAAATCATGCCGATGCCGTGCTACCTCACCCTCGAAGGCCAAAACCAAGGCAAGATCGAAGGCTCGAACAAAGTCCAGGGTCACGAAGGAAAGATTCTCGTCCAGGCCGTCGATCACACCATCGAAATTCCGAAGAGCCCGCAAACGGGCCTGCCCACCGGCAAGCGCGTGCATGGCGCGATGACGATCACGAAGGAAATCGACAAGTCCTCGCCCAAGCTGTTTCAGGCGCTGACCTCGGGCGAGCAGATGAAGGACGTGTCGCTGGAGTTCTATCGCATCTCGCCGAAGGGCACGGAAGAGAAGTACTACACCGTGAAGCTGTCGAACGCGATTCTGACGAACATGAAGTCGTGGACGCCGAACGCGTTGGACCCGAACAACAAGCAAATGGGCCACATGGAAGACCTCGCGTTCACGTACGAGAAGATCACGTGGACCTACGAACCGGACGGTATCGAAGCCGAAGATTCGTGGCTTGCGCCGAAGGCCTGATGTCGAGTTGATCGGTGCACGGTGGTTCCGCTATGGTTATTGCTTCATCGACACCAGAGGGGAAAGGAACTGCTCGACGTGCGGCAACCAGATGGGAATGGAATCGGTGACGGCAAACATCCCGTGACCGTTCCTTCCAAAAGGCGGCTCGACGATCATCTCTCCCTGACCGCCAGCCGCCTGAAACGCTGCAAACCAGGTCGCCACGATCTGGGGCGCAAAGTACAAATCGTTTTCGACATAGTGCCAAAGTACCGGCACTTTTATCGTCGATGAAAAATGCCGGATCGCGTCGGCCATCTGTTGCGGGCCGCAGGGTATGCCCGGATGTTTCGCCGGGTCACCACCGCGACCGCCCGAGAAGTTCACGACCGCGACCAGCCCCTTTGGGGCATAGCTCGCCGCTGCGAGAGACGCGAATCCGCCTGCCGACTGACCCACCAGGACGACGTGATCCCTATCGACCTGTGGCAACGTCCCTGCATAGGCGACGGCTGCGAGCACATCCTGCGCCGCGTCTTTGCCTGCCTGAAGATAGTCGGGGTTCTTGCATGAACCGAAGCCCTCTTCATAAGTCCCGCCTGTAGCGCCGAAGCCCCGGCGAATCGGCACGATGACTGCGAAGCCGAGCTGGACGAATGTCCGGATTTGCGGCAATTCACGGTAGCGGCCGACCTTCGGGCGGTCCCTCGGATCAGGCGGACTGCCGTGGCTCAACACGATCAACGGAAAAGGTCCGTCGCCGTCGGGCATATAGGTGGTCGCGACGATGTCGCGTTCGTGTTCGCCGAACAGGCCGTGCTCGATCATCGGCACCTTGACGACGGTTTCGTGCAGATCGGCAGCGCGCGTGTCCATGTCGTCACCAGCCAACGCGACGTTGGCGATACCCCAAATCGATGCGCCTAACGTCATCGACCACGCCAGGCGGATCAGAATCCCTTTTCGACGATTCATCGGGCTCATATCAAGGCTCAGGCGCGCGGTCGCGCCCTGTACCACTTCGGATGAAATGCTTCGACGAGCGGGCCATCGATGCGCAGCGCATGGCAACCGTCGATTTGAAACGGCCGTGCGGCGCCGCTCGCGTTGATCTCTTCGCTCATCGTCTGGAACGCGGCCGTCGCCACTGCACCGATCAGCTCCGTCAGATGCGTGCAGCCCTGCACGCCGCCGAACAGGCTTCTGATCTCACGCATGAAACCCGGCGCGAGTGTCATACCTTGCAGCTTCCGATACTCCGGCGCGATCGTGTCGCAATGGCCGACATAGGGCACGGTAATCGACTCGGCATGCGCATCGCGAATCACGAAGTCGACGCCTATCGTAATGCGCAGCATCATTTCGTGTACCGGATCGCCTGCCTTGACCACCACGCCATGCGACGCGCGGTCGTATGACTTCGTATCGCGCAGGCGGCCTTCGATGTCGTAGAGGCCGTCCGCGCGTTTGAAGCCTTGCAGTGTGATCTGCCGCGTGTGCAGCGGCACGCGATCCGTCGTCACAGCGTGCTCGCGAGTTCCGGTACGACCGTGAACAGATCGCCGACGAGACCGTAATCGGCCACGCTGAAGATCGGCGCTTCGGGGTCCTTGTTGATCGCGACGATGACCTTCGAATCCTTCATGCCGGCCAGATGCTGAATCGCGCCCGAGATGCCGACAGCCACATACAGTTGCGGCGCGACGATCTTGCCGGTTTGACCGACCTGATAGTCGTTCGGGACATAGCCAGCATCGACTGCCGCGCGCGATGCGCCCAGCGCCGCGTTGAGTTTGTCGGCGAGCGGTTCGAGCGTTTTCGTATAGTTGTCGCCGCTACCCAGTCCACGTCCACCCGACACGATGATGTGCGCGCTCGTCAGTTCCGGACGATCCAGCTTCGTCACTTCACGGCTCACGAACTGCGAGATGCCCGCGTCGGCTGCTGCTTCGATCTTTTCGATCTGAGCGTTACCACCTTCCGCAGCAACCGGATCGAAGCCCGTCGCGCGCACCGTGACGACCTTGATCGGATCGCTCGATTGCACCGTGGCGATCGCATTGCCCGCGTAGATCGGGCGCTCGAACGTGTCGGGGCTATCGACGGCGGTGATATCGCTGATCTGCGCGACATCGAGATGCGCGGCGATACGCGGCGCGATGTTCTTACCGTAAGCGGTCGCCGGCGCGAAGATGTGCGAATAGTCCTTAGCGATGTTCAACACCGTGCCGTCGATGTTTTCAGCCAGGCCGTCGGCGAGTTGAGGCGCATCGGCGAGCAGTACCTTTGCGACGCCCGCGATCTTCGCCGCCGCATCCGCCGCGCCCTGCGCGTTCGAACCCGCGATCAGCACATGCACATCGCCACCGATCTTCAACGCAGCCGCAATCGTGTTGAGCGTCGCGGCCTTGATCGACGCATTGTCGTGTTCCGCAATAACGAGAGTCGTCATCAGATTACCTTCGCTTCGTTCTTCAGTTTTTCGACCAATGCCTTCACGTCGGGAACCGTAATTCCCGCGCTGCGTTTCGACGGCTCGACGACCTTCAGCGTCTTCAGACGCGGTGCGACATCGACGCCCAGATCGGCGGGCTTCACCGTCGACAAAGGCTTCTTCTTCGCCTTCATGATGTTCGGCAGCGTCACGTAGCGCGGCTCGTTCAGGCGCAGATCCGTCGTGACCACTGCGGGGAGCTTCAAAGAAAGCGTTTCCGCGCCGCCATCGACTTCACGCGATACTGTCGCCTTGCCATCCGCGACTACGACCTTCGATGCGAACGTCGCTTGCGGCAGACCTGCCAGCGCCGCAAGCATCTGGCCGGTTTGATTCGAGTCATCGTCGATTGCCTGCTTGCCGAGAATGACGAGTTGAGGCTTTTCCTGATCGACCAGCGCCTTCAACAACTTTGCGACGGCCAAAGGCTGCAAGTCTTCCGACGTTTCCACCAACACAGCGCGATCCGCGCCAATGGCAAGCGCAGTACGCAACGTCTCCTGACACTGCGTCACCCCGCACGACACCGCGATAACTTCCGTCGCAACACCCGCTTCTTTCAGACGCACTGCTTCTTCAACAGCAATCTCGTCGAACGGATTCATCGACATCTTCACGTTGGCGATATCGACGCCCGTGTTATCCGACTTCACCCGGACCTTGACGTTGTAATCGACCACACGCTTGATCGGCACCAGAACCTTCATTCCTCTTATCTCCTCATGTCCGCTTCACGCGGCCTGAATTCGTCGGGCACGATCGACGATCGGCTTGTCTACGAGCTTCCCGTCCACCGAAATCGCGCCGCGCGGATTGGCTTCGAGCGCGGCCAGAACACGCGCCGCCCATTCGCGTTCCGCCCCGCTCGGCGCGAAACCCGTGTTCACCGCCTCGACCTGCTTCGGATGGATGCATAACTTGCCGCCGAAACCGAAACGGCGCGCATCGAGCACGTCGGCGTTGATCGCATCGATATCGCCGGTGGCGAGCGTCACGCCGTCGACCGGCGGCGGCAGTCCCGCAAAGCGCGACTCGATGACAAACTGCGAGCGCACGTAATCCAGCTCGCGCCCGGTGCCATCGATGCCCGCGTCCACGCCGAAATCGAACGAACCGAAGGCGAGCCGCGCCACGCGTCCGCTCTGCGCGATCTCGCGCATGCGCACCACGCCCGCGACGCTCTCCACCAGCGCGATCAGCTCGACACCTTCGACACAGCGCGCCGCGATATCGGCGAGTTGCGCCGCGTCCTCGGCCTTCGGCGCCATGACGGCGCGCATGTTAGCCGCGCGCACCATCGACACATCTTCCTCGTGCCACGGCGTGCCATAGGCATTCACGCGTATCACGACGCGCTCGCGCACCTCGTCCGATAGCGGCGATTGCAACCATTGCGCGATCTGCGTGCGAGCCTGTGCTTTCGCGTCGATGGCGACCGCATCCTCCAGATCGATGACGACGCGATGCGCCGCTGTCGCCAATGCCTTGTCGAAACGCTCGGGACGATCGCCCGGAACGAACAGATAACTACGTGCAATCATGCGCAATTCCTCGAATGCTTCAGGCGCCGCTCCAGCCGCGCTGGAACGTCTCCGAATAGCTGAAGCGGTCGGCGGGATGGATGCTGACCGCCGCCTCGACGATCTCCCCGCGCTTGTTGAAGTACCGGCGCGACAGCCACAGCGCGGGCGAACGCGCCTTCGCGTTGACGAGGCGCGCGATGTCCGCAGGCAACGCCATCGCGCGAATCTCCTGCTCCACGCGTGCGATCTGCTCGCCGAACTGACGCTCGATCATCGTGAAGATCGGCGTATGCGGCTCGTCCTCGATGCCCGTCAGCGAACGGAACGCGGGCTGTATATAAACTTCGGTATGACAGATCGGATCGACACTCTCCGGCGAGCGCCGGATGCCTTCCAGACGCAGCCACGTTTCGCCGGGCTTCGCCTGCAACATCGCGCACAGCGAGGCATCGCTCACTTCGACGGTCTCCTTCTTCAGGACCTGAAGCGCTGTGTCCGCGGAATAGCGATGCAGGTCGCTCAGTTGCTGCATGACCTGCCGATAACTG
The DNA here is from genome assembly GCF_014384845.1 of Caballeronia sp. EK. NCBI lineage: Bacteria > Pseudomonadati > Pseudomonadota > Betaproteobacteria > Burkholderiales > Burkholderiaceae > Caballeronia > Caballeronia sp. EK. The sequence goes on from NZ_JACSUE010000001.1 coordinate 817,170, forward strand.
CCTTCCGAATTCAGCGCCTTGACCGTGGTGCCGATGCCCGCCTGCCGCACCACCATGCCGAGCTGCACGAGCTGCTTGACCGCTTCGCGCACGGTCGAGCGGCTCGCGCCGAACTGCTCGCACAATTCGAATTCGGTGGGAATGGTGGAGCCCACCGGAAAGCGTCCGTTCTGAATTTCGTTGATGAGCGTCTGCGCCAGTTGCAGATAACGCGGTTGCTGACCGAGCACGTTGACCATCTTTTGCACGCACGATGAAGGATTGACGGACGGACCCGCCATTCGCGCGACATCATCCGGTGCAAGCATCATCATTGCACCGCGCCGCTTTCGCGCAAATGAGCGATCCGTCCAGCATCGTAACCGAGTTCGGCCAGAAGCCTCGCGTTGTCCTGCCCGAGTTCGGGCGCGGCGCGCGCCGCCAGCGTTTCGTTCACGCGCACCGGCGCGGCCACATTGCGGACCTTGCCGAAGCGCGGATGCTCCGCTTCCGTCACGCTCTGACGCTCCGCGACGAACGGATTGTCGAGCGCCTGCTTGACGTCGTAGACCGGCGCGGCAGGCACGCGGCCACCCAGGCGTTCGAGCCATTCGGCCGTCGTCGCGCGCGAGAGCGCCGTATCCAGTTCCTGTTCCACGAGATCGCGATTCGCGAGCCGCGCCTTGAAATTGCAGAAGCGTTCGTCGGTGATCCATGACGGCTTGTCGAGTATCTCGGCCAGCACGCCCCAGAACTTTTCCTTGTTGCACATCAGGAAGATCCAGCCGTCCTTCGTCTTGTACAACTGGCTCGGCGTGAGCGACGGATGCGCCGATCGACGGTCGCGTCCGGTCACCGTGCCGCCGTTCAAATACCATGTGCCGACATACGCGAGGTTATGCAGCGCGACATCGAAGAGGCTCGTGTCCATGTCGCGGCCGATGCCCGTCGTGCGCGCCTGCACGAGACCCGCGAGCAGCGCCATCGCGGCGGTGGTCCCGGTCATCAGATCGATGATCGAGAGGCCGAAGCGCGCGGGCGGCGCGTCAGGCTCGCCGGTCACGGACAGATACCCCGCTTCCGCCTGCATCAGATAATCGTAGCCGGGCCACGATGCGCGGCTGCCGGTGCGTCCATAAGCCGACAGATGCGCGCAGACGATCGCCGGATTCGCGTCCTTCAATTGGTCGTAGGTGAGACCCAGTTTCACGGGCAGATCGCCGCGCAGATTGTTGAAGACCGCATCGCTCGTCTTCACGAGATCGAGCAGCACTTCACGCCCCTCGGGCTTCTTCAGATCGAGCGTCAGACTGCACTTGTTGCGATTGAACGCCTCGAAGAAATGGCTATCGCCCTCGCCGAAAAAATAAGGACCTACATTGCGGCCGACATCGCCGCCTTCGCGGAAGTTCTCGATCTTGATGACTTCCGCGCCGAGATCGGCGAGATGCTGCGTCGCGAACGGACCCGCACCGTATTGTTCGATGGCGACGATACGTACGCCGGAAAGAGGCAGGCTCATGCGGGGTTCCTCGCAATCAGCATCTTGGCGATGATCAGGCGTTGCATCTCGTTCGTGCCCTCGCCGATGGTCAGGAGCGGCGCATCGCGATACAGCCGCTCGACGTTGTATTCCTTCGAATAACCATACGCGCCGTGGATGCGCATCGCTTCCATGCTGTTCTCGACAGCCGCTTCGGTGGCGAAGTACTTCGCCATGCCCGCTTCCATGTCGCAGCGCAGGCCCTTGTCATACGCGCGCGCGGCCGAGTCGGTCAGAAGGCGCGCGGCTTCCACGCGCGTCGCCATCTCGCCGAGCTTGAGCGCGATCGCCTGATGCTCGCAGATGGGCTTGCCGAAGGTCTTGCGCTGCTGCGAATACGCGACCGCTTCATCGAGCGCGGCCTGCGCGACGCCGACACCACGCGCCGCCACATTGATGCGACCGAGTTCCAGACCGCTCAGGATCTGCTTGAGCCCGAGCCCTTCCTGACCGCCGATCACGCGCGACACCGGCACGCGAAAATCGGTGAACGTGAGCTCGCAGGTATCGATGCCCTTGTAGCCGAGCTTCTGCAACTGGCGGCTCACTTCGTAACCCGGTCCCTTCTCGACGATCAAGAGGCTCATGCCTTTATGACGCGGCTGCGCGTCCGGATCGGTCTTCACGAGCAGCGCGAGCACGTTGCCGTACTTGCTGTTCGTGATCCAAGTCTTGTTGCCATTGACGACATACTCGTCGCCTTCGCGGCGCGCGACGGTGCGGATCGCCTGAAGGTCCGTGCCGCAATCCGGCTCGGTCAGGCCGATGCCGCCGCGCAGTTCGCCCGTCGCCATGCGCGGGAGAAACTCGCGCTTCTGGTCTTCGGTGCCGTTGCGCTGGATCGTCATCGCCATGATGAGGTGCGAGTTGATGATGCCGCTCACTGACATCCACACCGCCGAAATGCGATCGACGATCTTCGCGTAGGTCGCCGTCGTCAGACCGAGACCGCCGTACTCGGGCGAGATCAGGCAACCGAACAGCCCCATGCCCTTCATCTTCTCGACGATCTCATGCGGATACTCGTCCTTCGCGTCGAGCTCGTGCACATACGGCTTGACTTCCGTCTTGAGGAAGCGGTCGAGCATGTCGAGAATGAGCGTCTCGTTCTCTGCGTAGTCGCTCATGTCCTGCTGTTGATCGGCGTCGATGGTAGCCATTGCTTCTCCTGTATTCGTGTGTACGTCTTACGCGAGCGCGTGCGCCAGCGTGCGTGCCGGATGCGCGTCGAGCGAAAGCACCGCTTCGCAGATGCGTTCGGCGGCATCGCGCGAAACGTTGCGCTGCGCGTTGTCGAAAAACTTCGCGACGATGTCGTCGTTGGTGAGCGGCTTGTCCGACGAGCCGCGATTGATCGACTCGCGATGCGTCAGCGTGCGGCCGTCGCGCGTATGCACGATCACCTCGCCCGTGTAGTGACGCGGGTACGTCGAGTCCGGGTCCGCCTCGTGCACGACGCGCGCCGCGAGTGCGCGCACGGTTTCATCGGAGAGCGCTGCGGGTTCGAGATCGTCGAGCGTGAAGCGGCCATGCAACAGCCCGGTCGCGACGATGTACGGAATGCTGAACTGCGCGTCGTAACTGTTCGAAGGATTCTGCTTCGGCGCGACCGGCTCGCAGACGATCGGGATCGTCGGGCCGGGCACGCGCACGATCACGCGCTCGATATCGCTCGCCTTCAAACCATGCGCGCGATGCAGCGCGATCGCCGCATCCGACGATGCATGCGTGAAATGGCACGCGGGAATCGGCTTCAGCGCAACGCCGTCGATTTCCCATGTTTCACCGAGGCCCGCCGTCGCGATGTCGATATCGCCCGCTTCGAGCGACTGCTTCATATAGAGCGCATAGAGACCGAAGCGGCCTTCATACGCCGCGCCCGGGCCGATATAACCATGCTTCGCGAGCGTCGCGGAAGTTGCGCCCGCGACCGCGGCCCATCCCGGATGCAGACGCTTGGTCCATGCGCCGTCTTGCAGAAATTCCAGATTGCCCGATGCCATCGACAGCACGATGCCTTGCGCATGCTGCGCCTTCTCGACCGACAAACCGAGCAGACGCGCCGCGCCCAGCGCGCAGCCGAACGCGCCTACGAGTCCGGTCGGATGAAAGCCCGCGTTATGGAAGCCGCTCTTCGCAGCGGACCCTACGCGCGTCGAGACTTCCATCGCGCAGAGATAGGCGGTGAGCAGATCCGCGCCGCTCGCGTTCTCCCGCTCGGCGAGATTGAAGGCGACGGGCAACGCGCTCGCCGTCGAATGAATCACGCCGCGTGCGTGGGTGTCGTCGAAATCGAGGCTGTGAATCAGCAGGCCGTTGAGCAGCATCGCATCGCGCAGCGCGAGCTTTTGCTCGTGTCCGAAGACCGTCGCTTCGCCGCTGCCGAGTTCCTGCATCGCGGCGAGCGTCGAGCTTGCGTACGGCAGCTTCAGCGTCGCATAGGCGAGGCCGATGCTGTCGAGGATCAGATGCTTCGCGCGTTCGCGCACGCGCTCTGGCACGTCGCTCAGTTGCAGATGCGTCGTAAAGGAAGCCAGGCGCTGCGACACCGTTTGTGCCTGCTGCTGAATCTCGTTGCGTGCATTCATCGCGCGGCTCCCTGATGGTTGAGCGACAGATCGTTGGCGGCAGGCTCGTCATCGGGCGAGACGTCTTCCAGCGAGAACTGGTTCGCGTCCACACCGAGAGTCAACACAGCGATCACGAGCAGGATCAGAACGCCCGCGACCATGCCGAGCACGCCGAACAGACCGAGTTGCGCGTACAGGATCACTGCGGCATACGAAGTGAGCATCGACGCGACGCGTCCGCATACGCCCGCCACGCCCGTGCCGCGCAGACGCAGCGCGGTCGGGAAAAGTTCGGGCACATAGCCGAACAGACCCAGCGTGACGATGCCGAAGATGCAGCTCACGAGCGTGAAGCCCACGACGGCGATCGCGGCATTGGCCGTCATCTGCGGATAGACGAAGCCCAGCACGATGGTGATGACGCTAAAGAACACGAGTCCTTTCGCGCGGCCCAGCCGATCGGCGGTCACGTAGCCGAGCACCGCGCCGAAGGGCGCACCGAAGGACATCAGCGTCGTGAAGCCGAGCGAAGTCACGATGTCGCGACCTTCGCGCACGAAGAAGGTCGGCAGCCAGGCGACGAAGCCGTACACCGCGACATTCACCGCGACAGCCGTCAACGCCGCCGTGAGCGTGCGGCCGATCATGCCGCGGCGAAACAGCGCCGCCAGCGGCACGCTCGGCACCTGAAGATTCTGCGTGCGCGGGACATCGGACAGCGGGCCTTTGCGCGCGGCGACTTCGGCTTCGATGGCGCTCACGGTTTCTTCCGCTTCCTGCGTGCGTCCGACCGATTCGAGCCAGCGCGGCGACTCGGGCATGCGATGACGCAGCGCCCACACGATCACCGCACCGATGCCCGCGATGCCGAACATCCAGCGCCAGCCGAGATGCGGAATGACCACATAGCCCACGCTCGTTGCGATCACGAGGCCCGAGTTGACGATGAGCCCGAGCAGCGAGATCCAGCGTCCGCGATACGCGGGCGGAATGAATTCGCACAGGGTGCCCGCCGCTACTACCAACTCTGCGCCGAGCCCGATGCCCATGACGAAGCGCGCGCCGATCAGCCATTGGATGTTCGGCGCGAATGCGGCGACGAACGACATCAAGCCGAAGAGCGCGAGATTGAACTGATACGAAGAGCGGCGGCCGAAGCGGTCGCCGAGATAGCCGGACAGGCCCGCGCCGATCACCATGCCGAGAAAGCCCGACGAGACAAACAGCGCGTTGAGTTGCAGCGTCGAGAAGCCCGATTTCAGCATCGCGGCGGACACGCCGCCCGCGAGATAGACATCGAATGCGTCGAGGCACGCGCCCGCGCTGATGAGACCGAGAATCTTCCAATGAAAACGCGACATCGGCAGCCGGTCTAGCCGGGCGCCCGAGCTTACGTAATGACTCACAGTTGTCTCCAGTACTGTGACGATGAACCGTCGCGCCGCCGCGTGTCGTCGTTGCCGAGCGGTCTTGTATGCGAAACGGAAAGGGAGCGCCGGCGGCATGGCGCCGGCGGGATGGGCCAGGTCTGCGAACTCAGTCTTCGGCGGTGCCGTGGCCGCGCTTTGCGATCAGCGCGGTACGGATGAAGTCCATGACGGGCTTGCCGTCCTGATTGAATGCACGCGTATGCACCGTGACGACGCCCTGCGTCGGGCGTGATTTCGATTCGCGCACTTCGAGCACTTCCGACTCCGCATACAGCGTGTCGCCCGCAAAAACGGGACCCGTCAGGCGAATTTCCTTCCAGCCGAGATTGGCGATCGCCTTGCCGCTCACGTCGTTCACCGACATGCCCAGCACGATCGCGACGGTCAGGCCGCTGCTCACGAGAAGCTTGCCGAACTCGCTCTTCGATGCGTGATGCGCGTCGCAGTGCATCGGGTGGAAGTTCATCGTCAGCAGCGAGAACTGGATGTTGTCCGCATCCGTGATGGTGCGGCCCGGGCGATGCTCGTAGATATCGCCGACGGTGAACTCCTCCAGATAACGACCGTAGCTGGCCCGGTAACGCTGTTTGCCCACTCTGTCCGAATGCATGCTTCACGCCTCCTGTCTTAAACGTTGCTTTGTACGGACAAAGTATCGTTTGTGATGGCGGTAGCGTCAAGATGGAATGTGTAGCGGTAAACCCTTCCTGCGTTCGGAAGGGCGACGGCTCGGCCAGTGGTGGACGTAGTCAGCCACGATTGCGTTCATTCTGGCGCAATGAATTTCAGTCCGCGTCGCAACCGAATCGGGCCATGAATGCTCGACTCGGGATTCAATCGCGCCCCTTTCTGCGTCATCACAATGCGCTCCTCACGCGCAAGCCTCGCAGCGACTTGCCTTATCGACGGCATCAATGCTCGCCATCCGTCTTCATCGCGAACTAAAGCACGCGCGACATCCGATGGACAAATCGAGGCCGTCGTAGCGCGCCTGCCGAGCAACTCCAGCATGCATTTCTCGATGTCGACGTTCGTTACGGTCATGGCTGTCTCGTGCTCTCGTGTCTGACGGTCCTGTTCTGCAACACCGTCCAGGAACATGGCCGTTTGAAATGATCGAGTCAATCGCGACGGTTGACATCAGTTCTTCGGGCACAGCTTTACACCCGTCGCCTCGCCACAACACTTTCTGATACGACAAATCGATATGTGTACCGTTCGTTTAATTTCTTGGCCTACAATCGAGAATAATTCGCATTTACATATTTCGCTTACAACCCAACCAAGAAGAGTCTGGCCTTATGTCGCAACGGGGAATGCACCAAACAACTCATCGGCGCACTGCGGTGTCATGGGCGGTCGACCGCCTGTTCGTCGGACTGATCGCCGCAACCGCACTGCAGGCGAGCGCCCACGCGCAGAGCACGACCGACGGCACCGACGGCACCGACGGCACCGCATCGCAATCGACGGCGCTGCCCGCCATCGTGGTGAAGGGCACCGCCGAGGCTGGCGATTTGCCCGCGCCCTACGCGGGCGGACAAGTGGCGCGAGGCGGCAGCATCGGGGTACTCGGGACATCGAACGTGATGAACCAGCCGTTCGACACCACCAACTACACCGAGCAGATGATCCGCGACACACAGGCGCGCACCATCGCCGATGTCGTCACCAATAATGCCTCCGTGCGCACGGAACAGAGCAGCGGCGGCTTCGGCGATGTCTTCCAGATTCGCGGCTTCGATGTGCAACCGACCGATGTCGCGCTCAACGGTTTGTACGGCATGGTCTCGGCGGCGCGCGTGCCCGTGAATCTGCTCGAGCGCGTGGAAGTGCTCGAAGGCCCGGGTTCGCTGATGTACGGCATGGGACCGGGTGGCAGCGTCGGCGGCGCGATCAACATCGTCACCAAGCGCGCCGACGATACCCCGCTCACGCGTCTGACGGCGCTGTTTCAGACCAAAGGACAGTTCGGCATCGCCGCCGATGTCGGCCGCCGCTTCGGGGACGAAGGCCAGTGGGGCATCCGCTTCAACGGACAGATCAAGGACGGGCAGACGGGCATCGCGCACGGCAATCAGCTCCAGGGCGACAGCGCGATCGGGCTGGACTATCGCGGCAAGCAACTGCGCTGGTCGTTCGACGCCTACAACGTCTCTGAAAACACCGACGAGTTCCGTTCGCAAATCGGCTTCGGCACTGCGACTGCCGTGCCGGCGGTGCCGTCGGCGTACAACAACCTCTATCCCGGTTCGAAGCTGAAGCTGCGCGATTCGGCCGTCATGACGCGCGCCGAGTACGACATCAACAGGTACGTGACCGTGTACGGCGCGGCCGGCGAGCACTACGGCACGTCCGAGCAGAACTTCCCGTTCGCGAGCGGCATGACGGCCGCGGGCGCCTTCGACGTCGCGAACGGTTACTACGATCAGTACACTCGCACGAAGACCGTCGACGCGGGCCTGCGCTTTCACTTCGATACCTTCGGCGTCAAGCACACGCTCGTCACCGGCGTCACGAGCCTGAATCAGGAGATCGGCTACTTCTATGCGCTGTCGTCGGATTCGGTGGCGTCCAATCTCTACAGTCCGACGCCGCTCGCACCGGTGGGCGTCCCGCGCGGCGACATGCAGCGCAGCAGCCAGACGCGTTTGAACAGCCAGCAGGTCATCGATACGATGTCGTTCCTTAACGATCGTGTGCTGATCACGGGCGGCTTCCGCCGTCAGACCATCGGGCAGGACAACTACGATCCGACCACGGGCACGCAGCAAAGCTCGATCGATCAGCAGGCGATCACGCCGCTCGCGGGCATCGTGGTGAAGCCGCTGTCGAACGTTTCCGTGTACGGCAACTTCACGTCGGGTCTCAGCAATGGCGGCACCGCGCCGGCCGGCACCGCGAATGCAGGACAGGCATTCGCGCCGTACAAGTCGAATCAGTACGAAGCGGGCGTGAAGGCGGACTGGGGCCACGTGATGACGTCGGCGGCGATCTTCCAGATCTCGCAGCCGAACGCCGTCACCGATCCGACGACGAACATCTACGGCTACAACGGCAAGACGCGTGTGCGCGGGCTCGAACTGGCGGCTTACGGCGAGGTATATCGCGGTCTTCGCATGATGGCGAGCGCGACGTTCTACGATCCGAAGGTCTCAGGCACGGCGGGCGGCACGCAGGACGGCAACGATCCGGGCGGCGTGCCGAAATTCGCCTTCAACCTTGGCGCGGACTACGACCTGCCGTGGATTGCGGGGCTGAGCGTCAACGGCCGGATCATCCATACGGGCGCGCAGTACTACGATTCGAGCAACACCTTGCGCCTGCCGGCGTGGACGCGTTACGACGTCGGTGTGCGTTACGGAATGCGGATCGCGCAGAAGGACGTCGTGTTCCGCGCGAACATCGAGAATCTTTTCGGTAGCCGATACTGGATTCAGCAAGGCACGTATGTGATGAATGCCGCGCCGCGCACGTTGCTGCTTTCCGCGCAGATCGATTTCTGATTGCGAGCTGTGTATTGCGGTTCGCCGTCATGACGCGAAGGTGGCGGCCAACCAAAAAGCGGGCGACGAGCGGGCGCAAATAGCAAAGGGCCCCGATACCCGACAAAACGCGCCCGGCATTTCTATACTGGAAAGGAGCTTTTCAAACGCACAATCGAACCTGAAGGGAGCACGCGATGCACGCGGAACTGACAACCGACGGTGGCTGGACTGCCGGCGTTCCCGGCCTGGCGAAGCCGATGGTTTTGAACGAGACAGAGCTTTCGGCTGGCGAAAACGACGCGTTCGCCAGGCTGGTCGCGGCTGCCCGCGCAGAGAGATCGATCGCGACAGAAAGCACGACGATTCCGGACGGCCAAAACCACCGAATCGTGATCGTCGATGGAGATGCGCGAACCGTGCTCAGCGCGGCTGATCCGTCGCCGCCGCCTGAATTTTGCGCACTGATGCATTTCATCAGGGAACACGGGCATCGATAAGGACGAAAGCGACAGCCGGTTTAAAATATCGACAGCTCGCCTCGAATCAAAATAAAACTGGCGCCTGATCCAGGCGCCAGTTTCTTGAAACGCGATCTTATTTCGCGCCTTTCTTTCCAGCCGTTTGGGCCTCCTCAGGATGGGGCGGCGGCGCTTCATCACTGCCTCCTGAAAGCGCCGCCGGATTCAAATCCGGGATCGGCGGAGCCGATGTTGCTTCCAGAAATCCGGCGCCGCCAGAAAATGGAGTCGGGATTTCCTCTTGCGCACCGGCCGCGCCCGACTTCATATCCGGGAAAGGAATCGAACTGTTCAAGCCGGTATGCATGACTGCGTCGGAAGAAGGAGTCGGAGCGGCATCTCCCCCGGAAATATCCTTGACAGTCGTGCCACTCCCGTCCTGACCAAATTCAATCTTGATCGTGATGGATGATGGGTTCATGAGAATGGGTTCCTTTTCATGCAACGCTGCGAGCGTCTTTACGGGTTCAGTTCAGATATAGCGTATAGAGCTGCCCCGTGGCGTCGTCGTATGAACCCGACACCGTTCGTCCGCTGATTTTCGCCGCATTCAGCATGACGAACATATTGGAAACGCCGTCCGTGCTGATCGGCTGGGGCTTTCTCCAGGGCTGCGTTTCGATCAAAGCCCATGCGTTCATCGAATGCGGGCTGCAAAAAGTCATGCTGACCTTGACGTTGGAAAAGTTCACGTATGCCATGATAAATCCTCCTTTCACTATACTCGTTACTTACACGGAATAAGCCTGATAGATGGTCGTGCCATCGAGGTACACGTTCACCCTGGCGTTGACGCTTTGCGCATCGACCAGCAAGGCGAAGGTATTCGTGACACCGTCCGGCGTCAGGGATTGAACCTTTCTCCAGCCGTTGTCCTGGATGTATGCCCAGGCGTTCATGGAGTGCGGGCTGGTATAGGTCGACAAGACCGCTTTATTGTTTTGCCATGACACGATCGCCGCGACATTAATGCCGACTTGCTGCCACGCCTGCACGACAGCATTGCCAACGGTCGCGCCGTAAAGCTTGTTCGCGTTGTCGACGGTAAGATTCGCGAAATCCTGGAATTGCGCGGAGGCCGAAAGCCGGGTATCGAGCAGCGTGTTGTACCAGATATGGCCTGCCCTATCCCACGAGTTTCCACCCAGTGCAATCGACGTAAGATAAAACGCCTTGTTCGGAATGCCGGAATTGATATGCACCCCGCCGTTATCCGACGTCGTATTGACATACTTGCTCATGTGATCCGGCTGAGGATCTTTCCCCAGAACCGGATCGTCGTAAGCCGTGCCGGGAGCCTTCATCGACCGCAACGCAACGCCCTTCACGCCCGCTGCCAGCAGACCCGCTCCGATGAGCCAGTCGGCCTGCGCCGATGTCTGCCCGAGCGCGTATTGCTTCACCATCGAGCCAAAGACGTCCGAGACCGATTCGTTCAAGGCGCCTGACTGGTTGCTATAAACGAGCTTCGCGGTGTATTGCGTCACGCCGTGCGTAAGTTCGTGCCCCATCACATCGATGGCGATGGTGAATCGGTTGAACAGCTTGCCGTCGCCGTCGCCGAAAACCATTTGCGAACCGTTCCAGAACGCATTGTTATATTTGACTCCGTAATGGGTCGTCCCGATCAGATCCATTCCGGCATTGTCGATCGAGTTGCGCTGGAAGATGTTGTTATATAAATCGAACGTGGCGCCGAGACCGTTATATGCTTCGTCGATTTCCGCATCGCCGGATGCTCCCTGTCCTTCGCTTCGCACGAGGTTTCCGGGGAGACCCGTGCCATTGGCGGCGGTATAGATTTTCCGGCTTTTATGCGCGGCGCCGGCAGTTTCATCGGCAAGCTGAGCGGGGCCCGTTTCGCCTACCAGACTCAGGCGCTCCAGCCGCATTTGCTCGGTCAGATGCAATGTTTGCGCGGCGGCAATGCGCTGCTCCGCATCGCCGTTCTTTATAATCGCCTCGAGCATATGAGGCGGAACAATGCCGCATCTGCATCGATATTGGCCGTGGGCCACTGGGTCATCGCATTTCATACTGCCTCCTTGGTCGAGCGGTAGTGCAAATGGACCTGAACGAAACTGCCGACATTTTCGGAACTCAACTCCCCTTGCGACGAATGCGCTGGAGTGCCGGCCCGGCTAATGCTCCCTCGTGCTTGCTTTTTCAATATTCGAATTGGAATGAAACAGCGCATTACGCCAGGGCGTGCCATACGCCTTGGGAAATAAGCTTGGTGTTTGAACGTGCGGCAGCCCTTCAGGTGCTTCCGAACGCGCACGTATCTCGGCCCCGGCATTATTCGTCCGGATCTCGTCGTTTCACTCGTATATCTGGAATCTCGTTGGGATGACTAAACGCTTTCATCTGGACTCTGCTTAAGCGCAGTGTAATGGAAGCGTTTGCGGTTCCGTTATAACGATCCTGCTACTCGCTATGACTATTGTGCTTTTATCTCTTCGAGTGCCAATGCCTCAATCTTCGGTATGTGCAGACTGAAAAGCTATAGATAATCGACTTTCGCACCGTGCCCCCTCGATCCGGCTCCCTCTTTCAGAAGGGATTGCGTTTATGGTCGGCGACTTTATGATCGCTATCACGTGCATTCGGCCAGGCTTGCCTGAAACCGGCGCGTTGCTTGCGCTACGGATTTCGCAGTTCTTTCGCAGCACATGGAAGGCAGGAGAAACGGCAATGAAAATCGTGTGGGCAGACAGTCACGAGCTTCACTGCATCGCGCTCGCGCACTATCTTGAACTGAACGCGGAAGAGCTCGGCATGGCGTGCATCAAGGTCGTGCCGGTCTTCACGTTTGCGCGTGCCATCGATGAACTGACCCGCGATCCCCCCCCCGACTTCGTGTTTCTCGATCTCGATCTCGACGACGCGCCGCGTGGCGCCCGCACCCTCGAACAACTTCAGGCTCACAACCGGCACAATGTACCCGTCGCCGCATGGATGACGCACGGGCATATCGACGATCAGGCCGTCGAAACCATCCGCACGTGCCTCGGCGATCACGCGGCGCAAGGCATTCTGGTGGGACGCAACGATCATCGGCATACGCTGAACGGCCTGCGACGCATCCTCGCCGGCGACCTCTGGATTCCCGATGCCGTCCTGCGTCGCCTCACATGCACGCGCCTCGACGAGCGCATGCGCAATCCGCACGGACTGTCGCCGCGCGAATGGGAGGTCGCGCGTCGTATCGGGCGCGGCCTGTCGGGAAAGGAAATCGCCCGTGAGCTCGACATCAGCCCTGGCCACGTCAGGCAGGTCTCATGTGCAATCTACGACAAGCTGGGTGTGCGCAACCGCACCGAGGCCGCGATCCGCGTGAATGAACTCGCGGAGAAGGAAGTGGAGAAGTGCGCGGGATAAACAAGAAAGCGACGAGAGCATGAGGCTCTCGCCGCTTCGAGTGTCCTGCTTGCCGCGTGTGTGAATTGACAAATGTCGCCGCCGATATGGCCGACAACTTCTTCGTGACCTTCTCAGGCACGCATGCCACCGTCTTTAATGTTCCTTTCTCAGGCCATTGAGATGGCTACAGAAAAGATGGCGGCACGGGGCGCCATCTGTCAACTGCTCTGCATCTTTGCAAAACTGCCGGGCCATTGGGTGCCGACATGGCGCCCTGCCCGAATTCCTTCACGGGCGCCATCGGTTTCATGCAGTCGGCTCGAATTAGGCCGCAGCAAGACTCGTGTCGCAAACATTTTGCTCTCCTTGAAACTCTGTCTCCCGACTCGTCGCACGTTTTGATCGCGAGGTCATCTCGACAATGGGGACTATCATCACGCATCCGCGGCGCGTGGGGAAGTGCCATATGTTCGCCCGCGTTGCGCACGATATGAGGCTACGCCTGCTCGGTCGACAGCCGAACATATGCGATGCGCATTGAAGTTATTTCACACCGGACCGCGCATATCGCGAACCTGCGGTTCAGCGGATGCGCAACGCCCTTCTATACGGCGCCTGTATTTCCCAGTCCATGCCGTCATCGGGATTGGCGTCCACCTGCAGCAGATCAGGGCGCATCTCGTAGGTCACGAACGCGACGCCGTCAGGACCGACCTCCGCCGCGCGGCCCACCAGAAAGCCGCATCGGAAGAGAAACTGGGAGATCTGCATCGAATGCCGGTAAGGAGCGCCGTCGATGTCGGGAATGGACTTGGCGCTCTTCGTGCGGACATAAGCCTGCGTGATCTTGCGGCCGAGTTCCGTCGTGGTGTAGCTGCGCTCGCCATTGCTGAAAATCTCGATCAGCTTTCGCAGGTCCGCGAACTGGTGTCCGTGCTCGTTGTAAAGATCAGCGAGCCGCCGCTTCCCGAACTCCGGCATGATCTCGTTGATCTCATTGACGCCGATCCGGGCGCTGTTATTCACCACAGCCCTGTTGCCGGCGAGCCGGCAGAGCTGAGCCATCCATCGCGGTCTGCCACCGGCAAAAATTCGCAGCACGTTGATAGGCGGAACACCTTCGCTGCCCCACTTGAATCTGCGGGCAAAGACGAGTTCCGTGAGCGCGTCGGCGTCGGCCGCAATGGTCCAGTTCTTCGCGATGCTGCAGGCGGGATACTCGCGCTGCACATAGGCATGAATCCGTTTGACGACGATATCCTTCTGCTGGTTCGTGGTCCATGCAATGTCGCAAATGTACTGCTCGAACTTGTCGAGATCTTCCACGCTGGTCAGACCCGACCAGACGTCGCTCCTGACCGTGGCGCGAATCGAGATGCCGTTGATTTCACGAATCAGGCTCCTGCATGCGGAAAAGAACGAAGCCACATAAGCCTGCTGAGCGGGCACGTTTCTGAACCGGGTGTCGATGTCGTCGAGCAGGAACCAGACATCCCGCGCATCGCGCTCCGCATCCTGCATGCGCTTGAGCATCTGGTCATGGTTCTGCACCGGGATGGACTTCTGCGTGATCTCGATCGCGCCGAAGAGGCTGATCTTGCCGAGCAGACGGCTCGTGAGCGCCCCGACGAGGCTCTTGCCCCTGAACCCCGCCAACTCGGCGGTCTCGACGAGCGTGATGTCGTCGTCGCGCCAGGCGAATCCGATCGACTTGGCGATTTCGAAATTGATCGCGCGGCAAATCACCTGTTTCCAGTAGTTCTCGAGCATCACCGCATTGTCGCTGTCCGGCGGTGCGAGCATGCCGGCGAGCGTGGATGGCACCACATTGACGATGAGCGGTCTGCACGGCAGTGCAGCGAGGTCGTGCGCGAACTTGGCAAGCAGCGCCGATTTGCCCATGCCTTTACGCGCCCGCGCCACCTGAAGACGAACCTTCGGGTCGAGGAACTCCCCGAACGCAGGCTGGTTCACGAAATACGAAGTGAGGACATCGATGTTTTCGTCTTCACCCGCGTCATTGCCGAACAACGTCCTGTCGTTCAGCCTGATCTGAACCTCGGTGGTGTCGCTGTCGCTTGAAGGCGTCGGATTGCTCATGACTTCATGCGCCCCACTCGGATGTGAACCGGCACGTTCACGCAGCATACGCCACGCACTTGTCCCCGGCAACGTGGCGATTCACCCGACATCGCATCGGCAGCACGATTCTCCTATTCATCCAGCAGGATCGTACTAACGCGGCCCACGTGTGCCGCCGTAATCTTTGCCGTGCAGCCGCCGGACGGTCGCGATGAACATCGCACGCGAACCGTCGACCGCGTGCGCGCGACCTCGAATGATCGACTTCCAAAGGAGACTGACATGGCATTCAAGACCAAGCACTACGGATGGGTGCGAGACCTGCCCGACCATCGGGACCATCTTTACGCTGCGCCCGTCACGCGGCTCGCGGCGCTGCCCGCCAGCGTCGACCTGACCGCCCAGTGTCCGCCGGTCTATGACCAGGGCAGCCTCGGCAGTTGCACGGCCAACGGTATCGCCGCGGCGCTGCAGTTCGACCGCATGAAGCAGAACCTCCAGCCGCCCTTCAATCCCTCGCGGCTCTTCATCTACTACAACGAGCGCGTCATCGAGCACACGGTCGACTCGGACAGCGGCGCAATGATCCGCGACGGATTCAAGTCCGTGGCGAAGCAAGGCGATTGCCCCGAAACCAGCTGGCCCTATGACATCGGCCAGTTCAGATCGAAGCCGCCGAAGAACTGCTACACGGAAGCGCTGAAATACAAGGTCGTGCAGTACTCGCGCCTGGTGCAGAACCTGAATCAGATGAAGGGATGTCTCGCCGACGGCTATCCGATCGTGTTCGGATTCAGCGTCTACGAGAGCTTCGAGAGCGCCGAGGTGGCGCAGACCGGCATCGTTCCGATGCCCTCGCCTCAGGAACAGCTGCTCGGCGGGCATTGCGTCGTCGCCGTCGGTTATGACGACGCGCAGCAGCGCTTCATCGTCCGCAATTCGTGGGGCGAGGGCTGGGGCAAGAACGGATACTGCACGATGCCCTATGCTTACCTCACCGATACGGACCTGTCGTCCGATTTCTGGACGATTCGCCTCGTCGCGGCCTGAACGGTCGCGTCCGTAGGTCACGCATCGAGATCCGGAGCAAGCACGCCCATGCGCAGCACGACTGTCACGCAAACGGACTCGGGCCGTACCGTCGAACTCGAGCTCGATGATGAACTCATCGTCGAGCTCGATGAGACGCCGGCCACTGGCTTTCGCTGGACGCTCGTCCGGAGCGCCGACGGCGTGCTGACGTCGCGCGGGTCCGGCTACATCGCGGGGCAGCGTCCGCCCGGTGCGGGCGGCATGGCGAGATGGGCTTTCGTTGCGAGCGGCGCGGGCCGTGCGCGGATCGTTCTGAACTGCGTACGCGCATGGGAAAAGGATCCTTCGCCATGCTCGACCTTCGAGCTTGACGTCGATGTTTCTCCCCGCTCCTGAGATCGCGGCCGCGCCGCCCTTTTACGCAGGCATCGGTGATGCCTGCTGTCGGATCGCGCCGGCCTGAAACTCGGTCGGACACAATCCGAACTCCCGGCGAAATGATCGCGTGAAGTACGAGAGATCATTGAAGCCGACTTCAAAGGCGACTTCTCCGACGAGCACATCGGCGAGGCTAAGCCGCTCGCGCGCACGATCCATGCGATAGCGAAGCAGGTAACGCCCAAAGCTCACGTGATGCTCCTTCTTGAACGTCCTGCAAAACTGCGAAGGACTGAGCCTGCACTGCGCGGCGACATCGCTGATCGTGATCCTGCCCATGTAGTGGCTCGCCACGTACGAGATCGCCGACGATGTACGCACGATACCCGGTCGCTCGTCGGCTTTACCGGCGACCGCGGGCCACGCTTCCCGTGACCCGCCCGGCTGAAACGTCGCGACCATCGCACGAATCGTCCTGTGCAATTCCGTGGCGCTGACCGGCTTGATGATGACGTTCCACACGCGCAGGCGTATGGCACACAGCGCCGCCATCGACGAGCCGTGCCCGACGACGATGAGTGCGGGCAGATCGGGACAGGCCTCGCTAACACGCTTGAGCATGTCGATGCTCTTCGGACCGGCCTCGCCGCCGCTCTCTTCCGCGAGTTCCACGCAGATGAAGGGCGGCGCGCAGTGTTCGATAGCCCCGACGATATGCTGCGGTTCGCGCACCGTTCTGAACTCGAATTCGCCGGCTATCGAATGCGCGACGGACAAGGATGGTTCTTTCGTGAGGTCGATCCAGACGAACGCGTGTCCGTCAGAAACGCGAATCTGCTGCTGCATTTGCCGCATGATTGCCGCCCCTTCGTTGAGCCGTCGAGAGAACTTTCCGTCCTCGGACTGGCCCGATATGCAATGGATCAAACCACTGCCTGATCCGTACTTTGAACGTTCGGGGCGTTTCTTGAAACCCGCGCTTCGCGGGACTACGGTCCCCACTTGCGCAGGGCTCTTTTCATCCACCACATGGTTTTCTTCAAGAGAAGACTGTCGATATTAATTTAGTTATCCTTAAATTTGATCATAAGTCGTGACTTTTCGGCGGGAAGGCTACCCGTCCTGAGCGCTGTGCGAGTCATCGACGCGATGCATCGACATCGTCTTCAGTTCGCTCGGGCATGTGCCGAAATAGCGCTTGAATGAGCGCGCGAAATACGACATATCGTTGAATCCCACCGCATAAGCGACTTCCTTCACCAACTCCCGGTTCGATGTCAGGCGATGCAGCGCCATCCAGAGCCGGAATCGAAGCACGAACTCCCCGAAGCTCAGATGCTGTTCCACCTTGAACGTTCTAGAAAACTGAGACGGACTGAGCCGGCACAGATCCGCTACCTCCTTGAGCGCGATCCTGCGGGAGAAGTTCTCCCGAACATGCCGGATCGCGGGTGAGGTGCGCTTCAGGCTTTCCTGTTCTTGCTCGATCTGCGCGAACCAGACCGGCTTCTGACAGGACAACCGAAGGTCGGACAAAGCCGGTCCGATGTCGTCGTCGGACAAGAGGTCATCGGTGCTTTCCTGTCGCGTAGTCGTGCTCATGAAGCACCTTCAACAAACGGGTGAACGGGCTATGAGGGTAATGGCAGCGTCGACGCGCGGCCACGACGAACCATGCGCGAAGCAGTTCGATCGAACGGAAGCAGGATCGAAAACGAGCCGGTCGCCGGGAGAGGGTCGCGCAGAGGTACATCGCGATCAAAAGACGACTGGAATCCAGGAATTTGAATTCGTGCTGTCGATATGGACTGACGGGCGCTCATGTATGCGCTCAATGAAGAAAGCATGAAACGTTTCGGGCGCATTTTTTAAAATCCGACATCGTGCCGCGTCTTTCAGTCGAGATACTTCACGCGCATTGCAGAGAACACAACGTTTCGACGGCAACCCCGTGAGCATCGCAAGCCCGAGCCGCAAGTTTGAGGAATACATAACAACTACGCGCCCGACAAACGCATCGTCGTAGGGCGCGCCCTCGATCTGACCGAAGCTGCGTTTTCGGTCAAACGTTTGCCCGCTCCCGGACACATGCCAGCCGTCCTTCAAGTCCCCGCACGAACATTCGGAGGATCCATGAGCAGCGAACCCTGTGTCAGTCTCGTCTCACCGGCCGATACGCTTTTCGCACAATTTCCCGACTCCCTCCTGTCGTCGGGAAGCCCCTGTGTGATCGTCGACCGCTCGAACGTCGTCTGCAAGGCGAACGCCGCCTTCGAGCGACGTCTGCCGGCAGCGGCCGGCAGACGGATCGACGACCTGTTTCGCATCGACGGATTACATGACGTCGCGGCGCGGGAGGAGCCGGTCGCGAGTCCCGTCGAGGCGCTCTACTACGGGCCGGATGGCGCGCTCATTCCCGCGTGGCTGCACACGGTGTGCGAATGGCCCGACACGGGCGAGAGGCTGTTGCTCGTCGCCGACGGCGCGCCGCTTCGGCACTCGGAGATGGAGCGTCTCCAGGACGCGCCGCTCGCCGTGTTGCGCGTGTGCGCCGACGGCGTCGTGCGCTTCGCCAACGACGCCACATACTCGGCGCTGTCGCTCGTGCCCGAACGGGTCATCGGCCGCACGCTCGTTTCGCTCTTCGGCCACGCTCGCGACGACGTCTTGCGTCGCCCCGAATCCGATGATCCTTGCCTCAAGCGCTGCTTCCAGGAGTGTCTCGTCACGCTCAAACCGGTGAAGCTCGAAATTTCGGTTGCCCAGTACACCGGCGGCGAGCGCGAGGCGGCGCCGCTCCTGCTAATCCCGGACCTCTCGCCCGGCGGGCACGTTCTGGGCGTGGTCGCGGTCATCGAGCTCACATTGGTCGACCGGGTGCGCGAGCAGATCGCACGGATCGCGCGCGACGCTTCTTTCGCGACGTGGCAGTTGCAACTGGAGTGCATCCTCGAGCAAGTCAGGCGGCTGATACCGTTCGACCACGCCAATTTCGGCATGTATGCAGACGATGTCCGCTTCTTCCGCGCCTTCATGCTCTATCCTCGCGACCGCCTCAAGTGGACCGAGCGCTGGCTTCCGTTGCCGGCCGGCATCAAGGCGTGGATCGACCAGGGCCTCGGCGCGGTCCCGGACGTGCATCAGTTCATCGACAACTTCCCGGAGCTGCGCAAAAGCCAGGTCGTGGCCATGTACGAGGATCGCGGCATGCGCTCGTCCGCGACGCTCATCGCGAAGGACAAGAGCGGCCCGACTTCCGCGCTGACGCTTTGCTCGCAACAGGCGCACGCCTTCACCGAACGCGATGTCGAGTTGTTGCGAAACCTCGACCTGGAGCCGGTGCTGATCCGTATCGAAGAACAGATCCAGAGTCAGCGCGCGGCACTCGGCGACAAGCTCAGAAAGCAGCTCGCCGAGGCGACGTCGCTGGCGACGGTCGCGGGCGATATCGTCGATCAACTCGCGCTCAGTTTTCACTGGAACTATGTTTCGCTGTACCGGCTGGACCGGCAGAAGAAAGAATTCCAGCTGGTGCACGAAAGTCCTTGCCCGGAAACCTTCCGTATCGATCCGCCCGACTATGTTCAGTCATTCGAGGTCGGCATGCTGGGCGCGAGCCTGAAAGCGGAACAGACGCTCATCGTCAATCAGGTCGGCGAACCCGGCGTCGAGCAATACGGCTATCTGGCGCTCGGACGCGAAGGGATAGGCTCCGCGATGACCATTCCGCTCCGGCTGAATCACCGCATCCGCTGGATGCTGCATATCGAGACGTCCGAGGCTCACGCGTTTCACGGCCCCGACACGGCGGCGATCGAGGCGCTCGTCAATACCTTGCAGGACGGGCTCAGACAGCGCGCGGTCGAGGAGATCAATCACGCCGTGCTGCGCGAAACCCGCCAGGGCGTCGTCGTGGTGGGCATGGAAGGCGCGATCCTGTGGATGAACACGGCGGCGCGGCGGCTTCTGGCGGTGAAGGGCGAAAAGCCTTGCCACGATTTTCTGAGCGATTACGCGTCGAGCGACGATCCGTGCGGCGTCGAGGTACTCAACGGCTTCGGCTCGACCATACGGCGGCGCGTGGTGCTGCTGGGCGAGGACAATCGCACGCGGCCGGTGCTCGTGACCCGGCAGGTGCTCGACGGCAGCTTCGACACCGCGATCTGGTTTCTCATCGACCTGCGCGGCCGGGCGTGGGAAGTCGACATGCGCTTTCTGCGCGAGACGGTCGCCGACGTCGCGCAGCAGACCCGCGCACCGCTCGCTCTCGCGAGCAATCTCGTGCGGCAGTTGCCGAAGCTCTGCGCGAGCGGCAAAGCCGCCGGCAAGAGCGAGCAGGAAAGGCTCTCGGAGCGGCTGCTCGCCGAGATCGGCAAGGTCGACATCACCTTCGAGCGGCTCGCGCAAGGCGTCGAAATCCGGCGCTATCCGAAGCGCACCGAAACGCCGGTCGATCTCGCCCGCTGCATCACGCGAGTCGTCGAGTCGCTGCCG
The DNA here is from genome assembly GCF_014384845.1 of Caballeronia sp. EK. Taxonomy (NCBI): domain Bacteria; kingdom Pseudomonadati; phylum Pseudomonadota; class Betaproteobacteria; order Burkholderiales; family Burkholderiaceae; genus Caballeronia; species Caballeronia sp. EK. Next base: position 838,047 of record NZ_JACSUE010000001.1, read on the forward strand.
CTGCGCGACCAGAAGGAAATCCAGCGGCAGCCGAACGCGCCCGCCGGTCAGGTGAGCGCCGATCCGGAGCGGCTCGAATTCGTGATCCGCTCGCTGCTCGCGCATTTGTTGCGTGTGCGCGCGGACGACGGCAGCGTCGCGGTCGCGCTCGCCTACGAGGACGGCACGGCACGGCTCGATCTCACGCTCACCGATAGCGCGCCGGCGCGAACCAGCGGCAAGACCAACAGCCGAGGCCATCGCGACATGCTCTGGCGAGCGCTGCGCCAGGCGCGCGAGGACGCGAGCCTCGGGCTCGAGGCGCTGACGCGCGTGATCGAGGAGCATGGCGGCACGCTCAGGATCGACGAGGGCGCCGATACGAGCGGCGCCGCGACGCCGCCCTGGACCGGATTTCACGTCACGCTGCCGGCACTGCGGGGAGAACCTTCATGAACACCATCACCGACGCCATCGATCTTGCCCGGACCAGGCGCATCGCGCTCATCTCCGACGACGCCGCGAAAGCCGAGCTGGTCGGCGATGCGTTCGCCTTCATCGCCGATTCGGACGGAGCGCCCCCGGATGCGGACGGCGCGCGCGCCTTCGCGCGCATGAGCATCGCGACCTACTCTTCCACCGACCGCGCTCACGCGAAGCTCTTCACGGACGCGCAGGCCTGCGCGTCGCTCGGGCTCGTCGTGCTCGACGGCATGGTCCGCAAGGAAACGAGCGGCGGCGCGCCGGGCAACGGCTCTGCCGCCGTGAGCCTGCTCGACTGGCTCAACGAGGCGCTGCCCGAGGTGCCGGTCGTCGTGCTGGTGTCGTCGCGAGTGGAAGGGCTCGACCTGCGCCTCCTCAAGCGCAGGAACATCACGTCGCTCAACATTCGCGAAATGGATTTCAACGCCGCGTTCAGGCGAGCGCTGGATGGCGTCGTGCGTAGCGGGCCGCCCGCGCTGCGCCGGCTGACGGTCGAGGTCGGCGAATACGAAGCGCGTTACTACATGCTCGATGGCAGCGACGTGCGCGACCAAGGGTCCTACCAATACAGAAACATGACCGAGCTCCTGTATCTGCTCGACAAAACCAACAGCTATTCGCCGATGTCCGACGGCCTGGCGGTGCCGGACTGGCAAACCTACTTCGCCGAACTGGGCGAGGAAATCTTCAACTCCTTCATTCAGGGGACGATCGGTCATTACATCCTCGGGCACTTCCAGGACAGCGACGACTCGGACGAGACGCCGCCGGAGCCCGTCGAACTGCGTATCGACATCGACGTGGGGAGCGACGAGTGCGCGCGCCTGTTCGGCCTGCCCTTCGAGCTCGCCAAGCCGCCCGAGTATCTCGACAGCTTCCTGTGCACGCGGGTGCCGATGGCCCGCCGCATCCGCTTCCTCAAAGGCACCGGCGCGGGCGGCGCGCAGAAGGCGAAGCGCCTTGCCGATGCGCCGCATCCGCCGCGGCGGGTGCTGTTCATCAACGCGAGCTTTCAGGGCGAGGCCATCGTGCAACACGAGGTCACCGGCGAGCCCGTGCCCATCAGCAAGCTCAACCGCCTGCTCAATACGCCGGACGAGCTGGAAGTCGTCCAGAGCTTCGCGACGCCGGAGGAGAGCTACGCGCTCGACGCTGTGACCGTGGTCGGAGGCAAGCGCGGCGAAACCGCGCGCGAGCTGGCGAAGCAGATGCAGCGTCTCGTGAGCAACGAAAAATTCGACATCCTGCACTTTTCCGGCCATTCGATCACGCTGCCCGACAACGGCGGCACCTTTCTCATCTTCCCCGACAAGAGCGGCGTCGGCCGGGGCGTGTCGATGCGGGTGGTAGCCGACTGGGTGCGGGAGGCCGGCATCCGGATGGTGCTGCTGTCCTCGTGCAGCAGTTCGTCCCTGCGCACGGCCATCGAGCTGATGCGCACGAAAGCCGATGCCGTCATCGGCTTTCGCTGGGACGTCAACGATCACGCCTGCGTGGAGTATTTCGAAAACTTCTACCGGATGTACGTGAAGCAGAGGAAGTCGATCGCCGAGGCATATTGCGGCGCGTGCCGCAAGGTCCGGATGTCGAGCCACGGCTTGCCGATCTGGGCGTCCGCGATCGCGGTCGTCAAGGATTGAATTCAGCGAATCAGACGAAAGGAGTCGCCATGTGCGAGCGCGAAGTACCCGGCACCGATCTTCACTACCATCTCGTCCTCTTCGATGAAAACGGCACGGAGCGCAGGCAAGCCGATGGCACCCTCGCGAGCGAGACCATCGTCGCGCGGCTTCTGGACCCGGCGCGGCCCGTTACGGACGTGCTGGTCGCGTCGCATGGCTGGAAAGGCGACGTACCCGCCGCCATCGAGCAGTACGATCGCTGGATCGCGGCGACAGCGTCGGTCCCGGGCGACGTCGAGCGACTCCGCAAGGACACGCCGGGATTCGCGCCGCTCGTCATCGGCCTGCATTGGCCGAGTTTGCCCTGGGGCGCGGAGCAGTTCCCCGACGATGCGGATGCAGCGCCCGCGGCGACGTTGTCGGCGCACGGCCGCGCCGCGCCTCGGCCGGTCGAGTCGATCTGCGCGTCGATCGTGGATACGAAGGCCGCGCGCGCGGCGATAGAGACGGTGCTGAAGGAAGCCGACAACGCGAGTTCGGCGCAGCTCTCGCAGAAAATGTACGACGCCTACATGACGCTGTTCAACGAGGCCGGCTTGCGTGCCGACGGCATCAACGGGCGTCCGGGCTTCGATCAGGCGCGCTTCGATCCGCAGGCGATCGTCACGGCCGCGCGCAGCGAGCATCGTGCCGGCGCGCAAGCGGGCGAACCACCGCGCGTCCTCGGTCTCGCCAGCGGCCTGAAAGACGCCCTGCTCTCGCCGTTGCGACAGCTTTCCTTCTGGACGATGAAGGATCGCGCCCGCCGCTTCGGTGAAACGGCCGCGCACGGTCTGCTCGGCACGATCCAGCAGGCCGCGCCGGACGCGCGCGTGCATCTGATGGGCCACAGTTTCGGCTGCATCGTGATGTCCGCGATGGTCGCGGGGCCGCAGGACGGCGCGCGGCCCGTGCGCCCGGTCGATTCGCTCTTTCTCGTGCAAGGCGCGCTCTCGCTGTGGTCGTACGGCAATCAGATCCCTTACGCGCTCGGCTCGACCGGCTATTTCCACCGCATCGTCGCCAACGGCCTCGTGCGCGGACCGCTGATCACCACGCGCTCCGCGCACGATACGGCGGTCGGACGCTTCTATCCGCTAGGCGCGCGCGTCAAGGGGCAGCGACTGCTCGGCGCGGCCTATCCGGAATACGGCGGCATCGGCGCGTTCGGCATCCAGGGCATCGGCGGCGGCAGGTTGGTCAGCGACTTGCGGATGATGCCGGGCGACCTCGCCTTCGAGTGTAACGAGGCGCGCATCTACAACATCGATGCGAGCGCCGTCATCCGCAACGGCGATGGCCCGTCCGGCGCACACAGCGACATCGCGCATCCCGAGGTCGCGCATGCGTTCTGGTCCGGCGTATCCGGCGGCATCGCGATCGCAAGGCACGCCCGGTCCGTGACGCTCGATGCGTCCGCGCCCGTCAGCACCGCGCCTGCCCTGCCCGACAAGCCGCGCCGCGGCGGGATGCTCGGCGCCGGCGCCACTCGGGGTGCGAAAGCCTCCGGCTCGCCGGCGCTGTCGAAACAAATGCAGAAGATGCTCGGCTCGCGCGGCGCGGGACGCGCCACCGATGACAAGACGCGCTGGATCAACGCGACCTTCGAAGGCGCCGGGAAGGTGACCACGCTCGTCGCGGGCAAGTGGTATCAACTGGCCTTCGACGTGGACGTCGAGGCGCAGCTCGGCCTGCTCGGCGCGGTCCGCCTGGACGAGGCCGCCGTCGCGAGCGAAAGCGAGGAAGACGTGATTCTCACGGTGCAGATCGACACCGCCAACTTCGATGTGTCCGGCCGCGTCGGCCAGATGCGCGTGCCGCGCTCGGGAGCGGGCCACACGAAGGCGCGCTTCGATGTCTCGCCGCTCGCGAACGGACCGGCGAGCATCAAGGCAACGATCCTGCGCGACGGCAACTTCGTGCAGCAGATGGATCTCGCCTTCGTGGTCGGCGCGCCGCTGCCCTCGCGCGCGATGGTCGACGCTCGCGGACGGGCGCTGTCGGCGGCTGCGGTGCTCAGGCCTCGCGACATCGGATTGTCGATCGCGCCGAGCGGCGACGGTTACGACTGCGTGGTGTGGGGACCGGTGTCGGCACGGGCGCGGCTGCCCGTCTCTCCCGCGCATCTGGACAGCGCGATCGACGCCGTGCGCAAGACGCTGCTCTCCGTCGTCGAGCAATGCGAGGGCGACGATCCGGTGTTCCAGACGCGCATCGACATTCCGCGCGCGCAGTCGAACCAGGCGCTGCGCGCATTGGCGATCGCGGGCGCGAATCTCTTCATCGAGCTGTTCGAAGGTCCGGGTGCCGGCGCGGATTCGCTGGCCGTGGGCGCATTTTTGCGCAAGCTGTGCGCGGAAGAAGCCGGCAGCCTGAAGATTCAGATCCTCGCCGAGCGTCTGCCGGTCCCGTGGGGCGTGCTCTATCTCGGCGACGTTGCCGAACTGGACGAGGCCACGGACGCAGTCCCCGACTGGGGCAATTTCCTCGGCATGCGTCACATCATCGAGCAGATTCCGTTGCAGCCCTCGTTGAACGTCTGGGATCACGGCATCGTCAGCGACAACCCATCGCTTGCGATCAGCGTGAATCTCAACAAGACGATCGACGACGCCTTTCCCGAGGAAGGCTACGTCAGGAAGCAGGAAGCGTTCTGGGAGCGCCTGGCGCTCGGCGTGAAGACGCGGGTCAATCGCGCGGACGTGCTCGACGCGCTCAGGAACGCCGCCACGCCCGACCAGATCCTTTACTTCTACTGTCACGCGATCTCGGCGAAGCTGACCGACGAAAACGGCCCCGACGCCTCGTGCCTCGAACTGAGCGACGCCGCCATCACGCTGAAGGACTTGCGCCTCAAGGCGCCCGCCAAAATTCAACTGCCCGGCAATCCGCTGGTGTTCATCAATGCATGCCAGTCGTCGAAACTGTCGCCGACCTTCTACGACGGCTTCGTGCCTTACTTCATGAGCAAGGGCGCGCGCGGCGTGATCGGCACGGAATGCGACACGCCGGCCTACTTCGCGATGGAATGGGCGCACAGGTTCTTCGAGCGATTCCTCTCCGGGCAGCCGCTCGGCGAGGCGTTCCTCGAGTTGCGGCAGCAATTCATGAAGGATCATCTCAACCCGCTCGGTCTGCTCTATGCGGTGCACTGCGATGCCGACACGGAGATCCGTCCGCCACGCGCGATAGCGATAGCGGCGTGATGCGCGAGCGCCCCGTCTCACCGCCAGCGACTCACGAAGCGGTCAGTTTGCTCAAAGGGGCATGCATTGCGGCGTGGACAACGGCATCACTCACGCCGCCGCAGGTCTGCGCATGACACGGATTATTCAGGATAACGAAACTTCTGCTGGCGCGACGAAGGTGCAGCGCAGTTGAAAAGCACCGTGCCGGGCGTCAGCAGGCACAGATGGCGCGCGGCGGCCATGCGCTGAGGTTGGAAGCCCTCCTTCAACACTTCGATACAGTGCGGTACCGAAGGCGCCGCGCCCGCCAGATAGCGTTTCCCGCTCTGGAACCGTTGCGCGTTCACCTGCCACCAGGACTTGACTTTATCTGCATCGGGCCAAGGCGCGCCGTCGTCTTCGTCCATCGAGGTGTCGGGATCGTTCGGATCGTCGTTGGGACCGGCCGGGATGCGCTCGGGCGGTCTGCGCTCGAGATCCAGCCAGGCGAGGTCTGCACCCGTGATGAAGCTGAAGCTCTCGCCGGCGAGGCGCGCGTTCACATCGTCGCACATCAGGTCGATCAGCCACGGCACGTAACGCGGATCTCCCGCCCGCGCGATGGTGCGAATCAACAGGCGTTTGCCGGACGACTTCGCGGCGATCGTTTCGAGCAAGACTCGCACATCGGACAAAGGCAACGCGCTCGCTGCAAGCGCGCCGGCATCGGGGATGGCTACCGCGAGCTTGCTGAGCACGTCGAGCGATGCTCTGCGCTCGCCAAGCAGCAAGGCGGATTGCGCGGCGTGGAACCGGCATAGCATGTCCTCGTCATCGAGGTGCGCGATGCACTGCGCGAGCAGATCGACTCGTCCGAGCTCGCCAGCGCACTGCAGCGCCCGGGCGCGCAGTCGCGAGTCTGCACAGGCGACGGTAATGTCAAGGAAACGCTTCGGATCCACGCGATGTTGCGCGCACGCGATCAGGCCGGCGAGTCGCGCGGCGGGGTCGTCGTGATCGAGAAGCAGCCGGATGGTGCCCTTCAAGTGGCTCGCACAGACCCAGCCGAATGCGGAATACAAGCCGGACCTCGCATCGGCCAGGGCTTCGGCGAGCGCGATGAGCCGCAGGAGCGTTTTGTCCGAATGCGCTTCGATGCATCCCACCGCTGCAACGAACAGTTCTCCTTTGCCTGGCCGATCGAGCGCCTCCATGCTCGACTGCATACCGGCGCGGGCGGCCACGCCGATACCGTCGAGATGCGCGGCGATGCGCTCGTCGAGACGCGCGAGGTGCCTCAGCTTCACGTGCGGCGCGCGCACGAGGTACGAACGCGTGTTGCGAAGGCACGCGGCGTCTTCGATGTGTTGCCGGACAATCACCGGCACCGAACCCGTGCGTTCATTCATAAGCAGTCCAACTGTGTTGGCGGCGCCCGGCTCATTGTTCGCGGCATCTCAATTGATCTGTACCGAGCCGCCTTTCAGGCGGTTCACGCCCGACGATCGGCTCGACACATACGTGCCGCGGATAAGGACCTTGCCGGCCCTCGTGAGCGTGATGCTGGCCTGTCCGCAGCGCAGGACGATTTCCTCTTTCGCCGTGACGATGAGGCGCTGCCCGTCGGAATCGGCTTCGACGTGTGCCGGCGCTTCGTCGAGCGGCCACGCCTGATCGGCCTGCAGGCAGCCGACGATGACCGGCCGCATCGGATCGCCTGCCTCGAACATCAGCAGGACCTCGCGGCCGATATGCGCGCCGCGCAGGTCCGCTACCGTGCGAGCAACCAGCGCCGCGCCGCCGGGCTGCCCGGCATACACGACGAGCGGACGCGCGCCTTCTCCGCTGAAGCCGATCAGTTCGCCGATGCGCACACCATCGATCGCAGGCATCGCCGGTTCAAAAAAATCCCGTCCGCTCATCACGCTCTCCCGGTGGTCGCTCGTCGCCAGACAAGCAGAGAACGAACGAGCACGCGCATTTTCAAAGAGCATGGTCCGCCCCCCGTGGGATATAGCGTTCGATGTGCCACGGCATCCCGGCCTTCTCGGGAAGCCACGGTTAAAAGCTTTGCTGTCTCGTTCGTTTACCTACGAGTGCATCTTCCCGCAAAACGAACGCGATGGAATTCATCAACGCCACACGCATGGTCGCCGGTTACACCATGGGACTCGAGCCCAGTGGGCGCGAACTTCTGGTCATCGTGATCAAGGGCACCTTCCGCTTCCCGCATCCGGAGGAGCCCGCCGGGCACTTCGCGTTGGCTGACGCGCAGTTGCCGCTGGTCATGGCCGACACGTTCACCGGAGAAGCCGGTCTTTCGGCGCCGGTGTACGAAGTCGACTTTGCGCCGCGCAAACTGCATTGCGACATTCTGTTGCTCGGCACTGCGCACGCCCCGCTGGGTCGCCCGATTTCGCGGGTGGAGGTTGGAATACGGATCGGGACGTGGAGCAAGACGTTCGCCGTGACGGGCCCGCGGCACTGGGAATGCACCCTGGGCGGTGCGCACACCACACCGCCTGCCTGTTTTCTGCAGCAGCCCATCTCGTATGACGTCGCGTTTGGCGGCACCGACCTGCTCCACGAAGATCCGGCACAGCATGCGGCATTCATGCCCAACCCGGTTGGTCGCGGATTCCACAAGCACACGCGCAAGGAGTGGATGGACGGCTCGCCATTACCCAATACCGAGGAAATCGGACGGCCCGTGCGAGACTCTGCCGGCAACTATCGGCCCATGGCTTTTGGCCCTCTTGGCCGCGGCTGGTCGACTCGCGCGTGCTTCGCGGGCACTTACGATGACAATTGGCTATCCCGCCAGTTTCCTTTCCTTCCATCCGATTTCGACGAACGGTATTACCAGTCCGCACCAGCCGACCAGCAACTGCCGCTGAACTTCCTTGAGAGCGGCCGTGCCGAAGTGACGCTTGCGAATCTGACGCCGGACGGCGTGACGCGGCTCACGATTCCTCAGTTCGTCGCGCCCGTGCATGTGTTCCCGCGACGCGGTGAACGCGAGGACTACACCGCGTCAGTCGACACCATTCTCTTCGAGCCCGACCAGAAGCGATTCTCCATGACCTGGCGCGTCACGCGACCGCTTCGCCGCAGCATGTTCGAGATTGAACGCGTTCTCGTCGGCCGTAAAGGGATGTCGTGGTGGCAACGGCGTGACGAGTCGTTTTTTCCAATTGCGGTGGTAAGCGAATGAGCGACGAGAACATCGCGTTGAGTGCCGCCGGACTGGTGACATCGGTGGGGCAAACGATGCCGTCCGCGTGCGCGGCGATTCGCGCCAAATTGGCCAATCCGGGAGAGACCCGCTATATCGGTGCGCACGGCTCCTGGCTCGTCGGACACATGGTTGCTCTGGATCGCCCGTTCGGCGCGCTGACCAAGCTCGTGAAGATGGCGGCGATGGCGATCGAGGAAGCCCTTGATGCCGTGCCACGAAGCGAATGGGACCGCGTGCCGCTGCTCATGTGCGTCGCTGAATCGGACAGGCCCGGCCGTCTCGACGGGCTCGATACCCGTCTGGTCGCCGAACTGCAGCGCGAGTTGGGTACGCCCTTCGGCGCAGGATCGGCACTGGTGGCTCATGGACGGGTCGGCATCGCGCACGCACTGGCTCGAGCCCGCCGCTTGCTGTATGACCATCGCCTGCCATATGTGTTGATCGCCGCAACGGACAGCTACCTGTGCTGGCCAACACTCAGACACTATGAAGCCGCGGACCGCTTGCTGGGTCGTCGCAACTCCAATGGATTCCTGCCCGGTGAAGGGGCGGGCGCCCTGCTGGTCAGCAGGCCGAAAGCAGGCGATTTGATATGTACCGGAATTGGGTTCGGTACTGAACCTGCTCCGATAGGATCGGACGAACCGCTGCGAGCGGATGGCCTGACAACCGCGATCAACTCCGCGCTGCGCGATGCGCGTCGTGCGATGCAGGACATGGACTTTCGTATCGCCGATCTGTCCGGTGAGCACTACTACTTCAAGGAAGCAACGCTCGCACTATCGCGCACACTGCACGTCCGCAAGGAACGCTTCGACATTTGGCACCCTGCCGAGTGCACCGGCGAAGTTGGCGCGGTCGCCGGAGTCACGATGCTCGCGCTGGCGAATTGGGCAGGCCGCAAGGGCTACAGCGAAGGACGTACCGCCCTTTTGCACATGGGAACCGACGCGGGCGAACGTGCGGCGCTGACGGTCAGTCTCGGGGAAATCCGATGAGCAACGAGGTGTACGCGAACGGCATGGAAATCGCCTGTAAAGCCGCCGCCGGCAAGTCGATTTGCGCCTTTCCGGACGTCTGCTTCACGCCGCCGCTCACGCCTGCGACCCCGCCCGGCGTGCCCATCCCCTACCCTAACACCGGCCTCGCGTCGGACACCTCCGACGGCTCCACGACGATTCAGATTTCGGGGCAGGAAGTCATGTTGAAGAACAAGTCGTTCTTCAAGTCGAGCACTGGAGACGAAGCCGGCAACGCGCCGAAGAAGGGCGTGGTCACCAGTTCGATAAAGGGTAAAGTCTACTTCAACGCCTGGTCGATGGACGTCAAGGTCGAAGGCGAGAATGTCGTTCGCAATCTTGACCTCACGACGCACAACCACGGTTCGTTTCCCGGTGATACGCCGGGATGGCCATATATCGACGCAGCGGATCTCGAGAAGGGCGGCGACTGTTACGGTGTAGACACGAAGTTCGCGATGACTCCATACAGCGACGGCTGCAAGGGAGGCAAGACCCCGCACCACGCTATTCCGGATCGCCAGCTATATCACGGGACCGGTTCAAAGCGCTTTTCCAACTATACCCACGGCAGCGCGCCGTGTATCTGCGTGGACGGTGTAAATCAGTATGAAGACGAGCATGGCCAATACCATGCCGTAGTCGATGCCCATGAGTATGAGGCACACCTGAATGAAGAGGATTTTACCTATGCAGACGCGCGGGAGGGGGCAGTCAACTCGGTAGTCGCAGTCAATGAGCTGGATGAAGACACGAAGAAGACGCAACAGATCACCAAGTGCGTCGAAAAGCAGTTGGACAACTACTACAAAGAGCGATGCAATGCGAGTGAGACCTCGCCCATGCGAAAGTCGGGACGGCGCGGAAAAAATGTGCCGAAACCGAAGAAAACGGCTAAGGGCGTTTCGCGCCCGTAACCTTCTGCGTTGACCGGAGAACATATGAACCGCGACCCGACCAAAGAACTCTTCTTCAATGTAGGCGCAGCCAGGGACGGCGAAGATTTTTTTCTGGCCGGGCTCTTCTATGAACTGGAGGGAACGGATACCGAATGCACACGCGTCATGGCATTCGAGGCCCCTGACTACTGGTTCTACCTCGATGATGTCGATGGCATAGTCACGATGTTACTGGCGTTCCGGCGCGCCGGTAAGCTGAATACAATGGCCATCACCCGCACGGGTCACGTCGCGAATTTTATCCGTGAGAAGCGCACCGATGCGCAGATTCCCATTGATCCCGGTTTTCTGTTTTATGCCGTGGCGGCCGGCACCGACGTTTTTGCTTGCGGATCGCAGAATCAAATCTGGCGTTGGAATGGCAAGACATGGTCACGCGCCGGGACGGGGGCGAATGTGAATCAACAGATCGGCGCCGCCACGGCATTGTTCGGCATGTGCGCTCAGGCAGAAGATGACGTTCATGCGGTGGGAAGCGGCGGCACGATTCTGCATTTCGACGGCACGAGTTGGGCTCCCGTGGACAGTCCGACCAACGTCGCGCTTCATCGCGTTCTGAATCTGGGAGGTGGAGAGCTTTTTGTCGTCGGGCGTTTCGGCCAGGTCTTCAGAGGGTCTGCCGAATCCGGATGGTTCTCCCTTGCCATCGAAGGGATGACGGAGAACTTCTGGGGGCTGTGCCGATTCGGGCAAGCGATCTACTGCAGCACCAGCCAGGTTCTTTATCGCGTGCAAGACGACAGGCTGGTTCGAGTCGATACCGGCGACAACGGTCCAAAGAGCATCGCCCGTCTATTTACGAACGATCAATATATGTGGCTGACGACCGGAACGGACGCGATCTTCCGCTTTGACGGCGCAAAGTGGGAGGAGATTGTCTGCCCCGAGAACACTTGAAGCACACTTCGGGCGAGCCCTCGGAGTCGCCGAGCACCGCATCGCCTCATGCGATGCTTTGCATAAGCCCGCCCCCCGTCTCCGTACGCGAGTCACGCTCGCGACAAGAGCCTGCGCTCAAGCCGATACAAAATCACCTAGACGCCTCACTCAACGCCCCGCCACACGTATCAACCTCGCCGCCTGCTCCGCCTTCTCCACCGCTTCAACCTGCTCAACAGCAACGCGCCACTTCGGAAACACCCCGGACCTATCGACTTTCCACGGATCGCCCATTTCATCGACATACATCGCGCTCGCGCTTCGCCCAACCGCCGATGCGCGTCGCAGCGCGCCCGGCGCGGCACGTTCGAACGAACGGCTGCCCTCTTCGTTGAACACGGTCGCGATGGGCCGCCGCGCCTGGCCTGACAGACTGAGCGGCGTAGTAAGCGGTCCGGCGGGCGCGCGCAACACCGCGTCGGCGGGCTTGCGGCCGGCGAGGATCGCACCGAGCAGCATGGACGGACCGTTGGCCGTATCGTCGGACCGCTTCACGGTCGGCGCGCCCGGTGAATCGAGTGCGAGCGGTTCGCTCGCGCCGTCGATCTGCACGACGAGAATGACGTGCCAGTCGTCCGGCGTGTTGTTGTAGCGCGGCGCGAGCGACACGAGACGCAGTCGCGCGATATCGAAACCCGCGTCGCGCAGCAGCAGATATTTGGCGACGGCGAAGTCCTTGCATACGCCGCTTTCGGCAAAGAACCGTGCCGGCGCGTAGTAGCTGCCATCGGTTCCGTCGCGGTAGCGCACCTCGTTGACGAGCGCATCGGCGAGCAGCGCGGCCGACGCATCGCCGGCCTTCGCGCGCTCGGCCCGCACCTGCGCAACGAGGCGGCTCCATCCGGCAGGCTGGCGCGTCTGGTGGCTGCGCATCGCTTCGCGCAGACGCTGCACGCGGCCGATCGCATCCGACGATGGCTCGAGTTTCTTGTCGGCAAGCGGCAAGAGAAACATCAGGTCGCCGACTTGCGCGAGTTCCGGGCGGATCTTCCGGTTGGCTTCCCACCACGTCCCGGTGCGCAGGCGCTCGATGCCAGTCTTCAGCGCGTGAGGCATGGCCGAAGCGCTGGGATCCTCTTCGCGCGTTCCGGGTTCATAGCTGTGCGATGCGGCCGGCAGACTCGCGGCGCCCGCAACGAATGACAAAAGCACCGCCGCAGCGAACGTGCATCTGAGAAAGCAGAGAAGCAGTCGGGCGAGCGGCATGGGTTGACTCCGGTGTTTCGAAGCCTCCCGATGCCGTTCTACGTCATTCCGCGCAAGGCAACGCTGGCTCGACACCAACATTGCATGGGACGTGCCAATTCGCCGTGTCGCTCTATGCCATTGATTAAACGTGGAATCGTCTTTGATGGACGAGGGCCACAAGCCGCACATGACGCCTGCTACCCGACAGACCCGCGATATCCGTTGGCGTCACCCGAACACTTAAAAAAAACGCCAACCCGCATGGGTTGGCGTTCTGCTCGAAGTGTCGCTGTTTATCAGAACTGGTTCATGGTGTTGTCTTTACCCGCCGCCTTCAGGGCCGCTTCGCCGCTGAAATACTCCTTGTGATCATCGCCGATGTCCGAGCCGGACATGTTCTGATGCTTCACGCAGGCGATGCCCTGACGGATCTCCTTGCGCTGCACGCCAGCCACATAACCCAGCATGCCCTGATCGCCGAAGTATTCCTTGGCGAGATTGTCGGTCGACAATGCGGCAGTGTGATAGGTCGGCAGCGTAATCAGGTGATGGAAGATACCCGCTTCGCGCGATGCGTCGGCCTGGAAGGTACGGATCTTTTCGTCGGCGAGCTTCGCCAGTTCGGTCTGATCGTATTCCACGCTCATCAACTGGGCACGGTCGTATGCCGAGACATCCTTGCCCGCTTCCTTCATCGCGTCGAACACCTGCTGGCGGAAATTCAGCGTCCAGTTGAACGACGGGCTGTTGTTGTACACCAGCTTCGCGTTCGGGATGACCTTGCGAATCTCGCTCACCATGCCGTTGATCTGCGCGATGTGCGGCTTTTCGGTTTCGATCCACAGCAGGTCGGCGCCGTTCTGCAGCGCGGTGACGCAATCCAGCACGCAGCGCGCTTCGCCCGAGCCTGCGCGGAACTGGAACAGGTTGCTCGGCAGGCGCTTGGGACGCAGCAGCTTGCCGTCGCGCTTGATGATGACGTCGCCATTGCCCAGTTCGTCGGCCGACAATTCCTCGCAATCCAGGAACGCGTTGTATTGGTCGCCCAGGTCGCCCGGCGTATGGGTCACGGCGATCTGCTTGGTGAGGCCTGCGCCCAGCGAATCGGTACGCGCCACGATGATGCCGTCGTCCACGCCCAGTTCCAGGAACGCGTAGCGGATCGCGCGGATCTTGGCCAGGAAGTCCTCGTGCGGCACGGTGACCTTGCCATCCTGGTGGCCGCACTGCTTCTCGTCGGACACCTGGTTCTCGATCTGGATGCAGCATGCGCCCGCTTCGATGAACTGCTTGGCCAGCAGATACGTTGCTTCCGCGTTGCCGAAGCCCGCGTCGATGTCGGCGATGATCGGCACGACGTGAGTGACGTGGTTATCGATCTTTTCCTGGATCGCGGCCTTCGCAGAGCCTTCGGCCGCGTCGAGCTGACGGAACAGGCCGCCCAGCTCACGCGCATCGGCCTGACGCAGGAAGGTGTACAGCTCGCGGATCAACGCGCTGACGGAAGTCTTTTCGTGCATCGACTGATCGGGCAGCGGGCCGAACTCGGAGCGCAGCGCGGCAACCATCCAGCCGGACAGGTAAAGGTAACGGCGGTCGGTGCTGTTGAAGTGCTTCTTGATGGAGATCATCTTCTGCTGCCCGATGAAACCGTGCCAGCAGCCCAGCGACTGCGTGTACTTGGACGGATCGGCATCGTAGGCGGCCATGTCGTCACGCATGATCTTCGCCGTGTACTTGGCGATATCCAGGCCCGTTTTGAACTTGTTCTGGGCACGCATCCGAGCGGCGTACTCGGGGTTGATGGCGTTCCAGGCGCTGCCGTTGGTTTCTTTCAGACCAGCAACTGCCTTGATGTCTTCTTGATATTGGGCCATGTGACTCTCCTGAGAGCAAAGCGCGGTTAACTAAACGGTTTGGCGTGTCGCGACGTTTGTCGAAGCGAACTGCATGACTTAATAGTACCGCCGTTTATCGGCTCTTGGTGAAGTCTTATATAAGACATAAGACATAAATTACGCTGTCTTTTCAATGAGTTACGCGGCAGTTTTTGCGATGCAAAAACCGTTTTCAAGCGGCAAAAAAGCACGACTGCGCAAATTTCCGGGAAGTCCCGCAATGTGAAATGTGCTTTCGAATGTTGAGGGCGCGTCGTGACACTTCAGAGCCGCGTTTATTCCTTTCTCGCCCGCAAATAAAGTCCCCCTCGCACGCGGAACAAATCCTCCCACCCCGCTGTTTTGCTTTCGACGGTCGCGACATCCCACGGCGACCACGATCGCCAGGATTCGCTCAGCGAACCGCGCCCGACAGGAGGCATCATGCACCGCGAAATCTTTGTCCTCGAGCACAACTTCTTCAGTTTCGGCTGCATCTATCGAGTGGACCTGCGCAGCCGCAGCGGCCGCCTGATCGAAAGCCGCTACGTGAAGCTGAACGATATCGCCTGGTGCTAGGACGCCTCCCCGACAGTCAATCACCACCTCAGGTTTTCGAGGAGACCTCTCCATGCCCTACGCTTATGCCCAGTTGCCCGACGTCGTTGCCCACGATGAATGGCTCAGAGGAACCTCGGCGCTGCTTCAGGTACGCGGCGCCGCGCTGAAGGATCTGGATCAGCAGATCCTCATGTATCACCGCAACCGGACGGTTCATCAGTTTCACGCGCTGGTGCAGGCGTTCGAGCGCTGGCGACTCTCGGCCGGTCCCGACGATGCCTGGAGAAGCGCGTCGCGCAACGGCTCGAAGTACTTCACGCTGCTCGATCAGCAACTGCACGGCAACGGCGACACGGACGCCGCGGCAGGCGCGCAGGACTTCATGACGCCCGCGCTCATCAACGCGCGCCTCGGCGTGCTGTATCTCTTCGGCAACCTTGAACTGGAAGACGATACGTTTCAGGTGCTGCTGGAAGGCGCTTTCGATATCACCAACGTCGGCCTCGGGTTCGCGCCGGACACCAATGTCGCGGCGGCGCGCGCATCCGCGGTGCTGGACAACAGCGTCGTGCAGAAATCGGCGTCGCTCGCGCTCGAACAGGTGCAGAAGAAGATCAGAAGGCACAAGGAACCGACGCTCACGAAGTCGAATCAGCTCACCAACGCCACGCTCACGTTGCCGGCGTTGAGCAGCGCGGCGCAGCGGCTGTACGAGGCCATCCGCGCCAAAGTCGAGGAAGGGGCGAGAAAACTGTGGGACATGATTCGCGAAAAGGTCGCGGACATCCGTAACGATCCCGGCGGTTTCGCGCTCGACACGATGCCCGCGCTCTTGCGCAAGCTCATCGATTTCCTGTGCGGCAAGCTGCTCGCCACGCTCGCGCCGTTCATCGGTGCGGGCCTCGATATCGCCAAGGGCATCGCCAATACCGTCGATAGCAGCATCACCAAGTATCGCGAATGGGTGCAAGGCCGCGACGTGCAACTGCTGACCGGGCATCCCGGAACCATCGTGGAAGCGATCAGGCGCGCGATGAAGCTGAGCATCGGTTCCGGCGTCTATGACCTCGTGAAGGGCGGCGCGAGCCTCGGGCTGCAGTTCGCGAGCCAGGGTGCGTCGACCATCATCGATGCGGTCGTGTCCATCATGGAAACGCTCGCGAAGGTCATCTGGAAGATCGTGGAGATCAAGCGCATCAAGCGCTTTTGCGAGCAGGCGAAGGGCTACTGGGAAGCACGCATGCAACGCGACGCGCTGCATACGCGGCCGATCGCCTTCAACGGCTGGTTCAAGCGCTATGCGGTGCCGATTCCGGCGCTCTCGGTGCTGGCTCTCAACTCCGGCATTTGCGGCGACAAGATGCACTTCCTCGCGATGTTCAAGGATGACGAGAACATCGTCACGCAGGCGGAATTCACGGCTGGCTGCAAGTACGTGGACAGCCTAAAGGTATGGGGATCGGACTATCTGAGCGATGCGGGCTTCGCGTTCAATTCCGACGACGCGATGATCAAAGGTCTGCTCACGCTCGCCACGAGCCACACGGAAGAGCAGACCTGGGATCTGAAGGTGCGCAAGGCCGTGCTCGGTTTTCTGAACGGCTAGCGCCTTCGCGCATGAAATGACCGGCGCCGCTTTTGTTCCATCGATATAGGGGAAATTCATGTGGAATAGAAACCGGCGCACGGCTGTTTTCGTCGCAATACCTTCACGCTCCGAGGCATCGCCGCGATGAACGCCCGAACCCTGCTGCACACTCTTCGCTTGAGCGTCGCCCTTGCATGTTTGTGCTCGCTTCACGACGCGCAAGCGGGCCAGGCGATGCTGCTGCCCGAAGGAACCGTCACGCTGATCCGCGCGACGACCGCGTTCAACATCGATATGCCCATCGCGCTTCAGCCAGGCGATCTGCTCGCCACCGATGCGCACGGCGGCGCGCAAATCGAGGACGGCGACGGCACGATCATCGCGCTCGGCGCCGACACGCGCGTCGCCATCGATGCCGCGCCGCACGGCAATGCACTCGCGCTTCTTTCAGGCTGGATCAAGATCGCACGTCCGCACGCGGGCGCGTTTGATCCCTTGTCGATCGATACACCCACGCTCAATGCGAGCCTGCGCGACGGCTCGGCCGTACTCCATGCCAGCCGCGACATGACTTCGCTCTTCATCGAAGCGGGCAGCATGATGCTCGCCCTGCCCGACCATGCCGACGCGCATCAGCAACTCGACGGCGAGCACTACGCCGAACGCGAGACCGGCAAGCCGCTCGTTGTGGGCACGCGCCCGGCGACGTCGTTCATCGCCGCGATGCCGCTGCCTTTCCGCGATCCGCTCGCGTCATCGGCGACGCCCGCGAAGGCGAAGCCCGTCGCGCCCGCGCAGGGCCGCCCGGCAACGTATGCCGATATCGCCGACTGGCTGAGCGCGCCGCTGCCCATCCGGCGCGGCTTCGTCGCGCGCTTTCGGCCGCTCGCGCAGGGCGAGCCGTTTCGCGCCCAGGTGCGTCAAAACCTGCGCACGCTTCCCGAATGGCGGCGCGTGCTGTGTCCGCCTCCCGCCATGCCGCGCCGGCGCGCGGTCTCGCCCGCGCAGAACCAATCAACCGAGGTGGAGTCATGAGACTGTCGCTCGCCGTCAAGTTCAATCTGGTGTTTCTCGCTGTCTTTGTCGTCGGCTTCGTGTCGGCCGGGTTCGCCGCGCGCGAGTTGCTGCGTCGCGCGGCCATCGACGAGACGGTGCAGAATGCGCGCGTCCTCATGGAAGCGGCGAGCGCGGCGCAGAACTACACCGCCACGCAAGTCACGCCGCTTTTGCAGACGCAGCTCAAATACAGCTTCGTGCCGCAATCGGTGCCGGCCTTCTCGGCAGTCGAAACGCTGATGACGCTGGAAAAGCGCCTCGCGGGCTACTCCTATCGCTCGACGATGCTGAACCCGACCAATCCGCGCGACCGTCCCTCGGACTGGGAAGCGGACGTCATCCGCCATCTGCACGACAAGCCCGAGCTCAAGGAAATCGTCGGACTGCGCGACACGCCGACCGGGCAGAACCTGTATATCGCGCGCCCGAACCGCATCAACGACGCCGCCTGCATGGAGTGCCACAGCGTGCCCTCGCGCGCGCCGAAAACGCTCATCGACAAATACGGTCCCGACAACGGCTTCAACTGGGCGATGCACGATGTCATCGGCGCGGATTTCGTCTCGGTGCCGATGGCGCTGCCCGTCGCGCGCAGCGATGCTGTCCTGCGCACCTTCCTCGGCTCGCTCTTCGCCGTGTTCGTGCTGTTGCTGATCGCGCTGAACGTAACGGTGCATCTGCTCGTCACGCGGCGCATCCGCGCCCTCTCGCGCGCCGCCGACGAGGCCAGCCTCGGACAACTCGACGGCGCGAACTTCACCGAGCGCGGCCGCGACGAGATCGCTTCGCTCGCCGCGTCGTTCGCGCGCATGAAGACGAGCCTCGTGGAAGCATTCAAGATGATCGAGGCATGAGGTGAAAGCCGCCGCGATGGACCCGCCGCGCATCGCGCAACTCGGCAAGTACCGCATCGACGCGGTGCTGGGCGCAGGCGCGATGGGCGTGGTCTATCGCGCCTTCGATCCGCACATCGAGCGGCACGTCGCGCTGAAGACGGTGCGCCACGATCTGTTCGAAACCGGCGAGCGCGCGAGTCTGATGACGCGCCTGCGCAGCGAGGCGCAGGCCGCCGGACGGCTCACGCATCCGAACATCGTCGGCGTGTACGACTATGGCGAAGCCGATGACACCGCCTATATCGCGATGGAACTCGTCAGCGGACACGCGCTGAAGCCCTTGCTCGACGCGGGCCGTCCGCTCGCACTCGCGACCGCGCTCGACTGGTTCGCACAACTGCTCGCCGCGCTCGGCTTCGCGCACGAGCACGGCGTCGTGCATCGCGACATCAAGCCCGCGAACCTGCTCGTCAGCGAGCAAGGCCGGCTGAAGGTCGCGGACTTCGGCGTCGCGCATGTTGAATCATCGACGCTGACGCTGGCGGGGGCGATGATCGGCACCCCTTGCTATATGTCGCCGGAGCAGTTCACGGGAGAGCCCGTCGATGGGCGCTCCGACCTGTTCTCCGCCGCCATCGTGCTCTATCAGATGCTCACCGGATGCCGGCCGTTCGCGGGCGCATCGCAGGCGGAAGTGATGCGGCAAGTCATGCACGAGACGCCGCGCTTGCCGTCCGTCTGCAACCCGGCGCTGCCGGCCGGAATCGATGACGTGCTGATGCGCGCGCTGTCGCGTCGTCCCGCCGCGCGCTTTCAGACCGCTGATGCGTTGCGGCAGGCGCTTCAGCATGTTTCGGACGACAGGCCCGCGACCCCGGATGACTGCACGATTCTCGAAGCGCAGCCGATGACGCCAGCCGCTCCGCTCGCATCATCGGGAACGGGCTCGTTGCGCGGCGATTCGCTGCCATCGCTCACGATGTGGCCCGCCGCCACGCTCGCCTCGGTCGAGGCGCGACTCGCCGCGCAGATCGGTCCGGTCGCGCGTCTGTTGGTGCGGCGTGCGGCGGCGCGCATCGCGGATGCGCCGGATCTGCCTGCGCTCGTCGCGCTGCTCGCGCCGCATGTGCCTTCCGATCGCGGCCGCGCGCAGTTCGTCGCCGCCTTCGCGGACGGGTCGGGGACGGGCACGGCGCAAGGGGCGACATCGCCTTCTTCATCGCTCGATGCGCAAGAGGTGCGCTCCGCCGCGCTCAAGCTCGCCGTTTATCTCGGGCCGATCGCCACCATCATCGCGAAACGCGAGGCCGCTCGTGCGACGAGCCTGCGCGCGTTGTACGAACGGCTCGCGGTGGCGATCTCCGATGAACACGACCGCACGCGGTTCCAGCGCGACGCCGGGCTGTAGCGCCCATTCACCACGACACGCATCCGAAGGAGCACGACCGATGAATCCCGACACGCTCATCCGCCGCGCGCCGGTCCGCCTTGCCGCATGCACGGCGTCCGGCCTTACCGACCCCGGCCGCGTGCGCCGCGAGAACCAGGATGGCTTTCTGATCGATCCGGCGCTGAACCTCGTCGCGGTCGCGGACGGCATGGGCGGCCATGCGTTCGGCGCGCGCGCCAGCGCGACCGCGCTCGACTGCATCGCCACGCGGCTCGCCGCCGATACGACCTGTCGCGCTCACGCCGGCACCGCGCACACCGACGATCCCGACGCCACCGTGCACGATGCCTCGGCATGCGCGATGCGCGCCGCCGCCGACGCGCTCGACCACGCCAACGCGACGCTTCACGCGATGAACCTGCGCGAAGGTCTCGCGCACCGCTCGATGGGCACCACGCTGACCGGCATCTGGCAGCCGTCCGGCTCGGCGCGGCTGATCTCGCTGCACATCGGCGACAGCCGCCTCTATCGCTATCGCGACGGCGCCCTCACGCAACTGTCGCGCGACCAGACGCTCTATCAGCAGGCGCTGGAGCACGGCGTCATCGAACATTTGCCGCCGCGCAACGTGCTGCTGCAGGCGCTGGGGCCGCTGCCGTCGATCGCGCCCGTCGTCGAAGCGCACGCGTGGCTGCCCGGCGACCGCTATCTGCTGTGCAGCGACGGGCTGCACGGCGAGGTGCCGCATGGCGAGATCGAAACGGTCCTCGCAACGATGACGCCGCAAGCCATCGACGACGCCTGCGAGCAACTGGTCGCGCTCGCGCTCGATGCGGGCGGCAAGGACAACGTCACGGCGGTCATTGCCTGCTTCGACGGCGGCTAACCAACCCGGTCATCGAAGAGTGCCGCGACGAACGCGGCATCGGGCAGACCTGCGCTCGTGCGCGCGGTTTGCGCGTGCCACCAGACGCTCGTTCCCCAGGCCCCTGCATGCAACGGCGTCGAAGCGTCGTGTGCGTCGTATTCAGGCGATAGCGCCAGCAACCCGGCATCGAAATCCGCGAGACTTGCGCCCTTGTCGAGCGTCGCGAGCGCGAGCGCGCCGCAACGCGCAAACCACGCCTGCGCATACGGACGCCAGATAGACCACGCGCCCGGTTCGACGGGCGCGGCGATGGTCAACGGAAAGTGCCGGCCCGCGCTGTCGACGCTCGGCATCAGCACGCCTGCCCAGCCATCCGCACCCAGCACGCCGCCGCCGAGCGCGAAGCACCACAGCGGGGCGGTCAGATACGAATTGAGCCACGCACGCCCGCGCGCCGCGCGGCCCGCGAGCAGGCCCGCCTGCAACATCGCGTCCCAGGGACCGACAAAACTTTGCGGCAGACGCCGCGTCACGAAGTCGCCGTTGCCGCGCAGCTTGCCGAAGCATCCGGCGACACCCGGCGATGCCATCACAGATGCTCCGGACAGCGAAACTGTTCGAGCGGCGCGCGCCGGAAAGGATTGACGACGCTCGTCGCGTCCAGCTCCAGCACGGCCTTGCGTCCGGCGGAATCGAGCGTGAGCTTGTAGCGATCGGGTTGAGCGGTGGCGTCGAGCCTGCCCGCGTCGATGAGATGCAGGAGCGCCCACGGACCGCTCGCGTCGAGCGGCGCGGCTTGCGTCGCCGAAGCCGGATCGAACTGCGCGCTCGCGCGGCCCGTGTTCTTGCCGCTCGGCCACTGCAGCAGCATCGACTGAAGGCCGTCCTGTCTGAGCGCAAGCTGCTGCCCGTCGATGTCGAGATTGAGTTGCGTCAGCGCCAGATCGAACGCAAGCGCCTTCACGCGAAAGCGGATCGACATGTCGCGGCTGCCGTCGTGGAAGAACGCATCGCGGATCTGCGCTGCGCGCTGGAATTGCGCGAGGGCGTCGCGCGGCATGCCCGCCGGCGGCGTGCCGGCGCGCCATTGCCAGACCGGCCCGCTCGTATCGACCAGCGCGGCAAGGTTCTTCTGGAAGAAATCGTCGATGAGGCCGCCCGGCGCAAACAGCTTGCCGAAATCGTCGGCGGCGACGTCGCGGGTCGAGGCGCGCACGAAAGGATAGCGGCCATCGAGCGCACGGCGGCACAGCGGGCCGGCGTTCGCGTTCCACTGCGCATCCAGCCGGGCGCGCTCGCCGCCTTCGAGAAGCGCCGTGCCCGCCGTGGCGATCGATGCGGCGACTGGCGTGAGCGGCGCCGGGCTCGTCTGGCTCGCGAGCCGCAGCTTGCCGAGCGCATCGCCGGCGGGCGCGGGCTGGCCCATTCTGCGCGCGGCGTCGGCGGCATCGAGATAGACGGCGGCGTCCTTGAGCGGCGCGAGCGCGCGATCGAGCGCCGTGGCGTCGCCCGGCTTGCCCGCGAGCTGATGCAGCGACTGGAAGTGGTCATCGACGCGCGTCGGCGAATTCGCGCCGAGCGTCGTCTCGCGCGCCGCCGCGACGATGAACTTCCTGAGCGGCGAGTCGGGCGCGGACAGCTCGTTCGCGACACGCGCGCCATCGGCGAGACCGGTGACGGGCGCAGCGCTCACGTCGTCGAGCAGTGCGTCCCATGCGTGGATATACGCGTCGAAGTAACGCTCGTCGAGTGCGGCGCGCAACGCGGCGATGCCGTCGGGCGTGAGCGCGACGTCGTCGTGGCCGAGCACCCAGGCGTCCTTCTCGACATTGGCGAGCGCGGCATCGCGCAAGCGCGTGTATTGCGCGTAGCCGGCGCGGGTGTACGCGCCCGCGACGCCCGCCGTGAGCGGCGCGCCGCTCGTGCGCCGCAGCAACAGCGGCGCATTGGGTCCGGCCGCGGCGCTCACGCTGAACGCGGCGATGTTGCCCTGCGCGAGTTCGCCGTCCACCCGGTTGCCGACGCGCTGCGACAGCGGCAGCTCCGCCAGGCGCGCGCGCGCCGCCTTGATGAGCGCGTCGTCGAGCGGGAGCGACGGATCGAAGTGCGTCTTGTCGAACAGCGCGGCGAGATGCGCGTCGAGCGCGCTGCGTTGCGCGGGATTCGCGTCGCCCGCGAGCGCCGGAACCAGATGCGCGCGCAGCGCGGCGGCGTCGAAATGGCGCGCGTCGCCGAGCATCAGATAGGCGCGCAGCGCTTCATATCGATCCGCTTCGGAAGCCGAACCGTTGTCCGTTGCGCCATCGTGCAATTCCTGCGTCAGTTTGCCGACCGCGAGCGGCAGCAAGCTCTGATCGAGCAGTCGCCGGTACGTCACGCGCGCCTCCTGACCGAGCTTGTCGCCCTGATAGAGCCAGAGCCGCGTGAGCCACGGCACCGGCTTGCCGGCGTCCGCATAACCGCCGGGCAGCGCGCGCGCCGCGTCCAGGAGCGGCAGCACCGCGAGCGGATCGGCGGCCGCGTTCGCCTCGCGCGCCAGTTGCCCGACATGCTGCGTCGCGCGCTCGAACTCCGCGACATAGGCGCGATTGCGCTGATAGCTCACGGCCATGCACCCGAGCGCGAGCGCGAGCGTCACGCCGACCAGCGCGAGCGCGCCGCGCCGCAGCCACGCGCTGCAACGCTCGAAGCGGGCGTTCGCGCCCACGAGCCCGGCTTCCGCGATCACCACGTCCTTGAGCATCCGGTTGATGAAATACGCGCGCCCCGACGCATCGCGGTTATACGCGGCGTCGCGACGCAGGCCGAGCGATTGCGCGATGCTGCTGATCGCGCGGTCGATCGGCCGGCCGTGCTGCGTGCCGCTCGTGAAATAGACCCCGCGCAAAAGCGGCGACGCCTCGAAGCGCGTGCCGCGAAACGCGCCGTCGAGAAAGCGGCCGAGCGCCGGCTGCAGCCCCGCGAACTGCTGCGCGAAGCCATAGATGCGCGCGCGCCGCGCGACGTCCGTCTCACGCTGCATGCGATGCAGCACGCGCGTCTGCAGCCGTGTGCCGAGCGCATCGAATTCGGCGGGGAATGCGCCGAGCGCCGCGCTCGCCCCCGGCGATTCGTCGAGCGCGAAGGTGATGCCCCAGACCTGGTTGCGCTCCGCTTCGCCGAGATCGTCGAAGAACTCGGTGAAGCCCGCGAGCAGATCGCACTTCGTCACGACGACATACACCGGAAAGCGCACGCCGAGCCGCTCGCTCAGCTCCGTGAGACGGCTGCGGATCGTGCGGATGTGCGCATCGCGGGCGGCGTCGTCCTCGCGCACGAGATCCGCCGCCGACAGCGTGACGATGACGCCGTTCAGCGGCCGCCGCGGCCGGTACTTGCGCAGCAGTTGCAGGAAGCCCGTCCACGCGGATTCGTCGGCCTGTGCGTCGCTGTCCTGCGTCGTGAAGCGGCCGGCCGTATCGACGAGCACGGCGTCGTCAGTGAACCACCAGTCGCAGTGACGCGTGCCGCCGACACCGCCGATCGCGTCCTCGCCCAGCGTCTCGCGCAGCGGAAAGCGCAGGCCGGAATGCGCGAGCGCCGTGCTCTTGCCGGTGCCCGGCGCGCCGATGAACATGTACCACGGCAACTGGTAGACCCATTGACGGCCGTTGACGCCTTTCATGCGCGCCTGCCGCAGGATCGCGAGCGCCTGCTCGAAGCGCTCGCGCAGCACCGCAAGCTCCGCGCTGCCGGCCGCTGCCGCCTGTCCCCGCCCCGCCACGCCGCTCATGAAGCGCAGATTGACGAGCCGCGCGGCGACGAGGCGCGCGCCCCAGACGAGCCCCCACACGGCGACGAGCGCGGCCATCGCGATCCAGCGGCTGCGCGGCGTCTCGAGCGGCGCGTGGCCATCGAACGCGAACAGCGGCCCTTCGAACCACACGACGACGAGCAACGCGAGCACGCCCGCGAGCGTGAGCCATTGCGGCGTCCTGAGCGTTCCTGCGATCTTTTTCATCGATGTCTCCATGCTGATCTGTGTCCCGGACGCGTCACGACGACGCGCCGGGCGCGAGCAGCGTGATCTCCACGCGGCGGTTTTTTGCGCGACCTGCGGGCGTGTCGTTCGACGCGAGCGGTTCGGCGTCGCCGCGCCCTTCGGCCGAAAAGCGCGCGCTCGCGCCGGTGAGCGACGCGAGCATCGCGCGCACGCTTTCGGCGCGGGCCTGCGACAGATGCCAGTTCGACGGGAAGCGCGCCGACACGAGCCGCTGATCGTCGGTATGGCCGGTCACGACGACCTTGCCGGGCACGCCCGCGAGCGCCTGCGCGATGCGTCCGATCAGCGTGTCGTAGGCGGGGTCGAGCGTCGCGCTGCCGGAGGCGAACAGGTTGTCGCCGTTGATCGTGACGATCGAGCGGTCCGCCGCCTCGCGCACCGACACCAGGCCTTCGCGAATCTCGGGCGCGAGGAAGGCGGCGAGATTCGCGGCGGCGGCGGGCATCGCGGCGGGCGCGATCACGCTCGCGGGCGCGGCGGGCCGCTCGCTCACGCGAATGCGATCGAGCGCTTCGAACACGGGGTCGGACGTGCGATTCAGGCTCATCGCGAGCGCGATGTGCGTCGCCACCACCACGACGCCCGCGAGTGCTGCGCAGACCCACGGCGGCATGCGCTGGCCGAGCGGCCGGCGCGCGCGCTCGGCGGGCCGCCAGTGCACCGATAGTTCGTTCTCGAACGCGCCGCGCTGGTCGCGGATGATGCGTTCGAGCCGCTCGCGCATTGAGTCGAGCTGGCTGCGTCCGCCGTCGATCAGGCGATAGCGTCCTTCGAAACCGAGCGACAGGATCACGTACAGAAGCTCCAGCACGTCGATGTTGCGCGCCGGGTCCTGCGCGAGCCGCTGCAGGATCAGAAAGAAGCGCTCGCCGCCCGACGCCTCGTTGTGAAAGGTCACGAGCAGGCTGCGGCTCGCCCAGACGCCGCTGCCCCACGGCGTGCCCGAGATCGCCTCGTCGATGCAGGTGCACAGGCAATAGCGCGCAGCCGCGAGCTTTTCGGTATCGATGCCGCTTGCGCGGGCCTCCTGCTCGAAGGCGCGCACCATGCGCACGAGCTCGCCTCGCAGCGCTTCGATATCGGTCATCGCGGCCCGTTGACGCAGTGGCAACGCCAGTTCGATCAGCGGATTCGCCGCGCGCACAAGCGGGTTCAGGCCGCTCGCGGCGGGCAGCGCCGGCGCGCGCGGTGTTTCGTCCATGCGCGCGCGCTCCGCCAGGCGTCCGCCCGGTTGCGGAATCAGAATGGTGTCGTCCGGGTCGAAGCCGGCTTGCGGCAAAGCGGGTGCATTCACGATGCGTTCCTTCGTCGAATGAAGCGGGGGATTCAAGGGCGGATCGCCCAGAACTCGAACTCGATGCCGGGAAAATCCCCCGCGACGTGCAGCGCCACGCCCGCCGAGGTCGCGAACTGCCGCCACAGATCGCCGCCGCGTTCCAGCTCGAAATACGTGAAGCCCGCATGGAACGGCAACTGGCGCGGTGCAACCGGCAGCGCACGCAGCGCGATGCCCGGCAATTGCAGATTGACGAGATCGCGGATGCGCTCGACCGGCCCGAGCTTGGCCTGCTGCGGAAAGCCGTTGAGCAGCGCGGCGGGCGCGAGATCGGCCTTCACCGCGAGCACGAAGCTCGCCGAGCGGAACAGGTCGCGGTCCGGCACGATCGCCACGCGCAGGCCGTACTTGCGTTCTTCCAGCGCGATCGGCACGGCGTGCGGGTCCATCACGGCGGCGAGCGCGGCGCGCAGCGCGTTGACGATCGGCGTGAAGGTCTCGTCGAGCCGTTCGTGGCGATAACCCGGGAACGCGCCCGGACGCTTGCCGGACAGGCTGAAGGTGGCGAGCTCGCCCGCCAGTTGCAACGCGTGCTGATGCAGGTCGTGCGGATGCAGACCGGTCGTCGACGCAATCCCCGCGAACAACGGCTCGGCCCGGTTGAGCACTTGCAGCAGCAGAAAGTCGGCGATCTCCGCCGCGCCGGTCGCGGCGGGCTGGGCGAGGCGCGCGGCGAGCGCATCGGCGCGCTGGTGCATGAGGCCCGTGAGTTCGTCGACGAATCCGCACAGCCGGCGCGACACGCGATAGTCGAGGCACGGCGGCGCGTAGGCGGCATCGAGCACGATGCTGTTGTCCGCGCGACGCTCGACGATGCGCGCGATCCCGAGCGACGTATGCGCGTGCGCCACGTCCTCCTCGAACGCGAGGCGCAGTTGCAGCTTGCCGACCTGCACGAGCGCGGCGCCGGTCGCGCCCTCGTTGCTGTCGAGCACTTCTGTTTCCGCGATGCGGTGGCGCGCGAAGCCATCGTGACCGGCCTGCGCCGCGTACGCCGCTTCGGGCGCGCCGTGACGCGCGACGGGCAGCGCGAGCACGATCGTCAGATCGCGCGCGTCCTCGGGCACGGCGAGCGGCAGCGGGAGTTCATCGTCGGCGGGAAGCCGGAACGGACTGCCATCGGGCAGCACGCCCGCGCACGCGTTCAGCGCGATGCGGCCGAGCTTCAGTTGCTCGACATCGATCTCCAGTTCCGAAAAGCCGAACGCATAGGGCCGCAAGGCGGCGCAGCGCGCGTCGATCTGCGCGCGCACATAGCGGTCGTGCTGCTGCAGATGCTGCGGCTGAAGCAGCATGCCTTCGGACCAGATCACCTTGTTGTTCCTGGACATCGTCGCCTCGCGCTTGGATTCAATGAAGGATGGAAGGAGCGAGCGGCTTCGTATCGGCGAAACCGTTCGCCTGCCGCTCGTATGCGTCGTTGAAAGCGCTGCCGGACAGCGCCTGGAGGTCGTCGGCGCTCGCGCGCGTCAGTTCGGCATGCAGCGCCACCAGACGCTCCCACTGACGCGCCTTGCGGCACGCGGGCAGCCAGTCGAGCCAGCCGCGCCGTGTGTCGGCAGCGGCTATCGCCTGTGGATCGAAGCGGCCGAGCAGATGCTGCATGGCCGCGCGCGTGCCCGCGAGGACCGCGAGTTCGTGACGGCGGATATCGTCGAAGGCGCTTTCGAGCGCGGTCTGCGCGGGCAGATAGCCGGCGCTCGCGCCACGCAGCATCTGCCCGAGCGCACCGTCGCCGTCGGGGAAGAACTTCAGCGGGTTGTTGTCGCGCTGGACGAGCATCGTCGTGTCGAGGCTGATTTCGCGTTTCATCACCGAGCGCGACAGCAGCACGTCCACCACGCCTCGCACCGCCGTGCGCAGCATCGCGCCCGCGAGCCGCGCGACCTCGGCGGCGTTGCGTGTGCCGAGCACTCCGTCATCGACGCCCATGCCGTCGAGCAGCGCCGCGTAGGCCGATTCGGCGATGGCGTCGTTCGCCGCGACCGTCGTGTGGATCGGCAACTCCGGGGCGCTCGTGCAAGGCGCAAGCGCGATGTCGCCGAGCGGATCGTAGTCGTGCGGAATGCCGCCCGCCGGCGCATGCGTGGTCGTGTGCACGGGCGGCACGTAGGCGACCTGCTCGGGCGGCACGTGATCGCTCTGCGATCCGGCGAACGCCGCATGGCCGTCGAGCCGATGGGGCATTTCCTCTTCACCGCCGAGCGGATCGAAGCGCGGGCCCGGCAGCGGCGAATCCGCCAGCACCGCCGCGCAGGCGAGCGGGTCGTGCGCGAACGCCTGCGCCGCGCCCGC
Organism: Caballeronia sp. EK; assembly: GCF_014384845.1. NCBI lineage: Bacteria > Pseudomonadati > Pseudomonadota > Betaproteobacteria > Burkholderiales > Burkholderiaceae > Caballeronia > Caballeronia sp. EK. Next base: position 866,529 of record NZ_JACSUE010000001.1, read on the forward strand.
TTCGTGCACGCTCGCCGCGTCCAGCGGATCGAAGCCGCGACGGTCGTGCACGCCGAGCGGCGCGTCGAAAGCCGCGGCGGGCGCGCGCGCCATCGTGCGCACGCCGAGCCGGTAGCCGCCGATCTCCAGCACGTCGCCATCGGCGAGCGGCGCGGGCTGGCCGCCCGCGAGCGGCCGGCCGTTGACCCGGCTCGGATTGCTGCCGAGATCGGCGAGCCGCCAGCCGTCCTCGCTCCAGTCGATCCGCGCATGCACGCGCGACACGGTCTTCGCCGCATCCGGCAGCATCAGCACGTTGCCGGGGCCGCGTCCGATCGTGCCGCCCGCCGCGCCGAAGCGGCACGCGAGCGGCGCATCGGGCGCGCTGCCCTGATAGCTCTCCACCGTGAGCGTGAGATACATGGCGTCTCCTTCCTGTCCGTTCATCTGGTGCCGTCGTCGGCCTGGCGGGGCGCGGCGGGCGCATCGGGCGACGCGTTCGCCGCGCCCGCCCCACCGCCTGCACCGCCGCAATTGATCTGCACGACCACGCCGTCGATCGACACCGGCCCGGCCGCGCTGATCGCGATGCCGGACGGTCCGAGCACGATGGTGTTGCCGCCCGCCTTGAGCGTGAGCGTCACGCCGGCCTCGATGGTGACGTTCGCCCCGCCCTTCACATCGACGTTAACACCCGCCCCCACCGAAATATTCGCCCCGCTTTTGTGATGCGTATCGCCGCCGATATCGAGGGAAAATTTGCCGCCGACCCGCGTGCGCTGGGCGCCCTGCACCTCGTCGCTGCGATTTCCGCCGCAGCGCGCGTAATCGTCCTGCTCGACGATTACATGCCGCTCGCGGCCGATGCGTGTGAGCGCGTCGTGCTTGACCCAGGTTTCCAGATCTCGCTCGGCGTGAAAGAACAGTTGCTCGGCATCCTTCGTATCGTCAAAGCGCATTTCGTTGAAACCGTTGCCGCCTTTCGTCGAATTGCTTTTGAGCGTGGTGCGGGCCATTTTCGCGGGCAGTTCGTAAGGTGTCGTCTGCGCGGCGTTGTAGACGCTGCCGATCACGAGCGGCTGATCCGGATCGCCTTCGATGAAATGCACCAGCACCTCCTGCCCGATGCGCGGCAGGAAGAATGCGCCGTAGCCCTTGCCGGCCCAGGGCTGCGCGACGCGCACCCAGCAGCGCTGCAGCGACTCGCGCGACGCCTCCGGTTCCAACTGTTCCCAATGAAACTGCACCTTGATGCGGCCATACTTGTCGGTATGAATCTCTTCGCCCTTCGGGCCGACGACGACCGCCGTCTGCGGCCCCGCGACGCACGCGCGCGGCGTGCTGCGCGCGGCGCGAAATCCGGCGTCGCGCGGCAACGCCGTGAACGCGCAATCGAAAACGGGCGGACGGTCGCGTGCATCGAAAGTGGAAATATAGTCATCCGAATTGATTTCATACTCGGCCGAAACGACGAGATACTCGCCGTTGTGCTGCGCGAGCGGATGATCGCTCAGATGCACGATGCCGCCCGGCCAGATGGCGCGCGCGGTCGTGCGTGCACTCACGCAGACATTGCCCGCCTGATGCGCCTCGACGCGCGCGCGCGCGAGACGCTCGGCGTCTTCGTGGCGCGTGTAGCCCGGCGCGTGCTCCTGCATCGCGTAGACGGGCTCATCGAAACGCTTCACGCGATGCGCACGCGCGACGAGACCTTGCTGCGCCGATTGCGACGGCTTCTCGAAGTCGTAATCGTTGATCTCGACGATGCCCGTCGCCACTTCGCCGCCCGTGGACCATGCATAGACCCACTCATGCTCGTGCGGCGCGCCGGTCTGCGCGCGAAAGGGCAGCGCATTGCAATGCGGCGTCGCGCCATGCACCTGCGACGAATCCGTGAGAATCAGCCGATGCTTCCCGCCCCGATGCTCGACGTAGTAGTAAATGCCTTCGCGCTCGGCGAGCCGGCTCACGAAATCGAAATCCGTCTCGCGGTACTGCGCGCAATGTTCGAGGCTCGGATAGCTCGCCGAGCACTTGTTCTCGAAGTCGATGTGATAGTCCGCGAGCACGCGGCCGATGATCGCCGGCACGGTCATCCGGTGAAAGAAGCGGCAGTGCGATGCGCGCGTGAGCAGCCACAGGCGCGGGCGCACCGTCGCGCGATACAGCGCCGGGCGGTTGGGCTGCGTGCTCGCGGGCCGCGCCAGCTCGAACGCCGTGACGATGCCGTTGTACTCGCGCGTGCCGCCCGACGGAATCGCCAGCGACAGCGAGAAGTCACTGCCGAGCATCTTCGCGATGTCGAGATTCGAGCGGTCGGCGAGCAGTTCGAGATCCCATTGCGCGAGGCGTCCCAGTTCCTCGCGTCCGCGCATGCGATAGAGCACGAGCGCGTTCGTGCCGAGCGCGCAGGTCACCTGCGCGATGCGATCGTTGTCGGTGAGCATCATCGGTGGCCTCGTCGTTCAGGGAATCTGCGTTTCGCACGTCGCCGGATCGACGATCGTCACCACGCCGCCCCAGTTGCAGAGGCATTTGGAGACGTTGTCGAGCGACGGCTGGTTGCCGAGCAGCACCGTGACCGCGCCGGGCACCCAGGGCGCGAGGGTCGCGGGCACGCAGGGCATCGGCGTCGGCGTGCCGAGCGCGGCGGCGGTGGCCGCGGCGACTTCGGGATTCGCCTGCGAGGTGCACATGCCGAACGGCATGATGTTCACGAGCGGCTCGTGATCCATGATGTTCGCGGCAATCGACCCTTCGCAGCGCACGCGATTGACGGGCAACACGACGAGCGCGGACGGCGTCACGCCGAACGAGCATTGCAGCGTCGCGCCCATGACGACTTGTTGTGGCATGACCGGCTCCTCAATCGAACGAATAGGTGAACTCGCCGTCGCATACGCCGACTTCGACTTTCGCCACGCTGCGGCCATCGACGAGACGGCTCAGGAATTCCGTGCTCACGCGCGGCAGCACGGTGTTGGTGAGAATCGCGTCGATCATGCGGCCGCCGCTCGCGAGTTCCGTGCAGCGCCGCGCGATCTGCGCGACCACCGCGTCGTCCCAGGCGAAGCTCACGCGCTGCCGCTCCCCGATACGCCGCCCGATGCGCGCGAGCTGGAGGCGGATCACCGCATCGAGCATCGCTTCGTCGAGCGGGTAGTACGGGATCACCGCGACGCGTCCGAGCAGCGCCGGCGGAAAAGCTTCGAGCAGCGGCTCGCGCAGCGCGCGCGCGATCTCTTCCGGCGACGGCGCTTCACGCCCGCCGCCGCACAGATCCGTGATGAGTTCGGTGCCGACATTCGTCGTGAGCAGGATCAGCGTGTTGCTGAAATCGATCTCGCGCCCTTCGCCGTCTTCCATGCGGCCCTTGTCGAAGACCTGGAAGAAGAGCTTGTGCACGTCCGGGTGCGCCTTCTCGAACTCGTCGAGCAGCACGACGCTATAGGGACGGCGTCGCACCGCTTCGGTGAGCACGCCGCCCTCGCCATAGCCGACATATCCCGGCGGCGCGCCCTTCAACAGCGACACGGTGTGCGCTTCCTGGTACTCGCTCATGTTCACGGTGACGACGTTGTCCTCGCCGCCATACAACGCCTCGGCGAGCGCGAGCGCAGTTTCGGTCTTGCCGACGCCCGAGGTGCCCGCCAGCATGAACACGCCGACCGGCTTGCAGGGATCGTCGAGTCCGGCGCGCGCGGTCTGAACGCGGCGCGCGATCATGTGCATCGCGTGATCCTGTCCGACGATGCGGCGGTTCAGCGTCGCGGCCAGATCGAGCACGCTGGCGGCTTCGTCGCGCACCATGCGGCCGACCGGGATGCCGGTCCAGTCCTGCACCACCGATGCGACCGCGTGCGCATCGACGCCCGGCAGGATCAGCGGCGTTTCGCCCTGGCGCTGGGCGAGTTCGTCGGTCAGCGCTTTCAGGTCGGGAAGCGCGACGGACTCGCCGCCCGCCTCGATCGACCGCCGCGCCGCGAGAATGCGCCCGACGAGCGCACGCTCCGCCTCCCAGCGCGCGGTGAGATCGGCGAGGCGCGCACGTTCGGATTCGAGCCGGGCGGCGACGTCGGCGGCGCGTTCGCGCGTATCGATGCCGAGCGCCGCCTCGCGCGCGACGATCTCGCTTTCCGTCGTCCACGTCTCGATGCGCCGCTTCGCATCGTCGATGGCGGGCGGCAGCGCCTGCTGGCTCACCGCGACGCGCGCGCAGGCGGTGTCGAGCAGGCTCACGGCCTTGTCGGGCAACTGGCGCGCGGGAATGAAGCGATGCGAGAGCTTCACCGCCGCCTCCAGCGCCTCGTCGAGCACCTGCACGCCGTGATGCCGCTCCATCTTTTGCACGAGGCCGCGCATCATCGCGATCGCGCCGGCTTCCGTCGGCTCCGGCACCTTGACCACCTGAAACCGCCGCGTGAGCGCCGGGTCCTTCTCGATGTGCTTCTTGTATTCGACCCAGGTCGTCGCCGCGATCGTGCGCAGCGTGCCGCGCGCGAGCGCGGGCTTGAGCAGGTTGGCGGCGTCGCCGGTGCCCGCCGCGCCGCCCGCGCCGACGAGCGTGTGCGCCTCGTCGATGAAAAGAATCACCGGCTTGTCCGACGCCTGCACCGCTTCGATCACCTGCTTCAGCCGGCTCTCGAACTCGCCCTTCACGCTCGCGCCCGCCTGCAGCAGACCGACATCGAGCGTGCGCACGACGGCATCGCGCAACGCGGGCGGCACGTCGCCCGCGACGACGCGCTGCGCGAAGCCTTCCACCACCGCCGTCTTGCCGACGCCCGCCTCGCCGGTCAGGATCGGGTTGTTCTGCCGCCGCCGCATGAGAATGTCGATGACCTGGCGAATCTCCATGTCGCGTCCGACGATCGGATCGAGCTTGCCCTCGCGCGCCTCGGCGGTCAAATCGACGGTGTAGCGGGCGAGCGCGTCGTTCTGCGCGAGCGGCGCGGCAGGTTCCGCCGCGGGCGCAACCTGCGCTTCCGGCGAGCCGTCGAGCAGCGCGTCGAAACGCGCGGACAGCGCATCGAAACTGATCTTCTCGAACTGGCGCGACAGCGCGTAGAGCGCATTGCGCAGGTTCGGCGTGCGCAACATGCCGATCACGAGATGCCCGCTGCGCACCTTCGACGCATTGAACATCAGCGAGCCGAAGACCCAGCCGCGCTCGACGGCTTCATCGACTTGCGCGGAGATATCGGAAACGGAGGTCGCGCCGCGCGGCAGGCGATCGAGCGCCGCGGTCAGATCGCGTTCGAGCGCGGCCTCGTCCAGCTCGAAATGCCGCACGAGGCGACGCAGATCCGAATCCGCCGCGAGCAGAATCTGATGCACCCAGTGCGCCAGTTCGACATACGGATTGCCGCGCAGCTTGCAGAACGCCGCGCCGTTTTCGATCGCACGATAGGCAAGCGGATCGAGCTTGCCGAACAGGGCCATGCGGCTGATTTCAGTCATGAGAAGTCTCCTTGCGTGGGGGCTTGCTTGTGGTTCGCTTGCGCCTGCCCGGCGATCACGACCCGATGGTTGTCATGGACCGGCGCGCCGCTCGTGAGCCAGGTGTTCCAGCCGATGCGCGCGCCTTTCGTCGAATTGCCTTGCAGACGCAGCGGCGGCACTTCCTCGCGCTTCAGATGCAGCGCCACGTCCCAGTCGAGCGGATCGCGCACGTAGTTGCGGACCCAGTCGGCGAGTTTCGCGAGGCTCGCGCCGCCCGGCAGAAAGCGCATGAAATCGACATAGCCGAGCGGTCCGATCACGATGCGAAACTTGTGCTGGCAGTCCCAGACCCGCGTGCCGACGACCGTCGATACGCCGAGCCGCGCGCCGGACAGACGTGTGCGCGCGTCTTCCGGCAGCGCGATCCAGTGGCCGCGCCACGGCTCGATCGACACGTTCACGCCGAAAAAACGCGCGAGAATCAGCCGCAGTCCGCCAGCGTGGCGCGTCGGCGCGGCGAGCACGCCCGCGAAGTGACGCTTGGCGGAATCGGGCACGGCGTCGCGATCGGCGAGTGCGGGCGCGCCGAGGCCGAACAGGCTGCCAACGTAGCCCGCGAAGCGATCGTCGCGCGGACGGTCGGCGCTCACGACCGGCTGCGCATCCGCCCACGCGCGGTAGAACAGCGACAGCATCCGGTGATGGAACACGTCGAGAAAGCGCGCGAGCGTCGGATCGTTCGCGTTGCGCGCGCGCTCGCGCACGTAGGCGGTGAGGTGCGTCGGCAGCGGGCCGTTCGGTCCGAGCAGGCCGAGAAAATTCACCGCGAGCCGGCCGGGCTTGCCGTCCTCGCCCGGCACGAAGTCGCCGAGCGTCGTCGGATGAAAGATCAGTTCCGGGTCTTGCGAAAGCCGCACGGCGTCGTCGCGCACGGACAGCGAGCGGCCGAGGCGCGGACGCTCCCCATGCGCCTGCTCGATCAGCCGCAGCGCCTGAAAGAAGTCGAAGCGGCGGGCGTCGCGGGCGAGCATGCCGTCGATGGTCAGAGCGTCGCGCATCGTCCGATCCTCGCGGGCCACTGCATGACGGGACCACGCGCGAGCGTCGCGACCTGGGTCTCGGTGAACGAATTGATCGACACGTATTGCGCGAAGAACTGTGCGAGCACCGCGCCGAGCAGGAACGCGCTCGCGCCCTCGAACGCGGCGTCGTCGAAGTGCAGCGTGATCGCGAGGCCGCGCCCGTAGACGATCGGACCCGGCGAAGGCAAACGGCGCACGACCGGCGCGCACGACACCGAACGCAGCCCTTCGACCTGCCGGTGCGCGGCGGCATCGTCGGCGGGGCAGTAGAGCGCGAGCAGCTCGCGCAGCGCGCGGGCGCCTTCCTGCTCGTTGGTATCGACGAGCGACGCGTAGTTGAGCGAAAGATGATCGAGCAGCCGCCACGCCGCCGGCCCTTCTGCGAACGAAGGCAGCGGCCGGCTCGGGCCCGCGACGCAGCGCACGGCGGTGACGGGCGCTTCGGCATCGAGCGTGAAGTCGGTCGAGCCCGCGCCGACCGGCATCGACAGCGGCAGATCGCGGTTCGTGCACCACGCGCCGATGCCGAGCTGGCGCACTTCGCCGCTGTCGGGCGCGCCCGCAGCATCGACCAGCGCAATGAAGGCTTCGCTGCCGAGGTAGCTGCTGCGCGCGCCGTTCTGCTGCTGCCGCGCCGACGCGCGCCGTGGCTCGCGCCGCAGTTGATAAAACGCGCCGCCTTCGCCCGGCATGTCGAGATCGTTCGCGCAGTGGAACGGCCGATACTGCTTCTGCGCATCCGCGCCCGCGCCGTAGCCGGTGACTTCGTCGAGCTGATGGATTTCGTAGTCCATCGGACGCGTGCGATCGACCACGACGTGATATTCGAACGCCGTGTCCGACAGCGCGACGCGGTCGGTGCGGCGGCGAAACAGGTTGATGGCGGGCGTGCAGTCGAGCGCGAAATTCGCAGCATCGACGCCGCGTTCGAGCGACGCATCCGCCTGATCGAGCAGGATCACGATCTCCGCTTCCCGCCCGCGGCAATGACGCAGCGCGTCGCGCAAGCCGGCCAGTTCGACGAACATGAAGCGCGGCGCGAAAGCGAAATACTCCTGAAGCAGACGATAGCCGTCGAACGATTGGCGGCCGACCGGCAAAAGCGCCTCGTCTTCGGCGAAACCGAGCGGTTGCAGCGCTGTCCGGGGCAGCACGGCGAGCGTGGTCGCGGCGCTCGCGCCATTGCCCGGCTGCATCACCGCGACGCCGACGCAATGCGCGAGCAGCCGCTCGTGCAGCTTCGCAGGCAGGCCATCCGGGCCGCGCAGATACAGCGCGAGACGGTCGAGCGAAAGGCGTTCGAAGCCGAGCGAGCCGGTCGCGCGCAAGCGCAGGCGCAATCCCGCCTTGACGCCCGCGGGCAGCGCCGGCGCCGACGCGTTCAGCGAGCCCGCATGCGTGAAGAACTTCGCCTGAGCGATCTCGACGGGCCACAGCGTGACCGCATGCGCGGTGCGATATTCGCAGCGCGTCGACGCGGACTTGTCGAGCATGCCGCGCAGCGCCGTATGACGCGGCACGACGATGCCATCGGCGCTCGCCGCGAGTTGCGGGTTCGCGTGATCGGCCTGCAACTGGACGACCGTCATCGACGGCGTCGGCGCGAGATAGTGCGGATACGCCAGTTCCAGCAGATGCTGCGTGAAGCGCGGGAACTCGGCGTCGAGCTTCATCTGCACGCGCGCGGCGAGAAAGCTGAAGCCTTCCAGCAGCCGCTCGACATACGGGTCCGCGCATTCGACGCCATCGAGCGCGAGCCGCCCGGCGATCTTCGGAAACGCGGCGGCGAATTCGCCGCCCATCTCCCGGACGTGCTGAAGCTCCTGGCTGTAGTACCTGAGGAACGCGGGATTCATGTCTGCTGCTCCCCGGCCGATGCATCGCAGACGCGCACTTCGCCCGCTTCGAGATCCAGTTCCGTGCGCAGGAAAAGCCGCTCGGGATACGGCTGCGACCACATGTCCGCCTCGATCTCGAAGCGGATCACGTGGCCGCCTCGCGTGCTTTTTGGTGCTGCTGCGCCCTTCGCTTCGTCGATCGCCGTCACGCGCACCGATTCGCGCGCGAGCCGCGGCTCGAAAGCCCACAGCGCGTCGCGGATGATGCGTTCCAGCGCGCCGGCCGCGAGCGCGGCGACATCGCGGCCCGCGAGATCCGGCAGGCCGTAGTTGAGCACCGACGTCGCGACATGCGGCAGATTCGCCGCGTCCTCCGCATGCGAGCGCTCGCCGAGACCGCTCGCGTTGAGAAGCCAGCCGATATCGCGCTGCACGCTGTCGCGCAGCGCACGCGCCGAGATCACGCGACGCTCGCGGGATTCGTGACGCGCGTGCGGTTCGAAATCGGTCAGGCGGTCGAGCAACGACGGCTGCAGCCGGTCGCGGGCGGAAGGTTCGGACATGGGCGGCTCCTTTTGCGGGCAATGGGCGGACGTGACGCGGCTCAGGCGGCCTTGGCCGTCGGCAGTTTCGACACGAGCCGCAGCGACACCGTCAGACCTTCGAGCTGGTAGTGCGGGCGCAGGAAGAACTTCGACGTGTAGTAGCCCGGATTGCCCGCCACTTCCTCGACGATGACCTGCGCGTCGGCGAGCGGCTTGCGCGCCTTGGTGTCTTCGGAGGAATGCGCGGGATCGCCATCGACGTATTGAAGAATCCAGTTCTGCAGCCAGCGCTCCATGTCGTCGCGTTCCTTGAACGAGCCGAGCTTGTCGCGCACGATGCACTTCAGGTAGTGCGCGAAGCGGCAGCACGCGAACAGATACGGCAGACGCGCGGCGAGATTCGCGTTGGCGGTGGCGTCCGGGTCTTCGTATTCGGCGGGCTTGTGCAGCGATTGCGCGCCGATGAATGCCGCGAAGTCCGAGTTCTTCTTGTGCACGAGCGGCATGAAGCCGTTCTTGGCGAGCTCGGCCTCGCGCCGGTCGCTGATCGCGATCTCGGTCGGGCACTTCATGTCGACGCCGCCGTCGTCGGTCGGGAACGCATGCACCGGCAGACCCTCGACCGCGCCGCCCGACTCGACGCCGCGAATGCGCGAGCACCAGCCGGAAGTCTTGAACGAGCGCGTGATGTTCGCCGCCATCGCATACGATGCGTTCGCCCACGCGTACTTGCTGCTGTTCGCGCCCGCGGTGTCTTCCTCGAAGTCGAACGCCTCGACCGGATCGGACTTCGCGCCGTAGGGCGCGCGCGCGAGAAAGCGCGGCATCGCGAGGCCGATGTAGCGCGAGTCCTCGGAATCGCGCAGCGAGCGCCACGCGGCGTGCTCGGGCGTCTGAAAGATCTTGGTCAGATCGCGCGGATTGGCGAGTTCCTGCCACGACTCCATCAGAAGCGCCGCCGGGTCCGCGCCCGCGATGAAGGGCGCATGCGCCGCCGCCGCGATCTTCGCGATCTGCGTGAGCAGGTCCACATCCGGGCCGCTGTGGTCGAAGTAGTAGTCAGCGACCAGCGCGCCGTAGGGCTCGCCGCCGAACTGGCCGTACTCTTCCTCGTAGAGCTTCTTGAAGAGCGGGCTTTGATCCCACGCGACGCCGCGATATTTCTTCAGCGTCTTGTGCAGTTCCGCCTTGGAGATGTTCAGCACGCGGATCTTGAGCGACTCGTCGGTCTCGGTGTTGTTCACGAGGTAGTGCAGGCCGCGCCATGCGCTCTCTACCTTCTTGAACGGCTCGCTGTGCAGGATCAGGTTGATCTGCCCGGTGAGCGTCTGATCGATCTGAGCGATCAGCGCTTCGATGGTCGCGAGGACATCGCCGGAAATCACGCCGGTGTCGCGCAATGCCTGCTCGGCGAGCGTGCGCACCGCGTTCTCCACGGCGTCGCGGGCGCGCTCGGACTTCGGCTTGAACTCCTTTTGCAGCAGCGTGGAGAAGTCGTCGAGTTCGGGCGCCGCGTCCAATACGGCGGGGCTTGCCTGTTGCTGGATGCTGAGATCGTTCATCGCGTCATGCTCCGGTGATGGGTTGGTCGGCGTCGTCGTTCTGACGAGGCTGGGTGGCGAGCGCCTTCATCAACGCGGGCTCTTCGAGCAGCCGGGCGATCAGCGCTTCGGCGCCGGTCTTGCCGTCCATGTAGGTCAGGAGGTTCGCGAGTTGCGTGCGCGCTTCCAGCAATTGCCGCAGCGGCTCGACCTTGCGTGCGATCGCGGCGGGCGTGAAGTCGTCCATGCTCTCGAAGGTCAGATCGACCGCGACGTTGCCGTCGCCCGTCAGCGTGTTCGGCACCTGCACCGCGACGCGCGGCTTCATCGACTTGAGACGTTCGTCGAAGTTGTCCACGTCGATCTCGAGGAACTTCCGTTCGGCGGCGGGTGCGAGCGGCTCGGCGGGCTGTCCCGCCAGATCCGCGAGCACGCCCATCACGAAGGGCAGGTTGACCTTCTTCTCCGAGCCGTAGATTTCGACGTCGTATTCGATCTGCACACGCGGCGCGCGATTGCGCGCGATGAATTTCTGACTGCTTTCCTTTGCCACGATGTTTCTCTCCTTTGCTTGTGTCCGGGGCCCGTCAGACGACGCCGCCCAGATGCCTGAATTGATGCGCGCCGTCCGGCGCGACGTCTTCGATGATTTCGATGAAACTCTTGCCGACGAGCCTGCGCGCGCGTTGCAACAGCACCGGCAACGGGCTCGACGGCTCGCACTCCGCGTAGTACGCGCAGATCGCGTCGAGCGCGTCGCTCACATCTTTCGCGCTCGCGATGCGCCGGGGCGCTGCGGGCCCGGCCGCGACGGCGCGATGCGCCGCCGGACCGGAGCCCGCGCCCTCTTCACTGCTGCTGGTCTCCATCGCCCTTCCCCCCGTATCCGGATCCAGCACCTCGGCCCGCGCCGCCACGAAGTCCCCGATGCGTCCGAGCGGCCGCGAAAGCGGACCGAAATCGAGCGCGCGCGCCGGCCCGACGCGAGCGGTCAGCGTGCTCTCGATCTTTTCGAGCGACGCCCCCGCCGACGAGAGCGCCGCGCACATCGCCCGCGCCGCGTCGATGCCTGCCTGCGCGAACGCCGCATCGATGGCCGCGAGCGTCGGCATCTCGTCGCCTTCGGAAAGCGGCGCTTCGCCCGCCATCACATCGAGCTCGCGCAGTGCGAAACCGCGCTGGCCGCGCGGCGCGACGAAGGGCACGTCGCGCAGCTCGCCCACGAGCCCCGCGTCGTCGACGAGCGCCGAGAGCGCGTTGACCCGCGCGGTCGGATCGTCGTCGTCGCTGGCATCGAGCTGCGGATGCACGCCGCCCCAGTGCCGATCGAGCAGCCCTTCGATCAGCGCGAGGCCTCGCGCCAGCCCGATGAAACCCTCGCGGACCGTGCCCGAACGCGTGTAATGCACCGCCACGCGCAGATCGCGCGTGCGTTCGAGCAAGGTCATCGAGAGCGAGTGGGCGAGCGTCCAGTCGGGCGGCGTGGCGGCGATCACGGTGCCGCCGTACTGGGCGTCGGGCTTGCCGGCGAGCGCCTCTTCCAGAGACCGGAAATCGGCGCTGTACTCTTCGTCCTCGCCGCACGGAACATCCGGCGAGAGGTCGGTGAGCCAGGCTGCGATATCTGCGCGATTCATGGTGAAGTCCGTAAGAGGCGTGGGTTAGTGTGCGAACCGGCGGTTCATTCCGACTTGTTCTTCGGGATGTTCCACTTGCCCGTCACCACGCCGCCCTTCTTCGCGCCGGTGTTGTCCTGCGGCTGATACTCCATGTTGAATTGCGCGAAATTGAGCGTGACGCTCTCGGCAATCTGATCGCCGCCGCCCGAGCCCACCGAATGGCTGCTGATGAGCACTTCCTTGAGCGTGATCTTCAGATACTCGACCGGCTCGTTGCCGCCCGCCTTGCGCAGCGTGAGCACGGCCTCGGGCATGTGCACGCCCTGGCAGCACGACTGCACGATCGTGGGCGAGCTTTTATCGACGTACTTGCTGATCGTGAGGTCCTGCACCGACGCGGTTCCGGTGCCGCCGCCCGTGCCGGTGTGCGTCGTGCCCATCTGCGAGCAGCCCCAGGACCAGCTCAGCACCTCGATCTCTTCGGTGTGACCCACCGCCAGAGATTCACCCTTGATATCGCCCAGCTTGAGAAACATATCCACAGCCATGTCAGTCTCCAGAGAAAAATGCGCCTTGCGGCACAGGCAAAATTCGCGTCGCCATTGGATCGCGAAGCTTGGTTTGCGGGCTATAAACGCACCGCATTGATTCGGATACCTAATTCATAACGATGCTTCGGCGCATTCGAAACGCCGCGCATCAACCCGAATTCAAATCAAAATTCATTCGCCGAGCGCGCGGCGGATCGCCGCCGCCACGGCTGTCGCGTCGCCGCGTTCGCAGAGCGCGGCCCAGCTTTCAAGCGTGTTACGACTCACCGCCGGTGCTTCGCAAAGCTGCGCAAATCGTGCGAGGGTTGCCGTCGAACCGGCTATGCTATGAAAACGTTCGCGTCCGATGCACGCGTCCAGCATGACCGCCATGCCTGCCTGCCGGGCGCGGTCGAGGAGGGTCTCCATGATCTGTCTCCTAATCGGTGGTTCGAGTGCGCGCCGTTGCGCGATCCGTGACCCGAAAACAGCCGCCCCCGCCCGCTTATTCCGCAAAAAAAATCGAAAAATTTTCGGAATAGATCGGCTTCTGGAGTGTTGTCAATCATGAGCGCGCCCATCACAGGAGCTGCCCCGATGAACGACGACGACCTGCCGACCGTCCTGCCGACGCTGTTGCCTCGGTTATGGCGGTTCGCGCTGCGGCTCACGCAGAACCAGCACGACGCCGAGGATCTGGTGCAGCGCGCCTGCGTGCGGGCGCTGGAGCGGCGCAGCCAGTTGCAGCCGGGGACGTCGACGCTGAGCTGGCTGTTCTCGATCGTGCATTCGACGTGGATGAACGAATTGCGCGCGCGTTCGATTCGCAGCCGCGGCAGCATGGACTGGCAGGACGAGGAGATCGAATCGTTCGCCGATCCTTCGGCGCGTAATCCGGAGCTCGATTTGCTGCATCGCCAGGTGATCGACGCGGTGGAGACGCTGCCCGAAGCGCAGCGGGTCGTGATGGTGCTGGTGGCGATCGAAGGCCTGAGCTATCGCGAGGCGGCCGAGGTGCTCGACGTGCCGATCGGCACGATCATGAGCCGGCTGTCGCGCGCGCGGCTTACGATCGGTCAGAAATTCAGCGTGCAGGCTCCGGCGGCAACCAGAAAAGGAGAATCCTTATGATGAATGTCGATGATTCGCTGCTGATGTCGTACGTCGACGGCGAGCTTTCGCCGGAACAGCGCGCGGAAATCGAAGCGGCGATCGCGCATTCCGACGAACTGGCGGCGCGCGCAGCGGCGCTGCAGGCGTCGGTCCTGCCGTATCGCGCCGCCTACGACCGGCAAACGGTGCCGCCCGTGCCGGAAAGCCTCACGCGCCGCATCGAGGAACTGGTGAGCGTCAGCGCGCCGCAAGAACGCAAGGCGCCGCGCGGCACGCGCCGCTTTTCGATGCAGTGGGCGGCCGCGGCCTTCGTCGCGGGTGCGGTCTGCTCGGGCGTGCTCACCGGTTATCTCGGCGGCTACAATCCGTTGAATCGCGGCGCCGATCCGTGGGTGCAGAGCGTGGCGGATTATCAGGTGCTCTACGGGCGCGACACGGTTTCCAATCTGCGCGAAGACAAGGCCAGCACGGAGCAGGTTCTGGCCGATATCCACCAGCGCGACGGCATGCCGGTCGATGTTCCGGACCTGCGTCAGGTCGGCCTCAAGTTCAAGCGCGTGCAGCGCCTGAATTACCATGACCGCCCGCTCATCCAGATGGTGTATCTGCCGGAGCGCGGCGATCCGGTCGCGCTGTGCGTGATCGAGGAAAACGAGAGCGACGCGCCGGTGCGCTCCGGTCAGGTCGGGGACATGAAGACGGTCACGTGGCGCACGAACCGGCTCGCTTACGTGCTGCTCGCGAAAGCGCCTTCGCTCGACCTTCAGGCTGTCGGCAACAGCATCGCCAGCGGGAAGACCGTTCCGCTTTACAGCGACCGCGCGGAGGGAGCGCGCGACAGTTAGCCAAACGCGTGCGCCGCGGCGTTCCTTCTTCCGGCCTTAACCAGCCGCGTCACGACGCGCGCCGCCGTCTTCGACCGCCAATGCATCGACTCGCTCGAAGATGGCGCCGCGTGGCGCTGAAGGATCGGCGATCGGCGCGTAGGCGAGTTTTCGGGCTTCCTTCGCTCCGATGCCAAAGGCGCGCATGAGCGCGTACATCGATTGCTCGGCGTAGTCGACGGGCGCGTCGCCGGATAAAAGCGTTTCGATGCCGTACATGATCGAGCCGAGCGCGATATCACGCGCGACGACCACATCCGCGACGTCGAAGCGGCCGGCATCCAGGGCCATCTGCAAATCCCGCATGAGGTACTCGTCGAGCAGACGGCCTCGCGATCCCCGTTTCGTGCCCACTCGCGTGATGAACGCGCCCCACAGCGGATAACGCGCCGCCATGCTCATGTAGAGGCGCGAACCCACCACCACGCGCTGCGCCGGATCGTCGATCGCGCGCACGAGCGGATCGATGACGGCGAGCACTTCGTCGCTGCTTTCGCCCGCCACCGCCGACAGCAGTTCCGCCGTCGTGCGGAAGTAGTTGTAGAACGTCCCACGCGCGACGCCCGCCGCAGCGATGAAATCGTCGATGGTCGGAGCGTCCGCGCCCTTCTCCGCAAAAACCGCCAGCGCGCTTTCGATCAAACGAATGCGCGTCTTTTCGCGTCGCAACGCTCCCACGCGCGTCCGATGATTTTCGCTCGATTCTGTCGCTTCCATTGGCTATCCCGTTGATCCGGTTTGATTTTAGCAGCGCCCACACTGTGCGGGTTTGTCCTGATCGAATTCATATTGACGCGTTTGTCATTTTGCATAGAATTGGAACTGACAAATTCGTCAATACGAGATTCAGCAAACCCGAGGCGCTTCGTCTCCGGGTCCACAGGAGGCAGAAATGAGGTTCGTCAGTTTCGAAAAGAATGGCCGTGCAACCCTCGGCGTGCGCGAAGGCGATTACGTGCGCGTCATCGGTGACGAGCCGCTGGAATCGCTGCTCGCACGCGGCGTCCGGCTCGATGAATATGCAAAGAGCAACGCGACGGAGGACAAGATCCCTGCCGCCGGCCTCAAGTACCTTCCGCCGTTGCAAAAGCCGCCGAAGATCGTTTGCGTGGGTCTGAACTACGCCGACCACACGAAGGAAAGCAAGTACGAGCAACCCGACTACCCGACGCTGTTCCTGCGCGTCAACACGAGTCTCGTCGCGCACGACCAGCCGATGATTCGTCCGTCCGTGACCGATTCCGAAGGGCTCGATTACGAAGGCGAAGTCGCGGTCGTGCTGGCCACGGGCGGCCGCCACATCTCGAAGGAAGCCGCGCTCTCGCACGTCGCGGGCTACGCGCTCTTCAACGACGGCTCGGTGCGCGAGTATCAGTTCAAGACGCCGCAGTGGACCGTCGGCAAGAACTTCGACGGCACGGGCGCGTTCGGCCCCGATCTCGTGACCGCCGACGAGCTGCCCGAAGGCGCGAAAGGCCTGCTGCTGGAAACGCGCATGAACGGCGAGGTGGTGCAGTCGGCCAGCACCGACGACATGGTCTTCGATGTCGCGACGCTCATCAGCGTGATCAGCGAGGCCATCACGCTCGAACCGGGCGACGTGATCGTGACGGGCACGCCCTCGGGCATCGGCTGGGCGCGCACGCCGCGCCTCCTGATGAAAGCGGGCGACGTTTGCGAAGTGTCGGTGGAAAAGATCGGCACGCTGCGCAATGTCATCGCCGACGAAGCCGCGCGCTAATTCCTTATCCGCGAAGCCGGTCGCAGAGCCGGCGCTTATCGAACATGGAGACACGGTCATGAGCGACCCTGCCGTAGCATCCGCATGCGCGAGTGTTCACTCGATCGATCACTTTGCGCTCAACGTTCCTTCGCTTGCCGATGCCGAGCGTTTCTTCAGCGCCTTCGGTCTCGATGTGACAGCGACCGCCGACGAACTCGAGTTGCGCGCAGCCGACGGACATCGCTGGGCGCGCATCGTTTCCGCATCGAGAAAGTCGCTGGCGTACTTGAGCTTCAACTGCTTCGAAGCGGATTTCGCGGCGATCCTCGAACAAGTCAAGGCGACAGGCGCGGATGTGATTGCATCGCCCGAAGAAGGCTTCTGGTTCCACGATCCCGACGGCAATCTGATCCAGGTGAAAATCGGCCCCAAGACGACGCCGTTCGACAAGGCACCGTGCGTCGTCGCATCGAGCCATGCGGACGAGCGCGGCGCGCACATGCGCTCGGAAGCGAAGACCGTGCGTCCGCGACGCCTCTCTCATGTGCTGCTGTTTTCACCGGACGTCCTCGGCGCGCTCGATTTCTACGGCAAGGCGCTCGGCCTGCGCCTGTCGGACAAGTCGCTCGACATCATCGCGTTCACGCATGCGCCGCACGGCAGCGACCATCATCTCGTCGCGTTCGCCAAGAGCAGCGCGCGCGGCTGGCACCACGCGGCGTGGGATGTCGATAACGTGAACCTCGTCGGTCAGGGCGCGTCGCAAATGGCCGCAGCCGGCTTTACGAAAGGCTGGGGTACCGGCAGGCACGTTCTGGGCTCGAACTACTTCCATTACGTGCAGGACCCGTGGGGTTCGTTCTGCGAGTACTCCGCCGATATCGACTTCGTGTCCGCGGGCGAAGCGTGGCCCGCCGGCGATTTCGCGCCGGAAGACTCGCTCTATCTCTGGGGTCCGCCGGTCCCCGACGACTTCATCCACAACACCGAAGCCGGCGTCGTCTTAGCAGACTGATCGCTTCACACCCTTTGCATCGATTCGATGGCAGCCGGTTCATCCGGCGCCAGGGCACAACTCGCTCTATTTTCAGCAGGTGAACCGAAATGACAGATCAAACCATTCTCGACGTCGCTATCGTCGGATACGGACCCGTCGGGCAATCTCTTTCGATATTGCTTGGAGAACGCGGCTATAACGTCGCGGTCTTCGATCGCTGGCCTTCGCTGTATCCGCTTCCGCGCGCCGTATTTCACGACCACGAGATCCGTCGTGTATTCCATGCGATGGACATCGGAGAAGACGTCGAGCGCATCTCGCAACCGTCGTCCAAGTATCAATGGTTCAACGCGGACTGGAAGACGCTCGTCGAGATCGACTGGTCGGCGGAATCGATCAGCGATGGACCGGTCGGTTATCTCTTCAATCAGCCGTCGCTCGAAGCGCTGCTCGACAAAAAGGCGAAGTCGCTTCCGAACATCTCAGTGCAACAGGGCTGGGAAGCAACCGCTTTGCGTCAGTTGTCCGACTGTTGCGAACTGACTTTGCGTCGCGGCGTAATGAACGGCGCAAGCTGGGATCCGACCGGCGAGACGCAGACGGTGCGCGCACGCTATGTCGTCGGCGCGGACGGCGCGAACAGCTTCGTGCGCAAGTCGCAGAACATCGAGTTCGATGATCTCGGCTTCCAGGAAGACTGGCTCGTGATCGATCTCAAGCCGAACGACGGCGTGAAGCTCGACGTACCCGACATCGGCCAGTGGTGCAATCCGGAGCGCCCGACGACGATGGTGCCGGGCGGCCCGGGGTTGCGTCGCTGGGAGTTCATGCGTCTGCCGCACGAATCGATCGAAGAGCTGCAAAAGCCGGAGAAGGTGTGGGAACTGCTGTCGCCCTGGGTCACCCCGGAGAACGCGACGCTCGTGCGCCATGCCGTCTATAAGTTCCGCTCGCTGATCGCACGAAACTGGCATAGCGGGCGCGTCGTGCTCGCGGGCGACGCTGCCCATCAGATGCCGCCGTTCATGGGACAGGGCATGTGCTCGGGCATTCGCGACGCATGGAATCTCGCCTGGCGTTTCGATCTGATCCTCAAGGGCATTGCATCGGACCGCGTGCTGGAAGGCTACACGCCCGAGCGTCGTCCGCAAGTGCGTGCGGTAATCGATGCATCCATCGCGATGGGACAGGTCGTCTGCATCTCCGACAAGGAAGAAGCGGCTCGCCGCGACGCAGCGTATCTCGCCGGCGACGTGCCTGCGCTTCCGCCCTTCCCCGGTCTCACCGATGGCCTGATCTGCAAGGACCCGGCGTTCGCCTGCGAAAGCGTGGCCGGACTGCTGAGCGTTCACGGCAAGGTAATGAACGTGGGCGAAGCATCCCGTTACGACGAAGCAGTGCCCAACGGCTTTCACGTCATTGCGCTCGACGCGCACCCGAACCGCTATCTCGACGCGCAAGGCAAGGCCGCTCTCGCTGCCATCGGCGGGCGTTCGATCGGCATTACGAGCGACGCGGACAAAGCCGTCAAGGATCGCGTGCTGCTCGACGTCAGCGGCAAGTACAGGCAGTTCTTCGATGAGCACGGCGTCAACGCCATCATCGTGAGGCCCGACTACTACATCTTCGGCGGCGTGAAAACGCTAGAAGACCTGCCGATGTTGCTGAGCGATCTCGTGTCGCGCCTTTCGGTCGACGAGCGCACGGAAGCGGTCGTCCTCTGACTCAAAACAAAAAAGGAAGAGAACATGAGGAAGACACTATGCGGGCTGGTCGCGGCATGCGCGCTCGCTCCGCAAGCCAGAGCGCAAAGCAGCGTGACGCTGTTCGGTATTCTCGACGTCGGCGTGAGCTATGTGAGCAACGAAAACGGCAGCCATAACTTCAAGGCCGACGACTCGATCTGGACGCCGAGCATCTGGGGCGTCCGTGGCATCGAGGATCTCGGCGGCGGCTACAAGACCCTCTTCGAGCTTGCGTCGCAATTCTCGGTGAACAGCGGCGCGGGGATTCCGGGACCGGGCGCCGACTTCAACCGGCAGGCTTTCGTCGGTCTGTCGAAGGACGGCGTAGGGCGCATCACGTTCGGCCAGCAATACAACCTGATGGCCGACTTCCTCTTCTTTCCGCCTGCGAAACTGGACGGCAGCTTCACGTATGGCGGCCTCTACAACATGCGCCAGGGGCCGTTCGCCGCGCTCGGCATTCCCCAGAATCCGACCGGCTCGTTCGACTTCGACCAGACCGGCGGAACGTCGCGCGTGTCGAACTCGGTCAAGATCGTCTCGGCCACGTTCTCAGGCCTGAGGCTCGGCGCACTGTACGGCTTCGGCAACACGCCCGGCTCGTTCTCCGCGAACAACACGATCGGCTTCGGCGTGAACTATGCGATCGGCGGCTTCGGTATTGCGGCCGCGTACAACGAAACCCGGTACGCGGCGCTGAACGACGGCCACGACGGCATCCGCAATTTCGGAGGCGGGCTCAGTCAGACCATCGGCGATGTGTATCTCAACGCGCTCTATACCAACACGCGCAATACGCTGACGGGCGGCGTCGTGCAGGCGGTTCAGGCCGGCGCCTTGTACACGTTCATGCCGGATATCCGCTTCGGCGCGAACTATCAGTACATGAAGGGCAACGCGCAGTTGAGCCACAACAGGGCGCAGCAAGTCACGAGCGTCGCTCAATATCTTCTTTCCAAGCGCACCACGTTGTACGCCGAAGCGGTCTTTCAGTGGACCGGCGGCGATGTCGAAGGCGGACACAACGCCTGGATCAACGGTGCGGGTCAATCGAGCACCACGCATCAGGTCATCGGCCGCCTCGGCCTGCAGACTTCTTTCTGACATCAATCGCTCGTCGCGTGCGACGACATCGCTCTACGATCTGGAGATCGCAAACATGGAACACAACAGGGTTTCAGGGTGGGATATCGCCTATGAGTGGAAAGCCGTGGCCTTGCTGTCGCTCGGCTTCGGACTGGTCGGTATCGACCGGTTCATGATCATGCCGCTCTTTCCCGTCATGATGACGGATCTGCATCTCGACTATCAGGACCTCGGGCACATCACCGGTGCGCTCGCCGTCGCGTGGGGCATCTCGGCGATGTTCATGGGCAATCTCTCCGATCGCGTCGGCCATCGCAAGGTCATCATTCCGGCGATCATCGTGTTTTCGTTGCTGGCGGGCTTGAGCGGTCTTGCAACGGGCGTCGGCTCGTTGATCCTGATTCGCGCCGTGATGGGCTTTGCCGAAGGCGCCTATACGCCTGCGAGCATCATCGCGACACTCGATGCATCGAAGCCGACGCGTCACGGCCGCAATATCGGCATTCAGCAGATGGCGCTGCCGCTCTTCGGTCTGGGCATCGCGCCGATCCTCGTCACGCAGTTGCTGAAAGTGCTGCCGTGGCACTGGATATTCGCGGTGGTGTCGATTCCGGGTTTGCTGGTGGCTTACCTGATGTTCAGGGTGCTGCGCAATACGAAGGCTTCGGCCGCTGCACAGCACACGGCGACGCGCGATGCCGCCACCCACAGATGGACCGATGTCTTTCGCTACCGCAACATAGCGTTGAACATCGTCGGCATGCTGTGCTGGCTGACGTGTCTCGTCGTGCTGAGCGCACTCTTCCCCAGTTACCTGATCGACTATTTGCACCTGAGCATGCAGCAGATGGGCTACGTGCTGTCCGCGATCGGTTTCGGCGGCACGCTCGGCACGCTCGTGATGCCGGCACTGTCCGACAAGCTCGGCAGGAAGCCGGTCATGATCTTCTCGGTGATCGGCGCGGCCGTCTTCCTCTTCCTTCTCATGCGGACCGGTGCGAACCCGACCTTGCTGTTCACGTACCTCACGCTCACGCTTCTGTTCGTCTTCAGCATGATCACGCTGACAGTGGGACCGTTGAGCGCGGAGTCGGTGCCGGCGAAGCTGATGTCGACGGCTTCGGGTCTGGTGGTCGGCATCGGCGAAGTTTTCGGTGGTGGATTCGCCCCGGCGATCGCGGGTTACATCGCAAAGCATTTCGGCATTCAGTACATCATGCATCTCGGACTGGCTGCGCTCGCGATCGGGTTTGTCGTGGCGCTCAGTCTGAAGGAAACGGCACCCTCCCGAACGCGTGTGCAGGCGGGTGCGGTCGCGCTGGATTGATGTGATTTCGCGTGGCTATAGGGATCGGTTGCCGGGCGGAGCCGATCTCAACACCTCCTGGCAACCCTGCAGATCGGCCATGAACGCCTTCAGAATGGAAGGCATGGAAACACCCCGCCGCGTGATCGCGCAGAACGGCCACTGTCCGCCCAGCCGCTCTGCGCTGATCCGGCGCATGTCACCGGTCTCGACCCAGCGCGCCGCGTAGTGATTGGGCAGGAACCCCACGTACGCCCCCGACAGAATCAGGATGGCCTGAGCTTCGACATTGTCGACAGTCGCTGCTGCCTTGCTCGCGCTCAACATGCGCAGATCATGCTGCTGGAAATAGCCGCGCGCGACGATCCGGCTCTCGGCGATCGTTTCGGACGACACGTCCGCATCGAACGCGCGCGCATAAAGCGGATTCCCCTTCCCGCAATAGAGGCCATCCGGTTCCGCATAAAGCTCGGCGTAGCTCAGGCCCGGCACATGAATCGGAAAGTGGCCGATGGCTACATGCAGCCGCCCGTCCAGCACGCGTTCCTCGAGTTCGGCAGGCGAGCCGACATAGACATCCACATGCACATCGTGCCCGCGCGAGACGAACTTCTGCAGCACATGCGGCAGCGGCGATGTCTTGTCGGAAACCGTGTTGTCGATGGTCCCGAGATAGAGCCTTCCCGAGATGTGCTTCTTCAGCGCATCCGTATCCATGCAAAACGCTTCCACCGCAATCTGCAGCCGCTGCGCCGCTTCGTAGGTCGCGATGCCATGCTCGGTCAGACGGAAACCGCCCCGGCCCCGTTCGCATAACTTCAGGCCGAGACGGGTCTCGAGCGTCGTCATCTGTTCGCTGATCGTCGACTGGCTGACGTTCAGGCTCGCCTGCGCCGCCGAAAAGCCGCCGCATCGCACCACGGCCATGAACACCCGCAACAACTTCAGATCTACGTCCTGCAACTGGGTCATCGGGTTCGCGCCTCCACGCGTCGTTGCTTCGGAAATTCCGATATGAACATCCGATACTCATGATTCTCGTGCCCGCCATTCCTGTTCATAGTCTCTCAAAACAACGCGCAGGCTCAACCTGCGGCCCATCTTGACAGAACAGGAGATGCAGATGCAGGAAAACAACTACGAATCCGGACGGCTCAATCTGCCGTTCGTCGGTCATTGCACGTTCGCGAAATCGCCGGTGTGCCTCGACTGGAACCGCATCGACGCCGACGTGGCGATCCTCGGTGCGCCGAACGACATGGGCACGCAATGGCGCTCCGGCGCACGCTTCGGGCCGCGCAGCATCCGCGAGGCGTCGACGCTGTTTTCGTTCGGTCACGCCGGCGCCTACGATCACGAAGACGACGTGCTGTATCTGAGCCGCGATCAGGTGCGCATGGTCGACGTCGGCGATGCCGACATCGTGCACACCGACATGGCGAGCAGCAACGCGAACATCGAGCTCGCGGTGCGCAAGATCCTGGCGTGCGGCGCGATGCCCGTCACGCTGGGCGGCGATCACTCGATTCACGCACCGGTGATCAAGGCGTTCGAAGGCAAGGGGCCGATTCACATCATTCACTTCGATGCGCATCTGGACTTCGTCGACGAGCGGCACGGCGTGCGCTACGGGCACGGCAATCCGCTGCGGCGCGCCTCCGAGATGGCGCATATCGTCGGCATGACGCAGCTCGGCATTCGCAACGTGTCGTCGTCGAACCGCGACGACTACGACGCGGCGCGCCGTGCCGGGTCGGAGATCCTGTCTGTCCGCGACGTGCGCAAGCTCGGCACGGAAGGCGTGCTCGCGCGGGTTCCCGAAGGCGCGGCCTACTATATAACCATCGACATCGACGGCTTCGATCCATCCATCGCGCCCGGCACAGGCACGCCGAGCCACGGCGGTTTCCTGTACTACGAGGTGCTCGAAATCATCCAGGCGCTCGCCCGGCGCAGCCGCGGAAACATCGTAGGAATGGACCTCGTGGAAGTCGCGCCCGCCTACGACCCCGCCGGCGTCACGCCGATTCTCGCCGCCCAATTGCTGATGAACTCGATCGGCTTCATCTTTCACGAGCGCAGCAAAGCGAATCGTTGAAGGCGCGCCCGCAGGCGAACGGTTCACATCGACATTCACGGGACTCGACATCACGAAGTCCCGGAAAAACAGGAGACGAAGTTGGATACCATTGTCCGCAATTATCTGGAGCGTTTCGGCGTTCAGGAAGCCACCACGCGCTTTTTGAACAAGCCGCAGACGATGTTCATCGGTGGCGAGTGGGTGACGGGCGGCGCAGGAGAGACGCTCGATGTCATCGAGCCTTCGACCACGGGTTGCATCACGCAGATTCCGCTCGCAACAGTCGGGGATCTCGACCGCGCGGTTCAGGCGGCGCGCAAGCAGTTCGACGGCGGGCCGTGGCGCAAGCTCAAGCCGCTGGAACGCGAGCGCCTGCTGCATCGGCTCGCCGATCTGATCGAAGCCAACGCGACCGAGCTCGCCGAAATCGAATCGATCGACATGGGCAAGTCCGCCGCGCAGGCCCGCGACGTCGACGTGCAGGGCACCATCGATACGTTCCGCTACTTCGCCGGCTGGGCCTCGAAGCTGCATGGGCGCACCGTCGAGCCGTCGCTGCCGGGCGACTATGTCGCCTATACGCGCAAGGAGCCGGTCGGCGTGGTCGGCATCATCGTGCCGTGGAATTTCCCGCTCCAGACGATGGCGTGGAAGCTCGCGGCCGCCCTCGCCGTGGGCTGCACGGCGGTCATCAAGCCGGCCGAGCTCACTTCGCTATCGACGCTGCGCTTCGCCGAGCTCGTGCAGGAAGCCGGCATTCCGGCGGGCGTCGTCAACGTCGTAACGGGGCGCGGCAACGTGATCGGCGCGGCGCTCGCGCGTCATCCCGGTATCGACAAGCTCACGTTCACCGGCTCGACGGACGTCGGGCGCAACGTGGGCCAGGCGGCCGTGAGCGATATCCGCCGCGTGACGCTGGAGCTCGGCGGCAAGTCGCCGGTGCTCGTGCTCGACGATGCGGACGTCGACGCCGCCGCGCGCGCCGTCGCTAACGGCATGTTCTTCAACTCGGGCCAGGTGTGCGATGCGGGCACGCGCGTGTATGTCCAGCGCAAGATCCACGAGCGCTTTCTCGCCGCGCTCGTCGACTACACGCGCACGTTGAAGATCGCGCCCGGCCTCGATCCCGATTGCTTCATCGGTCCGCTCGTGTCGGCGCTGCAAAAGGAGCGCGTGAGCGCGTATATCGACACGGGACGCCGCGAAGGGGCCGAGCTCGTCTACGGCGGACGCAGGCGCGATGAAGCCGGCTACTTCGTCGAGCCCGCGATCTTCGCGCATTGCCGCAACTCGATGAAGATCGTTCGCGAAGAGATCTTCGGGCCCGTGCTCGTGACATCGCCCTTCGATGATATCGACGATGCCGTGCAGCTCGCGAACGACTCGCCGTATGGTCTCGCCGCAGCCATCTATTCGAACGATGTGAACCGCATTCACAATCTGGTGCCGCGGCTGCGCGCGGGCAGCGTCTACGTGAACGCGCACAGCACGATCGACCCGTCGATGCCGTTCGGAGGATTCAAGGAATCGGGCTTCGGCAAAGACCTCGGGATGGAGCAGCTCGACCATCTGACGGAGACGAAGGCCGTCTGGATCACGTTGCACTGAGCGTCTCTCCCCTCTTACGGCATCAGCTTACTGATCGAGGTACGCGATGAAATCATACGAAAGCGCGGCGAGCACGAACGCGGCGGCGAGCGAGCACGGCGCGATCGAAGGTCATTCGATCGACTTCATTCCCGAGCACGAGCGAACCGACCGGCTCTCGCGACAGGGGCCTTTCTGGTTCCTCGGCAACTTCACCTTCTTTACGATGACGATCGGCTTCGTCGGGCCGAGCGTCGGTCTCACGTCGTGGTGGACGACGGTCGCCGGCACGCTCGGCATCATGTTCGGCACGCTGTTCATGGCGTTTCATGGCTCGCAAGGCCCGCATCTCGGCTTGCCGCAGATGATCCAGTCGCGCGCGCAGTTCGGCTATCGCGGCGTGATTCTCGTGCTGTTCGCGACGCTGTTCGTCTTCGCGGGCTTCAACATCGTCAATCTCGTGTTGATGATGCAAGGCCTGAAGACGCTGTTCGGCTGGGACCCGTTCAGGGTAGCGCTCGCGGTCACCGTGCCGGCGTCGATCCTCGCCGTGCTCGGCCACGACTGGATGCATCGCAGCTTCAAATGGGCGCTGTATCTGTCGCTTCCGCTGTATGGGCTCGTCACCTTTGCGGTGCTGATGCACTGGGTCCATGACATCCCGCTGCCGGCAGCGGCGGCAGGCGCGAATCCGCCGGCGCCGCTCGGCTTCAACTGGACAGGCTTCATCGCCCAGTTCGCGGCGGCCGCGAGCTATAACATCGCCTATGCGCCCTATGTGTCCGACTACTCGCGCTATCTGCCGAAGAACACGCCGGGCGGCAGGCTGATCGCGGCGGTTTTCCTGGGCGCGTCGCTGTCGGGTGCGTGGATGATCGCCGTCGGTGGCTGGCTCGCCGATCACCTGCACGCGAGCGATGTGCTCGTCGCGCTGAATCAGGTCGGCAGCGATCTTGCACCGGGGCTCGGCAGCGTGGTCGTCGCGGTCACGATACTCGCGTTCCTGCCCGTCATCGCGATGAACATCTACAGCGCGAAGCTCACGGCCATCACCGGCGTGGATTCGTTCAGGAAGATCCGGCCGACGGCCAGAACGCGCATCGTCGCGGTGCTGTTCGTCGTGTGCCTGCAGCTCGGCGTGGCGTTGAGCATCTACACGTCGGGCAAGGGATTGTCGGTGCTGAACATCTATCTCGTTGTGATGCTGTACTTCCTCGTGCCGTGGACGGCGGTCAACCTCACCGACTACTTCTTCGTCCGCAAGGGCCGCTATGCGATCCCGCATTTTTTCATGCCGCACGGCAGCGTGTATGGCGCGTGGGGCGCGCGTGGACTGATCTCGTATGTCATCGGCTTCGCGGCGATGATCCCCTTCTTCTGCATCTTCGATGGACAGGACGAAGTCTATGTCGGTCCGCTTGCACGGGCGATCGGCAGTGTCGATCTGGCATGGCTGGTCGGCCTCTTGGTGTCGGCGATCGCGTACTTCCTGCTCGCACGCTCGCTCGACATGAGAAAGGAAGAAGCGGTCATCGCTCACATCGAAAACACCCAGCCCCAGTACACGACCGGCGACAAGCGCTTCTAGGCCGAGCCGTCACTCAAGGAAAAGACATGTCAACCGATCAATACGATTACATCATCGTCGGGGCGGGTTCGGCCGGATGCGTGCTGGCCAACCGCCTCACCGAAGACCCGAATGTGCGCGTGCTGGTGCTGGAGTATGGCGGCAGCGATCGCAGCATCATCATCCAGATGCCGAGCGCGTTTTCGATGCCGATGAACACGAAGAAGTACAACTGGAAGTATCAGACCGCGCCGGAACCCCATCTCGAAGGACGCCAGTTGCATTGTCCGCGCGGCAAGGTGCTGGGCGGGTCGTCGTCGATCAATGGTCTCGTCTACATTCGCGGCCATGCCTGCGATTTCGACGAATGGGAATCGCTCGGTGCGCGAGGCTGGGAATACGCGAACTGCCTGCCGTATTTCCGGCGCGCCGAGAGCTACAAGTTCGGCGGCGATCAGTATCGTGGCGAGAGCGGGCCATTGTCGACGAACAACGGCAACAACATGCGCAATCCGCTGTACGGCGCATGGGTCGAGGCCGGCGCGCAGGCGGGCTACATCAAGACCGACGACTGCAACGGCTACATGCAGGAAGGCTTCGGCGCGATGCACATGACGGTCAAGGACGGCGTGCGCTGGTCCACCGCGAATGCCTATCTGCGCCCGGCGATGACGCGGCCCAACCTGCATGTCGTGACCCACGCGATGACACGTCGCGTGCTGATCGAAGGCAAGCGCGCGGTGGGCGTCGTCTACGATCAGGGCGGCGTGACGCATACCGCGCGCTGCCGCGCGGAAGTGCTTATTTCTTCGGGGCCGATCGGTTCGCCTCATCTGCTTCAGCGCTCGGGCATCGGGCCGGCGGAGGTGCTGCGGCGCGCGGGCGTGGAGGTCCGGCACGATCTGCCGGGCGTCGGAGAGAACCTTCAGGATCACGCCGAGATTTATATCCAGTACGCATGCAAGCAGCCGGTCACGCTCAACAGCAGGATGGACCCGTTCAGCAAGTTCATGATCGGGCTGCGCTGGCTGCTGTTCAAGGATGGGCTCGGGGCCAGCAATCACTTCGAAGCCGGCGGCTTCATCCGCTCGGAAGCGGGCCTGCGCTGGCCGGACATCCAGTTCCACTTCCTGCCCGCCGCCATGCGCTATGACGGCGACAAGCCACTCAAGGGACACGGCTTCATGGTGCTCACCGGCCCCAACAAGCCGAAGAGCCGGGGTTACGTGCGCCTGAACGAAGCCGATCCCTATGCGCATCCCGAGATCCGCTTCAACTATCTCGAACGCGAGGAAGATCGGGAAGGATTCCGGCGATGCGTGCGCCTAACGCGCGAGATCATCACGCAACCGGCGATGGATCCGTTTCGCGATGTCGAGCTTGCGCCCGGCCCCGGCGTCCAGACCGACGACGAGATCGACGCCTTTGTCCGCGCGAACCTGGAAAGCACGATGCATCCTTGCGGATCATGCCGCATGGGCGAAGACGCGATGGCCGTGGTGGATTCGGAACTGCGGGTGCGGGGAATGGACGGGCTGCGCGTGATCGACTCGTCCGTTTTTCCGACCGAGCCGAACGGCAACCTGAACGCGCCCACGATCATGCTGGCCGAACGTGCCGCCGATCTGGTGAAAGGCGGTCCCATGCTCGAACCTTCGCACGCGGATGTGGGTCTCGCGGAAGGTTGGGAAACGCGGCAACGAACGCATCAGCCCAGGCGCAAGTTGCATCACGCCTGAACGACGGGCGCGTTGTCGATGCACGGGCGGCGAAACGGCCGTTCGGCCGGAAATGTCCGCCCGTGCACTTCGGCCAAGCCGCCGCGAGGGAAAACCCTCATCATCGGATTTCAGCCCCACAGCCCCGCCCCGCGCGGCACACACGATGCACCCCGACCGATCGTTACCCTGACGATAACGAACGCATTCCGAAGCTGATTGAACGCGCCTCTCCCGCTCCCTAGACTCGCCTCAAGTCTTGAGCGAGAGTCCACATGTCCAGTCAAAGTCAGAGCCAGTCCCGCTGGGCCACGCGCCGCGCGGAGAAACATCGTCGGCTTGCGCGGGTTGCATCGATAGCGGATGGCATGGTGCTGCCCACCGAACGCATCGTCGATGTCCTGCAAGCGCTCGTCGCACCCGGCGACCGCGTGGTCGTCGAGGGAAACAACCAGAAGCAGGCGGATTTTCTGTCGCGTTCGCTTGCGAAGGTCGATCCGGAAGTCGTCCACGACCTGCATCTCATCATTCCGAGCGTGAGCCGCGCCGAACATCTCGATCTCTTCGAGCGCGGCATCGCAAGAAAGCTCGACTTCGCGTATGCCGGCGCGCAAAGCCTGCGCATCTCGCAGTTCCTTCAGGACGGCATCCTGGAGATCGGCGCGATTCATACCTACATCGAGCTGTATGCGCGGCTCTATGTTGACCTGACGCCGAACGTCGTGCTGTGCGCGGGCTACAAGGCGGATCGCGCGGGCAATCTCTATACCGGTCCGAGCACCGAGGACACGCCCTCGCTCGTCGAAGCCGCCGCGTTTCGCGACGGCATCGTGATCGCGCAAGTCAACGAGATCGTCAACGATCCTAAAGACCTGCCGCGCGTCGATATCCCCGGCTCGTGGATCGATTTCGTCGTGCAGGCCGACAAGCCCTTCTTCATCGAGCCGCTCTTCACGCGCGATCCACGTCTCATCACGCCGATCCAGGTGCTGATGGCGATGATGGCCATTCGCGGCATCTACGAGCGGCATCAGGTGCAGTCGCTCAATCACGGCATCGGCTTCAACACCGCCGCCATCGAACTGATCCTGCCGACCTACGGCGAAAGGCTCGGCCTCAAGGGCAAGATCTGCCGCCACTGGACGCTCAATCCGCATCCGACGCTGATCCCGGCGATCGAAACCGGCTGGGTGGAGAGCGTGCATTGCTTCGGCGGCGAGCTCGGGATGGAAGCGTATGTCGCGCAACGGCCCGACATCTTCTTTACCGGCCGCGACGGCTCCATGCGCTCCAATCGCACGATGTGCCAGCTCGCCGGGCAATACGCGGTGGACATGTTCATCGGCTCGACGTTGCAGATGGATGGCGCAGGCAATTCATCGACGGTCACGCACGGGCGGCTCACCGGCTTCGGCGGCGCGCCGAACATGGGCCACGATCCGCACGGCCGGCGCCACGCCACGCCCGCATGGCTCGATCTGCTGCAAACGGACAGCCCGCTCGAACGCGGCCGCAAGCTCGTCGTGCAAATGGTCGAGACGTTCCAGGCGGGCGGCCAGCCGACCATCGTTGAATCGATCGATGCCGTCGAGGTCGGCCGCGAGTCCGGCATGCCGCTCGCACCGGTCATGATCTATGGCGACGACGTCACGCACGTGCTGACCGAGGAAGGCATCGCGTATCTCTACAAGGCGCGCTCGCTCGAACATCGCAAGGAGATGATCGCGGCCGTCGCGGGCG
Organism: Caballeronia sp. EK; assembly: GCF_014384845.1. NCBI lineage: Bacteria > Pseudomonadati > Pseudomonadota > Betaproteobacteria > Burkholderiales > Burkholderiaceae > Caballeronia > Caballeronia sp. EK. Next base: position 896,651 of record NZ_JACSUE010000001.1, read on the forward strand.
TCACGCCTGTCGGCCTCAAGAGCGACGCAGGCAAGCTCGCCGCGCTGCGCCGCGACGGCTTCGTCGCGCTGCCCGAGGACCTCGGCGTCCATCGCAGCGAGGCGAGCCGGTCGCTGCTCGCCGCAAAAAGCATGGCCGATATCGTCGACTGGTCGGACGGGCTGTACGAACCGCCCGCACGCTTTCGGAGCTGGTAATGCGCGAGAACCTCGCAATGAACGCGGCGTGGCCGCTGCGCCGCGCGCCGGATCTGGCCGAGCGTTTCGGCGCGCATGTAGTGCAAGCGCTGATCGATGAAGTCACGCTTGCGCCGAAACCCGGTCTCGTCGATATCCGCAGCCGTGGCGCGCATCGCGATCTCGACTGGAGCCTGATGTGCGTATCGGCGCTTGCATTGCAGCCGACGTTCGTCGAGCTGGCGCGCGCCGGCATCGACATCGAACCGATGCGTGCGCTGCGTGAGCGCATCGGCGCAATCGGACGCGACGGCGAAGCGCGCATGCTCGACGCGACCGGCGGCGTGAACACACATCGCGGCGCGATCTGGGCGCTCGGGCTGCTCGTGACCGCGGCGGCGCGCGAACCTTCGGAACTCGATCCGCGAGCCGTCGCGTCGCGTGCCGGCTCCATCGCTCGCGTGCAGGATCGCCACGCCCCGGCGATCACCGGCAACAAGGGCGAGCAGGCGTGCATCGACTACCACGTCGGCGGCGCGCGCGGACAGGCGCAGGCAGGCTTTCCGCATGTCGTGGATATCGCGCTGCCGGAACTCATGCGCTCGCGCGCGCGTGGCGACAGCGAAACGGCTGCGCGCCTCAACGCGTTGCTCGCCGTGATGGCGACGCTCGACGACACCTGCGTGCTCGCGCGCGGCGGACGCGACGCGCTCGCCGAGATGCAGCACGGCGCACGCTGCGTGCTCGAACGAGGCGGCGCCGCCGCGCTCGCGGGGCGACGCGAACTGAAGACGCTCGACCGGCGTCTCGTCGAACTGCACGTATCGCCCGGCGGCGCCGCCGATCTGCTCGCCGCAGCCCTCTTTCTCGACCGGCTTCAGGGCGAAGCCGATCGGCCGTCGAACGCATAGGAACACACATGGAAACCATCGTCCTCGAATTCCCGGCGGGGCAGCCCGCGCAAGGCCGCGCGCTCGTGGGCGTCGTCGCTTCGGGCGACCTCGAAGTGCTGCTCGAAGCGAACGCGGCGAATCGCACCGTCGTGAACATCACGACTTCCGTCGACGGAAAAGGCCGACTCTGGCAGGCCGTGCTCGAACGCATTTTCGGCGACGGCTCGCTGCCCGCCGCGAAACTCGAAATCAACGATTCGGGCGCGACGCCGGGCGTCGTGCAGATGCGCATCGGGCAAGTCTTCGAACAACTGCAATCAACCGGCGGAGCGTGAAGATCATGGATACACAGCAACTGCTCGAACGCCAGAGCTTCATCGAGCTCGATGCGCGCAGCCGCGCGAAAAGGCTCCTCGACCAAGGCACGTTCAGCGAACTGCTCGATCCGTTCCAGCGCGTCACGTCGCCGTGGCTCATGCGCCAGGGCATCGTCACGCAGGCCGACGACGGCATGGTGGTCGCGAAGGGCAGCATCGACGGGCAGCCCGCCGTCGTGCTCGGCATCGACGGCGGATTCCAGGGCGGCAGCATGGGCGAGGTGTCGGCGGCGAAGATCGCAGGCAGTCTCGAACTCGCGGCCGAGGACAACCGCAACGGCATTCCGACGCGCGCGGTGATCCTCTTCGAAACGGGCGGCGTGCGCCTGCAGGAAGCCAATCTCGGGCTCGCGGCGATCGCGGAGATTCACGCAGGCATCGTCGACTTGCGGCGGTATCAGCCGGTGATCGGCATCACGGCCGGACCGATCGGCTGCTATGGCGGCATGTCGATCGCGGCGGGCCTGTGCAGCTATCTGATCGGCACGCGCGAAGCGCGCCTCGGCCTCAACGGCCCGGCGGTCATCGAACAGGAAGCGGGCATCGCCGAATTCGATTCGCGCGACCGTCCGATGATCTGGAGCTTCACCGGTTGCGAGCAACGGCATCGCACGGGCCTTGTCGATGACTACGTCGCCGACGACGCCGATGCGATTCGCGCGGCCGTCATCGACCTGTTTCGCGCGGGGCGGCCCGACGCATGCCGCAGCGAACGCGTCGCGGGATTCCTCGCGCGGTTGTCCGAGGTCGATCCGGGCGTGCAGGCCACGCCCGAACAGGCAGCCGCCATCTATGGCAAGGGGTTTCAGTCATGAGCACACAAGAGCTTTCGAAGCGCGGCGCGGTCTGGCTCGACGCGCTCACGTACAGCGCGCCGTTGCAGCCCGGCTATCCGCCGTCCGTGCGTGTCGCCGATGCGCGGCTGGGCGAGCATCGCGCGCGCTACATCGCCGTGGTGCCCGACCCGGACAACCCGTTTCCGCGCGCACGCAGCGGCGAGGTCGGGCTTGTCGAGGCGTGGGAACTCGCGCGGGCGGTGCGCGAAGTCATCGCGGCCGACAAGGCGCACGACGAGAAGCGCGCGATCGTCGCGGTCATCGATGTCGCGAGTCAGGCGTATGGACGGCGCGAAGAAGCGTATGGCATTCACCAGGCGCTCGCCGGCGCCGCCGATGCTTACGCCAGCGCACGGCTCGCGGGTCATCCGGTGATCGGGCTGATCGTCGGACGCGCGATGTCGGGGGCGTTTCTCGCGCACGGCTATCAGGCCAACCGGCTGATCGCGCTCGCCGATTCGCAGGTCATGGTTCATGCGATGGGCAAGGAATCGGCCGCTCGGGTCACGCTGCGCTCGGTCGCGGATCTCGAAGCGTTCACGGCGCGCGTGCCGCCGATGGCCTACGACATCGACAACTATGCGTCCCTCGGATTGCTATGGAAGCTCCTGAGCGTAAGCGACGCCGATGCGCCCAGCCGCGCCGATCAGACCGCCGTCGAGAAGTCCCTGCAAGCCGCCTTCGACGACATTCGCCGCGACCCTTCACGCGGTTTGGAAAGCCGGCTCGGCAGCGAGCATCGTGCTGCTTCCTCGACGGTGCGGCGCAAGTTGCGGGAGCAGTGGCGCTAGAACCCGCCTTGCGCAGCGGCTCGCTGGAAACCAATAAATTCATTAACGGAGACACGACATGATCATCTACGGAACCGCCCTTCTGGCGTTCTGCCACCTGGCAGGACTCTTTCTCGGCGATTTGCTCGGCGTTGCCATCGGCGTGAAGACGAACGTCGGCGGCGTCGGCATCGCCATGTTGCTGCTGATTTTCCTGCGCCTCTATCTGCACAAGAAGGGCTGGCTGCCGAAGGAGACCGAAGCGGGCGTGGGCTTCTGGGGCGCGATGTATATCCCCGTCGTCGTCGCGATGGCGGCGAACCAGAATGTCGTCGCCGCGCTCAAGGGCGGTCCCGTGGCGCTGTTGTCGGCGCTGGGCGCTGCCGCTGTCTGCGCGGGCTGCATCGCCGTTCTTTCCCGCACCGGTCACGACAGCACGTCGTTCGTGAGCGCCCCCCACCTCGAAGAAATCTGAAGCAGGAGACCGTCATGCTGCATATGCTCGACAAGATTTTGATCCAGAACGGCCTCGTCACGTCGTTCTTCCTCGTGGGCCTCATCATGTGGGTGTCGTCGCTGATTTCGCGCAAGCTGACCTTCGGGCGCGTGCACGGCTCGGCGATCGCGATCGTCATCGGCCTCGTGCTCGCCTACATCGGCGGCGCGTTCACCGGCGGACAAAAAGGTCTCGCGGACCTGCCGCTATTCACCGGGGTCGGCCTGATGGGCGGTGCGATGCTGCGCGACTTCGCCATCGTCGCGACCGCGTTCGAAGTGCAGGCGACCGAAGCGCGCAAGGCGGGGCTGATCGGCGTGGTGTCGCTGCTGCTCGGGACGGTGCTGCCGTTCATCGTCGGCGCGAGCATCGCGCATGCGTTCGGCTACACGGATGCGGTCAGCATGACGACCATCGGTGCGGGCGCGGTTACGTATATCGTCGGTCCGGTGACGGGCGCGGCGATCGGCGCGAGCTCGGATGTGATCGCGCTCAGCATCGCGACGGGTCTCATCAAGGCGATCATCGTGATGATCGGCACGCCGATCGCGGCGGGCTTCATGGGGCTGAAGACGCCACGTTCCGCGATGATCTTCGGCGGGCTGGCCGGCACGGTGAGCGGCGTCAGCGCGGGACTCGCCGCAACCGACCGTCGGCTCGTTCCCTACGGCGCGCTGATCGCGACCTTCCATACGGGCGTTGGCTGCCTGCTCGGACCCTCGCTCTTGTTCTTCGCGACCAAGGCGCTGATGGGCGCGTGATGCGCCAAGGAGATGCAGCATCATGAGCGTGCTATTCACGTTTCCGGGCCAGGGCTCGCAGCGCGCCGGCATGCTGCACGCGCTGCCGGCGCACGCGGAAGCCGCCCGCACGCTCGAAGAAGCCAGCGACGTGCTCGGCTACGACGTGAAGTCCATCGACGACGCGGCAGCGCTTCGCTCGACCGTCGCCGTGCAGCTTTGTCTGTTGATCGCGGGCGTCGCTCAGGCGCGCGTCATTCGGGCGTGCGGCCACGAGCCCGACATGGTGTCGGGACTGTCGATCGGCGCGTATCCCGCCGCCGTGATCGCCGGCGCACTCGCCTATTCCGACGCCATCAGGCTCGTCGCGTTGCGCGGCCAGTCGATGGAGCGCGCCTATCCGGGCGGCTACGGCATGACTGCGATCGTCGGCATGACGCAACGAGCGCTGGAACGGCTGATCGCGCAAGTGCACGGCGATGTCTTCCTCGCGAACATCAACACGGAAACGCAGATGGTCGTCGCGGGCAGCGATGCCGCGATGCAACGTCTGTCCACGCTTGCAATCGAACAGGGCGCGCAACGTTGCGAGCGTCTCGATGTCGCGGTGCCGTCGCATTGCACTTTGCTCGATGCGCCCGCCGCCGCCCTTGCCGAAGCATTCGCCCACGTCGACGTGCGCGCGCCGCGTATCGTGTATCTGAGCAGCAGTGCCGCGCGGCCACTTTTCGACGGTGCGCGCATCGCCGCCGATCTTGCCGGCAATATGGCGCGGCCGGTGCGCTGGCACGACACGATGAGACTCGCGTGGGAGCGCGGCGCGCGCCTTGCGATCGAGATGCCGCCCGCAAACGTCCTGACGCGGATGGCCAGCCCGCTTTTCGCGGAGGGCGTCGCGGTGAGTTGCAGCGAGACCTCGCTGACGGACCTCGGCGCGCTCGTCGAGCGTGAACGGACACGCGACGAACGCTGAAGGGTCAGCCGGCGCTTCTCGTGCGCAGACGGCAGACGGCCATCAGCGCGAGCAGGTTCGGGTCGCGCTCACGCGCGCGCAGGAAGCTCACGCCGATGGTCTGACGCATCAGGTACTGCGGCTTGAGCGGAATGAATTGCACCTTGTCGCCGAAGACGCCGCGCACGCGCCCGGGCAAAAGCGTGTAGCCGACGCCGCCGCTCACGAGGTTCATCAGCGAGAAGATATCGCCGGTGCGCATCGTCACGTTCGGCGTGAAGTCGGCGACGCGAAATGCCTCCACGAAACCGTGATAGGTCGCAAAGCCCTCGCCGAGCGAAACGAATGCTTCGTCGCGGCAGTCCCGCAGATCGACTGCTTCCTGATTCGCGTAGGCGGAACCCGCCGGTGCGGCGAAGAAAATATCGTCCTCGAAAAGGGGGATGGATTCTATCTCGGGTTCGGCATCCGGCACCGCCATCAGCGCCGCATCGATTTCGCCCCGCTTCAGTTTGTCGACCAGTTCCACATTCGGACCGAGCACCAGTTCGACGTGCAATGTCGGCCGGCGCACCTTGATATCGACGACGATGCCGGGCACGGTCTTGATGGTCAGCGAATACAGCGAACCGATCCTGAGGCGGTCTGACGAATAACCCGCCGCCTCGCGTGTCGCGCGAATGCCGTCGGACATCAGCGTCATTACCTCTTGCGCCACGTCGGCGAGCATCTGCGCCGCTTCGGTCGACTTGAGATTGCGGCCCTCGTGACGGAACAGCGCGCATCGCACGCCTTGTTCGAGCGAGTGCAGCGCGCGATGCACGCTGACCGTGCTCACGTTCAGCGCTTCGGCCGCCTTCGCCAGATTGCCCGTCTCCATGAATGCGAGCAGGACTTCGAGCTTGCGGAAGGTGATCTCATCGTCGATTCGGTCGCGCATCTTGGTTCATCGAGTGGTCGAATGTCCTGATTATCGCCTCGCAATCGCGTTGGACGAATAGCGTTTATCCCTCAAGGCGTTGTTGTTAGTCTCGCAGTAAGCCCGCTTCCCCTATCATTGCCTATCGTTCATCGAGTATCCGCCCATCCGCCGGGACTCGATAGCCCGCGGCATCTGCCTCGATTCTTCTTTCGGGTCGCGTCGAATATGGACAAACTTCAGGCTATGGCGACTTACGTGACGGTCGTCGAAACAGAAGGTTTTTCTTCGGCGGCACGCAAGCTCCAGGTCTCGACATCCGTTATCAGCCGTCTGGTCAACGATCTCGAGGAGCATCTCGGTGTGCGCCTTCTGAACCGCACGACGCGCATCGTCCGAACGACGGACGCCGGCGCCGCATTCTTCGATGAATGCCGCCGCGTTCTCGCGACCGTGGAGGCGGCGGAACTCGCCGCGGCCGGCGCGCGCACGTCGCCGCGAGGCCAGTTGACGGTGACCGCGCCCATCGTTCTCGGCAATACCCATGTGACGCCGATCGTCCAGGAATATCTCGCGCGATATCCGGATGTCATCGCGAGCTGCTGGTTTCTGGACCGAACCGTGAATCTGGTCGACGAGGGCGTCGACGTTGCGATCCGTATCGGCGATCTGCCCAATTCTTCTCTTCAGGCGATCTCGGTGGGCAAGGTGCGCAGCCTTCTTTGCGCGTCGCCGGCCTATCTCCAGGCACGCGGCGAGCCGCAAAAGCCCGAGGATCTCACGTCACATGTGACGATCCAGTCGCTTCCCTCGACGCCATCGCCCGAATGGCGCTTTCGCGTGGACGGCAAGCCGATCGTCGTGCCCATCCAGCCACGCCTGATCACGACGACAAACGACTCGGCGATGTCGGCTGCGATCTCCGGACTGGGAATCGTGTGCCTGCTGTCCTGTCAGATCGCACCCGCGCTGGCGGCAGGAAAGCTGCAAGTCGTGCTGCCGGAGCACGAGCTGGCCACGCTTCCCATCAACGTCGTGCATCGCGAGGGCAGACACGTCAATCAAAAGGTGCGCGTATTCGTCGATCTGGCGGTGGAAACGTTGAGGGCCGACACCGCACTCTGGTACGCATAGCCGACGCGCGCAGTCTCAGCTTTCGCGTTTCGCGAAAGATCCTTTCGGGCTAGCCCTGTTTCTCACCTTCCGGCCACGGCACATACTGGGCGCCATCAATCGCACCAACCGTGTGATCCCCCGTATGAACAGTGAGAAATCCCATCATGAACACAGCAGCGAACGCAACCGCCGCCGATGTCGACTTCTACTACTGGCCGACTCCCAACGGTCAGAAGGTCGCCATTTTCCTCGAAGAAGCTCTGGTGAATTACCGGGTTCACCCCGTCGATATCGGCAAGGGTGTCCAGTTCACGCCTGAATTCGAGAAGCTTTCCCCAAACAATCGAATGCCTGCCATTGTCGATCATCAACTCGATGTGTCGATCTTCGAGTCCGGCGCGATTCTTCTGCACCTGGCCGAGAAAACGCGCCGGTTCATTCCGGCCAACCCACAGGGTCGCGTCGAAGTCTTGCAATGGTTGTTCTGGCAAGTGGCCGGCCTCGGGCCGATCCTGGGCCAGACAGTCTTCTTTCGAAACTATGCGCCGGAAGCGCAGCCGCTCGCGATCGACCGGTTCAGTAAAGAAGCGAAGCGCCTCTACTCAGTTCTGAACAAGCGCCTGGCCGATCGGGAATATATTGCGAACGAGTATTCGATTGCCGATATGGCGGCTTTCCCCTGGGCTTTGCAATACGCCATGCAGGGAATAGCCCCGGATGAGTTTCCCCATGTCGCCCGCTGGCTGGATCGAGTCGGCAATCGACCGGCCGTGAAGCGCGCATACGCGCTGGGTGAAGAGATCCGTCCTTCGCAATTGACGGATGAACATCGCAAACAACTGTACGGTCAGCAAACGCAAAAAGCCTGAACACACGGTGCCGGAGTTCTATCTCCGGGCCAAAATTCTTCGCAGCAAACGATAGATTCGACAACATCCTAAAGGAATCCGAAATGTCTCTCTCAACCAAAGCCAAACGACTCGCAGCAGCAGCATTTCTCGCGGCAATCCCCGTACTTGCCGCAGCGGCCGGCGACAAAGCCGATCTTTACGCCGATACATCGAAGGTCGTTCCAGTAACCGAGTTGAAGTTCTACCAGAACAAGGAAGGTCTGACCATCGCGAACGGCTGGGGCGACCCGGCGTCCAGTGCTCACAGCAACTACATCAAGATGGCTGGCGGCACTGCCAGCGGCGTCCACACGCACACCTACTCGTATTACGGCGTCGTCATTGCTGGCGTCGTTGCCAATGAAGCGCCCGGCTCGAGGCAGGATCGTCCGCTTGCGGCCGGCTCGTACTGGTATCAGAAAGGCGGCGAACAGCACGTGACGAAGTGCATCTCGCAGACCGAGTGCATCTTCTTCGTCACGTCCAAAGGTCCGTTCGATTATCTGCCTGCCAAGTAACGACAACTCAGGTACTGTCGTGGCTGACCAGATGCGCGGGCAAGCGTCCGCCTTCACGGTCACGACGACCGTACCACTGAGCCAACTCCCCCACGATGCCGCGCCGGAACAGCAGCACGCAGGCGACAAACATGATTCCGGTCACGATGCTGACCGATTCGCCCAGTCCCTGAAACCACGCGATATGCGTAAGCTCCGCGAGCCACGTGCCGAACGCGGCCAGCTTCGTTTCGAGCCCGACGACGATCACCGCGCCGACCGCCGGGCCGAACCGCGTGCCGAGACCGCCCAGCAGGGTCATGAGAATCACGGTGCCCGACATCGTCCAGTGCACGTCGGACAGCGTGGCGAAGCCGAGCACGAGCGTCTTCATCGCGCCGGCAAGGCCCGCGCATGCAGCCGATATGACGAACGCCAGCAGCTTGAAGCGATCGACGTCGTAGCCGAGCGAAACCGTGCGCGCCTCGTTCTCCTTGAGCGCGCCGAGAATCCGGCCGAACGGCAAATCGATCACGCGGCCGATGAATGCGAACGCGATCGCACCGATGGCCAGCACGACATAGTAAAGCGTCAGGTCGTCGTCGAGCGGGAGCACGCCGAAGAGCCGCCCGCGCGGCACGCCCTGCATGCCGTCCTCGCCGCCCGTGAACGGCGCCTGCACGCAGAAGAAATAGATCATCTGCGCCAGTGCGAGCGTGACCATCGCAAGGTAGATGCCCTTGCGGCGAATCGCGAGCACGCCCATCACGAGGCCGAGCGCGGCCCCAGTGCCCGCGCCGAGCAGTAACGCGGCTTCAGGCGGCAAACCGTGATCGCGCAACGCGCTGCCCGCGACGTAGGCCGCGACGCCGAAGAACGCCGCATGACCGAACGACAGCAGGCCGACATAGCCGAGCAGCAGGTTCAGCGACGTGGCGAACAACGCGAAGCACATGAGCTTCATCATGAAGACCGGATAGGCGCCGAGCCACGGCGCGGCGGCGAGGACGGCCAATGCGACGACGAATGCGAAGCGGTTATGCATGAGACACCTCATTTCGATTGACCGAACAGCCCGGCGGGACGCACGAGCAGAACCAGCGCCATGACGGCGAACACCACCGTCGCCGAAGCCTCCGGATAGAACAGCTTCGTCAGGCTTTCGAGGATGCCGAGCGCGAGACTCGTCAGCACCGATCCGGCGATCGAGCCCATCCCGCCGATCACGACGATCGCGAACACGGTGATGATCACGCTCTGCCCCATCAGCGGCGACACCTGCATGACCGGCGCGGCGAGCACGCCCGCGAACGCGGCGATCGCAACGCCGAAGCCGTAGCTCAGCGACACCATGCGCGGCACATCGACGCCGAACGCCGCGACGAGGCGCGGGTTCTCCGTCGCCGCGCGCAACAGCGCGCCGAGGTGCGTGCGCTCGATCGCCCACCACGCCGCCCCGCACACGGCGAGCGATGCGACGACGACCCATGCGCGATACGCGGGCAGCATCATGAAGCCGAGATCGACGGCGCGCGCGAGGCTATCGGGCGCGGCGTACGACATCCCCGAGACGCCGTAGACGGAACGCGACAGCCCCTCGAAGATCAGCGTGACGCCGAGCGTGAGCAACAGCCCGTAGAGATGATCGAGCTTGTAGAGACGGCGCAGCATCGAACGCTCGACCAGCACGCCGACCGCGCCCACCGCCAGCGGCGCGATGACGAGCATCAGCCAGTAGTCGAAGCCGAAATAGTTCGTGCCCATCCACGCGAACAGCGCGCCGAGCATGAAGAACGCGCCGTGCGTGAAATTGATCACGTTCAACAGGCCGAAGATGAGAGACAGGCCGAGGCTCAGCACGGCATAGAAGCAACCGTTCATCAGACCGAGGACGAGCTGACCCGACACCGCCTGCAGCGGCATACCAAAGAATTCCATGACGTTTCGCTCCGGTCAGATGTTGAGCAGCGCTTGCAACGTGGCCGTTTTCTCGGGAAGACGAGCCGATTCGAACGCATCGACGATGCGTCCGTGCTCCATCACATAGAAGCGATCGGCGAGCGGCGCGGCGAAGCGAAAGTTCTGCTCGACGAGCAGAATCGTGAAGCCCCGCGACTTCAGCAGCCTGATGACGCGCGCGAGCGTCTGCACGATCACCGGCGCGAGCCCTTCGGAGATTTCATCGAGCAGAAGAATGTCGGCGCCGGTACGCAGAATGCGCGCGATCGCAAGCATCTGCTGCTCGCCGCCCGACAGACGCGTGCCCTGACTCGCGCGACGCTCGGCCAGGTTCGGGAACATCGCGTAGATTTCTTCGAGCGGCATCGGCGTGCCCTTCGCGTCCGGCAGACGCGGCGGCAGCAACAGATTCTCTTCGCACGACAGCCCCGCGAAGATGCCGCGCTCCTCCGGGCAATAGCCGACGCCGAGGCGCGCCACGCGCTGCGGCTCGTGGCCGATCGTCTCGCGGCCGTCGATGCGGATCGAGCCGCTGCGCCGATCGGTCAGGCCCATGATCGCCTTCAGCGTCGTGCTGCGGCCCGAGCCGTTGCGCCCGAGCAGCGTGACCACTTCGCCGCGCGCCGCGCGCAGGTCCACGCCATGCAGGATGTGCGATTCGCCGTACCACGCTTCGAGGCCCGTGACGCGCAGCGCGTCTTCGCACGTCGCCGTGTCGATGCCGGCATCATCCGGCGCTTCAATGTGCGAGCGATTCATTTTCGGTCCCCATGTACGCTTCCTTCACTTGCGGGTTCGTGGAGACGGAAGCGTAATCGCCTTCCGCCAGAATCTCGCCACGCTGAAGCACCGTGATCGTGTCCGCGATGCTCGACACCATCTTCATGTTGTGCTCGACCATCAGGATCGTCCTTCCGCTCGATACCTTTTTGATGAGCGCCGTCACGCGATCGACGTCCTCGTGTCCCATGCCCTGCGTCGGTTCGTCGAGCAGCATCAGCACAGGATCCATCGCGAGCGTCGTGGCGATTTCGAGCGCGCGCTTGTGGCCGTATGACAGCTCGACGGTCTTCACGTCGGCGTATGCGGCAAGGCCGACCTCGCCGAGCAAATCGAGTGCGCGCTCCCGCAGGCGCGTCAGCATCGCGCTGCTTTTCCAGAAGCGAAACGACACGCCGAGCGGACGCTGCAAGGCGATGGTCACGTTCTCGACCGGCGTCAGATGCGGGAACACCGCCGATATCTGGAACGAGCGGATCACGCCCTTGCGCGCGATCGCGGCGGGCGCGGCGCGCGTGATCTCGCGGCCGTCGAAAAAGATCTGTCCCGAAGTCGGCGTCAGAAACTTCGTCAGCAGGTTGAAGCATGTGGTCTTGCCCGCGCCGTTCGGTCCGATCAGCGCGTGGATCGTGCCTCGCCGCACTCGAAGATCGATGCCCTTGACGGCCGTGAAACCGTTGAACTGCCTGGTTAAACCCCTTGTCTCCAGAATCATGTCTGCATGCGTCATCGCGCTCTCCTCAGCCCATCACTGGCAGCGTCTCGATCTCATAAGCGTGGCTCAGCGCGCGGCCGAGCACCGGGTCTTCGAGCACGGTCTCGAAGCGCTGCGCCGGGCGGATTCCGCCGATGGCCGCCAGCGTGCCGCAGAGCATCGCGGTTCCATCGACGAACTCGCCGCCGCGTTGCGCGAACTGGTCGAGCAAGTCCTGCGGCGAGCGCATCGCGGTCACCTTGCCGTCCTGATAGAGCACGCGCTCGCCGTCGATCGTCGCGTACGAACGCAGCAGCAACGCATCCCAGTGATCCGCCACGTCGCTCAGCCGCCACAGCGTGTTCGAGCACGGTTTGTCGCACATCTGCTTCGACACGGTGATGCCATAGGCCTCGACCTGCCGGTCCGTGTGATCGGAAGCCACGCCGACAAACACTTCGCCGCCGTCCTTCACCAGCACGAATTCCGCTTCGCCGCTGCTCTCCTCGCCCGAGACTTGCATCGTCGATGCAGGCCCGAAGCGATCGGCCGCCACGCGATAGAACACCGGGGTATAGGCAGGCCTTTTGATGCCCAGTTCTTCGAGCTCGCGGATGTGCTTTTCCATCGCTTCGGTGTCGCGCCCGGTCCAGCCCGCGATGACGAGCGTGTCGATTGAAATGGCGCGCTCGACACTGCCGTCGCGCGTTTCGATGTTGAATGTGATCGCCTTCATCAGTGTCTCCGTTTATTTCGATGCAGCGACTTTGCCGCCGACCAGCGGGCAACGGCTCGCGCCGAGCGGCGCATAAGCGTCCTGCGCTGAAATGGTCTGCTTGATCGCGTAGTAATCCCAGGGCTTCTTCGATTGCTCCGGGCTCTTGACCTCGGCGATGTACATGTCGTGCACCATCAGCCCATCCGCGCGGATCACGCCGTTGGTCGCGAAGAAGTCGTTGACGGGCGTCTTGCGCATCTGCGCGAGCACCGCGTCGGATGCATCGGTGCCGCTCGCCTGAACGGCCTTCAGGTAATGCAGCGTCGATGAATAGACGCCTGCCTGAATGAAGGTCGGCATGCGGCCTGTTTTCGCGTAGAAGCGCTGCGACCATGCGCGGCTCGCATCGTCGCGGTCCCAGTAGAAAGGCGTCGTCAGCATCATTCCCTGCGCGGACTTGAGGCCGAGACTGTGAACATCGCTGATGAACATCTGCAAGCCCGCGATCTTCTGCTTGCCCGGCGCGTTGATGCCGAATTCGCGCGCGGTCTTGATCGCGTTGACGGTATCCGCGCCCGCGTTGGCGAGACCGATCACCTTCGCGTGGGAAGCCTGCGCCTGAAGCAGATTCGAGGAGAGGTCCGCGGCGTGCATCGGATGCTTCGATTCGCCGAGCACCTTGCCGCCCGTCGCGTTCAACGCCGCCGCGGAATCGCTCTTCAGCGACGCGCCGAGCGCATAGTCGACCGTCAGGAAGTACCACGAGTCGTCGCCGGCGCGCGCCATCGCCTTGACGAGGCTCGTGGTCAGCGCATAGGTGTCGTACGAATATTGAATCGTGTACGGCGAACACGCCTCGTTGCTGAGCTTCGTCGTGCCCGCGCCGCTCGCGATCGCGATCTTGTGTTTCTCTTTCGCCACGTTCGACACGGCAAGCGCAACGGACGACGGCAGGAGGTCCTGCACCATGTCGACCTGTTGATTGTCGAACCATTCACGTGCAACGGTCGCGGCGACATCGGTCTTGTTCTGGTGATCCGCGCTGATCACCTTGACCGGCGCGCCGAGCACCTTGCCGCCGAAATCGTCGACGGCCATCTGCGCCGCCACGACCGAGCCTTTTCCGCCGATATCGGAAAAGATCGACGACATGTCGGTGAGCACGCCGATCTTCACCACGCCGTCGCTGACGCCGGCCGCGTTTGCCGTCATCGCGACCGCGGCGCACACCGCGCCGCACGCGAGTTGTCTGTACATGGAAGTCTCCTGATACGTATTTGTTAAGCAGACCGCATCATTGCGGACGTACGACCGACTCGACACCGATACCCATCGCGAGCAACTGGCGATCGCTCATGTGCCTGCCCATCAACATCAGTCCCACGGGCGCGTCGCCGTTCGCGTGACACGGAATCGACAGCGAACACAGATCGAGCATGTTGGCAATCGACGGATTGCGCAGCAGCAAGCGATTCGTCGATGTGTACGCGGGCTCTTCGTCGAGGTCCGCGATGCGCGGCGCGACGATCGGCACCGTCGGGCAGACGATGGCGTCGAAGGGACGCAACTCATCGTCGGCCTGACGGCATAGCTGCGCACGCAACGCCCGATTGCGCAGGTACTCCGCGGTGCTGTGCTCGCTGCCGAGCCGGATGCGGGCGATCACGCGCGGGTCGTAATCGTCGGCATGACGCTTGATGAGTCCGACATGCCACGCCCATGCTTCGGCCGCGACGAGGCCGCCGTGCTGAGCGATCGTCGCAAGCTGCTGCCAGCTCTCGAACGAGACTTCGCGCACGATCGCGCCCGCCGCCGTCAGACGTGCAATCGCGCGCTCGAACGCAGCGGCGACATGCGCGTCCATGTCGTCGAGCACGATCGTCTTCGGTATGGCGAGCCGCAGCCCGCTCAACGGCAGCGGCAGGATCGCGGCAGGTTGCGTATCGCCCGCCATGATCGAATCGAGCGCGGCGCAGCACGCGACGCTTCGCGCGATGGAACCGATCGAGTCATAGCTCGACGACAACGGCACCGCGCCTTCGAGCGGGATGCGCGCGGCTGTCGGCTTGAAGCCCGCGAGACCGCACAACGCTGCGGGAATCCGGCACGAGCCGCCTGTATCCGAGCCGATCGCGGCAGCGGCCATGCCATCGCTCACCGACACGGCCGCGCCCGACGACGATCCGCCGGGAATTCGCGCGCCATCCCGGTCGAAAGGATTCGCGGGCGTGCCGTAGTGCGGATTGATGCCGAGGCCCGAGTACGCAAACTCGGTCATGTTGGTGCGGCCGACGAACACCGCGCCCGCCGCACGCAATCTGCCGATCGCGACGGCGTCGCGCGTAGCGGTCTGCTCCGGAAGGACCCGACTGCCGGCGCGCGTGATTTCGCCCTGCACGTCGAACAGATCCTTCACCGAAACCGGAATACCCGAGAGCGGACCCGCGACGCCATGACGGCGCAGCGCATCGCTCGCCGTCGCCTGCGCTGTCGCCGCGGCGCTCACGCCGTGCGGAAAGACGCGCTTTCCTTCGCCCGAGTCATCGCCGATACGTTCGATGCACGACGCGAGAAGCGACGCGGCATCGATACGGCCATCGGCGAGTTGGGCACGCAGAGAATCGAGAGCGGGCAGCATGATCAAGCCGGATCGTAGTAGTGCACTTCGAGCAGCACGCAACCGCCGTTCGACTTGAACGGGCCATGCCACGCGCCCGGCGGGCGCACCGCGTAGGTGTAGCCCTCGAAGGGCTTGCCGCCCTCGCCTTGCTCGTCATTGCCGACGGTCAGATCGCCTTCGACGAGAAAAACTTCTTCCCAATAGTCGTGGACGAACGGCTTCGTCGTGTACATGCCGGCGGGAAGGCGCAGCAATCTCGTGCGGCTGCCGCGCTTGTTGCCGGTATCGAGCGCGCCGGAAAGGATCAGCTCCTGTGCGCCGGAACCGGGCGCATAACCTTCCGGCAACTGCCAGCCGTCGGCCATGTCGAGTCCGTGAAACTCGTCGTGAAGTTTGTTGATAGCCATGTGTTTCTCCTGTGGGGAAGCGTTGATTGCGTCGAGTCGGTCTCAGGCGGCCTGGCGCGTCTTCGCCAGTTCCGAATCGAGCGAATAGCTCGACAACATGGTGTCGACGAGACCCGTCGCACGGCGCCAGTCGTAGCTGCGATACGCATGGCCCTTCGTCACGAAGGACGCGCCCGCATAGAACAGCTCATACTGGTTGTGACGCGAGGCGAACTCCGAGCCGACCGCGTCCCACGCGAGCTTGAAGAACTTCACGCGTTCCTCCGCGCTGCAGATGGGCGACTTCTGCGTCTTCTCGATGATGCGTGCGAGGTCCGGGTTCTCGAAGTCGTGCACGCTCGAAGGCAGCATGATCATTCCGCCGCCCGCGAGCTCGCGCAGCGTCGTGAGGATCTTCGAATAGAGCTGTTGCGTGAGCACCTGCGAGCTGTACAGCATGTTGCGGTCGGGCACGTAGTAGCCGTTGACCACGCTGCCTTTCGCTTCCATGCCGTACACATAGGCCTCGACCATCGATGCTTCCGATGCGAGCTGTCCCAGCGTCTCGCGCACTTGCGGAAACGCATTCGTGCCGTTGATTTCCGAAATGCGCAGACCGAGGCCGACGAGAAAGCGCAGCTTCGTCATCAGGCGCACCTGACATTGATAGTTCTGGTAAACGTGCGCGGGCGTCACATGAAACTGCTTCGCGCACATCGCCACATCGCCGGCGACGAAGATACGTTCCCACGGCACCTTGACGTCGTCGAAGTACAGCACTGCGTCGTTCTCGTCGTAGCGGCTCGACAGCGGGTTGTCGAACACGGATTGCGCATGCTCCTCGTACGACTTGCGCGACATCACCTTCATGCCTTTCGCGTTCATCGGAATCGCGAACGACAGCGCGTACATCTCGTCGCCTTCACGCAGCGGCTGAATGCAGCTACAGAAAACTTCGTTCGCCATGATGCCGCTCGTCGCGAGCATCTTCGCGCCACGTACCGTGATGCCTTCCGCGTCCTGATCGACGATGCCGACCGCCAGATACTTGTCCTCCTGCTCATGCGCCGACTTCGACTGATTCGCCTGCGGATTAACGATCACGTAGGTCAGGAAGAGATCGTTGTCGCGGGCGTACTTGTAGTAGTCGCGCAGCGCGCCGGCGCGTGCCGGGTCGTATTGCTCGAACAGATCGATGCCCATGACCATGCCCGAGATGCACGACGCGACGTGATCCGGCGAGCGGCCCATGAAGCCGAAGTGCAGTTCCGTCCAGGCTTCGAGCGCGATGCGCCGTTCGACGAGTTGCTCATAGGAGGTCGGCAGCTCCCAGATGCGGCTCACGCGATTGCCGGAATCGGGCGATACGAACGTCATCTTCTCGACGTTTTCCGGACGCGCCTGGTAGTCGTACAGATTCGCGTAACTGCGAATCGAGTTGCGGAACGCGGGATGCGTGGTGACGTCGCCGACCGCCTTGCCGTCGAGATAGACCTGACGTCCGTCGCGCAATGACGCAATGTGTTGAGTGCCGTTCTTGATCATGATGTTCTCCAGAAATGAGTTCGTCCGCCGTTTCAGGCCGACGCTGCTTGAACGCCGTTGAGCGTGTGATAGCGGCCGCCGAAGAAAATGAGCGGACGTCCTTGCGAGCGTGTTCGATGACGAATCACGCGGCCGACGAAGATCACGTGATCGCCGCCGTCGTATTGCGCGTAGGGCTCGCATTCGAAGGTCGCGAGCGTGTCGGGAAGCAGGACCGGCTCGCGGCACGGGTTCGTGGCGGCATCGCGCCAGCTCCACTTGTCGCCGTTGGCTTTTGCGAAGCGATTCGACATGTCCTGCTGCGATTCTTCGAGCACGTTGACCGCGTAGCTGTTTGCCACGCACAGATCGGCGAGGCTCAGACTGCGGCGGTCCACCGAAAACAGAATCAGCGGCGGATCGAGCGACACCGAATTGAACGATGCGACCGTCATGCCGATCGGCGCGCCCTCATCTCTCGGCGCCGTGATGACCGCGACGCCCGTGGCGAACATGGACAATGCGGACCGGAACTGACGCTGCGTTTCCGGATCGCTGCCCGGCCGTACGATGCTGTCCTTCATCTCGTTCTCCTTCGCGCCGCTGCTCGCGACGCCTTCATCGGACCCAACAAAGCGTTTGTTTTTAGCTTTGTTTCATAGCTTTTATTACATGACAACAGAACGAGCTGTTCAAGCTATCGTTTACCCTCGGCTAAAAAGCTTTGTATGAAAGACAACCCTACTCGATGAATGGGTGTTGGCCCGAAGAAGCGAGCGTCCGGGCTACACTGCGGCCAACTTCCATTACGAGGGAACACGATCAATGACTGCACGTCCCGTCTACATGGACTACAGCGCGACGACGCCGGTCGATCCGCGCGTGGTCGAGAAAATGATTCCGTACCTTTACGAGCGCTTCGGAAATCCCGCTTCGCGCAGCCACGGCTACGGCTGGGAAGCGGAAGAAGCAGTGGAGAATGCGCGCCGGCATGTGGCCGCTCTGCTGCGCGCGGACCCGCGGGAAATCGTCTGGACTTCGGGCGCGACCGAAGGAAACAATCTCGCGATCAAGGGCGCGGCGAACTTCTACAAGGGACGCGGCCGTCACATCGTGACGGTGAAAACCGAGCACAAGGCCGTGCTCGATACGTGCCGGGAACTGGAGCGGCACGGGTTCGACGTCACGTATCTGGAGGTCGGGCACGACGGACTGCTCGACATCGCCGTGTTACGCGCGGCGTTGCGCGCCGATACGGTCCTCGTCTCGGTCATGATGGTCAACAACGAAACCGGCGTGATACAACCGGTTGCTGAAATCGGCGCGATGTGCCGGCAGAAAGGCATCGTGTTTCATTGCGACGCAGTGCAGGCGGCGGGCAAGATCGACATCGACGTCGCTGCGCTCAACGTCGATCTGCTGACGGTGACCGCGCACAAGGTCTATGGCCCGAAAGGCATCGGCGCGCTGTATGTGCGGCGCAGACCGCGCGTGCGCATCGAGGCGCAGATGCACGGCGGCGGACACGAACGCGGCATGCGCTCGGGCACGCTGCCGACGCATCAGATCGTCGGCATGGGCGAGGCGTTTCGGCTCGCGAAGGAAGAGATGGAAACGGAAAGCCGGCGCGTGCGCGCATTGCGCGACCGGCTGCTTGCGGGGCTTCTGGAACTGGATGAAGTCTATGTCAACGGCGATCTGACACAGCGTATCGCGCACAATCTGAACGTCAGCTTCGCGTTTGTCGAAGGCGAGTCGCTCATCATGGGCATCAAGGGTGTCGCGGTGTCGTCGGGATCGGCGTGCACGTCGGCGTCGCTGGAACCGTCATACGTGTTGCGCGCGCTCGGACGCAGCGATGAACTGGCGCACAGCTCGATTCGCTTCACGCTCGGCCGTTTCACGACCGAAACGGAAGTGGACCAGGTGATCCGGCAGGTTCAGGAGACCGTGATCAGGCTGCGCGCGTTGAGCCCGCTGTGGGACATGCATCTCGATGGCGTCGATCCGAACTCGATTCAGTGGGCCGCGCACTAGTCATGCCGTGCGCCGCGCGGTCACGACTTTTCCTGTCGCGCAATCAGATGCGACAGATCGAGCGTCGCGCGGTCGCCATTGGCGACGAGCCTGTCGACGACCGAGCACAGCGCCCTGAATTCGGTCTTCGTCACGCCTTCGAACAGCACGTTGTTGATGTGCTGCTGCGTCGCGGCCAGTTCGCGAAGCAGCTTCACGCCGTTCGATGTGACCGTCAGGCGCATCTTGCGCTTGTCGTGCGGGTCCGAGCGCTTGTCGATATAGCCGAGCTTCTTGAGCTTGCCCGTTTCGATGGTGACGAACGCCCCGCTCAGATGCAGATGGTCCGCGAGCCGGTTCACCGTGACCGACTCGCCGTGCGAGAGATGCGAGACGGAGACGAGCAGCGAATACTGGATGCCGGTCAGGCCGATGATCGTCCCGAAGCCGTCGCGCACGGACAAAAGCCGTGCCGCGAATGGCAGGAGGCCATTGATCAGATGGCGGAATTCCGTGTCTGTCCCGTCGACGAGGCACGCTGGATTGGTAATCGTCAGAGCGGATTCGTCGATCTGTTTCGGCATGACACTCAAACTCCCGTATGCTAATGCAGTTACCTTTTAAAGGTAATTATACGGCAAAGCTTAACAAACGAGATTCAGCCATGAACCCTGCAATTTCGACGTCTTCCGTGCGCTCGCTTCTGGAATGCTATATCCGTGCGAAGGACGAGAACCAGCCTGCGTTGATCTTCGATTGCTTCGCCGGCGATGCCGAGCTGACGTTTTCGATCGCAACCGATGCAATCGACTTTCCCCGCAGCGTGAGCGGCGCATCCTCGATCGCGAAGACGCTCGTCGCCGACTTCGGCGAACGGTTCGACCGGTGCCGTACCTATTACGTCTGCACCGCGCCTGAAACGGATGGAGACGGCATCTGCACGATGCCGTGGCTCGTCGCGATGCGACAGAAGGACAATGAGGCGCTGCGGCTCGGCAAGGGCACGTACAGGTGGCGCATTGCGCGCATGGCCGATGGGTCCGAGAGAATCGCCGGGCTGCATATCGCCATCGATCGCATGGACGTGATCGACGATCCGGGCTCGATGAAGCTGCAGGAGTTACAGGACGCGCTGACATATCCGTGGCTGGCCGAAGCCACGTTGGCGCAGCGCGCGGCATCGCTAATGTCGATGTATCCGGATACTGCCCTTGCTGAAGCTCTGCAGCATCATGTCCGGCAATGACGACAGGCAGCCCTCAACGGTTCACCACATCCGCCGGAACCCAACGCAGAATCATCATCGACGCGATCAGCAGGCAGCCCGATACGACCATCAGCCCGACGGCAAGAGAATGCGTCGTTCCATGCAGCCAGCCAAGCAAAGCCGGCCCGACGAAGCTCGCGAGGTTGCCTGTCGAATTGATCAGCGCGATGCCCGCCGCTGCGCCCGCGCCGCCGAGAAACGACGAAGGCAGCGCCCAGAACATCGGCAGCGATGTGATGATGCTCGCGGTCGCGATGGTGAGGCCGATCATCGCGATCAGCGGTTCGTGGCCGCCGAACGCGCACAGCAGGAAGCCGGGAACCGAGAGCAGCACGGGCACGACCGCATGCCAGCGGCGCTCGCGCATGCGGTCCGAACTGCGTCCCGCGTAGATCATGCCGATGAGCGCGGCAAGATAGGGAATCGTCGCGAGCAGGCCGATCATCAGCGGGTCCTTCACGCCTGAGTTACGGATGATCGTCGGCTGAAAGAAGCCGATCGTGCTGGTGCCCATCACGATGAAAAAGAGGATCGCGCACAGCAGCCAGACGCGGCCGCCCGTGAGGCCGTAGCGAATCGACGTATGCGTGCGTGAGGCCGCATCGGCTGCGATCTCGGCGCTCGCGACGGCGCGTTCGCCGGCATCGAGCCAGCGCGCATCGGCGACCTTGTCGGTCAGAAAGAAGTACACCGCGAGCCCGAGCAACGCGGCGGGCGCGGCTTCCAGAAGAAACAGCCATTGCCACGCGGCCATGCCGTGCCAGCCGTTCATCGCGTGAAGGATGTAGCCGGAGACCGCGCCGCCGATGATGCCCGACACAGGGTTGCCCGCCATCAATATCGCCACCATCCTGCCGCGCCGATGCGCCGGAAACCACTGGCTCAGATAGAGCAGAATGCCCGGCAAAAAGCCGGCTTCGGCGACGCCCAGCAGAAAGCGCAACACGTAGAACTGCGTGGTCGAGTGCGTCCACGCCATCGCCGCGGACATGATCGCCCACGTCACCATGATGCGTCCGATCCAGCGCCGCGCACCCACGCGATGCAGGATCAGATTGCTCGGCACCTCCGCCATGAAATAGCCGATGAAGAAAATGCCCGCGCCGATGCCGTACGCCGCATCGCTGAAACCGAGATCGTTCAGCATCGTCAGCTTGGCGAAGCCGACGTTCACGCGATCGAGGTACGCCACCACGTAGCAGATGAACAGCAACGGCATGAAGCGCCACGCGATCTTGCGAAAGACGGCATCGCCCGAGCGCGCGTTTTCTGCGGGCAGCGTGCCCGCGTTCAGGTCCAGATCCATTTTCGTGTCTCCTTGGTCGGCTCTGTCGGCCATGATCGTGTCGGATGTTCGCGTTCAGGCGCCGGTAAATCGCGCCGGACGACGTTCGATGAAATGCGCCACGCCTTCCGTGAAATCCTCGCTCTGGATGCTGTAGAACATCTCGCGATTCGCCAGCTTGACGGCTTCGCCGAGCGTCTGAAACGGCGCCTCGCCAAGCTGCTGCTTCATGATGCGGATCGAGCGCGGCGAGACGTTCGTCGCGAGATCGTCGGCGTAGGCGATCACTTCGGCAAGCAGATCGTCGTGCGGGATGATGCGCTCGATAAGACGCATTGCGAGCGCTTCGTCCGCGCTCACCTTGCGCGCGGAATAGAGCATGTCGGCCGCGTGTCCCGGCCCGACAACGCGCGGCAGCATCCACGCGATGCCATGCTCGGCGATCAATCCGCGCTTCGCGAACGCCGTCGAGAAAATGGCCTTGTCGCTGGCGAAACGGACATCGCTGTAGAGCGCGAACACGAGGCCGAGCCCGGCGGCCGCGCCGTTGATCGCGCTGATGACCGGCTTCTTTACGCCCATGAAATACGAATAGCGGCTTTGAAAATCGGCGCGGCGGTTCATGTCGTAGGGGCGCATCCATTCGGCCGCGCGAATGTCTTCGGGCGGCAGGACTTCGAGTTCGGCGATATCCATGCCCGCGCAGAACGCGCGCCCGTTGCCCGTCAACACGATGGCACGCACGGCGTCGTTCCGGTCGAGCGTATCGAAGGCCTCGCGCAATTGCGCTTCCATCACCTTGGTCAATGCATTCATCTTGTCCGGACGATTGAACGATACGACCGCGACCTGCTCACGCGCGCCCGCGCGGGTGATTTCGATTTGCTGATCCATCTTCGTATTCTCCTGAATCATGTCATTGCGCGAGCTGAATGGCGCGAAGCTCGACGAATTCCTCGATGCCGAACGCGCCGCCTTCGCGTCCGGTGCCCGACGCCCCGAAGCCGCCGAACGGCGCGAGCGCGTTGAACGGCGCGCCGTTGATATCGATCTGGCCTGCCCGCATGCGTCGCGCGACGCGTTGCGCATGTTCCGCCGATGCGCTCCATACCGCGCCCGCGAGTCCGTACGCCGTGCCGTTGGCGAGCGCGACGGCTTCGTCTTCGGTCGAATACGTCTGCACCGCGAGCACCGGACCGAAGACTTCTTCCTGCGCGAGTTCCGCGCCGATCGGCACGCGGCCGAAGATCGCCGGCGCGACGAAATAGCCTCGCGGCGGAACATCCGGTTTCACGTCGATGGCGATATCGTCATGGCCTGCCTGTTCGGCGCGCGCGATATACGCCTGCACCCGCCGCCGATGATCCGCCGAGACGAGCGGCCCGATGCGCGAATCGGCATCGCGCGGATCGCCGACGCGCAGCTTCGCGACACCTTGCCGAAGCTGCTCGCGATACGCCGCATACTGCGCTTCGGGCACGATGAGCCGAGTGATCGCGCTGCATGTCTGCCCCGAGTTGAGCATGCACGAGGACAGCGCATGCTTCACCACCATCGCCTGATCCGCGTCCGGCAGCGCGATACTCGCCGACTTGCCGCCGAGTTCGAGCGCCACGCGCTTGAGTTCCGCACCGGCGGTCGCCGCGATCTGTTTGCCGGCCACCGTCGATCCCGTGAACGAGACCATGTCGATGCCCGGATGCGCGACGAGCGCTGCTCCGGTCGCGCGATCGCCGTGGACGATGTTCAGCACGCCGCGCGGCAGGCGCGCGTCGAGCACGGCTTCGCACAATGCGCCGACGACGCCCGGCGCCAGTTCCGACGGCTTCAGCACCACGCAGCAACCAGCGGCGAGCGCGGCCGCCAGCTTCGCCGTGATCTGATGCAGCGGATAATTCCACGGCGTGATCGCGGCGACGACACCGGCCGGTTCCTTCGTGATCACCGAATGCGCGACGCGCATTTGCGCGAGCGCATCCGCAACCAGCGACGCCGCCGCGCGCCACGCCGCGATGGGCGCCTGCACCTGGATGCGCCGCGCGAGCTTGAGCGGCATGCCGACTTCGGCGACGACGGCGTCGGCCATGCGATCGGAACGGGCTTCGAGCGCATCGGCGATGGCGCGCAGATAGCTCGCGCGTTCATCGACGGACGTATTCGCCCAGTGTGGAAAAGCCCTGCGCGCCGCAACGACTGCGGCATCGACTTCCGACGCGCTGCCATGCGCGACGCTCGCAATCGGCGCTTCCGTCGTGGAATCGTGGATGGTCGTCGTGGCCGCGCTCGTTGCGGTGCGCATGTCGCCATCGATCAGATGCTGGTTGTAGTGGATCATGTCGTCGAACTCCTGAGAAACGCGCGCATGGCCACCTGCGGCTCGCCGTGCGCATAGCATTCGGTTTGCGCTTCGATGCCCGCGGCGCACGCTGCATCGAAGCCGGGCTGCGTCATCGCGCGCAAGCGTTGTTTGGAAAGCCTGATCGCGTGGGGCGGAAGTCTTGCGAGTTTCGTCGCGCGTTCGAGCGATACGCCGAGCACGCTCGATTGCTCCGCGAGTTCCGTGACGAGGCCGATTTCATACGCGCGCCGCGCATCGATCAGATCGCCGGACAGCGACATCTGCACGTTGTGCGTCATGCCGACATGCAGCGTCATCAAATACGATCCGACGATGCTGGCCAGCCCCGCCTTCACCTCGGGTTGCCCGATACGCGCGTTCATCGCCGCGATGCGCCAGTCCGCGCACAGCGCGATCTGAAATCCCGCGCCGGCCGCGACGCCGTTCAAAGCGGCGATGCACGGCTTGTCGAGATCGCGCACCGCCTGATACATCGCGCGCTGATTGTCGAGCCACGCAGGAATGCGCGCGATATCGACGCACGCGGCTTCTTCGAGATCCTGACCCGCGCAGAACGCGCGCTCGCCCGCGCCGGTCAGCACGATCGCTCGCACCGCCGCGTCGCCGTTCAGACGCGCGAGCGTGTCGATCAGCGATGCGCGCAGCGCCTGATTCACCGCATTGAGTTTCGCAGGGCGATTCAGCGTGACGAGCGCAACGCCGTCGTGAATATCGCAAAGGACTTCGCTCATGCGCGCTCTCCGAATTGAACGACCGCATCCACGACGACGACACCTTCGCCGCGCGCCATCACCATGACGGGATTCATGTCGACGGACACGAGCGACGTGCGATAGGCGATCGCGAAATCGCCGAGCGCGACGGCGGCATGCGCGAGCGCGTCGGCATCGAGCGCGGGCTGTCCGCGATAGCCATCGATCAGCGGCGCGATACGCAGACGGCGCATGGCCGCGAGCGCGTCATCCGCGGTGAACGGCGCGAGCAGCGACGCGACATCGCCGCGCACTTCGACGAGCGTGCCGCCCTCGCCGATCACGACAATCGGACCGAGCAACGGATCGACCGTCACGCCGAGCATGAATTCGTGCAGCCCGCGCGCCATGCGTGCAACGACGACGCGCGGCGCGCCGACATCGAGCGACTTCAGACGTGCAAGGCACGCAGCGGCGGCCGCACGCACATCGCCCGCGCCGACGCCGATGTGCACGAGGCCGTGCTCGCTCTTGTGCGGAATCTCGGCAGCGCAGCCTTTCACGACGACTCTTTCGCCGAACGTGTTCGCGAGCGCCTCGGCTTCGTCCGCGTCCGCGCACACCGCGTGATCGACGACCGGCACGCCGTAGCGTTGCAGCAGGCTCAGGCTCGCGGCTTCATCGAGCAGGCCGTGCGGCACGTCCGCTTCGGCGGGCGGCAGCGCAAACGCCGGCGGCGCACCGCGCATGCGCTCGCTGCGCGCGTACTGCCAGAGCGCGTTAATCGCATCGGTTTCGCCGATGTAAGTCGGCACGCCGCACGCGTCGAACTCGGCACGGACCGAGCGCTGCGGCGCGGTGACGACGAGCGGCTTGCGATGCGTCGCCATGAAACGCGCCGCCGTGCGCGCAAGCTCGGGCACGTCGTAGCCCGGACCGGCGACCGGCACGCCGATCGCGAACATGTCGGCTTGCGGATCGTTGCCGAGCACGTCGAGCACTTGCGAGAACAGCGCGCCGTTGCCGAGCAGCGAGGCGGTCAGATCGAGCGGATTGCCCGCCGTCGCGAAGCCGGGAAGGATCCGCGTGAGCGCGTCGATCGTCGCCGCCGACAAGCCCGCGAGCGGCAAGCCCACGCGCTCGGCCGCATCCGCGCACAGCACGCCGACCGCGCCGCTGTGGCTCATCACGACCGTGCGGCCTTCGCGCACCGGAAAGCCGCGCACGAACAACGAGGCCGCGTTCACGAGTTCGTGGACGTCGCGGGCGCGCACGATGCCGTGTCTGTCGAGAAACGCATCGAGCGCGGCGTCGAGACCCGCGAGCGCGCCCGTATGCGACGCCGCAGCAGCCGCGCCCAGCGTGCTGCTGCCGCCCTTGAGCAGCACGACGTGCGCGCCCCGCTGCCGTGCGATGCGCGCGGCTTCGGCGAGCATCGCGGGCTGCGACAACGATTCGACGTACACGAGAATCAGCCGGATCGATTCATCCGATGCCACGCTCATCGCCAGATCGGATACGCCGAGATCAGCGTCGTTGCCCGTGGCCGCGAGATAGCGCACGCCGAGGCCGCGCTCGCGCAACAGCACATAAGGCATCACGCTTGCCGCGCCGCTCTGGCTCACGATGGCGATCGGCCCGTCCTGCGGCTCGACTTCCATGAACATCGTGCTGAAGTTGAGCACCGCGCCGCTCGCGAAATTCGCGATGCCCTGCGCGTTCGGCCCGACGATGCGCATGCCGGCCGCGCGGGCGTAGCGCACGAGTTCGTCTTGCAACGCCCGGCCGTCCTCGCCGGTTTCCGCGAATCCCGACGCCATGACGATCGCGACGCGCACGCCCATGTCCGCGCACGCACGGATCGCGGCGCTGGCGGCATCGCCCGACACCGCGACGATCGCCGCCTCGGGCACTTCCGGCAGATCGGCGAGGCTCGCGAAGCACGGCAGACCCTGCACCTCGGCGCGCTGCGGATTGACCGGCAGGATGCGCCCGCCGAACCCGTAGCGGCGCATGTAATGGATCGGGCGCCCGCCGACCTTGTTCGGATTGTCCGACGCACCGATGACCGCCACCGATGCCGGATTCCACAACGCCGCCGCCGGCGCGTGAAGGATGTCGTTTCGTCTCGTAAGCATGTCGTTTTCGTCGATCAGGATTGCATGATCGACAGGCTACGTGCGCCGGACGCCATCAGGAAGTGTTAGATTGGCTATATCAGATATCGACTTTTGTGAAACCATGAATCTCAAGCAGCTCGAGACTTTCCTGGTCGTGGCCGAACTCGGCTCGATCTCGCGGGCGGCGCAGGCGCTGGGCGTCGCGCAGTCGCTCGTCAGCCGCAATCTCACGCAACTGGAGGAAGAATGGGGCGACCGGCTGTTCGAGCGCACGGGCCGCGGCGTGATGCTCACGGAGTTCGGCCGGCGCGTGCAGCCGGAAGTCGCGCTGCTGCTGAATCAGGCGGAGCGTCTGGAAGTGGCGGTCAAGGAATCGGCGGGCGCGCTGTCGGGCACGGTGCATATCGGCCTGCTGCCGTCGCTCGCGCCGCAATTGCTGCCGCTCCTGTTCGCAGACATCAGCGAGAAAGCGCCCGCCGTGAAACTGCATGTCGCGGAAGGATTCAGCGGCACGCTCGACGAGCAGCTCGGCAATGGCCGGTTCGACATGATCGTCGTCAACCGGTATGGCCCGGCGCAAGGGCGGCACGAGGACGTGCTCGGCATCGTCGATACGTTTCTCGTCGGCGATCCGCGGCACGACCTTTTTCGAAATCAGACGATCGCCTTCAGGAAGCTCGCCGGCTTGCGGCTCGTGCTTCCTGCCGCGCCGAACGGTTTGCGCGCGATGCTCGACCACGTCGCGCGCGAGAGCGGCACGTCGCTGAACATCGTGATGGAAGTCGATACGCTCATCGCAATGAAAGAGGTCGCGGCCAGCGGCGGCGCATTCACCATTCTTCCCGAACTGGCGGTGCGTGAAGAGCAGAGAACCGGCCGTCTCGCTGCGGCGCGCATCGAGCGCCCGGCCATCAAGCGGACGATCGCGCTCGGCTTCACCCGGCAGCGCCCGCTTTCGAAAGCAGCGCGCTTCGTCGGCGCGCGCCTGCGCGAACTGGCAACCGGGCTACTGGCGGGGTAATGCGCTCAAGTCGGGAAGGTCCCGGCTCCTGCGCCGCTGCGCCGTTCAGGCATCGAACGCATCGACCGGGCCGATGAAGTCCATCTTCACGAGATCGACGCCATTCGCACGCAGAATCGCGTAAGCCATTGAAACGTGGAAGTAGATGTTCGGAATCACGATTTGCAGCAGATAGTTTTCTCCGGTCAGCTTGCCGGGCACCCACGATACCTTCACGACCTGATTCGCCGCGTCCGCGTAACGCCCGATCGCCACGCTTTCGACGAAGGCGATCGTCTTGCGGATTCGCGCACGCGCTTCTTCGAGCGTTCGTTCGTCATCTTCATGTCGCGGAGGCTGTTGTCCCGACAGCCACGCTGCTCCACCCTTGAGATAATCGCAGGCGCTTTGTATCTGATAGAGCAACGGGGCCATGTCGGGGGCGAGCCGCGTCGACAGCAGAATGGCGGCATCGAACTTCTTCGCGCTCGCGAAGCGTTCGGCCTTGTCGAGATACGTTTCCATCGTTCTGACTGCTTCCACGCATTGCGCGATAGCCTGTGCGTACATTGTCGATCTCCAGAGAAACATGCGTTCGGCTTCAAGCCTTCGCAAGCCACTTCCCCTACAATACTGCGACCTTATTCCACGTGAGCGAATGCGGTGGACCGACTAGAAGCCATGGAAATGCTGGTGACCGCGGTGGACGGGGGAAGCCTGTCGGCGGCGGCTCGCGAACTGAAGATTCCTGTCAGCACGCTCACCCGCAAGGTCGCCGATCTCGAAGAGATGCTCGGAAGCCGGTTGCTCATCCGCACCACGCGCAAGCTCACGTTGACCGATGCGGGCATGGCATATGTCGCGGCGGCGCGGCGCATCCTCGAACTCGTGCGCGAACAGGAACACGAAGCCACGGGCGAATTTGCGACCGCAAGAGGCGAACTGGTCGTCACGGCGCCCGTGCAGCTCGGCCGCCTGCATGTGCTACCGGTCATCAACCAGTTCCTCGCGCAGTACCCGGACATCACCGTTCGACTCCTTCTCTCCGACCGGAACATCGACCTCATCGATTCTCACGCCGATCTCGCCGTGCGTATCGGCGAATTGCCGGACAGCAATATGATCGCCACGCGCGTCGGCGCATTGCGGCCGATCGTGTGCGCGAGTCCCGCCTTTCTCGCAACACACACGCCGCCGCGCGAGCCCGACGAACTCGTGAAGTATTCGTGCATCGTCTTCAATAGCCCGTACCTGTCGCCGTGGCGCTTCCGGCTGCCCGCAACGCATAAGGTCTACGTGCTGGAAGTGAAGCCCCGCCTCGAAGTCACGTCACCCGATGCCGCCGTCAGCGCCGCAGCGGCCGACACGGGCATCACCTACGTGTTCGAACACGACGCCGATGAAGCGCTCCGCAGCGGACAGATCGAAGTACTGCTATCGCAGTTCGAAATCGATCCCGTGCCCGTCCATCTGGTTCACGTGTCCAGGAACCTCATGGCCATCAAACTGCGGCATTTCATCGACTTTGCCGTGCCCCGGCTCAGGGAATCCCTGTCGCGATTCGGCAAGCAGAAGCGGCGCTGAGTTTCAGGCGCGAACCGTCACGATTCCTCGCCCCGCTCGCCAAGCACCCGATCATTGCGATTCTCGATGACATCCCGCGTCTTCTTCGTCGCGCCGGGACCGGCGGCGAAGCGAACGTCCCGATAGCTCAGCGCCTCTCTGCCCGGTCCGCGAACCTCCACGGTCTCGACGCGCTTTCCGCTCGAATGTTCCACCAGTTCGATAGGCGGCTTGCCGTTCGGCCTGAGCCATTTATCGCCCCATTGCATGAGCGCGACCAGCACCGGATATAAGTCCGATCCTTTCGACGTCAGCCGGTAGCCGAACGTATTCGCGCGTTCCGCGATCGGGAAGCGTTCGAGAATCCCCAGCTCGATCAAGCGTTCGAGCCGCGCCGTCAGAACATTGCGCGCGATGCCGAGCCCGCTCTGGAACTCGTCGAAGCGGCTGCTGCCCTGCGTGCACTCGCGCACGATCAGCAGCGTCCACCACTCGCCGACCTCGTCGAGGGCGCGGGCGATCGAGCAATCCATTTCGTCGAAGCGTTTTCTATACATGATGGCGCCCATCCTAACCCAAGTTTCATGACGCAACTTAACCATTCCGCGGGGAACAGCTTCCCGGTTTCGGCCAGTACCGTGCCGCAACGGTCTTGCCTATAGTTGCGTCACGAAACTTATCCGGCAGTCATCGACGGGAAGTTGCCCGATGCCGCTGCCTCCTTCAGATCGCTATCGCTGTCGCTCTGGATACGCCTCGACATCCCCTAGCCATCAAACACACTTAGGATTGCCATGGATAATCAAATTGATCAGGCCGAGATGGGAGTCGATGCTCCGGACGTCGCGGCGAACTCCGGTCCGGTTCGATGGATCGGTAAAGGCGTGGCCGGCCTGATGATCGTCGCCGTGGCTGCGACGGCGTTCCATCTGCACGGGTCCGGCGCCGCGCCGGCTGCCGCGCCACCGCCGCCGTCGGTGACGATAAGCGCGCCGTTGCAGCGCGATATCGAAGGCCGGCTCGGGTTTCTCGGCCAGTTTTCAGCCGTGAATCGCGTCGAACTGCGTGCGCAGGTGGGCGGCACGCTGACGCAGATCTACTTCAAGGACGGCGACATCGTTCATCAGGGCGATCCGCTCTTCGAGATCGACCCGGAACCGTATCGGATCAAGCTGAGCGGAGCGACGGCCGAACTCGAATCCGCCAATGCGCGGCTCGCGCTCGCGACGCGCCAGCTCGCCCGCGCGCAGGAACTGCAACGCGCGGAAGCGGGAACCGTCGAGAACGTCGATCAGCGCGTGGCCGAACAGCGCGCGGCGCAGGCGGCGGTGGACAACGCGAACGCGCTGGTGCGCGACGCACGCTTCGATCTGGATCGGTGCAGGATCGCGGCGCCGTTCACCGGGCGTATCGGCACGCATCTCGTGTCGAAGGGCAATCTGGTGTCCGGCAGCCGCGCCGGCAGCGGGCCGACGACACTGCTCGCCACCATCGTTTCACTCGATCCGATCTACCTGGATTTCGACATCAGCGAAAACGACTACGCCGCGTTCCAGCGTTCGCGCGGCAGCCGGCAAGGACCGCTGGCCGATGCCGTGAACATTTCGCCCACCGGCGACAGCGGCTTCGCGCGCGTCGGCACGCTCGATTTCATCGACAACACGCTCGACCGTTCGAGCGGGACGATCCATGCGCGCGCGACGATCTCGAATCGCGATCTGTCGTTGACGCCCGGTGGCTTCGCTCGCGTTCGCCTCGCCACGACCGCGCCGCAACCGGCGCTGCTCGTGCCCGATGCCGCCGTGCTCGACGATCAGACGGACCACATCGTGTATGTCGTCGATGCGGACGACGTTGCCAAGCCGAGAAAAGTACAGATCGGCGATCTTCGCGGCGGGCTACGGGTGATCCGCTCCGGGCTTGCGCCGACCGACCGCGTCGTGATCGACGGCATTCCGTCCGTTCATCCCGGTTCGAAGATTTCGCCACGCGCGGGAAACATCGAGTTCTCGGCGGAGCAAGTGGCCGAAGGAGCCAAATCATGAAGCTGACTCACTTCTTCATCGAGCATCCGCGCTTTGCCGCGGTGCTCAACATATTCGTCCTGCTCATCGGTCTCGCGACCATGATCAAGCTGCCGGTGGCTCAGTATCCGAACATCGTCCCGACGACGATTCAAATCACGACTTCGTATCCCGGCGCATCGGCGGATACGATCGCGCGCACGGTCGCCACGCCGCTCGAGCAGTCCATCAACGGCGTCGAGAACATGGATTACATCTCGAGCCAGTCGACGAGCAATGGTCAATTGACGATCACGGTGATCTTCAAGGTCGGCACGAATCCGGACACTGCCCTTCTGCTCACGCGCAGCCGTGTTGAAGACACGCTCTCGCGCCTGCCCGCCGACGTGCAATTGCAGGGCGTGCAGGTGAAGAAAACGATTCAGGCGCTGCTGCTCGGCGTTCATGTCTATTCGCCGGACGGTTCGCGAAGTCCCGAGTATCTGTCGAACTATATGCTCAAGGTTCGCGACCAGATTGCGCGCTTGCCCGGCGTGTCGGACTTCCAGTTGTTCGGCGAGCGGCAGTACGCGATGCGCATCTGGATCGATCCCGACAAGGCCGCTTCATATCGCATCAGCGCGGGCGAGATCCTCGCCGCGCTTCGCGCGCAGAACGCGGCCGTATCGGCGGGCGTGCTCAATCAGCCGCCGGTATCGAACAGCGGCACGGGCGCCTATCAGATCAACATCGAGGCGCTGGGCCGTCTCAGCACCGCCGAGCAGTTCGGCGACGTAATCGTGAAGTCGGATGCGCAAGGACGCGTCACGCGGATTCGCGATATCGGCCGCGTCGAACTCGGCTCGGTGGACTACGGCTCGAAGGCGTATGCCGACCGCTATGCGGCCACGCCGTGGTTCGTGATCGCGACGCCGGACGCGAACGTCGTGCAGGTCGAGCATGACGTCTGGGCCAAGATGGCCGAGCTGAAAAAGAGCTTTCCTCCCGGCGTCGACTACATCAGGATCTACGATCCGACCACGTTCGTCTCCCAATCGATCCACGAAGTCGCCAAGACGATCGGCATCGCGATTCTGCTGGTGGTCGGCGTCGTCTATCTGTTCCTGCAGAACTGGCGCGCGACGATCATTCCCGTGGTCACGATCCCGGTGTCGCTGGTCGGGACGTTCGCCATCCTGTCGATGTTCGGCGCGTCGATCAACAATCTCTCCTTGTTCGGACTGGTGCTGGCCGTCGGGATCGTCGTGGACGATGCGATCGTGGTGGTCGAGAACGTGGAGCGCAACATGGCGCTCGGCATGACGCCACGCGAAGCCGCGCATCGGACGATGAACGAAGTCTCGACCGCCATCATCGCCATCGCGCTGACCTTGTGCGCGGTGTTCGGGCCGACCGCGTTGATGTCCGGCATTTCCGGCCTGTTCTTCAAGCAGTTCGCGATCACCATCGCGGCGTCCACCGTCATTTCGTGCTTCGTGTCGCTTACGCTGAGCCCGGCTCTCTGTGCCGTGCTGCTCAAGCCGCACGAGATGGAGAAGTCGCACGGCGGTTCGACCGCGCTGGGCCGCCTGCATCATGCCGTATTCGGCCGCTTCAACGCGTCGTTCGAATGGCTGTCGTCCCGATACGGAAAGATCACGGGCCGCGCGGTGCGCGCGACGACCGTGATGCTGATCGTCTATGCCGGCCTCATCGCGGCGACCGGCCTGCAAATGTCGAGAATGCCTACGGGGTTCATTCCGGAACAGGACATCGGCTATCAGGCGGTGATCGCGTTCCTTCCGCCCGGCTCCAGTCTGGAGCGCACCGACAAGGTGATTCGCGAGATCAACGATATCGTGCTCGACGCACCCGGACTCAAGGGCGTCACACACACGTCGCCCGTGTCCGGCTTCGACGTTACGACCGGCACCATCGCGCCGAATGTGGGAACGCTCTTCTACGGCTTGCCTTCGCTGTACGGCAAGCATGTGCCCGGAGTCAGCGCGGCCTCGATGCTGGTCGAACTCCGCAAGCGCGTCGCCGGGGTCAAGGACGCGGTCGTCGTGGTGGTGAATCCGCCGCCGGTGCAAGGGCTCGGCGCGGCGGGCGGCTTCAAGCTGATGCTCGAAGATCGCGGCGGACTCGGCCCGCAGGCGCTCGCCGACGCGGCGCACGCGCTCGTGGCTGCGGCCAACAAGGACAAGACCTTCGGCGGCGTGTTCACGCTCTATAACGCCGGCGCGCCGTCGGTCTATGCGGACGTCGACCGCCTCAAGGCGGAAAAGATCGGACTCACGCCAACGGACGTGTTTTCGACGATGGAGCTGTACCTCGGCTCGCAGTACGTGAACGACTTCAACTTCATGGGACGCACGTATCAGGTGCGCGTTCAGGGCGATGAAGCCTTCCGCCGCACGCCGGAAGACATCGGACGGCTCAAGGTGCGCAACGCGTCGGGCGACATGGTGCCGATCAGCAGCGTGGCGACGTTCCGCAACGACACGCAGCCGTATCGCGTGCCGCGCTACAACCTGTATCCCGCGGCGGAAATCATGGGCGCGGCAGGCCCGGGCTCCTCGTCGGGCGATGCGATCGAACGCATGGAACAGCTCGCCCAGCAGGTGTTGCCGAACGGCATCACATACGAATGGACCGACCTGGCTCATCAGCAGAAAGAGCAGACCATGTCGCCGCTCGTGATCTTCGCCGCTTCCGCGCTGTTCGTGTTCCTCGTGCTGGCTGCGCAGTACGAAAGCTGGAAGACGCCGCTCGCGATCGTACTGATCGTGCCGATGTGTCTGCTCGCGGCATCGATCGGGCTGAATGTGCGCGGCATGCCGATCGACATTCTTGCGCAGATCGGTTTCGTGGTGCTCGTGGGACTGGCGGCCAAGAACGCGATTCTGATCGTGGAGTTCGCCAAGCAGCGTCAGGAAGAAGACGGCGTCGGCGCGGAGGACGCCGCCACGCACGCGGCTCACGTCCGGTTGCGGCCGATCCTGATGACGTCGTTCGCCTTTATCGCCGGCGTGGCGCCGCTTGCCATCGCCGACGGCGCGGGCTCGGAGATGCGGCAGTCGCTCGGAACGACGGTCTTCTTCGGCATGCTCGGCGTGACGCTCTTCGGCCTCGCCTTCACACCGGCGTTTTATGCGTTCGTGCGCAAGCTCGGCATTCGCGGCACGCGTGCCTTGCCGCGCAAACTCAATAGCGGAGAAGTGAAATGAACTCGCTCCTGGCCAGGACTTCGAAAGCGATCGCGGGCAGTCTGTTCGTCAGCGCGTTTCTCGCGGCGTGCGCAGTCGGACCGAACTACGTCGAACCCGAAACGCACATGACGCCGTTTCATAACGCGCAGGTCGTCGCCGAGCGGCCAACTACGCTGCCCGCGCCGAGTCTCGACAACTGGTGGACCGGCTTCAACGATCCGGAACTGGTCGAAGTCGTGCAACGCGCGCTCGCTCAGAACCTGAGCATTCAGGCCGCGATAGCGCGCGTCGCCCAGTCGCGAGCGGCGGCGCAGGCGGCCGGTGCGCAGTTGCTTCCGACCGTCGATGCCAACGCGTCGTTCTCGGCGCAGCACCAGAGCGTGCAGAGTCCGCTCGGCACGCTTGCGAGTGCGTTTCCGAACTACAGCCGCGATCAGAAGGAGTATGTCGCGGGCGCGACGGCAAGCTGGGAAATCGATCTGGCGGGCGGCCTGCGACGCGCGCACGCGGCAGCCACGGACGAAGAACAGGCCGCCGAAGCCGCTCAACTCGGCACGCGCGTCTCGGTCGCGGCCGACGCCGCCGACGCCTATCTGCAAATCCGGGGTCTGCAGGCGCGGCTCGCCGTCACGCAGGATCAGGTGGACACGGACGCCCGTCTGCTGGCGCTCGTGAAAGCGCGCAAGCAGGCCGGCGCGTCCGATGAACGCGAGGTGGCTCAGGCCGAAGCGTTGTTGCGTCAGGCGCGCGCGACCGTGCCGA
The DNA here is from genome assembly GCF_014384845.1 of Caballeronia sp. EK. NCBI lineage: Bacteria > Pseudomonadati > Pseudomonadota > Betaproteobacteria > Burkholderiales > Burkholderiaceae > Caballeronia > Caballeronia sp. EK. Next base: position 932,273 of record NZ_JACSUE010000001.1, read on the forward strand.
GCCTGCGGATATCGCTCGAAGCGCAGTTGAATCGGCTCGATGTGCTGTTGGGCGCGCAGCCCGGCACCTATGCGGCGGAACTCGGCGCGCACGCCAGCGCCATTCCCGACGCGCCGGCGATCGGCAGCGCCGATACCCCGCTCGATGTCCTGCGGCGCCGCCCCGACATCATCGCGGCAGAGCGGCATCTGGCGGCATCGAACGAAGGGATCGGCGTGGCGCTTGCCGAGTATTACCCGAAGATTTCGCTCGCCGGCGCGCTGGGATTCGACAGCACTTCAGCCAGTCATCTTCTGAGCGCGAAGGCGTTCCAGCCGATCGGCACGGGCGCGCTGCGCTGGCGTCTGTTCGATTTCGGCAAGGTGGACGCCGAAGTGAAAAGCGCGCGCGGCGCATACGCGGAGGCGCTGGCGCAGTATCGCGAGGCGGCGCTCAAGGCGACCGAAGACGTCGAGGACGCGTTCATGACGCTCTCGCAAACGGAGCTTCGCGCACAGGAGATTCAGCAGGAAGTCGATGCCTTGACGCGAACGCGAGACTTATCGGAGAAAGCGTATCGCGCGGGTTCGATCACGCTCACCGATGTGCTCGACGCCGACCGGCAACTGCTCGCATCGCGCGACGATCTCGACGCAACGAAGGCGGACGTTGCACGCGCCGCGGTGAGAACCTTCCGCGCGCTCGGCGGCGGATGGGAAGCGCCGCAGCAACAGATGGCCGCGAAGAACTAGCCCGGCTTTTCGCCCCTTCGCACGGCGTCGGAAAAGACCCAGGCACTTCGCCAATTTACGGTGAACAGCTTCCCATTTCCGATCGGTAGTGCGATCCCGCTGGCTTCCCTATAGTTTCGTCACGCAACGCAATTCGCAATCCTTCAGGAGAGGTTGACATGGATCGTCGCCTATTGACACTTTCGCTCGGCATGTTCGCGCTGGGCACCGACAGCTTCGTTTTCGCGGGCATCCTGCCCGAAATCGCCAAGTCGTTCGATGTGAGCATCGGTGCGGCGGGGCAGTTGATCAGCGTCTATGCAATCAGCTACGCGCTGCTGGGTCCGACCATCGCAGCGCTTGCCGCGAACGTCGGACGCAAGCGTCTGCTGCTCACCGGCATCGGCCTTTTCGTGCTGGCCAATCTCGGCACCATCGTGGCGCCGAACCTCGGCATCGCACTGGCTACGCGCGCCTTTGCGGGCCTCGGCGCGGCGATGTTCTCGCCGGCCGCCAGCGGAACCGGCGCGGCGCTCGTGCCGCCTGAGCGCCGCGGATATGCACTGTCGATCATCGTGGCGGGGCTGACCACCGCCACCGCGCTCGGCTCGCCTATCGGCGCGGTCATCGGCGGCTTCGCGGGCTGGCACTGGACGCTGGTTCTCGTCGCCGCGCTCGGTGCGGCGGCCTTCGCCGGCATCCTCGCGTTTTTGCCCGACGTGCCGCTGCCGCCAGCCGTCTCGCTTCGCGCACGTCTGTCTCCGCTGACCGATTCGCGCGTAGGACTGACGCTCGCGACGACCGTGCTGGCCCAGATCGGCACCTTCATCATCTTCAGCTACTTCTCCGTCGTGTTCGACCGTGCGACCGGCCACAACGTCACGGTGCTCGGCGCACTGCTGGTGCTGTGGGGACTGGCCGGGACGTTCTCGAACCTGCTGACGGGACGCATCCTCGACCGGATCGGTTCGCACAAGGTCGTACGGATCAAGCTGGCCATCGTCGCACTCGTCATCTTCACCATGCCGATCACGAGCGCGCACCTCTGGAGTGCGGCCATCGCGGTGACGATCTGGGGTGCATGTGCATGGGGCGTGCTGGTGCCGCAACAGTTCCGCCTCGCGAGCCTGAACCCGCGGATGACCGCGGTGCTGGTCGGCCTCAACACGTCGGCGACGTATGTGGGCGTGTCCATCGCGGGCACGCTGGGCGCTGCCGCGATTCCGATCGTCGGCGGTCACAACCTGGGCTACCTGTCCGCCATTCCCGTCGTGATCGCGATTTTCGTCTCCGAGCTTGCGACGCGTCGCATCGCATCGTTCGCGGGAGCCAAAGCCGCGGTAGCGGCCTGAGCCTGGCGAACGCCATACTTCCCATTCATTTGAGACTCAAGGAAACAGTCATGTCCAACACAAACACATTCCGGCAGTTACACGAGCAGTCGATACCGCTCCTTCTGCCGAACGCGTGGGATGCCGGCAGCGCCCGCCTCATCGAAGCACAGGGTGCTTCGGCCATCGCCACGACGAGCGCGGGCTTTGCGTGGGCGCTGGGTTATCCCGATGGACGCATGCTTCCGTTCGATGAAGTCGTCGCCTCGGTGCGGCGCATCGTCCGCGTTCTGAAGGTGCCCTTGTCGGTCGATGTCGAAAACGGCTACGCGGACACGCCCCAAGCCGTCGCGGATCATGTCATGCAACTAGCCGATCTCGGCATTGCCGGCATCAACATCGAAGACGGCCCGGACGCTGCGCCGCTTCTGGCCGCGAAGATCGAGGCGATCAAGCGTGCCGTCGCGAAGGCGGGCGTGGACCTCTTCGTCAACGCGCGCAGCGACGTCTTTCTTGCCAGTCTCGTCGAGCAAGCGAAACAGCCGCAAGAGGCGATTGCTCGCGGCAATCTCTATGCATCGGCCGGCGCGGATGGTCTCTTCCTTCCGGCGCTCGTGCGGCCGTCGGACATCGAGACGATCGTCGGCGCGATCCGCTTGCCTCTGAACGTGATGGCGCTTCCCGGCCTGCCCGATGCGGCCACGCTCGGACAACTCGGCGTGCGTCGGCTCAGCGCGGGCAGCGGCATCGCGCAAGTCGTGCTCGGCAGAACGAAGGCGATGGCAGCCGACTTTCTGGCGCACGGCCGTTCCGAAGCCCTCGACGATAAACCCTTGCCGTACGCCGAAATTCAGCAGCTTTTCGCCTGACTCACCAAACCGTTTGAACTCTCTATCCATCGACACGTAATGGAGGTTGTCATGACGCTTCAAGGAAAACGCGCTCTGGTCACCGGAGCAAGCCGCGGTATCGGCGCTTCGATCGCGAAGGCTCTGGCGCTTGCCGGCGCGGATGTCGCGATCACGTATGAAAAGTCGTCGGAGCAGGCGGCGCATGTCGTGAAGGCGATCGAAGCGGAGGGCCGTCGCGGTATCGCGATCCAGGCCGATAGCGCGGACGCATCCGCGATTGAGGCGTCCGTGCAGAAGACGGTCGAAGCGCTCGGTGGCCTCGATATTCTCATCAACAACGCCGGCATACTTCGGATGGGCGATGTCAAAGACATTTCCATCGAAGACATCGACGCAACGCTCGACGTGAATGTGCGCGGACCGATCCTCGCCGCTAAAGCCGCGATTCCTCATCTCGGGGCCGGTGGACGCATCATCTCGATCGGCAGCTATTTTGCCGATCGTGTGCCCGCGTCGATGCTCGGCGTCTACTCCGCGTCCAAGTCCGCGCTCGTTGCGTTCACGCAGGGCCTCGCGAGAGAACTCGGCCCGCAAGGGATCACGGCGAACCTGGTGCAGCCCGGCTCGATCAATACGGACATGAATCCCGTCGATGGTCCTTTCGGGCCGACGTTGAAATCGCTGACGGCCACCGGTGAGTACGGAAAAGGCGAGGACATCGCGCAAGCCGTGGTTTTCCTTGCGAGCGCCAATGCGAGCTACATCACCGGCGCAACTTTGACCGTCGATGGCGGCGCCAACGCGTAGGCTCGATGTCCGGGCGTTCGAACACGCCCCACCGTGCTATTTCATCCGAATCCGTCCCGCCGGGGAATAACCGGCGCATGCGCACGATCTTGTAGATGAAGCCACACGGAAAGGGGAATCGAAATGGACATCATCGACATGGCGCGCGCATCGGGGCTGACGATCATTCTCGATGGCAGAATCGGCCACGAGGAATATCGGAGCGTATGCGGGTCGGTATCGGCGCTGGAGCGATTCGCCGAAACGCTGCAACAGTGCGCGGCGCATCAGTATTGCGGCGCTGCGCATCGAAGCTCCGCCGATACGTCATTCAGACGCGCGCGTTGATGCTTCAGATGCAAGCTGTTCTGCGTCGCCTGCAGTTCGGAACGGGCATGGTGCTGCTGACTTATCTCTCGATGCACCTCGTCAATCACGCGCTCGGGCTCTGGTCAATGGAGCTCGCCGGACGGGGGCTCGAAGTCGCGCTGCGGCTCTGGCGCAGCGCACCCGGAACGATCGCACTGTACGGTGCCGCCTTCGCGCATTTCGCGTTGGCATTGCACACGATATACGGCCGCCGCAACTGGACGCTGCCCGCTGCGGAATGGATCCGACTTCTGGCGGGCCTCAGCTTGCCGCTGTTGCTTATCCGTCATGCGGTTACCACGCGGCTCGCGTCGGCGCTCTATGGCTTCGAGCCGAACTACGAGCGGGTGGTCGTCATGCTGCTCACGAGCGGCACGCAAGGTCTGCAACTCGCGCTGCTCGCCCCCGGCTGGTTGCACGGATGCCTCGGATTATGGTTCCGGTTGCGCCATCATCCTCTGGCATCACGCATGAAGCTCGCGCTGTTTGCGTTCGCGGCGCTGTTGCCGTTGCTATCGGCGGGAGGCTTTATCCGGATGACGCTCATCGCGGAAACGAAGAACGCGCTTCGCCCGGCCCCCGACCCGACGTTGCTCGTCCATCAACTTGCGCTGGACGCGTGGCGTCACGATCTCGTCGTCCTGTACCTGACGTTGACCACCAGCGCGTTCGTCGCGGGTCAGTTGCGCAACCGAATCGAGCGTCGGGGATTACAGAAGCAGCATTGAAGCGTCAACGCGGCATCGCGAACAGATCGCTCAGATCGATGCCGTTTTTGGCTTCGTTCAACTGTTCATCCGGCACCGGTCCTTGTCTGTCGAGATCGACGAGCGCCTGATTCAGCTTCACGTAGGGCCGCATGCGTTCTTCGTACGCGGCGAACGCCCGAGCAGAATCCGCGCGATTGCGCTTCAATTCATGCGCGAGCACGAATGCGCCGACGAGCGCGAGGCTCGTGCCCTGCCCCGAAAACGGCGATGCGCAATGCGCCGCATCGCCGATCAGCACGACGCGCCCCTTCGACCACGACGGCATGTGGATTTGCGCGAGATCGTTGAAATAGAAATCGTCGGTGCCCCGCATCGCTTCGATGAAGCGCGGGAAATCGCCGCCGAGATGTGCGCATCGATCGGCGACGAGCTGCTTTTGCGCGCTTACGTCGTTGCGCGCGACCGGCGCTTCCGGCGCGCCGAATCCAACGCCGATGCGCAGTTGCGTCTGATCGAGGCTCGGGTAGATCACGTAGCCGAATTCATCCACGCGATGCCCGATCTGCCAGTCGCGCAGATCGATGAGATTCGGGGTCGAGAAAAGCGCGAGAATCACGCCGAGCGGAAACACGACCGCTTCTTCGCAATCGAAATGCAGCTTGCGTATGTTCGAGTAGATGCCGTCGGCGCCGACCAGCAGATCGAAGCGGCGCCGCTCGCCATCGGCAAACGACACATCGACGCCGCCGCTCGTTTCGTCGATGGTCCGTACGCTGTCGCCGTACCGGAACTCGACGCGTTCGTTCAGCGAGCCCATGATCAGCTCGCACAAATCGTCCCGAAAAATTTCGATGTCGTCGCTGTCGAGCCGTCCCGCGCTGTAGGTGCGTTCTTCGGTGCGGTCGATTTCGTTGCCATCGGCGTCGAGCATCGACATGCCCTTCAGACGCGTTCGCAACGCCTGGGCACGATCGAGCAGATGCATCGCGCGGGTCACGTCAAGCGCGACGCCGCGGATGTCGACCGCCTGACCACCGCGCCGGAACGCGGACGAGCGTTCGACGAGCGTGACGTCGAATCCGGCGGCATCGAGCCAGTGAGCAAGCGCAAGACCGGCCACGCCGGCGCCCGAAATCAGGACCTTTTCGTTCATTGAATGCCTCGATGGGTTGCTATCCGATCAATGCGGTCGGCGATCTCGTCACACTTCGTTTCCACCGCAGGGACTATGAGTGCTTTTTCCGGGTGCTGTCAACATGGACGGACGGCCGCGAAGGCGTAGGTATCCTGACGTTCGAGCGGGTGGAAGATTGGCGGCTGCAATGATCATTTCCTCATTGCCTGATCATGCCGTTCGATCCGACGACACTTCGCCGCGTCTACGTTGCAGGAACCGGCGCACGGCCGGATCGCGCTCGAGTCCGATCGCGAGATCGTACGCGGCGAGCGCTTCGGCCGACGCGCCGGCACGCGCGAGCAGATCGGCGCGTGCGGCCCAGTACGGCTGATAGTCGGCGAGTCGCGGATCGTCCGCATAGGGCGCGAGCGCATCGAGCGCCGCCTGCGGACCGTCGCGTTCCGCCACCGCGAGCGCGCGGTTCACCGCGACCACCGGCGACGCCGCGATCGCGAACAGCGCATCGTAGAGTTGCACGATCTCGTCCCAGTTCGGGCGATGCGTCCGGCAGCGATGCACGTGCGCCGATTGCAGCGCGGCTTCGAGCTGAAAACGTCCGATTGCGTCGAATGTGTTCGCGCGCCGCAGCAGCGCGTCGGCGGCATCGATCATCGGCGCGTTCCATGTCGACGGGTCCTGCGCCGATAGCGGCACATAGTCGCCGGCCGCATCGCGTCGCGCGTCGCAACGCGACTGCGCATACAGCATCAGCGCAAGCAGACCGAGCGTCTCCGGTTCATCGGGCAACAGTTCGACGAGCAGATGCGCAAGAAAAAGCGCCTCGCCGGTGAGATCGCGCCGCCCGCTGTCGCAGCCGGCCGGGTCGGTCCAGCCTTCCGCATACGCCGCGTAGACGGCCTCCAGCACCGCGGCGAGCCGATCGGGCAACTCCTCGCGCTCGGGCACGCTGAACGGAATGCCCGCCTCGCGGATCTTGTGCTTCGCGCGCACGAGGCGCTTGCTCATCGCGGCGGGCGACATCAGGAACGCCGAGGCGATCGTCTTCGCTTCGAGCCCCAGCACCACCTGCAACATCAGCGGCGTGCGAATCGCGGCTTCGAGCGCCGGATGCGTGCACGCGAACAGCAGCGCAAGCCGCCGGTCGGGGAGCGCGCCTCTTTCACGCTCGTCGATCTCGTCGGCGAGGATGGTGAGCTGGTTCGTCACTTCGTCGCCGACACGGCGATGACGCGCCCCGTCGATCGCCCGCCGGCGCGCGACCGTCATCAGCCATGCTTCGGGATTCGCGGGGCAACCGCGCTCGGGCCAGTCGGCGAGCGCGGCCGCGAACGCATCGGCGAGCGCGTCCTCGGCTGCGGCGACATCGCGTGTGCGCATCGCCAGCAGCGCGACGAGCTTGCCGTAACTGCGGCGCGCGACGGCCTCGGCAATCGCGCGCGTGGAGGCGCCAGCGTCAGCGTCAGCGTCAGCGCCGCCCAACGGCTGGCTCATGCCGCGGATGGCGCATCGTAAGGGGCCGTCCACACCGGGCGCACTTCCATCAGGCCGTGCGCCGCGCCGGGACAGCGCGACGCCCACGCAATCGCCGCATCGAGATTGGGCACGTCGATCAGGTAGTAGCCGGCGAGCTGCTCCTTGGAATCTGAATACGGTCCGTCGAGCACCTGCGGCTTGCCGTCGATGAGCCGTACCGTCGTGGCCGTGCTCGTGTGCTGCAAACGGTTGGCGCCCGCCAGCACTTCCGCCTTCTTCAACGATTCGGTGTACGCCTGATACGCGGCGACGCCCTGCTGCCGCTCATCGTCGGTCATCTGATTCCAGCGGTCTTCTTGCGAGTAGATCATCAACAGGTATTGCATTTGAGCCTCCGTCACGGGGTTGAGGCGGGCGCATCGAATCTGCGCTGCCATCACGATGACGCGCGAACCGCGTATCGATGGACACGCGGCCGCAAAAAAGAGGAACTATTTCTCGCCCGCTTCCGTACCGGCCGTCGACGTCCGCGCGAACACCCGGAGCGCGTGCCGCGCGCTGAGCGCGAGCAATATGCACGACAGCGCGTTGAACAGGAACAGCCCTCTCGGCCCGATGAGCGTCATCAGCGCGGAAGCCAGCGTGGGCCCCGTCATGCCTCCGAGTGAAAAAAGCACCAGCAACATCGCGGACACGCCGACACGCAAGTGCGACTCCGTGCGGTCCTGCACGTGCGACACGATAAGCCCGTACTGCGTGAACGTCACAGCGACATAAGCCAGTGTCGCGCACCATGTGACGATGCGAAAATCGAAGCAGAACAGGACGACGCTGAGTATCGCCGAGACCGACGCAGTCCATAGCACGAGACGCCGCCGGTCGATGCGGTCCGAGAGCCGCCCCATCGGATACTGAGGCAGCAGTGCGCCGATCAGCGCGACGCCCATGAATGTCGCGAGCTCTTCCGTCGTGAAGCCGGAGCGCTGAAGATAGACGGGCATCAGCGCATAGAAGTTGCTGTAGATGAACCCGGCGAGAATGCAGCCCGGAACGCCGAGCGGTGCGAGCGCCATCATTTCGCGAAGGCTTTCGCCCCAGGTTCGGGCAGGCACACGGTCGAGATTCGCGTCGTCGACCTTTGCGGGCCAGCCTTCCATCAGCGTGACCGGCAGTACCGCCGCGGCAAAAAGCGCCGCGCTGATCGAGAACTGCTGCGCGCCCGTCCCCGCTCCGACATTCAGCAGAAACTGGCCGCTGCCTACCGCGAGGTAGTTGATGCCCGCGTACAAACCGAATACCTGACCGCGCTTCTCGTTCTCAACCGTGCCGTTGAGCCAGCTTTCGACGGAGGTATAAAGCCCCATGAACGCGACGCCCGTAAGCAGGCGCACGCCGCCCAGCATCCAGGGCGACTGCGCCGCGCCGAAAGCGAGCGCGAGAATGGACGCTGCCGCCGAGAACGCAACGAATGTCCGATGCTGACCAATGCGGTCGATAAGACGCCGATTGACCATTGCGCCCAGAATGAAGCCCGCGTAATAGCTCGACTGGATCAGACCGGTGACGAACGTCGAATAGCCCGACTGGAGAATGCGCAAGGGAATCAGCGTCTGGAACAGGCCATTGCCCGCGACGAGCAGCGCGAGGCCGAACAACAAACCGGCCAGCGCGCGCACCGTGCCTTGCGCGCCGACGCGCGCGTGATGGCCGGGGTTGGCCGCCGCCGAATCCGGCCACGGCGGTGTTTTGCGCCCGAGGAGCGCCGCTTCGTTCAGCGGCCCGGTGCGACCGACCGCCGATGCGTCGTACTCCTCGCCCGCCTCGCTTCCGTGCGGCCCGTCCGCGCCGGTTTCGCCCCCGCGCGCAAGATGGTTCGCACTGGCGTTCGCTTTCTCTTGTTCGAGATGTGACATGACACCCTTGGGTTCGCTGAAGCCCCTACATGATGACAGAAGCGCCCGGTCCGACTGTCTTCGCGCTAAGGCGTCGTGACTTTGCGGGAGCCGTCGGCTTCGGCGAAACAATACGCGGCAGCGGCCCCTGTCAGCGCGATGCCGCGCAATTCCTCCGGCGATGCCAGATGCGCGGCGACGATCTCGCGGTTATCGAGCCGCAACTCGGGCAAGGCGTCGAGTCTCAGTTCGAAGAAATGCACGGTATCTCTTCGCCCGTCCCAGATACCGGTGGCGCTGCCCGCAGGGACCAGAGCATGGGACGCGAGCCCGATCTCCTCGTCGATTTCGCGCAGCGCCGCCGCATAGGGCGTCTCACCGGGATCGACACTGCCGCCCGGCAAATTCCACTCCGGGCGATACGACGGCTTCACGAGCAGGAGCGCCCGCCCGACGTAGATTGCGACGAGCGCGCCTTCGTGATGAGGCCGTCGAAGGCTCCACCACGCGCGCGCGAGGGGGAATGCGACCCGCAGCATCACGCGCCAGACAGAATCGACTAGCGTGGCCGGTCGTGCTTGCTCGGCGCTAGGCATGAGCGCTCTCCTTCACTTTCATCGTGTTTCCGTGTGGATATCCAGATCACGAATCATACCGATGCAAAGTTCAGACAGGACTTCATGCCTCAGTTGCTCTTCGAGTCGTCGTGCAGCGAATGCAGGTTCCAGACCTTTCCGACGAGCCACTGGAATAACGAGTGGCCTTTCTCCTGCTCGGCGGGCATCGGCGTCGTGAGCTTGCCGAGCTTGTCCTGCCGATACGCCAGCAGCTCGCACATCTGCTTCGCAACCTCGCCGTGGTCCTTGAGAAAGGACGTCATGTCGTCCTTGCCTAGCTGGAAAAGAACCGACGGCGTAAGCGTCGTGATGGCGACCTGCATCGCAAGCCCGGCGAGCAGGCCTGCTTCGCCGAACGCCTCTCCCGGCCCGATGCGAGAAATTTCGCGACTGCTCGTCCCGTCCATGATGGAGACCGACAGTACGCCCGAGTGCACGATCGAGAGGCTGTCGGGCACCGTATCGGGCGCCAGGACCTGATGATTCGCCTGATATTCGTGGCGGGAGAGGCGTTTGGCCAACCGCGAAACATCGTCGCCGGACAAGCTGTCGAACAGACTCACGCGCTTCAGCAGCGCCTCTCTTTCGTCGTAAGAAGCGGTGGTCGCCGCCGGCACGCCGAGAACGCGCAACACGACGCACGCGGCCGCAAGGTGCCGATAGCAGAGGTCGAAGAGTTCGTTGGATACCGCAAGCTTCTTGTTCATGTCGTCGACGAAGGCCACCACCTCGTACTGCACGGAGTTCGTGGTGGTGCGCTTCATCCGGGCGAACGGAGCCGGCGACGCGAGGATGACGTTGCAGCCGGTGAGTGCGCGTTCCAGGGCATCGAGGACGGTCTTCGGGCGCGCCTCGGGTTCGATCTCGAGGATGAGCGATAGCCCGTGGACGTCTCCCGGTTTGCTGTTATTGGTGATTTTCGCCTTTGCCGCGACCGCGTTGGGCACGATGAGCGTGTTTCCCTGACCGGTCAGCAGATGCGTCGCGCGCCAGTTCATCTCGACGACCTTGCCCTCGACATCGTCGATCACCACCCAGTCGCCTACCGCGTACGGCTCCGTCGTGTTGATGACGATGCCCGCGAAGACATCGCTCAGCGTGCTCTGAATCGCGAGGCCCAGCACGATGGCGAGCGCCCCCGAGGTCGCGACGAGTCCGCGCACCGGCAGTTCCAGCACGAAGCCGAGGGCGGCGACGGCCGCGGCGAGGAAGACCACTGCGCCGAACACGTCCGAGAACAGGCGCTGCTTGCGCCATGCCCTGGGCAGCAGCAGCGTATCGAGTGAAAGAGAGAGCAGACGCGCGCCCATCAGCCACCAGATGATTTCCAGAATCTGTCCCAGCCAGTGAAGCTCGACCGCGCCGTAGTCTGGAGCCTGAGTGAAAGGACTCAGGCCCGAGGTGAAAAGAATCCAGCTCAGCGCGAAGAAAAGCGCGAGCCTGATGAACAGCCGCGCGAGATCATGCGCAGGCAGGCGGCCGCGCCAGACGACGAGGTCCACCGCGACGATAGCGAAGCCCAGAATCAGCGGGTATTTCACAGGCACCACCCCCAAATCCATGACCTCGAAAGAATACACATCCGCGGGCGGACTTGTGTAGTTGCGGCAGAGCGGCGAGTGCCGTCGCACGTTGTCGCAATTGTGCGACGCACCATGACGATTCGATGACGGCTCGCGCAGCGTGGAGCATGCGTTAGATCAAGGAGCGGCGATGCGTTGAAGCGTAGGATGTTCCGGTAGCGACGTCGCGCAGCCCGTATCTTTCGAACGCAGTACGGATCACTAACGATGTGCCGAAACTACCTGAACGGAAGGAGGAATTCATGACCGCCGTGATGAAAGCCGCTGTCTTCATCGAGCCGGGCCGTATCGAACTCGCCGAAAAGCCCATCCCCGACGTGGGCGCCAACGACGCGCTCGTGCGCATCACCACCACCACGATCTGCGGCACCGACGTGCACATCCTGAAAGGGGAATACCCGGTCGCCAGAGGCTTGACCGTCGGCCACGAGCCCGTCGGCGTGATCGAAAAGCTCGGCAGCGCGGTCGTGGGCTACGAGGAAGGCCAGCGCGTCATCGCCGGCGCGATCTGCCCCAACTTCAACTCCTACGCCGCGCAGGACGGCGTCGCCTCGCAGGACGGCAGCTACCTGATCGCTCGCGGCCAGTGCGGCTGTCACGGCTACAAGGCAACGGCCGGCTGGCGTTTCGGCAACATGATCGACGGCACGCAGGCCGAATACGTGCTCGTGCCCGACGCGCAGGCGAACCTCGCGCCGATCCCCGACGGCCTGACCGACGAGCAGGTGCTCATGTGCCCCGACATCATGTCCACGGGCTTCAAGGGCGCGGAGAACGCCAACATCCGGATAGGCGACACGGTGGCCGTGTTCGCGCAAGGTCCGATCGGACTGTGCGCGACGGCGGGGGCCCGCCTGCTCGGCGCCACGACGATCATCGCGGTGGACGGCAACGATCATCGCCTCGACATGGCGCGCAAAATGGGCGCGGATGTCACGCTCAACTTCAAGAATTGCGATGTCGTGGACGAGATCCTCAAACTCACCGGCGGACGCGGCGTGGATTCGTCGATCGAGGCGCTTGGCACGCAGGGCACGTTCGAATCGGCGCTGCGCATTCTCAAGCCAGGCGGCACGCTGTCGAGTCTCGGCGTGTACTCGTCCGATCTGACGATTCCGCTCGGCGCTTTCGCGGCCGGACTCGGGGACCACAAGATCAACACGGCGCTGTGCCCCGGCGGCAAGGAACGAATGAGGCGTCTGATGAACGTGATCCAGTCCGGGCGCGTCGAGCTTGGCGCGCTGGTGACGCATCATTACAAGCTGGACGATATCGTCGCCGCGTACGACCTGTTTGCGCATCAGCGGGACGGTGTGCTCAAGGTGGCGATCAAGCCGTTCTGAGCGACGGCTCGCTATGCAACGCACGCCTGCCGGCGTGCGCGCGTTATCCCTCCATCGACAGCAACGGCGGAATCTCCTGCACGAGAAAATCCAGCAACGCGCGCACTGAAGGCAACTGATTCTGCCCATACGGCACGAGCGCGGTGAGTTGCGCATCGCCGCAGGTCCATTCGGGCAGCACACGCATGAGGCGTCCCTGGGCGAGCTCCTCCCTGCACACATAGCCGGGCAACGCGACGATGCCCAGTCCCGCCACGGCTGCGTCCTTGAGCGTGAGCATGCAGCTCGTCATCAATACGGGCGACACGCGCACGGTGCGCATCGTCTCGCCGCGGCGCATGGTCCATTCGTGGGGCACGCCGTCGCGCATCATGAAGAGCGAGCGTCGCTCCGCGATGTCCGCGGGTTCTTCGGGCAAGGTCGCACCGTCGAAGAAGTCCGGGCTGCTGAAGAGCATCCACGGCGTCGGCGCGAGCGGACGCTGAATCAGCGTCGAATCCTGCAAGGGCTGGCTGTGCGCGCGAATCGCGATGTCGAAGCCTTCCGCGACGACATCGACTTCGACATCGGACAGACGCTGCATCAGACGCACCTTCGGAAAGCGATCGCAGAAGCGCGGCAACACGTGGCGCAATGCGAACTGCGCGGTCGCGACGGCCGTCGATATCCGCACCAGTCCGCTCGGCGACAACATGCGCTGACGCACGACCGACTCCGCCGCGAGCGCTTCCTGAAGCATCGAGCGCGCGTGAGCATAGAACTCCGCGCCGATCTCCGTCACCGCGAACTGGCGTGAAGTGCGATTGATGAGCCGCACGCCGAGTTGCGCTTCGAGCTGATTCACGCGATAGCTGATCGTCGATTTCGGCAGCGCAAGCGAGCGCGCCGCGGCCGTGATGCTTTTGTGATCGACCACCTGCACGAAGTAGTACATGTCGTTGAGATCCAGCATGTGCGCGTTCCCGAATACGTGTGAGGTGATTGGCGTGGCAAGCGTCAGGCATGTTACACGGGGCGTCATCCAGTGCCTCGGACGCTGCGTTCAAGTCTTGGACATTGGTCGGCTATCCGTCGTCCAATGCGTTGCACGCAGCGTCCACGCGCGACGTCTTGTCTCGGCCAGCCAGACGTCTAAGCTCCGTTCTGACCCAACCACGGAGACGATGATGAAGACCCAGACGAGAACCCGCATGACCCGCGACAACACCGCCGTGCTCCTGATCGATCACCAGGTCGGACTCTTCACCGGCGTGCGCGATATCGGGGTCGGTGAACTGAAGCACAACGTGGTCGGCCTGGCGAAGGCCGCGAAGGCGCTTGGCCTGCCCGTCATCGCGGTGACGACGGCGCGCGACAGCATGTGGGGGCCGACGATCCCCGAACTGCGCGCCGCCCTCGGCGATGCGCAGATTCTCGACCGCTCGACCGTCAACGCATGGGACGAGCCGCGTTTCGTCGACAAGGTGAAGGCGGCGCAACGCGACCATCTGATCATCGCGGGGCTGAGCTTCGAAGTCTGCGCGTCGCTGCCGGCGATCTCGGCGCGCGAGGAAGGCTATCAACCGGTCGTCGCGCTCGATGCCTGCGGCACCTTCAGCGCGTACAAGCACGAAGCGGGACTCGCGCGTCTGACGGCGCTCGGCATCGAAGTCTCGGACTATGCGACGCTGATGGTCGAAATCATGGCCGACAACGCCGATCCGAAAGCGCTGGAAGTCTACGCCGCGCTCGACATGCCGTTCGCCACGCTGATGGGCCAGGTCGCCGAGGGGTTCGCGCGATGAGCGGCGAATACGACATCGTCATCGTCGGCGGCGGTTCGGCGGGCGCGGTGCTCGCGAACCGGCTCAGCAGCGAACCGTCGCGCCGCGTGCTGCTGCTCGAAGCGGGCAATGCGTATCGGCCCAACGCGTTTCCCGCCGTGCTATGGAACGCCGATCATGCCGCCGGCGATGCGCCGCACGACTGGGGCTATCGCGCCGACACGTTCGAAGGCGGCCAGAACATTCCCGCGTGGCGCGCGAAGGCGCTCGGCGGCTGCTCGTCCATCAACGCGGCCGTCGCGATGCGCGCGCGCCCCGAGGACTTCGCCAAGTGGACGGCGCGCGGTCTCGAAGGCTGGCGCTTCGACGACGTGCTCGACTGCTTCAAGGCGATCGAGAACACGCCCGACGGCGACGATCGTTATCGGGGACGTCACGGCCCGCTGCCCGTGCGCCAGCGGCGCCGTCACGAGCTGACGCCGGCCGTCAACGGTTTCGTCGATGGCGCGCTCGAATGCGGCTTCGCGTATGTCGAGGATTTCAACGGCGAGGAACAGGCGGGCGTGTCGCCGTATCCGCTGAACGTGATTTCCGGCCGTCGCATCAATACGGGCATCGCGTTCCTGGATGACGGCGTGCGCGCGCGCCCCAATCTCACGATCGAGGGCGGCGTCGAGATCGATCGCGTATCGATGGAGGGCGGGCGCGCGACCGGTCTCATCGACGTGAACGGCAAGCGCTATCACGCGCGCACCGTGGTCCTCTGCGCGGGGGCGTTCGGCAGCCCCGCCATCCTGATGCGTTCGGGCATCGGAC
The DNA here is from genome assembly GCF_014384845.1 of Caballeronia sp. EK. Lineage (NCBI taxonomy): Bacteria > Pseudomonadati > Pseudomonadota > Betaproteobacteria > Burkholderiales > Burkholderiaceae > Caballeronia > Caballeronia sp. EK. Next base: position 947,655 of record NZ_JACSUE010000001.1, read on the forward strand.
CGGCGGCGCATCTGAACGCGCTCGGCATTCCGCTCGTCGCGGATTTGCCCGTTGGCGAGCGCCTTCAGGAGCATCCGTTCTACTACAACATCTATGCGCTGAAGCCCGGCGCGAACGGCATGTTTCCCGCGGCGGGCGCGATTCTGTGGGCGGCTTCGTCCGAGGCGACGCCCGGCGATCTCGATCTGCATGTCTCCGCGACGCATCTGTTCGATCCGGCGCAATCGCCCACGGGCGGCGCGCTCGTGCTCGCGGCATCGGTGACGCAGCCCGAATCCGTCGGCTATGTGCGCCTGAAGGATCGCGATCCGCGCAGCGCGCCGAAGATCGTCTATAACTTTCTGACGACCGGACGCGACCGCCGCCGCATGATCGAGTGCGTGAAGATCGCGCGCAGTATCGGCCGCTCGAAGGCGTTTTCGGCGATGGTCGCGCAAGAGATGACGCCCGGCGCTTCCGTGTCCGACGCGGATCTCGAATCCGTGATCCTCGGCAATCTCGACGCGTACGCGCATCCGACATCCACCGCGCCGATGGGCGACGATGGCGTGGTCGATAGCAACGGCCGCGTTCACGGCATCGAAGGCCTGATGGTCGTCGATGCGTCCATCATGCCCGGCATCCCAAGCGCGCCGACCAATCTGACGACGATGATGATCGCCGAGCACATCGCGGTACGCGCGTTCGCCGCCGCGTGAGGAACGATGAGGACAGCGCCGGATCGGTACAATTCGCGGATGAATTCCTCTTCGACGGCATCGACGCGAGACATGCTGACTTCTTTCTTCTGGAGCGGCGACGCCATCCGCAGCCGGCGCGTAAGCGACATCGTTTTATCAGACGTGCTCGACGTGCCCGTGCCCTCTGCAAGCCTGCTTGCGGATTGGCAAAGGGAGACATCGTCGCGACTCGTTCTGGAAACCGGGGATGTCGAGGAAATGCCGCTGGCGCGCGCTCGCGCGCGCTGGCCGGACTACAGGCAGTGCGTGAAGGCAGTGTCCGACTGGACAACCGCGCTTGGAATGCCGGGCGTGCTTGCCTCGAGTGACGTGGCGCTGATGGCCTGTCGCGGGGCGAGATATCACCATGACGGTGCGCAATACGGCGGTGCGGCCTTTTGCAATCTCTTCCTGAGCGAGGACAAAGGTCTGGACGTGCATTTTCCTTCTACTGGCCGCCGCATTCCACTCGTCCGCGGAACCGCTGTCATATTCGATACGGCCCAGCCTCATGGTGTCATTCAGCGCCACAGCGACAGTTTCAGTGCGTCCGACTTTGCGCCGGAGCGGGATTTTGTTCAAATATTTCTGACCTGGGAACTCCCCATCGAAGACCCCAGCGTTGCGCGGGCGCTTGAGATGGCCTTCGACGTCGCCTGTTCGACCGAACCGCAACCGGATGAAGAGCAAGTCTGGTTAAACGGCGCACCAGCCGCCGTGTCGCCGGAAACGGGCCGCTGGTACGCGGTCGACGCCGGCTGACATCGACGATAAACCCGTCACTTCGTTGCGGGCGTCACAGTCCACGTATCCGCGACACCGAGCGGTTTCTCGAAGCAAACGGTTTCGCCCGGTTGAAGACTGTCCGGATCGGCCGGTACGCGACGATACCCGCTCGCTTCGCAGGCCCGCGACGCACTCCGTTCAGCCGGCATCGCGGAAAGCCGCAGCATGTGATAGCCAAGCAAGCGCGCCTGCTCTTCGAGATAGCACAGCAAGCTCGCTTCGAGGCCGCGATACCGCGGACGAACATAGAAAAGCCGCACCTCGGCGACGTGGTAGCTATGGCGTCGTATGGCGCCGCATCCCATTGCTTCGCCCATCGCGTTTCTCGCCACCACGAAGCGGGCGCGCATGCCGCGCAGATCGCCTGAAGCGATGCCGTGCTGCGCGTTCTGGCCCGTCATGGCCGCAAGGTAAATCTGCCGTTCGTCGCATAGCATGCGAGCGTCGAGCGCATCCGGGTCTTCGCTGCCGATATAGATGGTCTCGAAGTCGTCCATGCGTGCCTCTGTTTTTAAGGAACAGGAAGATGATTCTTCCTCGACTTGCATAGCAAAGCGCATTCCGCCCGGCGGGGATGTGGACCCATCGTACCGCTATCGATACCCGCCGAGTGGGCACGACGGATTTAGACCGAGCGTGCTCGAGATTTTCATCGCGACATGGGAACCGCCGCGCACTCGCCTCGTCTCAGACGTGAGATACGTCATGGTCCGACGTCGCGTGCGTGTTTTTCGTCGCGCGTGCACGCGGCTGTCATATCGCGATGAGGTAATCGGACTCCACACGAAGACTAAAGAGCGATCGGCAGGCGGCTTCCGTCTGCGCATCGTTTTTACCGAAATTCATTCGACTCTTTAAAGGAGTGGTCAATGTTCCAGTATCCCGGTCAATTCGCTTATCAGATTCCGTCGATCGCGCGTGCGAACCTGCAAGTGCTTCTCAACGTCACCGGGCGCTTCGCGAGCGGTCTGCAGGCGCTCACGGAATTGAATGTGCAGACGGTTCGGAAAGTAGTCGAGGAAAGCAACGCGCTCTTGCGCGCGGGCGATGAAGCAGGCGCCGGCGACGTGCTCGGCTGGCAGTCGGTCATGTTCGCGCAGCTTCCCCAGAAGGCCGCTTCATACAGCCAGCATGCGCTGTCGATCATCACGTCGACGCAAGACGACATGATCGGCGAGGTGCGCAATCAATACGAGCGCAACGGCATCAAGCTCGGCGACATGGCGAACGCCGCAACCGACGACGTCAGAACGGTCGCGCAATCGTCGGGCGAACTCATCACGAATCTGGCCGACACCGCTAGCGACGCCGCGCGCGACACGAGCGCAACCGTTCTGGATGCGAGCGGCGAAATCGCGAAGACCACGCGCGCGTCCGCCAAACGTTCGGTCTGATACGAATTGACGCCTGGGGCCGCACGCGCGGCCTCGGGCCGTCAATGCCTGGGCGCGACCGCCTTGGCGATCTCCATCAAGAGCTGACTCTGCTGATACGGCTTGCGCAGTCTCGGCAGATTCGCTTCCGCGCCTTCCGGCAGTTCGGCATACCCCGTCGCCAGAATGACGGGCAGCATGGGCCTGAGCGTGCGCGCCGCGGTCGCCAGTTCGACGCCGGTCATTCTCGGCATCGAAAAATCAGTGAGCAGGACATCGACTTCGCGGCCGCTTCGCAAAATCTCGAGCGCGGCTTCGCCGGAGTTCGCTTCGATGACCTCTTGTCCGAGATCCTGCAAAAGATACGAAGTGCTGGATGCGATGAGCGGGTCGTCATCGACAACCAGAATGGTCGCGCGTACCGGCGGCGTTTCGGTGGAAATGTTGTCCGCTGGTCTGATCGGCATCTCCGCTTCGACCACGCCGCTCTCGGAAACCGGAAGCCAAAGCGATGCACACGTGCCTTGTCCCACCATGCTTTCGAGACGCAGCGCCCCTTGCAACTGACGCGCGAGACCGTGGATCATCGAGAGGCCCAGCCCCGTGCCCTTGCCCACTTCCTTGGTCGTGAAGAACGGTTCCGTGGCTTTCGCGAGCGTCGCGGCGTCCATGCCCGTACCCGTGTCGCTCACCGTGACCCGGACATAATCGCCCTCGGTCAGTTCACCATCGCCCGATGAATGGGCGAGCGCCACGCTGATGACAATCACGCCGCCGTCGGGCATCGCGTCGCGCGCGTTGACGACGAGGTTCAGAATTGCAAGTTCGACCTGATTGACATCGACCAGCGTGAACGGAATTTCGTCCGCGGTATTGATCGTCAATTCGATCATCGAACTGATCGAGCGTTCAAGCAGATCCGACATGCCGTGCACCAGCGCCGGCATCCTGACGGGTTCGACTTTGAGAACCTGCTGTCGTGCGAACGCGAGCAATCGCTGGGTGAGCGCCGCGCCGCGTTGCGCGCCCTTGAGCGCACCTTCCACCAGACGTCCCGCCTTCTCGCCTGGCGGCACCTCCTTTCGCACGAGCTCCAGGTTCGCCATGATCGCCATCAGGAGATTGTTGAAGTCGTGAGCGATGCCGCCCGTCAACTGGCCGATCATTTCGAGCTTCTGAATTTGCCGAAGCAGATCTTCCGTGTGCTCGCGTTGCCGGATTTCATCGAGGACGGCCTGATGCGCGTGTTCCAGTTGCGCCGTGCGCTCCAGCACCTTTCCTTCGAGTGACTCGTTCAAGCGCCGCAACTGATCCTCGGCGGACTTTCGCGGCGTGATATCCGACGACACACCGACGAGCTGCGTGATCCGGCCGAGGTCGTCGCGCACGACACGCGCCCGGATGTCTACCCAGTGCACGGTGCCGTTCGGCCAGACATTGCGATATTCGATGGCATAGTCGCAGCCCGTTTCGATGCTGCGCATGACCGCCGCCTGCATGCGCTCCCGATCTTCCGGATGAACGCTCGCGCGCAGTTCGTCGTACGTGAAACTGTCGTTCTCTCCGCGCCCGAAGATCGCCTTGCAGGTCGCGGATGCCGTGAGTGTCGGCGTAGCGAGGTCCAGGGTCCAGGAACCGAGTTGCCCGGCGGTCAGCGCGGTACGCAAGCGTGCTTCGCCTTCGTGCAGTTCGCGAATCCGCGCCCGTGCGTCGAACTGGCGATGCCGCCCGCGCACCGCTGTCTCGACCACGCTCACGAAGGTCGTCGGATGAAAAGGCCGTTCGATGAACGTGACATTGCCGAGCGCTTGCGTGAGCCGTTCGGCCATCGGCCTGCGGTCGGCGCCGCCGCTGCGCCGCGTCAGGACGACGAACGGAAAGTCCGACCAGGGCGGCTGGGACGATACCCATCTGGAGAGCGCGACAAGATCGACGCCATTCAGGGCTTCGTCCGCGACGATCGCGCAACAGACATCGTCCGCCAGCTTCGAACCCAGTTGCGGCACGTCCGCGCACGCCGCCGAGTCGATTCCGGCCGCCGCCAGGAGTGTCTGCGCGACGGCGAAGTCGCGCCCCGAAGGCGTGAGCAGGAGCACCGGACATCGATCGAATTCGAACATGCGGCCTTAGCCTTCCTTCGGAGTAAGCAATGGCGCCGAGTTCCCGACGAACGTGGGCACACCGCGTAGCACCCCCTGAAAGTCCTCCAGAGGCGCTCCCAGGACCAGCCCTTTCTTGCCGATGCGAAACTCGCGTATCGATTCTTCGTGCGCGCCCGTGCGCTTCTTGATGACCGAAACGGCGCGCCGTACCCGACCGAGCGCCTCGAAGTAGCGCAGCAGGATGACCGTATCGGCGAGATAGGTCACGTCGACCGGCGCTTTCATGTCCCCAACGAGGCCGTGCTGCGCGACCGTCAGAAACGTGTTCGCGCCCTGCCGGTTCAGATACTGCAGCAGTTCGTGCACATGGAGCACGAGCGCGTTCTCTTCGGGCATCGCGGCCTGATAGCCGTTGAGGCTATCGACGACGACCGTCTTCGCCCGCGCGGTATCGACGCTCGCGCGCACGCGATGCGCGAACTCGCCCGGCGACAGCTCCGCGGCATCGACCTGTTCGATATGGAGACTGCCGGCGTCTCTCATCGCTTCGAGGTCGATGCCCATGACCCGAACCCGGTCGAACAGCAGTCCGAGTTCTTCGTCGAACACGAAGAGCGCGGCCTTCTCGCCTCGCCTCACGGCTGCGGCGATGAACTGAAGCGCGAAGAGGCTCTTGCCGGTGCCTGCCGGTCCGAGAATCAGGGTGCTCGATCCTTGCTCGACACCGCCGCCGAGCAATGCATCCAGTTCGGTCACATCGCTCGTCATCTGGGTACGCGCGAAGCTCGTGCGATGTTCGCCGGCGACGAGCCGCGGAAACACCGACACGCCGCCCTTCCTGATTGCGAAGTCGTGGTAACCGCCGCGAAACTGCTGACCGCGATATTTGAGCACCCTCAGACGACGCCGCTCCGCGCCGTACTGCGGCGACAGTTCCTCCAGCTTGATGACGCCATGCGCCACGCTATGAACCGTCTTGTCCGCTGCTTCGGAAGTCAGATCGTCGAGCAGCAGCACGGTAGCGTCGCGCCCCGCGAAGTAATGTTTGAACGCGAGAATCTGCCGGCGGTAGCGCAAGGAGCTTTGCGCAAGCAAGCGGATTTCGGAGAGGCTGTCGATCACGACGCGCTTCGGCCTGACGCGCTCGAATTCCCCGAGTATCAGCCGCGTCGTCTCACCCAGTTCGAGATCCGAGGAATAGAGCAGCGTTTGCTGCTGATCCGGATCGAGCAGGTTTTCAGAGGGACTCACTTCGAAGATGCTGATCTCGTCGCCGAGGCTCCAGCCGTGCGACAAAGCGCCATTGCGCAACTCCGATGCCGTTTCCGAGAGCGTGATGTATAGGCATGGCTCGCCCGCTTCCGCGCCGGCCATCAGAAAGCTGAGTGCGATGGTTGTCTTGCCGGTGCCGGGACTGCCCTCCAACAAGAACACGTTCCCTTTGCTCAGACCGCCGACAAGAATGTCGTCGAGTCCTGAGACGCCCGTTCGGGCATATTGTGGCATTGCGATATTAGCGTCCATCGGTTGCTCCGAGCTGCTTCATCGCCGTGCGAGAAAGCCGATATCTTGGAATTTGCGGCAGTGCATCCGCCAACGATGCGCGAGCGTCGCGCAGATCATGGGTGCATTGCAGTTGAAGCCAGAACAGGGCCGAGATTCCGCAGAGCGCTTCCAGCCGCACCGCCATCTCGGGGGTGAGACTCGCGCTGGCGTCGAAGATTCGGTGCAGCGTCTGACGAGACACGCCCAGATCCCGCGCCGCCTGGCTCACGGAGAGACCGAGGCGCGGCAGCACGAAGTCCTTGAGAAGAACGCCCGGGTGGCGAACCTCACGGGGTTGATCAGCAATATGGGAAATGGCCGCAACGGTCATGTCGGGTGTAACCTCCTGCGTGACACCCTGCGGAGCATATCACGAGGCTCGGGGCCGATAGCGCGAGCGTGCTTTTCCGTGCGGTTCCGGCCTGGACCTTCCGTGATTCGATGCAGCCGCTCCCCAAAGAACTGCCCGGTGTCGAGGGCACGCATTTTGCCTCAGGGACAGGATCACTGAAAATGCGGAGACACTGCCATGACGACGGACGATACCCACCGCGCCGTGGAGCGCGAATCAGTAGCCGAAGCGAACTTCGCAACGTACGCCGAGCCGCTGGTGCACGAGGCCATCGAGGAAGCGTCAGCCCTCAAAGACATCGCCGACGCCGAGAAACTGCACAAGTTGCGCGTCGCGTTGCGCCGGCTGCGCACGCTGCTGTGGGCTTACCGCCCCATCCTCGACGAGCAGTTCGACAACGAGCAGCGCGCCGTTTTGAAATTTCTCGCGAGCGCAGCGGGGAACACGCGCGACTGGGACATCCTGATCAGTCTCGTCGGAAAAAAGAGTGACGAAGAACTGCTGGGCGCGTTCAGGCAAAACAGAGCGCAAACCGCGGACCAAAGTCGCGAGACGCTCCTGAACTCGGATCTGACGAAACTGCTGCGCGCAGCAATCAGCGAAGCGAACCGTGAGTTGAACACCTCCCCGGCGCGTACGCCCTTGACCAAATTCGCGCGTAAGCGCGTATCCACGGCGCAGAAGCAGCTCAAGAAACGTATGCGACACGCGTCGAAAGCGGGCCGCTCGGACTACGACTCGTATCACGACGTCCGCAAGGCCGGGAAAAAGGTCCGTTACCTCATCGAATTCTTCGAACCGCTCTTGCAGAAAAATCAGCGCAAGGGACTGAAGGAGTTGAAACGGATACAAAAGCGCTTCGGTGGCTTGAACGACGTCGTCGCCAGCCGCGCGCTACTGACGGCGCATCGAGGATCATTGCCTGAAGGGACAAGCGCCGACGCAGCGCTCCGGTTGCTCAAGAAGGAACAGAAGCGCCGTCTGAAGGCGGCGTCAAGGCTGCTGTAGGACGAGTATCGCCCCGACAAGATCGACGAAAGGGTTTCGATGACGCTTTTATGTCACACAGTCAAATTCAAATTCGTCGCTGGTTAATTTATCGTTGGCGAATTTGCCTGCTTTTGTAATAGCATTGGCGCACGCTGCGCGTGTCAAGGTTCAGGCGTCGGTTATCTCGATCGACGCCGGGGTGCGCGCAGCCGGAGACTTCCAGCAATCGACACCAGAATAAAACGCGGAGTTCAAGTCTTGAAGAAACGCGCCACCGTCATCTGTCGAAAAGGCAAACGAATTTTGCTCGTCGCGAGAGAGTCCAAATGGGCTCTGCCGGGTGGCATGCTCAAACGTGGCGAGCATCTGCCCGACGCGGCGCTTCGGGAACTCAAGGAAGAAACGCAGCTCTCCGGCAAATCGGCGAAATACCTTTTCGACTTCAAGAGCAAGCAGAAACATCATCACGTCTTCTATTGCGATATCCCGAGCCGGGCGAAGCCGCGTCCGAACAATGAAATCTCCAAATGCCGCTGGGTGGAGCTCGAAGAACTTCGACGGCTCATGACCAGCGCGCCAACGGGCGATATTGTGAAGCTGGCCAGTCAAAAGAGAAAGAAGTAACCCTCCCTCCGCGAGAGGTGCGCGCCGGAACATCCCCGTTCTAAGATCAGCCCAGCGCACTTCCCAACACATCAGGCATCGACCAGCGATCGCTCGCGGCGCTCACGCCGATCTCGAGTCGTTTCCGCGCATCCGCCTCGGCTCATTCTGACGACGAGGCCTTGCCGCAGCCGTCGAATCGATGCCACCGGAGAAACACATTGAGCTATACCGCCCCATTGAAGGACATGTTGTTCGTGATCGAGGAGCTCGCCGACGTGGCGAGCGTTTCCGCGCTGCCGGGCTTCGAAGACGCCACGCTCGAAATCGCGCAGGCCGTGCTCGACGAAGCCGCGAAGTTCAACGGCGAGGTGCTTGCGCCGCTCAACGCCGAAGGCGACAAACATCCGAGCGAGTGGCATGACGGCAAGGTCACGACGACGCCCGGCTTCAAGGAAGCATTTCGGCAGTACGGGGAAGGCGGCTGGCAGGGCGTCGTGCATCCGGCGGACTTCGGCGGACAGGGGCTGCCGAAGCTCATCGCGACGCCGTGCATCGAAATGCTGAACGCCGCGAACATGTCGTTTGCGCTCTGCCCGCTCCTGACCGACGGCGCGATCGAAGCGCTGCTCACCGCAGGCTCCGACGAACTTAAGCAGCGTTACCTGCCGAAGCTCATCTCGGGCGAATGGACCGGCACGATGAACCTCACGGAGCCGCAGGCGGGCTCCGACCTCGCGCTGGTGCGCACACGCGCCGAGCCGCAAGGCGACGGCACGTACAAGGTCTTCGGCACCAAGATCTTCATCACGTATGGCGAGCACGACATGGCGGAGAACATCGTCCACCTCGTGCTTGCACGCACGCCGGGCGCGCCTGAAGGCGTCAAGGGCATCTCGCTCTTTCTCGTGCCGAAGTTTCTCGTCGACGAAGACGGCTCGCTAGGCGAGCGCAACGACGTGCATTGCGTGTCGATCGAACACAAGCTGGGTATCAAGGCGAGCCCGACGGCCGTGCTGCAATACGGCGATCATGGCGGCGCGACCGGCTATCTGATCGGCGAGGAAAATCGCGGCGTCGAATACATGTTCATCATGATGAACGCGGCGCGCTTCGCAGTGGGCGTGCAGGGCATCGCGGTGTCCGATCGCGCCTACCAGCAGGCCGCCGCGTATGCGAAGGATCGCGTGCAAAGCCGTCCCGTCGATGGTTCCGCGAAGCAGTCCGTCGCCATCATCCGGCACCCCGACGTGCGCCGCATGCTCTCGACGATGCGCGCGCTGACCGAAGGCGCCCGCGCGCTGGCCTATGTCGCGGCTGCGCACTCGGACTTCGCGCATCACGCCCCCGACGCCGACACGCGCGCGTTTCATTCCGCGATCTACGAATACCTCGTGCCGATCGTGAAGGGCTGGAGCACGGAGATGTCGATCGACGTCACGAGCCTCGGCGTGCAGGTGCATGGCGGCATGGGTTTCATCGAGGAGACCGGCGCGGCGCAGCATCTTCGCGACGCGCGCATCCTGACGATCTACGAAGGCACCACCGCGATTCAGGCCAACGACCTGATCGGCCGCAAGACGGTCCGCGACGGCGGCGCGGCGGCCCGCGCGATCCTCGCGCAGATCGACGAGACGCTCGCCGCGCTCGAACAGCACGACGGCGCTGCGTTCGACGCGATGCATCGGCGGCTCACGGCCGGACGCGCCGCGCTTGCGAGCACCGTCGACTTCGTGCTGCGCAAAGCGAAAGACGATCCCAATGCGGTGTTCGCGGGCGGCGTGGCTTATCTGAAGCTCGCGGGCATCGTGCTGTCGGGCTGGCAGATGGCGCGCGCGCTGATCGTGGCGAATGCCCGGCGCGCCGACGATCCCGCGTTTTACGGCGCAAAGATCGCGACGGCGCATTTCTTCGCGGACCATGTGCTGCCGCAGGTCGTCGCGCTGGAAGCGTCGATCGTGAGCGCCAAGGGCGATCAGGGCATGTTCGCGCTCGCCGAAGACCAGTTCTGAGCGAGCGGCGGAGATCGGGCGACGCGCCTGGCCGCCCGATCTCCGCCCTTGATAGCTACCCCGCCAGCAGAAAGTTGCGCACCAACGGACCCACCACACTCGTCTGCGTGATGAGAAAGAGGTGGCCGTCCTCGATGACGTGCAGCGTCGCCTGACGAATGCGGCTGGCAATGATCTTCGCGTTGACAAGCGGGACGATCGGATCGTCGTCGCCATGCATGACGAGGGTCGGCTGGCGCAGAGAACCGAGCCAGAGCAGGCTGCTCCATCCACATGTGGCGAGTAGCTGATACACGTACCCGCGTCCGCCCGGCGCCTGAATGTGGCGGCCGTGCTCCTCCAGAAGTTCGGGATCGCGCCGGTATGCACCGCCATAGATCTCGGCGCCGACTTCGCGCAGATAATCCGGGTCGCGATAACGCCGCGAGCCGATCAGACGGGAGAGCACGGACAACCGTCCGGGCACCATGATGACACCCGGCGACGTGGCGGCCAGCACCAGCCGCCGGCAGCGGTACGGATATAGATACGCGAACTGCTGCGCGAGCGCGCCGCCCCACGATACCCCGAGCACATCCACTTGCCCGTCATAGCCGAGATGCGAGAGCAGCTTGTCGGTGAGCACAGCCAAGGTGGAAAAGCGATACGGAACGAGCGGCGCAGGCGAACCGCCCACGCCCGGAATATCGAAGATCACGACTTCCACGTCGCCGAGTGCATCGACGAACGGCTGTACCAGTTCGAGATTGGCGCCGATGCCATTGAAGATGACGAGCGGCGGCGAAGCATCGCTGCCTCGCCAGATGCCGACGCGAAGCAGTTGACCGTCCATCGTGACGGTCTGAATGTCCATCGTGCGCACAGTTTTCATCGTTCTTTTCCATGTGGATATAAACGGAACGCCGCGCGGGTGCGCGGCGTTTTTTTTCGATGCGCTTGTCGGCTGTCGACTGCGGGCCTGAAACCGCTAATCAAGCCTCCAGAACATAGGTTCCGGGTGCGTCGGCGAGCCGCTTGTGCCGTCTGTTGCCGAGCGCCTTCGGTGCCGCGCGTCGTTCGCCGGAACGTGCGGCGAGCCACTCGCGCCAGTCGCTCCACCAGGATCCCGCTTCGGGCTTCGCGCCGGCGAGCCATGTGTCGGCGTCTTCGGGCAATTCGTCGTTGCGGAAGAACTTTGCCTTCGGATTGCCCGGCGGATTGATCAGGCTCTGGATATGGCCGCTGGAACTCAGCACGTAGCGCGTTTTTCCGCCGAATGCGCGCGCCGTGTTGTAGACGCCTTTCCACGGCGTGATGTGATCGGTCATGCCCGCCATGACGTAGGTGTCGCACGTGACCGCGGACAGATCGACCGGCGTGCCGAGGACCTTCAGCGCCCGCGGCGTGCTCAGCAGATTGCCCATGAAGATGTCGAGCAGCTGGCCGTGCATCTTCGCGGACAGACGCGTCGCGTCGTTGTTCCAGTAAAGGACATCGAAGGCGGGCGGCGCTTCGCCGAGCAGATAGTTGTTGATCCAGAAGTTCCACACCAGATCGTTGGGACGCATCCAGGCGAACACGCGGCCCATTTCCTCGCCGGCCAAAACGCCCTTCTTCTTGCTGTTGCGCTTGGCGATCTCGACGGTCTCGGGCGTGGTGAAAAGCCCGAGTTGCGACGGCGAGGTGCTGTCCAGCACCGCTACCATCAGCGTGGCCGCGTTGACCGACTTGTCGCCGCGGCTGGCCAGATGGCCGAGCAGCGCCGAGATCGTCATCGCGCCGGAGCACGCGCCGTGCAGGTTCACGTCCGGGTTGCCGGTGATGTCGCGCACCGCCTGAATCGCTTCGATGAGCGCGGCGACATACGTGTCGATGTCCCAGTCGCGATGTTCCTCGCTGGGATTGCGCCAGCTCACCGCGAATACCTGAAACTCGCTCTTCACCAGATACTCGACGATGCTCTTGTTCGCCGACAGATCGAAGACGTAGAACTTGTTGATCTGCGGCGGCACGATCAGTTGCGCACGCGCGTACACGTTCGGCGTCGCCGGCGTGTATTGAATGAGTTCGAGCACTTCGTTGCGAAATACGACCGCGCCTGCGGATGTGGCGAGATTCCCGCCGACGCGAAACGCGCGCTTGTCGACCTGGGACGGCATGCCCTTGTTGCCGAGCGTATCGGCGAGCATGTTTCTCATGCCGGCGACGACGCTCGCGCCGCCCGATTCCACGGCCTTGCGAAGCGCCACGGGATTGCCCGCCAGCGTGTTGGTCGGTGCGAGCGCGTCCGTCACGAGCGACATCACGAACTGCGCGCGTTCCTTGTTCCGGTCGTCCAGCGCCGAACGCTCGACGAATCCGGCGAGCGCATCGCGCCAGGCGAGATAGCCCTGCAATGTCGTGCGATACAGCGGCTGATCGCGCCATGCCGGATCGGCGAAACGTTTGTCGCCCCGTTCCGGAGACGACGTTTCCTTGCCGCTTACCGCCGACGTCAGATCGCGCGCGAGCGCCGCGGTCTGGTCCAGCAGCAGCGCGGGATGCAGCATCGCCTGCGTGCCGATCTGCCGGGCGGCGGCGAGCATATCGATGGCGCGCAGCCCGACGAACGGGTTGGGCCCGAGCATGCCGTCGGTTGCGCCAGCCGTGATGTCGTCGTTGCCGCTGTTCATGTTTGCTGCCATCTCGATCTCCGAACTTTCATCCTTGCTCACCCATCACGCCAGAATCATCACGAGCGTCTGGGCGATCAGCGCGGGTTTGTCCTCGCCTTCCACCTGCAACGCGTTGTCCGCCCTGACGATGATCCGCCCGCCGCTCTTCCTGTCGACATCCGTCAGCATCACGCGGCTTCTGACCCGGGAGCCGGATCGGACCGGCGCCATGAAACGCACCTTGTCGAGCCCGTAGTTCAGGGCCGCCGACGCATCCGCCGGGATGATGCCCACTTCGATCGCGAGCGTCGCCAGCAGCGAAAGCGTCAGGTAGCCGTGCGCGATCGTGCCGCCGAACGGCCCCTCGCGCTTCGCGCGCTCCTCGTTCATGTGTATCCACTGCGTGTCGCCGGTGCAATGCGCGAATGCGTCGATGCGTGCCTGGTCGACGACGACCCATTCCGACACACCCAGTTCACGGCCGACGAACTCATCGATCGTCGCCATGCTGTATCCAGTCATGCTCATGCTTTAACTTTCCTTCGAGCGATCAGGCGAACTGCTCGCGCAACCGCTTCTTGTTCAATTTGCCGACGCTCGTCTTTTCGAGCTGATCGACGATCCTCACGACCTGCGGCACGGCGTACTTCGAAATCCGTCCGGATTCGCTGAACCCGAGCACGTGATTCCTGATGTCGTCTTCCGATACGGCCGGCGTGAACTGCGGCTTGCGCACGATCAGCGCCGCGGGCCGTTCGCCCCACTTCTCATCCTTCACGCCGATCACGGCCACTTCGGAGACGCCCGGATGCAGCGAGATCAGGTTCTCGATCTCCAGCGACGAAACCCACTCGCCGCCGGACTTGATCACGTCCTTGATGCGGTCGGTGATCTGCAAATACCCGTTCGTATCGATGTTCGCGATGTCCTGCGTATGCAGATAGCCGCCTTCCCAGAGCTTTTCCGACGCGTCGGCATCCTTCAGATAGCCTTGCGTGAGCCACGGCGCGCGCACGACGACCTCGCCGCTCGCACGGCCGTCGTGTGCGACGTCGGCGCCTTCCTCGTTCACGATGCGCAGATCGACGAGCGGCAACGGCAGACCCGTCTTGCAGCGCAGGGGCACCTGCTCGTCGAGGCCGAGCGTCTCGCTGCCGGGCTTTAGCTGCGCGAGACTCATCAGGGGGCAGCTCTCGGACATGCCATAGCCCGCGAAGATATCGATGCCGCGATCGAGCGCCGCGCGCGCGAGGCCCTGAGGCAGCGCGCCCCCGCCGATGACCACTTTCCATCCGCTGAGATCGACGCTCTTCGCTTCGCCGCAATTGAGCAGCATGTGCATGATGGTGCCGACGCAATGCGAGAACGTGACGCCTTCATCGCGCACCAGAGCGACGAGCCGCTCGGGCACGTAGCGGCCGGGATAGACCTGCTTCACGCCCAGGACGGTCGCGATGTACGGCATGCCCCACGCGTGGACGTGGAACATCGGCGTGATCGGCATGTACACGTCGCCGCGATGAAAGCGCTGTCCCGATACCGGGCTCGCGAGCGCGGCCATTCCCGTGATGGTGTGCAGCACGAGCTGGCGATGCGAGAAGTAGACGCCCTTGGGCAAACCGGTCGTGCCCGTCGTATAGAACGTGGTGGCGCGCGTGTTCTCGTCGAAGTCCGGGAAGTCGTAGGCGGACTCGCTCGCGGCGAGCATGCTCTCGTATTCGTCCGCGAACGGGATCGCGTGCGCGGCGGCGGCGCTGCCTTCGTCTTCGATCAGAATGAAGGTGCGCACCGATTCGAGCTGATCGCGGATCGATTCGATGACCGGCAGGAAGTCCGCGTGGACGAGCAGGATCTGCGCGCCCGCGTGGTTGATCGTGTAGGCGATCTCCGCCGGCGAGAGCCGCACGTTGACCGTCTGCAGCACGGCGCCCATCATCGGAATGGCGAAGTAGCACTCGAGGTAGCGATGGCTGTCCCAGTCCATCACCGCGACGGTGCTGCCCATGATCGCGCCGTGCCGTTCGAGACCGTTGGCGAGGCGCCCTATGCGCTCCCGCATCGCGCGGTAGGTGAGGCGCGTCTCGCCGCGATACACGATCTCCTGATCGGGCGCGTGCGCGAGCGGTGTGTGCAAAAGATGCTTGATGAGCAGCGGGTACGCATACGCCGACTGGGTGGGTTCGAACATGTCGTGATTCACTTGATTTTCCTTGATGCAGGGCCGCGCGCCGCGTGGACTACTGCGCGAAATTGCGCCTGATAGCCAGTTTGTTCGTCACCGACACGACGCCGGGGACGCCTTTCGCCAGGGCGCCGACCTTCTCGATCTGCGCGGCGTCGATCACCGTGCCGGTCAGCGTCACCGCGCCGCTCTTAACGCCGACGCCGATATCCCCGGCGTCGATGCTCTTGTCTTTCGCGAACTCGGCGTAGACGAGCTTGCGCAGCGCGCGATTTTCCTTGCGAGTGGCGACCGGCGCGCTCGCGCTCGACGCAACCGAAGGCGCGCTCGCGGCCGCGATGGTGTCGCCGGCATAAGAAGCGGCTCCGATCGACGCCAGGACGATCAACGCCGCAAAACCTGATCCGAATGGCTTGATGCTCTTCATGGACTGTTCCATTTATTGTTCACGGGATTTTCGTGTCGCGCGGCCGCGCGTCAGAAGTTGTGGCGGACGCCGAGCATCGCAGCCGTCGTCGACGTTCCGGGCGCCACAGGCTGCCCGTACACGATCGTCTGGTTCATCGTTCCGTGGTTATCGACATGGCCGACCTGCGCATAGGCAAGCGTGCGCTTGGACAGGCTGTATTCCGCGCCCACCGCGAACTCGCTCGAATGATTCGCCGAGTTGTTGTTGTCCTTCAGGTAATAGAAACCCGATGTCACCTTCAGAGCGGGGGTGAATCGATAGCCGAGACCAGCTGAATACATATCGATATCGGCACGATTGCTGTTTGCCGGGTTCTTGCCATGGCCGTATGAACCGGACACCGAGAAACCGTAAAACGTGTACTGGGCGCCAGCGTAGAAAAATCGGTTGTTCGCTTGCCCCGTCGCCGGAATCGCCGGGGTGGCGGGATAGGTCGCGGGAAACGGATTGGCGTCATGTCCGTTGTAGTACGCCGCGGCGAGGTTCAGGCCGTAGTTCGAATACTTGAGCACGGCCGACTCGCGCGTGCCGCCCTGAAAATGTCCGGGGACGCCGCCGGGCGCGTACTCCAGCGCGAACGACGCGCCATAGAACTTCGGCGACTCGTAGACGAGCGCGTTGCTGTCGTACAGCGCGCCGATCGCGCCGTTCGTGTTCGTGCCCGGCCAGCCCGCGGCCTGATTCATGCCGAGCCACGCGGTCAGGATGCTGCCGAAGTACTGCGCGCCGCGCACGTCGGTGTCGTACATCGCCCAGATCATCGGGACGATCTGGCGGCCCGCGTCGAGCTTGCCGAACGGCCCCGAAACGCCGAGCGTCGCATACTGGTTGAACTGGGCGGTGACGCCCGGCGTGTCGCTCAGGCCGAATCTGCCCGTGCCGCTGTCGAACGAGCTTTGCAGCTTGAAGTTGATGTGATAGCCGCCACCGATGTCCTCGGTGCCCTTGAGACCCCAGCCGCTCGAATAGATGCCGCCGTCCTTGAAGCGATAGACCTTGCCGAGATTGGGCGCGTTCGGGGCGAACGACGCCGCCGCGGTGCTTTGGTAGAACAGCCCGGAATCGACTACGCCGTACAGCGTTATCGAGCTTTGCGCGTGTGCGGCTCCGGAAAAGGCCAGCAGTACCGCCGCGCTGGTTAGGCTTCGCTTCATAAGGTCTCCGTATCTTGTTGGCTTGCACGCATCCCGATGCACAACAATGTGGTCAGGGCCGGGCAATCGGTGGGTGGGCGCTTCACAGGCCCGTCGTTCGAATGGCCGCCGAGGCAGCGAACCGGGCGCAACCCGGCGGCATCGCGACGGCGTGTGAAGGCTTGTAGCAAGAATACGAAAGGAACGCGATTCCAGCCCCTCTCCCGGTGGGAGGGGCGACGGGGTGAGACCGGGCGCGCGTGAAAACCGCTTGTAAAAGTCCCCGCAGCGCGCCGGGAGGGGGGCGACGGGCGGGAGGTGGACCCCTCCCTACGCGAGAGGGTCGCGCAAGCCCATCCGGGACTACGATGCGTATGAGTTCACACACCAGCCGATCCGGCGTAATAACGCCAGGCATCAGCATCTGCCAGCCCGCATCGAAGCGGCCGGCGCTGCGACCGGGTTCCGGGCTGCGAAAACCACTGTACACGCTGCGAGCCTGACCGCTCGGGCGCATGAATGGAGAAACAAATGGCACATGCGATTCGCTTTCACGAGACGGGCGGCCCCGAAGTCCTGCGCTGGGAAGAGGTTCCGGTCGGCATGCCCGGCCCCGGGCAGGTCAGGCTGCGTCACGAGGCCGTCGGCCTGAATTTCGCCGATACCTACTTCCGCAGCGGCCTGTATCCGGTCCCCCTGCCTGCCGGCATGGGCGTGGAGGCAGCGGGCGTGGTGGAGGCCGTCGGAGCGGGCGTCGATCAGGTGCGCGAGGGCGACCGGGTGACCTACACCGGTTTCATCAACACGCTCGGCGCCTACAGCACCGAGCGCCTCGCGCCTGCGGCAGCGCTTATCCGCCTGCCGGAGGGAATCGAATGCGCGACCGCCGCCGCGATGACCATGCGCGGCCTGACCGCCTCGTACCTGATGCGCCGCATCCATGCGTTCAAGCCGGGCGATTCCATCCTGCTGCACGCCGCGGCTGGCGGTGTCGGGCTGATCGTGTCGCAGTGGGCGCGCCTTCTCGGCGTCACGGTCATCGGCACGGTGTCGAGCGACGAAAAGGCGGAAATCGCCCGTGCGCACGGCTGCACGCACGTCATCAACTACAGCCACGAGGATGTCGCGAAGCGCGTGCGGGAACTGACGGACGGCGTGGGCGTGAATGTCGTGTTCGATAGCGTCGGAAAAGACACGTTCGAATCGTCGCTCGACTCGCTGCGCCGCCGTGGCCTGATGGTCTGCGTCGGCACCGCATCCGGTCCGATTCCGCCGTTCAATCCGCAGTTGCTCGCGATGAAAGGCTCGCTCTATCTGACGCGCCCCGCGCTCGCCGACTACATCGCCGATCCGGCCGAAAAGAGCGAGCTCGCAAGCGAACTCTTCGGGCACGTCGCGAGCGGGCGCATTCGCATCGAGATCAACCAGCGCTATGCGCTGCAGGATGCGGCACAAGCGCATCGCGATCTCGAATCGCGCAAGACCACCGGTTCATCCATTTTCTTCGTGTGAGGAGACACATAATGCGCGTCGAACAAATTACCTGCGCGATCGGAGCGGAACTGACCGGCGTCAGCATCGCCGATGCGGTGCACGATGACGGCCTGTTCGCGGAAATCCGCGCAACGCTGCTCAAGCATCGCGTGGTGTTCCTGCGCGATCAGGACATCACCCGCGCCGAGCACGTCGCGTTCGCCCGCCGCTTCGGCGAACTGGAAGATCATCCGGTCGCCGGCAGCGATCCGGAGCATCCGGGTCTGGTGCGAATCTACAAGAATCCCGACCAGCCCAACGATCGCTACGAGAACGCCTGGCACACGGACGCCACCTGGCGCGCCGCGCCGCCGTTCGGTTGCGTGCTGCGCTGCGTCGAAACGCCGCCCGTCGGCGGCGACACGATCTGGGCCAATATGGTCCTCGCCTACGAGAACCTGCCCGAGCATGTCAAGGCGCAAATCGCCGACCTGCGGGCCCGCCACAGCATCGAAGCCAGCTTCGGGGCCGCGATGCCGATCGAAAAGCGGCTCGCCCTGAAAGCCCAGTTTCCGGACGCGGAACACCCCGTCGTGCGCACGCATCCGGAGACGAAGGAAGCGACCCTCTTCGTCAACGCCTTCACTACGCACTTCACGAACTATCACACGCCCGCACGCGTGCGCTTCGGCCAGGACGCCAATCCGGGCGCGGGTCAGTTGCTGAGCTATCTGATCAGCCAGGCGTATATCCCCGAATACCAGGTCCGCTGGCGCTGGAAAAAGAACAGCATCGCGATCTGGGACAACCGCAGCACGCAGCACTACGCGGTCATGGACTATCCGCCTTGCCATCGAAAGATGGAGCGTGCCGGAATCATCGGCGACGTGCCTTATTGATATCCGCGCGGCGCGGCGCAGTACATCTCACATCGAATTCATTTTCAGCAGGAGCCAGACATGCAATTTCTCGACGATTCGCTTCACCCCGAAAACCAGGACAAGGTTGTCATCACGGTCGCGCCGTACGGTCCGGAATGGGCCCCGGCCGATTTCCCGGAAGATATTCCGGTGACGATGGACGAACAGGTCCAGAAGGCGGTCGACTGCTATAACGCCGGCGCCACCGTTCTGCATCTGCACGTGCGCGAGCTGGACGGCAAGGGCTCCAAGCGCCTGTCGAAGTTCAACGAGCTGATCGCGGGCGTGCGCGCGGCCGTTCCCGACATGATCATCCAGGTCGGCGGCTCCATCTCGTTCGCGCCGGAAGACGACGGCCAGGCGGCCAAGTGGCTCTCCGACGACACGCGCCACATGCTCGCCGAACTCGATCCGAAGCCCGATCAGGTGACCGTCGCGATCAACACGACGCAGATGAACATCATGGAGCTGCTGTATCCGGAGTATCTGGAAGGCACGTCGCTGTCGAATCCCGCGTTCATGGCCGCCTATAGCGAAATGACCGTGCCCGCCGGCCCCGTATGGGTCGAGGAGCATCTGCGCCGTCTGCAGGCTTCGGGCATCCAGCCGCACTTCCAGCTCACCGGCATCCATGCGCTGGAAACGCTCGAACGCCTCGTGCGCAAGGGCGTCTACAAGGGGCCGCTGAACCTGACGTGGATCGGCATCGGCGGCGGCTTCGACGGCCCGAACCCGTTCAACTTCTTCAACTTCGTTCACCGCGCGCCGGACGGCTGCACGCTCACGGCCGAGTCGCTGCTGAAAAACGTGCTGCCGTTCAACATGATGGCGATGTCGATGGGCCTGCATCCGCGCTGCGGCATCGAAGATACGATCATCGATCAGCACGGCAACCGCTTCACGTCGGTGCAGCAGATCGAGCAGTGCGTACGCGTGGCCCGCGAACTGGGACGCGAGATCGCGAGCGGCAAGGAAGCGCGCGAGATCTACCGTATCGGCGTGCAGTACGAGACCGCCGACGAGACGCTTGCAGCGAACGGCATGGCGCCGAACCGCAAGCCGGGCCAGGTCAACATTCCGCTGCGCGCGGCCTGAAGCACGGCATGAAGGCGCGGCGATGGTCGCCGCGCCCATACTTCTAACCTGAAACTCCACGGCGCAGACCGGGAAGCCCGACTTCCCGGTCAGAAAAATCGACGGCACGCTGCGCGAACACGCGCACGACGAGGCCCACGCCGTACATCGGAGGAGACAATCTTGGACATCGACTGCATCGAGCCGGCCGCGCGCGGCATCAACGCCGGCAAGGCCGTATCGCGCAAATACGCGTGGATCGTATTCGCGCTCACATTCGGACTACTGTTGTCGGACTACATGTCCCGACAGGTCCTCAACGCGGTATTCCCTCTGCTGAAGCAGACCTGGGGCCTCTCCGACACGCAATTGGGCTCGCTCAGCGGCGTCGTCGCGCTGATGGTGGGTCTTCTGACCTTCCCGCTCTCCGTTCTCGCGGACCGCTGGGGCCGCGTGCGCAGCCTCGTGCTGATGGCGGCGCTCTGGAGCGTCGCGACGCTCGGCTGCGCCATCGCCACGAACTACGGCGAAATGCTGATCGCCCGCGCCTTCGTCGGTCTCGGCGAAGCGGCGTATGGCAGCGTGGGGATTGCGCTCATCCTCAGTATTTTCCCGTCGCACCTGCGCTCCACGCTCACCGGCGCCTTCATGGCCGGCGGCGCGTTCGGCTCGGTGCTCGGCATGGCGCTGGGCGGATTCGTCGCCGTGCACTTCGGCTGGCGGGCGTCTTTCGGCGCGATGGCCGGCTTCGGCCTGCTGCTCGTGATCGCCTACCGGCTGGTCGTATCGGACAAGCGCATCGCCGCGCGGTATCCCGATGTCCCGGCTGCGAAACGGCAGAAAGACGGTGTGCGCACGAGCCTGCGCACGCTGCTGGCCGGTCTTTTC
This sequence comes from Caballeronia sp. EK, assembly GCF_014384845.1. Taxonomy (NCBI): domain Bacteria; kingdom Pseudomonadati; phylum Pseudomonadota; class Betaproteobacteria; order Burkholderiales; family Burkholderiaceae; genus Caballeronia; species Caballeronia sp. EK. The sequence goes on from NZ_JACSUE010000001.1 coordinate 968,909, forward strand.
TCGACGGTTTCGGTGGTCTGCGCGTATATCGGCAGCGGCTTGCAGCTCTTCATCATGGGCGCCGTGATCGCGTGGATGCCCAGCTTCCTGAATCGCTACTATGCGCTGCCCGCCGACAAGGCAGCAGCGGGCGCAGCGGTATTCGTGCTGCTGGGCGGCGTTGGCATGGTCACGTGCGGCGTCGTCACGGACCGAATCTGCAGGAATGCGCCCTCGCGCAAGTGGATCACCGCGGTCGTCTATTGCCTGCTCTCGCTCGTGTGCCTGTCCATCGGCTTCAGGCTCGATGCCGGCCCGCTGCAACTCGTCCTGCTCGGCGTGGGGATTCTCGTCGTGGCGGGCACGTCCGGCCCGGCGGGCGCGATGGTGGCGAACCTGACTCCGGCGTCGATCCATGCTTCGGCATTCGCGACGCTGACGCTCGCGAACAATCTGATCGGTCTCGCGCCGGGTCCGCTCGTCACCGGCGCGATCGCCGACCGCATCGGTCTTCTGGGCGCGCTGCAGTTGATTCCGCTCGTGAGCGTCGCGGCGATGATCGCGTTCGCCATCGGCCGGTCGAGATATGCGCGTGACCTGAACCGCATCGATGCTCTGCGTGAGCAGGCGTCGCCCAACGAACCTGCGCAGAAGCCGCTTGCATAGCCTCTGCTCACTGTCGCGGTCTTGATCGTTCAAGACCGCGCGATCGAACCTTTGTCCGCATTCGGGCATTACTTTGAAGGAGATTCAAGCATGTCCGTCGATGTACAAAACGCTTCGCCGATGAATGGCCCCGCTTCCGTCGAATCGAAATCGGATCTGGATGCGAAGCCCGCGCGACGCCAGGCTTGCGCGCACAACTGGTCGTGGGGACGACAGCACGAACCCTACGACTGGATGGATGCGCACACGCCCTGCGACGATCTGAGCGCGTGGCGTTGAGCACGACTGAGCACGACACACATGACGCACAACATATCGATTGCCGGCGGCACCGACCTCGCGCCCGGCTCGCGCATGCTCGCATTCGTCGAAGGACGTAGCGTCGTGCTCTTCAACGTCGAAGGCGTGGTTCACGCAATCGACAATTCATGTCCGCACAGCGGCGCTTCGCTCGCGAACGGCCGTCTCGACGGTCATGTCCTGCAATGCCCCGCGCACGGCCTGCGCTTCGATATCAGGTCGGGCTGCATGGTCGGCGCGAAGGGTCTGTGTCTGACGAAGCTCCCCGTCGAAACGATCGACGGAGAACTGATGATGCGAACCGGCGATTGATCGCGTGATGCCGTCGATCGCTACGGCTTGACGAATCTGAGCGTCATGCGATCCGACTCTCCGATGGCGGCATAGCGCGAACGGTCGACGTCGCCACCCCTGTAGGTGGGCGGCAGCGACCACACGCCGTGCGGATAGTCCTTCGTATCCTTCGGGTTCGCATTGATCTCGCTGCGCGCGACCAGCACGAAACCGGCCGCCTGTGCGTGTTCTATGACGAACGCCTCGGTCACGTATCCGGAATCGATCATTTGCTGCACGGTCGTGCCGGGTCGCGCGCGATGCTCTTCGACACCGAGCACACCGCCCTGCTTCAGCGCGTCATGGAATGCGCGCAGGTTGGCATCGATTTGTCCGTCCTTGATCCAGTTATGGATGTTGCGGAACGTGAGCACGCGGTCGAACCGCTCATGCGCGTCGAAGCCGATGAACCGGCCCGCGTGCAAGGTGCCGACGACGACGTTGCCATACACCGCCGGAGCGGCCGCGAGCTTGCGCCGATAGGCGGCATCAGTATCGCTGTCCTCGGCGGCGAGATCGGCGGACGTGCTGAGATACTGCGCCTCATAAAGCTGGCCTGCGTCGTGCAGATAGGGCGCGAGAATGTCCGTATACCATCCGCCGCCGGGAGCGATCTCCAGCACCGCCTGGTTCGGACCGAGGTCGAAGAACTGCAACGTCTCTTTCGGGTGACGATAGATGTCGCGCGCGCGGGCCTTGTCGGTGCGTTGCGATCCAGCGATGGCGGCGTCGAGCGAACTGGAACTCGCTCCTTGCGATTGCGAGCTCAGCGACGAGGACGCGCACCCGGTCAGCGCGAGTGTAAAAACGGTGGCGGCGATCATGATCGCGCGCAACGGGTCGAGGCGGATAGGGTTCATGGAACGAATGAAGTCGTGGATACGCGACACGATACGCGTTTCTTCCATTTTCTGCGGAGTGAGCCGAGGCCAGGCGGCGCTGATTTCCTGTTGAATGATTCGGCACGTTGCCTACACTGTGTTGAATTCGCCGGGGCGATATCGCGCGAACTACACCGTAAGGAGCTCGAACCATGAAATATGATCCGGCCGACACGGCCGTCGTGTTTATCGATCCGCAAATCGACGTGCTCAGCCCGCTCGGTAAAAACTGGGGCGCAGTTGGAGCCAGCGTGACGGAGAACCGAACCGTCGAGAATATGCTGCAAATCTTCAAGGCCGCGAAAGCGGCGAAGTTCGCCGTTTTCATTTCGCCGCATTATTTTTATCCGACCGATCGTGCATGGAAGTTCAATGGCCCGCTCGAAGCGGACGAGTTCGCAAGCGGCACGTTCGCTCGCGCGGGAGCGCTGAATCTGAGCGGCTTCGAGAAATCCGGCGCTGACTGGCTCGACGAATTCAAGCCGTATATCGAGGACGGCGATACCGTCGTCGTAAGTCCGCACAAGGTATTCGGTCCTCAGACGAATGACCTGACGCTGCAACTCCGAAAGCGTAATGTGCGCAAGATCGTGCTGGGCGGAATGCTCGCCAACATGTGTGTCGAGTCGCACTTGCGCGACCTGATAGAGCAGGGCTTCGAAGTGTACGTTGTCGCCGATGCCACGGCGGGGCCGCGTCATCCGACCTGGGGCGACGGCTACAAGGCCGCGATGGTCAACTACGCGTTTCTCGCGCATGCCGTCGTCAAGACCCAGGACGTAGTCGGGGCGATGACGCAACGATAGCCGCGACAGCGGAGGCTTGCTTCGCCGTCACGCCTGGATGCGCGCCTGCGCCCAGTCCGCCTCGCGCGCCAGCGCGATGAACGCCGCAAGGTAATCGATCGACCGATCGGCCTCGCGCACGCCGAGGTAAATCTTCTTCGCGATGCCCTTCTTGCCGAGCTTGACCGGCGTGATGGGTATACGGTCCGCGTATTCTTCCGCGAGCCAGCGCGGCAACGCTGCCACGCCGCGCCCGCTCGCGACCATCTGCATCATGATGTCCGTGGTTTCGATCACCTTGTGACGTCTCGGCACCACGTTCGCCGGCGTCAGAAACCGCGTGTAGATGTCCAGCCGGTCCGTCTCGACCGGATAGGTGATGAGCACTTCGGACGCAAGCTGCTCGGGCGTGACATAGGCCGCGGAAGCCAGCGCATGGTTTTCGGCGACGACCAGCACCTGCTCGTAATCGAACACGGGTTCGAATCGCAGTCCGTCCTTCCTGAGCGGATCGGGCGTGACGAGCACGTCGATGTCGAAGCCGAAAAGCGCGCCGATGCCGCCGAACTGGAACCGCTGCTTCACGTCCACATCGACGTCCGGCCAGCGTGCGAGATAAGGCGACACGACCTTCAGCAGCCACTGGTAACACGGATGGCACTCCATACCGATGCGCAAGGTGCCGCGCTCGCCCTGCGCATACTGCTTCATGCGCACTTCCGCCTGCTCGAACTGCGGCAACATGCGGTTCGCGAAGCCAAGCAGATAATGCCCGGCCTGCGTGAGCCGCATGCTGCGTCCCTCGCGCGTCCAGACCGGCGTCCCCAGTTGCTGCTCCAGCTTCCTGACCGTATGACTCAGGGCGGACTGCGTGAGATTCAGCACGTCGGCGGCGGCGGTCAGCGAGCCCTGCTTTTCGACTTCCCGCACGACCATCAGATGACTGCGTTCCAGCATCGCCCGCTCCATGAAAAAAGTTAATCGATGCATGAAAACAATCCATTTTTATTCATGCATCAAAAATTCTATCATCGTCCATGATTTATTCTCTACGGACGACACCGCACGATGGCTACGGCACACAACCTCGGATTCCCGCGCATCGGCGCGAAGCGTGAACTGAAATTCGCACTCGAAAAATACTGGAAAGGCGAATCGTCGCGCGACGCGCTGAAGGCGACCGGCGCCGGGCTTCGCGCGCGCCACTGGCAAGAGCAGGCGCATCTGGACTATGTGCCCGTCGGCGACTTCGCGTTCTATGACCAGGTGCTCGACATGAGCTTCACGCTCGGCAACCTGCCCGAGCGCGTGCGCGGTTTTCACGGCGATGCGCTGGACAACTATTTCCGCGTCGCGCGTGGCCGTTCGGCGCAGGGCGCGGAAGATCACGCCGCGTGCTGCGGCGGCGTCGCAGCGGGCGAAATGACGAAGTGGTTCGATACGAACTACCACTACATCGTGCCGGAGTTCGAAGCGGACACGCAGTTCAGGCTCGATGCGTCGCGACTCGTCGAACAACTCGGCGAAGCGCGCGCTCAGGGCGTGAACGCGAAGCCCGTCATCATCGGCCCGGTGACGTATCTGTGGCTCGGCAAGGCGAAGGACGACTCCGACAAGCTCGCGCTGCTGCCGCGCCTTCTGCCGGTGTATGCGGCGCTTCTCGACCATTTCGCGGCGCTGGGCGTGGACTGGGTGCAGATAGACGAACCTGCGCTCGTCACCGAACTCGATCCGGCATGGCGCGATGCATTCGTCACCGCCTACGATGCGCTGTCGGCGCGCCGCGTGCGCCTGCTGCTCGCAACCTACTTCGGGCCGTTGCAGGACAACCTCGCGCTCGCATGCGGGCTGCCGGTCGACGGCCTGCATATCGATGTGATCAACGCGCGTGACGAAATCGGGGATGCCGTCGCGCAATTGCCGGAAACCGCGGTCGTGTCCGTGGGTGCGATCAACGGGCGCAACATCTGGAAGAGCGATCTCGGCGCGACGCTCGAATGGCTGGAACCGCTGCATCGGCGACTCGGGGATCGTCTCTGGATCGCGCCGTCCTGCTCCCTGCTGCATGTTCCGGTCGATCTGAACAGCGAAGCCGAGCTCGATGCCGAAATCAAGTCGTGGCTCGCGTTCGCGCTGCAAAAGCTCGACGAACTTAACGTGCTGGCGGGCGCGTTGAACAAAGGTCGCGCCGTGGTCGCCGATGCGCTCGCCGCGAACGCCGCCGCGATCGAAAGCCGCCGCCAGTCGCCGCGCGTGAACAATCCCAGGGTCAAGGCCGCCATCGCGAAGATCGACGCGGCGCTCGGCAAGCGTCAGAGCGCCTACGCGCAACGCGCGACGAAGCAGGCCGCGATGCTCGGTCTGCCGGCCTTCCCGACGACGACCATCGGTTCGTTCCCGCAGACGGGCGAAATCCGTCACGCACGCAGCCAGTTCAAGGCCGGCGCGCTCGATCACGCCGCCTACAAGGCCGCGATGGAGCGTGAGATCACGCGCGCCGTGAAGGAGCAGGAAGCGCTCGGTCTCGACGTGCTCGTGCATGGCGAAGCCGAGCGCAACGACATGGTCGAATATTTCGGCGAGCAACTCGACGGTTATGCGTTCAGCCGGTTCGGCTGGGTGCAGTCCTACGGTTCGCGCTGCGTAAAACCGCCGATTCTTTTCGGCGACATCAGCCGCCCCGAGGCGATGACGGTCGAGTGGATCAGGTATGCCGCATCGCAAACGGACAAGCCCATGAAGGGCATGCTCACCGGTCCGGTGACGATCCTGAACTGGTCGTTCGTGCGCGACGATCAACCGCGTTCGGTGTCATGCCATCAGCTCGCGCTCGCGATCCGCGAGGAAGTGCTCGATCTGGAAAAAGCCGGCGTGCGCGTGATTCAGATCGACGAAGCGGCGCTGCGCGAAGGCCTGCCGCTGCGCCGCTCGCAGTGGAAGGCGTATCTGCGCTGGGCGGTCGAATCGTTCCGCATCACGGCCAACGGCGTGCGCGACGAAACGCAGATCCACACGCACATGTGCTATTCGGAGTTCAACGACATCATCGCGTCGATCGCGGATATGGATGCCGATGTCATCACCATCGAAACGTCGCGCTCCGACATGGAACTGCTCGACGCGTTCGATGACTTCGACTATCCGAACCAGATCGGGCCGGGCGTGTACGACATTCACTCGCCGAACATCCCGAGCCAGGAGCACATCGTCAATCTGATGAGGAAAGCGGCGGAGCGCATTCCCGCCGAGCGACTCTGGGTGAATCCGGATTGCGGCCTGAAGACGCGTCAATGGGATGAGGTCATCCCGGCGCTGAAGAACATGGTCGCGGCGGCACGGACGCTCCGGCAACTGGCCTGATCGCCGGACGCGGATCGAGCTTCACTGCCATCTTCGGGTGGCAGTTTTGTTTCTCAGTCCTTCGGCTGCGTGCGACGCTTCAGAAGATACGTGTCCATGATCCAGCCGTTGCGCTCGCGTGCTTCGGCGCGTACCCGCTCGATATCGTCCATCACTTCACGCAGCTTGCCGGCCATAAGGATTTCGTCGTCGGTGCCCACATAGGCGCCCCAGAATATATCGACATCCTCATCCGCGACCTGCCGAAACGCATTCTGCGCGTCGAGCATCACGACCACGCTGTCCACGTTCTTCGGAAAACCTTCCGCGATGCCTCTGCCGTTCGTGATCTCGACCGCGCGCCCGATCGTGTTGAGCGCGACCCGATGCTTCGCCGCGAGCGCCTGAACGCTGCTGATGCCCGGAATCACTTCATACTCGAAGTCGTGCCGTCCGCTCCGATCGATGGCTTCGATGATGCGCATCGTGCTGTCGTACAGCGACGGATCGCCCCATACGAGAAATGCGCCGCATTCGCCATCACGCAGTTCTTCCTCGATCAGACGCTCGAACACGGCCTGCTTCTCGTGATTCAACGTTTCGACGGCATCGAGATAGCTCGCGACGTCTCGCCGACGCTCCGGGCTCGTCGCCTCGACGATCCGATAGTCGCGGTCCTTCACGTATCGCTCGACGATCTCCTTGCGCACCTCGACGAGCTTCGCTTTCGATGCGCCCTTGTCCATCACGAAGAAAACGTCGACCTGGTTCATCGCGTTGATCGCCTGAACGGTGACGTATTCCGGATTGCCCGCGCCGATCCCGATGATGAGGATTTTCTTCACTGATTGCTCCAGATTGCCGTGTATCCGCAAGATACTATCCTCACGTCATCGTGAGATGAAAAAAAACAGGGGAGCCGTTCGGAACGGTTCCCCTGTAGCGTCATCTCATGAACGCGTTCAGAACTGCAACGTCGCGCTCGCCACCGCGGTTCGTGTCGCCGACGGACTCACGTAGTAGCCCCACGCCGTCGTCCAGTAGCGGCGATTGAACAGGTTGTTCACGCCAGCGCGGAACGTCACCGCCTTGCCGGCGATGCGCGTCTCATACTTGCCGCTCAAATCGTAGATGGCATATGCCGGAACGAATTGCGTGTTGGCGGCGTTCACGGCCATGTCGCTGACATAGCGGCCGCCGAACGCGAGCGTGAGCCGGCGCATGAACGACGGGTTGTATTCGACGCGCCCCGTCACCGTCCATCGCGGCGCACCGTAGATGCGCTTGCCGTCGATGGCGGGATCGTCGATATCGACGGCCTTCGTGTCGAGCCACATCACGCCGCCCATCACGCGCCAGTCCTGAGCGAGCTGGAGCCAGCCGCTCGCATCGACGCCGGTATAGCGCTTGGTGCCATCCTGCACGAAGACGTTCGCCGTGTTCGTGTAGAAATAGCCCTGATCGACGCGGAACAACGCGAGATTGGCGCCCCATTTCGTGTGGTCCGTCTTGAAGCCGACTTCATACTGCTTGCTGCGCAGCGGACCGAACGTCGCCGGGAAATTGACATTGGTATTCGCCGCCGAGCCGCCCTGCTCCAGTGACTGGACATAGCTCGCATAGAGCGTCGAATACGGGTCGGTCTTGTACATCAACGCCACGGTCGGCGTGACCGGCGATGCGCTGTAGCTCGCGGTCGTCAGGCCGGTCGGATCGTAGGTGAACTGGTGAAACTGCGTGTAGCGCACGCCGAGCAGCGCGGAGAAGCGCGACGTGAACTGCACCGTGTCGCTCGCGTAAATGGCCACCTGCGTGGTCCGCGATTGCTGATACAGATTCTCCCCGATGTGTACATCGGCGTTCGTCAGCAACGTGCTGCTATAGATGTTGCCGGTGCCGAGCGGATAGCCCACGTTCCAGCCTTCGCTGTTGTCGTACTCGGTGGTCTGCGACTGGAATCCCGCGCCGATCACGACATCGTGCTTCACGCTGCCCGTATTGAACTTGCCCTCCACCATCGCATCGACGTTCTGATAGAAGTAACGCGTCATCGCGGCGTACAGCGTGTTCGAATAATCGCCGGCGTCGTTGAAGACGTAGATCAGGCTATCGGAGTTGGTGCGGTTTTCCTTCGCGAATCGATACTTCACGCTTGCGTGCCAGTTCTCGGACAGCCGATAGTCGAGACCCGTGCCGAACGACGCCATCTCGACCTGATAGTAGTTCTGCGGTTGCGACAGATCACGCGTGACGGTGCTCGCATCCGGAATGCCGTTCGTGCCGAACATGAGGCCGAAGATCGTGCCTTCCTGCTTGCGCTTCTGGTAGAACGCGTCGAGTGACCAGGTCAGATCGGGCGTGATGCGGAAATCGAGCGCCGCCGACGCCACCTGGCGACGAATATGGCCATTCGCCTCGGCTGTATTGCCGTCTTCGTTGACGAGATTGAAGCGATAGCCGAAGCGATCATCCTTGCCGAAGCGCCCGCCGACATCGAGCTTTTCGCTGAACACGCCCGCCGACTGATAGCCCACCGAGACACTGCGATAAGGCGTGTCGGTCGGGCGTTTGAGCACGTAGTTGACGATGCCGCCCGGCGCGCCGAAGCCATACATGAAGCCGGACAGGCCCTTCAGCAGTTCGACCTGCTCGAATGGTTCGAGCGAGAGATCGGTGTCCCAGGACGGAAAGCTTTGACCGTCGACCTTGATGCTGTTCAGTGTGTCGATCGGCATGCCGCGCACGCTGAACATTGAGTTCTCGGACACCGCGTTCGAACTCGTGATCGACACGGCCGGGTCATACTGGAAGAGATCGTTGGCGGTGTTCGCAAACAGGTCCTGACCTTCCTCGCTGGTCACGACGTGAGTCGAAAAAGGTGTGTCGACTTGCTTGTGCGTGCCGAGTGCGCCGGCGTTGATCTTGTCGGCTTGTGCCGTTGCGCTGTCGGCCGATGCCTTGACGGTGATGGCCGGCAATGAGGTGACGTCCGGGTTCGCGTCCTGCGCCCACGCATGCGACGGCATGGCCGATAACACAAGGCCGGCGCTTGCGAGAAGCGCGGCGCCGAGGCTGGATGGGTGACGACGGGAACGACAAGCAAACGATGCAGTACTAATGGTCTTGGAAATCTTCATTCGTTGTTATTGAAATGGCTCGGGCGCGTGCTTCTGCGACAAACGCTTTGCGTGACAGGTGTGGAAATCGCCCGGCATCTTATTGCAAATGATTCGCAATTACAAGGACGATGGCGCGGTTCGTCGCTGCCGCGCGACACTTGCTGGCGCGACGACTTCGGGCGATGCCCTCCCCGACCACGCGGAGACGAATGCATGTCATTGCTAGTCGCATTCGCGGCGTATTCGCAGCCGTCGTCTATCCTTCATCTAACCGTGCAACAAGGAAGGAGGCATCATGCAATCCGACCCAAAGGTTATTCAATATCTGAATGCCGAATTGAAGAACGAATTGACCGCGATCAATCAATACTTCCTGCATGCGCGGCTTTACAAGCACTGGGGTTTCGAAGGACTCGGTAAGCACGAATACGACGAGTCGATCGAGGAGATGAAGCACGCGGACAAGCTGATCGAGCGAATTTTCATGCTCGACGGATTGCCGAATCTGCAGGATCTCGACAAGCTGCTCATTGGCGAAGATGTACTGGAAGTGCTTCAGTGCGACCTGAAACTGGAGCAATCGGCGCAGGCGAAGTGCCGGGAGGCGATCGTCTATTGCGAATCGGTAAAGGACTTCGTGTCGCGAGAGATTTTTGTCGATATTCTGGACGACACTGAAGAGCATATCGACTGGCTCGAGATTCAGATCGGCCTCGTCGATAAGGTCGGAATCGCAAATTACCAGCAATCGGCGACGTAACCACAACAAAAAAAGGCGCCGCAGGCTGAATGCCCGCGGCGCCCCTGCCCTTCACTACGACGATAACAACACGCCGTAGCTCAATAGCGCTTACATCTTCACTGTGTCGGCCACTTCCCTGAAGTCTTCGATCTGATCGAAGTTCATGTACTTGTAGATCTTGTCGCCGTCAGCTTCCAGCACGCCCATGTCGGCCATGTACTCCGCCTTGCTCGGAATCTTGCCCAGACGCGAGCAGATAGCGGCCAATTCCGCCGAGCCGAGGTACACGTTCGTATTCTTGCCGAGACGATTCGGGAAGTTGCGAGTCGAGGTCGACATGACGGTCGCGCCTTCGCGCACCTGTGCCTGATTGCCCATGCACAGCGAGCAGCCCGGCATTTCGGTACGGGCGCCGGCTGTACCGAACACGCCGTAATGGCCTTCCTCGGTCAACTGCTTCTGGTCCATCTTGGTCGGCGGGGCCACCCACAGCTTCACCGGGATGTCGCGCTTGCCTTCCAGCAGCTTCGACGCGGCACGGAAGTGGCCGATGTTCGTCATGCACGAGCCGATGAACACTTCGTCGATCTTGGCGCCGGCCACGTCGGACAGCGTCTTCACGTCGTCCGGATCGTTCGGGCACGCCACGATAGGCTCGTGGATGTCGGCGAGATCGATCTCGATGACGGCCGCGTACTCGGCGTCCGCATCCGGCGACAGCAATTGCGGGTCGGCGAGCCACTGCTCCATGCCCGTGATACGGCGTTGCAGGCTGCGCGGGTCCTGGTAGCCCTGGGCGATCATCCACTTCAGCAGCGTGATGTTGCTGTTGAGGTACTCGATGATCGGTTCCTTGTTCAGATGGACCGTGCAACCGGCGGCGGAGCGCTCGGCGGAAGCATCCGACAACTCGAACGCCTGCTCGACCTTCAACTCGGGCAGACCTTCGATTTCAAGGATGCGTCCCGAGAAAATGTTCTTCTTGCCCTGCTTCGCGACCGTCAGCATGCCTTGCTTGATCGCGTAGAGCGGGATCGCGTTGACCAGATCGCGCAGGGTCACGCCCGGCTGCATCTTGCCCTTGAAGCGGACCAGCACCGATTCCGGCATGTCCAGCGGCATCGTGCCGGTGGCGGCGGCAAAGGCGACGAGGCCCGAGCCGGCGGGGAAGCTGATGCCGATCGGGAAACGCGTATGCGAGTCGCCGCCGGTGCCGACGGTGTCGGGCAAGAGCATGCGGTTCAGCCACGAGTGGATCACGCCGTCGCCGGGGCGCAGCGCGATGCCGCCACGGGTGCTGATGAAGTTCGGCAGGGTCTGGTGCGTCTTGACGTCCACCGGCTTCGGATACGCCGCCGTGTGGCAGAACGACTGCATCACGAGATCGGCCGAGAAGCCGAGGCACGCCAGGTCCTTCAGTTCGTCGCGGGTCATGGGGCCCGTGGTGTCCTGCGAGCCGACCGAGGTCATCTTCGGTTCGCAGTACGTGCCGGGGCGCACGCCCTGGCCTTCCGGCAGCCCGCAGGCGCGGCCGACCATTTTCTGGGCCAGCGAGAAGCCCTTGCCGCTGTCGGCCGGCTGCTGCGGCAGGCGGAACAGCGTGGACGCGGGCAGACCCAGCGCTTCGCGTGCCTTGGCGGTCAGTCCGCGACCGATGATCAGCGGAATGCGGCCGCCGGCGCGCACTTCATCGAACAGGACGTCGGACTTGACCTGAAACTCGGCGATCACTTCGCCGTTCTTCAGCGCACGGCCTTCGTACGGGCGCAGCTCGACCACGTCGCCCATTTCCATCTTCGACACGTCGAGTTCGATCGGCAACGCGCCGGCGTCTTCCATCGTGTTGTAGAAGATCGGCGCGATCTTGCCGCCCAGGCACACGCCGCCAAAACGCTTGTTGGGGACGAAGGGGATGTCCTCACCCGTGAACCACAGCACCGAATTGGTGGCCGACTTGCGCGAGGAGCCGGTGCCGACCACGTCGCCCACATACGCGACCAGATGACCCTTTTCCTTCAGCGACTCGATGAACTTGACCGGCCCACGCTTGCCGTCTTCTTCCGGGGTGATGCCGGGACGCGCGTTCTTCAGCATCGCGAGCGCGTGCATGGGAATGTCCGGACGGGTGGTCGCGTCCGGGGCGGGCGAAAGGTCGTCGGTGTTGGTTTCGCCCGTCACCTTGAACACGGTGATGGTCAGGCTTTGCGGCACTTCGGGGCGGCTCGTGAACCACTCGGCGTCGGCCCAGCTCTGGATCACGGCGCGCGCGTTCGCGTTGCCCTTGTCGGCCAGTTCCTTGACGTCGTGGAACTGATCGAACATCAGCAGGGTTTTCTTCAGCGCATCGGCGGCGACGGTACCGACTTCGGCGTCGGACAGCAACTCGATCAGCGGCTCGATGTTGTAGCCGCCCAGCATCGTGCCGAGCAGTTCGGTGGCGCGGGCGCGCGAGATCAGCGCGCAGGCGGTCTCGCCTTTCGCGACGGCGGCCAGGAAGCCCGCCTTCACACGGGCGGCTTCGTCCACGCCGGCGGGCACGCGATGGGTGATCAGGTCGAGCAGGATCTGCTCTTCGCCGGCGGGCGGATTGGTCAGCAATTCGACCAGTTCGGCGGTCTGCTGAGCCGTCAGCGGCAGGGGAGGAATGCCGAGCGCGGCGCGTGCGGCTACGTGAGCGCGAAAATTTTCAAGCATGGGGGACCGTTGGTATTGCGTTTCAGGGAAAGGCTTTTCAGCCACACCGAGGCTGTTCCGGGCGCTGCTTTTATCGCCATTGTAATCGAGACGGATTACCTCGTCAAATGTCTTATGTCTTATGTCTTATACAAGACCTAGCCGCCCGGGTCTGCGATGAGTCGATAGACGTCTTGTCAGAGTACGGAACGTTCACGCCCGACGCATTGCCCCATCCCGCGCCGACGCGTTATACATCGTGACAAACCGAATCCGGAATCACGCCGCGACGATTCGCACGCTTTTACCTAACTAATCGTAGTTAATAGAGACGACGCCGAAGCCGCAAATCACACAAAGCAAAAGAATGGAGACTTCGATATGCCGAGATTTACGCCGCAGGGAGTCGAGGACCCGATGGCGACCCTGTGCCGGATGGCGCTGGAGACGCAGTACGACGACCTGCCGGCCGACGTGATCCGTCACGTCAAGCACACCCTGCTCGATGCGATGGGCGTGACCATCGGCGGATCCGCGATGGAGGGCATCCCCGCTATCGTGTCACTCGTGAAGGAGCGCGGCGGCAATCCGCAAACGCCGCTGCCCTTCTACGGTGGCCGCGTGCCGGCCAGCGAAGCCGCACTGGCGATGGGCCCGATGCCGCGCGCGATGGACTGCGGCGATCTGCACGAAGAGGCTGGCCACATCACAGAATACGTGGTGCCGACGCTGCTTGCTGCGACCGGTCTTTGCGGCCCGGTGTCGGGCAAGGCGTTTTTGGCGGCGATGGCCGTCGGTCAGGAAACGCTCGTGCGGCTGGGCACGGCCTATAAGGTCATCAACCGCGCGATCAAGCACCACGAATGCGGCGGTCACTACATCTTTGGCGCCGTGGCCGCGGTCGGCAAACTCATAGGGCTGACGCAAGAGGAACTGGAAAACGCGCAGGGCATCGCACGCACCATGACGCAACCCAACACGATGGGCATTTACTCGCCCGCCACGCTGATGGTGCGCATGCATCACGGGCTCGTGAGCCAGGCAGCGATTACCTGTTGCCAGTTGGCTCAACGCGGCATCACCGGGCCGCGTGCCGAGGTGCTGCTCGGTCCCAAAGGCTATTTCTCTACGGCGCGCTGGCACACCGATCCCGACTTCATTCTCAAGGATCTGGGCGAACATTGGGAGATGGAAAACATCATCACCAAGGGCTATAGCGCGTGCTATTTCTCGCATTCGTCCATCGACGCCATCCGCCAGTCGATGAAGGAAAGCGAACTCGGCGCGCACGATATTGCGAGCATTCACATCGAGACTTCCACGCCGGGCTGGCGCGCCGTGTGCGAGCCGCAGGAGAAGAAGTGGAATCCGGTCGCGGTGCCCGAGTGTCAGTTCAGCCTGCCCTATGTCGTCGCCATCGCAGCGTTCGACGACAAGGTGTTCCTCGAATCGTACAGCGAAGAGGCACGTTCTCGTCCCGAAGTGCGCGAGCTGATGACGCGCATCACCGCCGAAGAGAACCCCGACGTGTCCGATTGGGGTGCACGTCTGACCATCAGGCTGCGCGACGGGCGCGAGCTGATGAAAGAATGCATCTACGTGAAGGGACATCCCAGGAATCCGTTCACTACCGAAGATTTCATCGCCAAATTCAGGCTATGCGTGCCTTATTCGGCGATACCGCTTGCCCGGCAAACCGTGGACAACATGATCCGCGACATTCTGCAATTCGACGAAGTGGACGACGTGGTCAAAGTTCTTCTCGACCCGCTGGCACCGAACCCGACCTGACTTCGACCGGTGCCTGCACGGCCAACTCGAACCTGCTTTCATAACTTCCAAGGAGACACTGCCATGACCGCCACACAGCAAGCACAATCCTCGGTGCCATCCAATTGCCCTCCGCTGGAACAGGCGGTGGTGCAGTTCATCCAGGACCTGAGATACGAGCACATCGACGCGCACGCACACGCCGGCATCAACCGGCTGATGCGCGACCAGCTCGCGGTACAGATCGGCATTTCGAAGATGCCGTGGTCCGGGCAATTGCTGAAGTACGCGACGACCCAGCAGCGACCGGGCACGAGCCGCGTGAGCGCCTCGACGTTGACGATGAGCGCCATGGACGCCGCCTTTGTCAACGGTTCCTACGGACATGGATTCGAATACGACGACGCCCACGGTCCCAGCTACAGCCATCCGGGCAGTTGCGTGATCCCGGCTGCATTGGCCATCGGCGAGGAACTCGGTTCTTCGCTGGAGGAAGTGATCACCGCGATGGTCGCGGGCTACGAAGTCTACGCGCGCATCGGCCTGCTGGCCTCGCCGGATCTGCTGCAACGCGGCTTTCATCCGCACGGCACGCTGTCGAACTTCGGCGCCGCGGCGGTCGCCGCCAAACTTCGCGGCTTCGATGCCGAAACGACGCTGCAAGCGCTGGCGATTGCACTGAGCCATGTCTCCGGCACGACCGAATACACCTCAACCGGTGGCTCCATCAAGCGCATCCACGCAGGCATCGGCACGCGCAACGGCATCGTCGCCGCCGACATGGCCCGAGCCGGCATCACGGGACCGCGCGCGTTCCTCAGCGGAAACAAGGGCTTCTTCCGCACCTTTCTGCAACGTCCGGCGGGCGATGGCTCCGAAGAGCGCTTCGCTTTGGATCGGCCTTTCGAGATCGCTACCGTCTGGCTCAAGGCCTATTGTGCGTGTTACTGCACGCATGCCTACATCGACGCGCTGCGTCCGTTTTCAGCGCGTCGTGACGAGATTGCCGATGTGCATCTGAAGATCTCGCCTCATTTCAATGTCGTCGTCGGCACGGCCAACGCCAATGCGTACGAGCCGAGGAACATCGAGCACGTGCAGTTCAGCCTGCCGATTCAGGCCGCCTTCACGCTGCTCGGCAATGGCAATGGCTATCCGGTCCATCGCGACTACCTCGCCGGCAAGGTCGACATGACGCCCGTGATCGACATGGCGCGCAGCATCCGCATCACCCAGGAACCGGCGCTGGAGCGAGATTATCCGGGCAAGTTCGTCGCCGATGTGACGGTCACTTTCAGGAACGGCGACTCCGAGCATGTATTCGTGGAAGACCCGATGGGCACCGACAAGAATCCGATGCCCGAGCAGGAGCAGGACGCGAAGTTCATGGAACTCACCGTCGATGTGCTGGGCGCGGATCGAGCCGGGAAGCTGCTCGCCGCATTGCGTGCGATGGACCCGCGCATGAGAGCCGCGGAGCTGATGAGCCTGTGCGCCACGGAGCGTTGAGGAGAGCCGGCGCGACGCATGAGGCGTCGCGCTGGCTGCATGCATCAGTTCCCGCCGTTGCCGCCGAAGCCATGCACCCCCGCCTCCAGCGACGGCGACTGCGTGCGATAGCAATGCTGCATCCAGCGCTCGTAGCGCAGGCCATCGGAGAGCGGCAGTTCCATCGCGCGGCGCGCCATCTGCTTCATCGAAGTCAGCGCGAGCGCGTCGGCCTGAGCGATTTCCTGCGCCAGTTGCAGCGTCGCGCTCTCCAGTTGCAGAGATGGAACGGCCAACGCGGCCAGCCCCATGTCCGCGGCCTCGCGGCCCGTCATGCGCCGGCCCGTGACCAGGTAGTACATGGCCCGCTGCAAGCCCAGCTTGCGCGGCAGCCGCTGAGAGCTGCCGCCGCTCGGAAGCAGGCTGCGGCGGATATGTTCGTCGCCGAGTTGTGCGGCTTCGTCAGCGATCATCAGGTCGCAGGCGAGCGCCAGTTCGAAGCCGCCCGCGAGCGCGTAGCCGTTGATGCTGGCCAGCACGATCTGCGGTGCGGACTCCAGGCGCTCGTAGGTGTCCTGCATCAGGTCCTGGTGACGCAGATGCGCGGCGCGGTCGGCCAGCACCCCGCTTGCGAGCCATTTGAGGTCGTTGCCCGCGCAGAACGCGCGGCCGCTGCCCCGGATCACGAGCACCTTGATCTCGCCGGCCGCAGCGATACATTCGCGCACCGCGTCGTTGAGATGCTGCAAGGTTGGCCCGTCGAGCGCGTTCATGCGCTCGGCGCGGTTCAGGGTGATGCGGCGCACGTGCGGCGCGGGGTGGTCGATCAGCAATGCCACGATGTTCCCCTTTTTCATTCGCTCAGGCGAAGCGCACCAGATCGTCGACGCCTGCGCGCGTGGTGCGAAACTGGTTGACCGGGTGCCCGGTCTGCGCAAAGCCGAACGAGATGCCGCAAATCATGTGCTGCGTGTCGGGAATGCCGAAATACTCGCGCACGAAATGCGCGTGGCGTGCGAGCGCCCCTTGCGGCGTCGTGGCCACGCCGTGAGCGTAGGCTGCGAGCAGAAACGAGGAGACGAAGCCGCCTGCATCCACGAGCGCATACGGACCCAGTTCGGCAGGCACGGTGATGATGGCCACATGCGGCGCATCGAACATGCGGAAATTGCGGAATGCCTGCCGCGCACTGCGTTCGGCATCCTTGGGGCCGATGCCGAGCGACGTATAGAGCGCGATGCCCGCTCCGCGCCGACGCTCGCCATAAATGCCCTTGTAGCCGGGCGGAAACGGCAGATCGGATTCGGTTTGCGGATGGCTGAACGCGCGCTCCATCAGCGCCTCGCGGAAGCGCTCCGTGCTTTCGAGCGTTTCGGTGATGACGAGTTGCCACGGTTGCACGTTGCACCACGACGCCGAGCGGCTCGCCATGCCGACGATGCTGCGTATCAGTTCGGCATCGAGCGCCTTGTGCTCGTATGCGCGGCATGTTGAGCGGCCGCTCGTGAGTCGATCGAGAGCGGTGAGATCGGAAGTATGCGATGTCATTTCGATAAGCCTGTTGCCTGTTCCCAAGCCCTCAGATAAAGGTGTCGCGCGCGCGCAATGCTTCAATGCGGTCATCGGGCAGCCAGCCGCGCAGCGCGTCGACGGCGTTGTCCGTGCTCGATGCCGCGGGCGGCTCGGGCGGCGCGGCGGGCGTGCGCGAAAAGCGCGGGCCGGGCGCCGGGTGCATCACGCCGTCGAGGTCGATGAACGTGCTGCGTGCCTTGATATGCGGATGGCTCGATGCTTCGTCGAAGTCGAGCACCGGCGCGAGGCAGACGTCCGTTTCGCCGAACCGCCGCGCCCACTCGTCGCGCGTATGTTCCCTGAACCTCGCGGCCAGCACCTCTTTGGCCTTCGGCCATTGCGCGCGATCCATCTGCTTTTGCAGCAGCGGATGATCCTGTAGCTCTAGCTTTTCAAGCAGGAGCCTGTAGAACTTGCCTTCGATCGGCGCGACGCTGACGTACTTTCCATCGGCGCATTCATACACCTCGTAGAAGTGCGCGCCCGTATCGAGCAGATTGGTGCCGCGTTCCTTGCCGAGCATGCCTGCCGCGTGCAGACCCATCGTCACCGTCATGATTGACGCCACGCCGTCCACCATCGCGGCGTCCACGACCTGGCCCTTGCCGGAACTGCGTGCCTCGATGATGCCCGCGAGCAGTCCGAACGCCAGATACAACGAGCCGCCCGCATAGTCGCCCAGCACGTTGAGCGGCGGCGTGGGCGCCTGCCCCGCGCGCCCCATCGCATGCAGCGCGCCGGTGATGGAGATGTAGTTCAGATCGTGCCCGGCCACCTGCGAAAGAGGGCCGTCCTGACCCCAGCCGGTCACGCGGCCATACACGAGACGCGGATTGCGCGCGAGACACGTATCGGGGCCCAGACCCAGCCGCTCCATCACGCCGGGGCGAAAGCCTTCGATCAATGCATCGGCCTGATCGATCAGTTCGAGCACCATCTCGACGGCGTCCGGGTCTTTCAGATCGACGCGGATGGACTTGCGGTTGCGCAGCCCCAGATCGAACTGCACGGGACGCGGCGCACCGAGGCCCGAAGGCTCCTTGCGGTCCACACGGATCACCGTGGCGCCGAGGTCGGCCAGAAACATCGCGGCCAGCGGCCCGGGACCGATGCCCGCGATCTCGACGACCTTGACGCCCGCGAGCGGTCCTCCCCGGGAAGGTGCGTCGGACATGATCAGATCACTCCTTCGTCGCGCAATTGCCGCAGACGATCATCCGGCAGCTTCAGCAAATCCCGATAGATCGCTTCGTTGGATGCGCCGAGTTCCTGCGCCGGCTGATCGAACTGCACCGGCGTTTGCGAGAACCGGATAGGCAGGCCCATGCCCATCGCGCCGACATCGGCGAGGCCCGGATGCTCGAGCTTCACCACGGCGCCGCGCGCCTGCAACACGGGGTCCTTGAGCACATCGAGCGGCGAACGCACAGGGGCCGCGGGCACGCCGCGCTTTTCCTGAAGTTCGCGAATCACTTCTTCCGTGCTGTGCTGTCGCGTCCATTCCTCGATGGTCGCGTTGATTTCGGTCGCGTGCTTCATGCGCGGACCGCGCGTCGCGTAGCGCGGATCGACGGCCATCTCGGGCTTGCCGATAGCCTCCATAAGATTGCGGAACCAGTCGGGCTGGAACGCCACCATGGCCACGTGGCCGTCGCGCGTGCCGTACACGCCGAACGGCACGAGGCGATCCTGAAAGTTGCCCGAGCGCTTCGGGTAGCCGTTCGCGAAGAACACATCGAAGTGCTCCTCGGCCACCATCGAGGACAGGCAGTCGAGCATGGAGACCTGCACCAGTTGCCCCTCGCCCGTGCTGCCGCGATGGATGAGCGCCGCGAGAATGCCATTGACTGCGTAGAGCGGCGCGACGAGATCGGCGATAGGCAGGCCCCAGCGCGTGGGCGGCCCATCGGCGACACCGGTTACGTCCATGATGCCGGAGAGCGCCTGCACGATGATGTCCATCCCCTTGAGATTGGGGTAAGGGCTCGGCTCGCCGAAGGCCTTGATCGATGCGTAGACGATTTTCGGATTGGCCTTGGGCACGCTTTCATAGTCCACGCCCAGGCGCGCCGTCACGCCCTCGCTCGCGTTTTCGATGACGACGTCGCATTCCTTGACCAGTTCCATGAAGAGCGCGAGGCCCTGCTCCGACTTCAGATCGAGCGTAATGCTCTTCTTGTTACGCGCGCGATTGAGGATGGTCAGCGACACATCTTCCTCGTGCCTGACACCGAAGTGGATGCCTTCCCTGCCCACATAGGGCGGGTTATTGCGCGCGATATCGCCGCCGCCGGGCGACTCGACGCGAATGACTTCGGCGCCCAGACCACCCAGCAATAGCGACCCGTAGGGCCCGGCCAGCGCCACGGTCAGATCGAGAACGCGAATACCCTGCAAGGGTCTTGTAGCTGACATGCTTGTCTCCTGAAGCAGCCGCCAATCCAGCCATTGACGGCCGCCAGTCTTATTGAACCGCCGTGCCTAGTAGGACTTCGGCAAGTCGAGCTTACGCTCCGCGATATTCGACAGGATAAGCTGCGGCGTGACCGGCGCGATGTAGCCGATCCACGCTTCCCGCATGAAGCGCTCGACGTGATACTCCTTCGCATAGCCGAAGCCGCCGTGCGTGAGGATCGAGGTCTGACATGCGTTCATGCAGGCCTCGGATGCCAGCAGCTTCG
This sequence comes from Caballeronia sp. EK, assembly GCF_014384845.1. Taxonomy (NCBI): domain Bacteria; kingdom Pseudomonadati; phylum Pseudomonadota; class Betaproteobacteria; order Burkholderiales; family Burkholderiaceae; genus Caballeronia; species Caballeronia sp. EK. The sequence goes on from NZ_JACSUE010000001.1 coordinate 989,237, forward strand.
CTGCGTTCGCTTCGGAGCCGCAGGAGAGTCCCTTGTCGTAGAGATCAGCGGCGGCAAAGATCATGTGATTCGCCGCTTCCAGTTCCGCCCAGTTGCGCGCCAGCGGATGCTGAACGCCCTGGTTCTTGCCGATGGGCCGACCGAACACCACGCGTTCCTTCGCATATTGCGTCGCGAGCTTGAGCACCGCGCGGCCGATGCCGATCTGCTCGGCGGCAACCAGCACGCGCTCGGCGTTCATGCCGTGAAATATGTAGCTCAGACCCTTGCCTTCCTCACCGATCAGCGCGTCCTTCGACACCGGCAGATTGTCGATGAACAGTTCGTTCGTATCGACGGCGGCGCGGCCGAGCTTGTCGATCTCCCGAATATCGACGTAATCGCGGTCGAGCTTCGTGTAGAACAGGCTCAGCCCTTCGCTGTGCTTCTTCACCTGTTCGATCGGTGTCGTGCGCGCGAGGATCAACATGTGATCGGCGACCTGCGCGGTCGAGATGAATACCTTCTTGCCCGAGATGAGATAGTTCCCGTCGGCCTGCTTCTTCGCCGTCACTTTGAGCTTGGTGGTATCGAGACCCGTATCGGGCTCGGTCACGGCGAAACACGCCTTGTTCTCGCCACGCGCGAAAGGCGGCAGCCACGCTTTCTTCTGCGCTTCCGTGCCGAAATGCACGACGGGCTGCAAACCGAAGATGTTCATGTGGATGGTGGACGCGGCAGCCTGCCCGCCGCACTCGGCGACCGCGCGCATGAAGAGCGCCGCTTCCGTCACGCCCAGATTCGCGCCGCCCACATCCTCCGGCATGCAGATGCCGAGCCATCCGCCACTCGCGACGGCGTCGAAGAACTCGTGCGGAAACTCGTGATTCTTGTCCTTGTTGCGCCAGTATTCGAGCGGAAAGTCCGTGCAGATCTTCTGCGCTGCATCGACGATGGCATGCTGATCCGCGCTGAGTTGGTAGTCCATGGCCTAGTCCTTCTCGAAGTATGAAATCAGGCCTTGTCGGCGGGACGCAGCATCATCAGACCGGTGCGAAGAGCGGTGCAGACGATCTCGTCGCGCTGATTCCGGGCAATGTGCCTGAAGGTCACGATGCCCGAGTCCTTGCGGCTTTTCGACAGACGCGTCTCGACAATCTCGGTCTCGACGCGGACCGTATCGCCATGAAAAGTGGGCTTGGGGAAGGCGATTTCGCCGAAGCCGAGATTGCCGAGCGTGGTGCCGAGGGTGGTCTCATACACGGTGATGCCCGCCACCAGCGCCAGCAGAAACATGCTGTTCACGAGACGCTGGCCGTACATGGTGTTCTTGCTGTATTCGGCGTCGATATGCAGCGGCGCGCAGTTGTACGTCATGGCCGAGAACAGGATGTTGTCGGTCTCGGTCACGGTGCGGCGGATGGCATGTTCGATCACCATGCCAGGCTTGAATTGTTCGAAGTAAAGGCCAGCCATTTATCTGTCTCCTGAGATTCGGTGAGCAATCAGCCGTTGAACGACTGTGCGAGTTCGATGATTTCGCGCGCCGTCTTGGCATGAGCAATGTCGATGTGTTCACCGTCGTAGATGCACGATGCGCGGCCTTCGGCCTGGGCTTTGTCGAGTGCGTCGATCATCCCCTGATAGAACGCCACCTCTTCCTCGGCAGGGCTATAGGTCCGGTTGACGATCTCGACGTTGGAGGGATGCAGCACCAGTTCCCCGCTCATGCCCAGTTGCCGGTCGTTGGCCGACGACACCTTGAGCCCGTCGAGGTCGTGCACCTGTTGCCAGACGCCGCCGATGGGCAGCTTGCCCGCAGCGCGCGCGGCCATGACGATGCGCGACTTGAGGTATTGGGTCTCGCGGCCGTCCAGCGACCAGACGGTCTTTAGCGCACGGGCCACGTCGGCGTTCTTGGCCGTTGCGCCGACGATGGCGGGCACGCGTTCATGCTGGGCGATCTCGTACGCCAGTTGCAGCGAGCGCGCCGTTTCCAGCAGCGGAATCACCTTCGTATGACCCACTTCCACGCCGGCACGGAACTCGGCCTCGGCCAGCATCGATGAAACGGTATGAATGTCTTCCGGGCCGCAAGGCTTGGAGATGACGATGCCTTCGACTACGGCACTGACGATAGCCAGAATGTCTTCGAAGTCGTACAGATGCGCGCTGCGGTTGACGCGCACCCACACACGCTGTTTCTGCTCCGCCAGCCATGTCAGCTTCGACCTGACGATCTCGCGCGCTTCGGCTTTCTGCGCGGGCGGCACGCTGTCCTCCAGATCCAGGATCAGCGCATCGGCTCTGGAATTGATGGACTTTTCGATCCACGTCGGCTTGTTGCCCGGAACGAAGAGGAAGGAGCGTATGGGTTTCATCTGGGTGGTCATCACTGTCTCGGTCTGTAGATTTACCTAACGATTGATAGTTAGTTTCCTCCTCACGCCGAGGTAGTGTCATTTGGGGTTTACACCGACATCGATCGGCGCATGACACCAGGCCACCAACCCTCATGGATAACACTCATGGAACATCCTCAAAACACCGCACAAACTATCTAACATTAATTAGGTAAAAGCGTTTTCATCCTGCGTGCCGGCGCTCGCGTCATCCGAGTTGCCTATCGAATGCCCGGCACATCGCCTTGCAGAACTCACGACTTTTGAATGCTCTTACTGGAGGAGAAATGAGAAACGCCATGAACGACATGCCGTCCGACGCCGCCGGCGCCACCGCTCAAACGCCGCTACATCTATCTCGCGATCACGTGATCCATGACAGCGGACGAGCGTGGTATGTGCTCGTGATGCTGACGCTCGCGTATTCGCTCGCGTACATCGATCGACAGCTTCTCAATCTGCTGGTCGAACCGATCAAGCGCTCGCTCGTCATCTCCGACACGCAGTTGAGCCTCGTTCAGGGCGTCGCTTTCATTGCCGCGTATATGGCCGCATCGCCGCTGTTCGGGCGGCTCGTCGATGTGACCAACCGGCGCAATCTTCTCTTGGTCTCCATCTGTCTGTGGTGCGCCTTCACCGCACTGTGCGGCAATGCGGATACGTATCGAGGGCTGTTCCTCGCGCGTCTTGGCGTTGGCGCCAGCGAAGCGTGCGTGTTCCCGCTCGCGCTATCGATGATCGCCGACTGCTTTTCGGCGAAGAAAATGCCGCGCGCGATGAGCATATTCATTCTCGGCCCGATGCTCGGCGGCGGGCTCTCGCTCGTCGCGGGCGGCTTCGTGATCGAATTCGCACGCGCCTTTCATGAACACTTTCCGATCCTCACGCAGTTCCAGACCTGGCAACTCGCGTTCGTCATCATCGGGTTGCCCGGGATGCTTTTTGCGTTGCTGGTGCTGCTTACCGTGCGCGAACCGGCACGCAGCAGCGTGATGAGCGCGCGCGAAGACGAGCGGCAGTTCTCGACAGGCGCTTCAGCGAGCTATCTCTGGCAGCGACGCGGGTTTTACGCTCGGATTCTGCTCGGCGTCGGCATGCTTGCGATCGTCGTGCTCGGCATGCCCGCATGGATGCCCACGTACCTGATTCGCACGCATGGCATGCCCGCCTCGCTGGTCGGATTTCGCTTCGGCGGGCTGGTCGTGGTCTTCGGCATTGCCGGCGCGTTGACCGGGCCGTGGGTCGCGCGCCAACTCGAAAAGCGTGGCTATGAAGATGCGCCGCTGCGAACCGCGGCAATCTCCATGATCCCGATGATGCTCTGCTGCGCGAGCATTCCGTTCGTACCGGGAACGACCGGTGCGCTGGCCGCGGCGGCCGGCATCGTGTTCTTCTTCAGCCTGCCCACTGGATGCATGGCCGCGGCGTTGCAGCTCGTTGCGCCGAGCCGCATGCGTGGCACTGTCGGCGCGATTTATTCGTTCGTCGCTCAACTCGTTGGCTTCGGCGCGGGCCCGACGCTGATTGCGCTCATCACCGATCGTGTATTCCAGAATCCGAAGATGGTCGGACATTCGATCGCCATCGTGTGCGCGATTGCGTCCGCGATCGCGGCGTGGTTGCTGATTACCGCGCTGCCGCACTATCGGCGCTTGCTGGCCGAAGAACGGGCGGCTCAGGTGCGCTGAACGAAGGTCTTATCGACGCGATCAACGACACGTTCCAAAGGCATTCATCCGCCAGCCGTCCCGCGAAGATCGAGGTCCGCGCGCGACGGCCTGACGACAGCGGCTCAGGACTAAGCAGCCACTTCCTTCTTGCGCGCGCGCCGCCGCGGCTTGCCCGGCGGCTGCGCGCCCTCGAAGAACATCGTGATGAACTGATCGACGATTTTTTCGAGCGATCCCTTCTTCGGATCGAACCATGTCTGAACCGAATTGATGAAGCCGAGGACATAGACACGGCTCAGCGCGATATCGATATCCTCGCGCAAAAAACCTTCCGCGCGCAGATCGTCGAAGACGGTGGTCCACAGCCGCTGATGCCGCTCGCGCCGTTTGATCTGACGCTCGCGCACCTGATCCGGCAACTGGCTCAGCAAGCGGCCATGTGCGAGCGCGTAATCGCCGAACTTGATCAGCGCACTCATCTGACCGATGACCGCCGCCCTGAAGCGGTCTTCGGCGTTAGCGTTCTCGGGCAGCGCGCCGAAGTGCTCGTTGATGTGCTGCACGATGCTGTCGGCGCCGTGCTCCATCACCACATCGACGAGTTCTTCCTTCGACGAAAAGTGATAGTAGATGCTGGCGGCCTCGATGCCGGCCTGATCCGCAATCGAGCGCATCGTCGTTGCCGTGTAGCCCTGCGTCGCAAACGAGCGTGCCGCCAGCCGAAGCAAGGTCTCTCGGGTATCCGCGCTGGGATTTACATTTTTCTTTCGCACGTCTGTTCCTACGTCTCTGTCCAGTTTCCACACCGACTCGCGGGCGCTCATGACGACCTAATGTTCGTTTGAGAGATTACCGCATTTCTTTTGGACGAGCCAGCGCGTTCACAGTACGGAACGCGCCGCTGCGAGCGACTGGAACACAGACGCATCTTCGGCGGAGTCCGGCTTTACACCCGCCCTTTCCACGGCACCATCGCTTTCTCCAGATACCGCATCAGCATATCGAAGCACAGCGCGAAGAAGCCGATGACGATGATCCCCATGATCACGACATCGCTTGCCAGAAACTCTGCCGCGTTCAACACCATGAAGCCGAGGCCGCGCGTCGATGCGACCATTTCCGCCGCGACGAGCGTCGTCCAGCCCACGCCGATGCCGATACGCATCCCCGTGAAAATCTCCGGCAGCGCCGACTTGAGAATCACGTGGATGACGACCTGCGTGCGCGTCGCGCCCATCGAATAGGCCGCGTGAATCTGCTCGATCGATACCGAGCGCACACCCGCGCGCGCGGCGATCGCGAGCGGCGCGAAGATCGCGAGATAGATCAGAAAGACTTTCGAGAACTCGCCGATGCCGAACCAGATGATGATGAGCGGCAGATACGCGAGCGGCGGCAGCGGCCGGTAGAACTCGATCGGCGGATCGAACACGCCGCGCGCGTGCCGCGAGACGCCCATCATCACGCCGACGGGAATCGCCGTGACGCAGGCGAGCGCGAACGCGCCGAACACGCGCAACAGGCTCGCGACGATATGTTCGGCGAGCGTCGAGTTGGCGAAGCCTTCGCTCGCCACCGAGATGAACTTCGCGAACACCGCTTGCGGCGACGGCAGAAAGAGCGGCTTGATCCAGTGCATGCCGGTGATCAGAAACCAGCCGGCCAGCAGCACGGCGACGGTCGCGATGCTCATCGCGAGACTGCTGCCGTAGCCCGGCACGCCGAACGTGTCGCCCGGTTTCACCGGCTTTTTCTTCGACTGCCGCGCGGGTCTGCCGGGTGGACGCCGCGATGCGCCTAACTCCCGTTCGATCGCGGGACCGGCCACGGTCATCGATGCTCGCTTATCCATGATGCAACTCCTCGGCGGCGTGATGCGCGGCGCGTTCGTCGCCGTAGATGATGCCGAGCACGCGCTCGCGCATCTCGATGAAATCGGGACTCGACTTGATCGCGCGCGCGTCGCGGGTGGCGAGGAAGCGGCGGTTGAAATCGAGATCGTAGCTATGCGTGATGCGGCCCGGACGCGGCGACATCACGATCAGCCGGCTCGCCAGAAAAAGCGCCTCCTCCACGCTGTGCGTGATGAAGAACAGCATCTTCTGCGTGCGCTGCCAGACATCGAGCAGCAGTTCCTGGATGGTCTCGCGCGTGAGGGCGTCGAGCGCGGCCATCGGCTCGTCCATCAGCAGCATCGCGGGATCGCAGGTCAGCGCGCGGGCGATGCCCACACGCTGCTGCATGCCGCCCGACAACTGATAGATCATGTGCCTGTGGAAGTCCTGAAGGCCGACCAGCGCGAGGTTGCGTTTCGCGATCTCCTCGCGCTGCGCCTTCGGCACGCCCTGCAGCTTCAGCCCGAAGGTGGCGTTGTCGAGCACGTTGAGCCACGGCAGCAGCGCATGCTTCTGAAACACGACGCCGCGATCGGCGCCCGGTCCTTCCACCGGCCGGCCGTTTAGCAGCATCTCGCCCGACGATGGCGCGATGAAGCCCGCCATCAGCGACAGCAGTGTCGTCTTGCCGCAACCCGACGCACCGAGCGCGACGACGAATTCGCCGTCGCCGATGGTGAGATCGATGCCATCGAGCGCATGCACGCGCTCGCCCGGGCGTCGTCCGGGAAACATCACATTGACGTTCTTCACCTGCATGCAACCCATATGTCCTCCCGGACTCGGATGTGGCAAGGGCAAGCGGCGCGTGCCCGGGTCAGGCTCACTTCAGCTTTTCGGCGGCCTCGACGTATTCGGCCGTCACGTACTTCGAATAGTCCGGCAGCACCGCGTTGACCCGCTTCTGCTGCTTCAGGAAGTCCGCCGTGTCCTTCAGCGCGAAGGCCGCGCGGCTCGATGCGCCGCCGCCGAGCCACTGCTTCGACGCCTGCTCCTGCGCCGACGGATAGCCGTACAGCGCGAGCGATTCCGGCACCTCGGCGGGCGTCCCGCCGATCGTCTTCGCGATCGCCGAAGCCTGTTGCGACTGCGCGCTCCACTTCGACGGATCACTGCGATATTGCTGGTCGATATCGGAAATCGCCTTGACGAACTTCGCCATGAAGTCCTTGTGCGCCTCGCCCCACGCGCGGTCCACCGCGATGCCGTCGAAAGTCGGCTTGCCGAGCTTCGAGAGATCGCCCGACGTGATCAGCACCTTGCCGCTTTTCTTCAGTTGCGAGAGCGCCGGATCCCACACATAGGCGGCGTCGATGTCGCCACGTTCCCATGCGGCCGCGATCTGGTTCGGCTGCATGTTGAGAATCTTCACGGAAGACGGATCGATGCCCCAGTGCTGCAGCGCAAACATCGTGTGATAGTGCGTCGTCGAAACGAACGGCACGCCGATGGTCTTGCCCTTCAGATCGGCCGGCTTCTCGACGCCCGAGCCGTTGCGCACGATCATCGCCTCGGCCTCGTTGATGTTGTCGAGAATCCAGAAGAGCTGCGCATCCACGCCCTGACTGACGGCGGCGGCGAGCGGACTGGAGCCGATCACGCCGATCTTGACGTCGCCCGAGGCCATCGCGGTCGCCACTTTCGCGCCCGATTCGAACTGGCGCCAGTTGATCTTGTAGCCGGTGGCCTTCGCGATCGAGCCATCCGCGATGCCGACGACCCACGGATCGACGATCTGCTGGTACGCGATCGTCACTTCCTTGTCCTCGGCATGCGCGGTCTGTGCGACGCCCCACGCGCACGCGGCGATCGCAAGCGAGGCCAGCGCGCGCGCCGGCGCGAACGTTCGAAGCAGCTTGCCGGACAGCCTTTTCAAGCCGGAGACGCGGATCGTTTTCATGAGCTTTCCTGGAGAAGTGGAGAATCGGGAACGCCTGCGCGCGACGCTCCCTTTTCCGGTGCAGGCTCGTTGCGCGTGCAGCGAACCGATGCCCGAGTATCCACAGCGAAAAATCCGGAAAGTTAGTGCCAGACGGAACCAATCGTTGGGTCCACATCGAGGGCGCCGTTTGCCGGCGCGCCGCCGCCGCGCTTCATTTATGTTGGCGGATCATACATAGCCCGATACGCGTCGCGCGGATCACGTCGGCCTACGACTTCCTTTGTCCTACCTATAATTGTGACGGGCCGTCGCCTTGCGATGGCCCGGTCAAACTTCACATTCTTGGCACTTATGGTCAGGCCAAGATTCTTCGAGAATTGCCTCACGCAATAGGACAGAGGCGAGCACCTTCAGGCAAGGCCGCACTCGCCCGGCTCCTCGCATATCCCTCATTTTTCTTCGGGAGATTAGCCATGAAGATCGTCGTAATGGGTGGGTCCGGCCTGATCGGATCGCGTGTCGTGACCTTGCTCAAGGAGGCGGGCCACGAGGCGCTCGCCGCGTCGCCGCGCAGTGGCGTCAACGCCGTTACCGGCGAAGGGCTCAGCGATGCATTCGCCGGCGCCGATGTCGTCGTGGATGTGACGAACGCGCCCTCATGGGAACCGCAAGCGGTGCTCGACTTTTTCAGCACTTCGGAGCGCAACCTCGCGACGGCCGAAAAGGCGGCGGGCGTGCGCCATCACGTCGCGCTCTCCATCGTCGGATGCGACCGCACGCCGGAGAATGCGTATTTCGTCGCCAAGGTCGCGCAGGAAAAACTCATCGAAGCATCGGGCGTGCCGTATTCGATCGTGCGCGCGACCCAGTTCATGGAGTTCATCGGCGGCATCGCCGATTTCAGCATGGTCGATGGAACCGTGCGACTCGGCGATGGCTTGTTTCAGCCGATCGCCGCCGACGATGTCGCCGGCTTCCTCGCGCAGATCGCGTGCGGCTCGCCGCTGAACGGCATGACCGATATCGCCGGCCCGGACCGCGCTCCCTTCGCGGACATCGTCGGACGTTATCTGAAGTCGGTGGGCGACACCCGCCCGGTTGTCACGGACAGCGAGGCGCGCTACTACGGCGGCCGTGTCGAGGAACAATCGCTCGTGCCGCTCGGCGACGCGCGGATCGGCCGCGTCAGTCTCGAGCAGTGGCTGGCGCAGGCGAAGAAGGCCTGATCCCGGGTTCGTGAACCCTAATTTTTCGAGTAAAGCATGAGCACAGCACGTAAGGTCGTCGTCGTCACCGGCGCATCGCAAGGAATCGGCGCCGAAGTCGTCAGGGCATTCCGGAAGCTGGATTATCGAATCGTCGCTACTTCACGTTCGATCAAGCCGTCGGACGATGAGAACATCCTGAGCGTCGCCGGCGATATCGGCGACCCCGCAACCGCCCGCCGCGTTATCTCGGAAGGCGTCGCCCGCTTTGGCCGGATCGATACACTCGTGAACAACGCGGGCATCTACATCGGAAAGCCCTTCACCGAACATACCGCCGAAGACTACGCCGCCGTGATGCATGTGAACATGGCGGGTTTCTATCACATCACGCAACTCGCGATCGCACAGATGGAAAAGCAATCGGGCGGCCATGTGGTGACGGTCACGACCAGCATCGATCACGCGGCGATGAGCGGAATCTATTCGGTGCTGGCGGCGCTGACGAAGGGCGGCCTGAACGCGGCAACGAAGTCGCTCGCGATCGAATACGCGAAGAAGGGCATTCGCGTGAACGCCGTCGCGCCGGGGATCATCAAGACGCCGATGCACGCGCACGCAGACCACGAAGCGCTGGGCGCGTTTCATCCGCTTGGACGCATGGGTGAGACGAGCGATATCGCCAGCGCTATCGTCTTTCTCGATTCCGCGCCTTTCGTCACCGGAGAGATTCTGCACGTCGATGGCGGGCAGAGCGCGGGGCGTTGAGATGGGTCTTTCCGGAAGCCGGCGAGACGGCCCCGCGCGAATTTTGCGAAGCTAGAATGGGACGACTCACCATCCGACGCCACGCCGCCGGATGGCGTTCCTCTCTCGCGGGGCATCCACATGACAGCACCGATTTCCCTCGTCCTGTTCGATATGGAAGGCGTCCTGTCCCACTACGACCGCGCGGTGCGCGTCGATCATCTGGCGGCGCTTTGCGAAAGACCTTCCGAAGCGGTGCGCGAAGCGATCTGGGGCTCGGGTCTCGAAGCTCGCGCGGATAGCGGCGAAATCGATGAAGACGCGTATCTCGCGATGCTCGGCGATCTGCTCGACTGCCCGATCAGCCGCGACATGTGGCTGGCATCGCGCCGCGCATCGATCACGCCCAATCTCGATACCATCGATCTGGCGGCGAGCGTCGCGCAAAACCATGCGGTCGCGGTGCTGACCAACAACTGCCGTCTGGTCTCCGATCACATCGGTTACCTGAATCCGCCGGTCGCGCGGGTGTTCGGACCTCACGTCTATGCGACGGCGTCGTTCGGTTCGGCGAAGCCGGCGGCGCAGGCTTATCTTCGATGTCTCGAACTGCTCGGCGCGCGGGCTTCGGAGACGTTCTTCATCGACGACTCGGATGCGAACGTGAGCGGCGCGCTCGATGCGGGACTGATCGCGTACAAGTTCGTCGATGCCGATGCTCTCGCAGACGAGTTCAAGCGCAGGAAGCTGATTTAGGACACGGCATTTCACGCCTTCATCAAGCAAGCCGAAAGCCCAAGGCAGCCGACCCGAAAGCTTGCGCGCGAAACCACACAAAAGACGTGCCATCCGGGCTTCATTTGCACCAACTGTGTTGACTTCCCTCAAGAAGCGCGCCTACAATTTTTTCATCTTCACGAAGGGGCTGATGCCTTGGACAGCAGCAGTAGTCGATCATCGAACAGATTCGCCGCCTAACCGGCCGGACGTCAGCGCAGCCTTTCCCAAGCCGCCGTCCCGCCAGTAGCGGACGGTGCGCGTCGCAGTAGTTTTCCCCGTGCACCTCTCTTAAGCGCCTCACAGGCGACGCTCACGCGCGCCCGTCTGGCAATTCGCCGCGTCCACGCGCGGCGGCCTGCGCGCGCCCGCTGCAAGCGCGCGTGAACGTGTGCGCAGTCCCAGATTACGGATAACAATAATGTCCACGCCATCGAACATTTCATCGCCAGGCAGCGCCGCGGCCGAACGCAGCGCCGTCCTCGATTCGGCCCATCTCGGCGACATCAAGGGCGCGTTCGGCACCATCGCGCATCACGACACAGCGCCCCGCCGCAACTGGTGGGCGCGCGTGCGGACCCTGCTCGCGATCATCGGCCCCGGTCTCATCGTGATGGTCGGCGATAACGACGCCGGAGCGTTCGGCACCTATACGCAGGCGGGGCAGAACTACGGCACCACGCTGCTCTGGACCTTGCTGCTGCTCGTCCCCGTTCTCTTCGTCAATCAGGAGATGGTGCTGCGTCTGGGCGCGGTGACGGGCGTCGGCCACGCCCGGCTGATCTTCGAGCGTTTCGGCAAGTTCTGGGGTGCGTTCAGCGTCATCGATCTGTTTATCCTCAACGCGCTGACCATCGTCACCGAGTTCATCGGCATCACGTTCGCGCTCGATTTTCTGGGCGTCTCGAAGATGGCGGGCGTCTGCATCGCGGCGGCGCTCATCATGGCCGCGGTCAGCACCGGCAATTTCAGGCGTTTCGAGCGCTTCGCTCTCGTGCTCTGCCTGTTGAGTCTGCTGCTGGTTCCCGTGCTCGTGTCCGTGCATCCGCCCGTCGGCCAGATGTCGCGCGACTTCTTCGTGCCCAACTGGCCGTCCCATGCAAAGCTCTCCGACGTGATGCTGCTCGTCATCGGCATCGTCGGGACGACCGTCGCGCCGTGGCAGTTGTTCTTCCAGCAGAGCTATGTCGTCGACAAGCGGATCACGCCGCGCTTCATGCAGTACGAGAAAGCCGACTTGTGGATCGGCATCGCCTTCGTGCTGATCGGTGCGGTCGCGATGATCTCGTTCAGCGCCGCGCTGTTCGCCGGCCACCCCGAGTTCGGACAGTTCACCGACGCGGGCGGCGTGATCGCGGGGCTGGAGAAGTATGTCGGCCGGACGTCCGCGACCATCTTCGCCGTCGCGCTGCTCGACGCATGCATCATCGGCGCCGCCGCCGTTTCGCTGTCGACTGCATACGCGATCGGCGATGTCTTCAAGATTCGTCATTCGCTGCATCGCGGCGTGTCCGATGCAAAGGGATTCTATTTCGTCTATTTCGGGATCATCGCGGCAGCGGCGGCACTCGTACTCATCCCCGGAAGTCCGCTGGGCCTGCTCACGGAGGCGGTGCAAACGCTCGCCGGTGTGCTGCTCCCGAGCGCGACGGTCTTCCTGCTGCTGCTGTGCAACGACCGCGCCGTGCTCGGTCCCTGGGTCAACTCCGGCGCGCTCAATGTCTTCACCGGCGCGGTGGTGTGGGTGCTGGTGATGCTGTCCATCGTCCTGACGGCGTCGGTCGTGTACCCGGACATCAGCGGCGAAACCATCGGCATGATTCTCGCGGGCGGTACGGTTGTCGCGCTTGCCGGTTATGCGATGATCTTCTTGCTCCGTGCGCGCAAAGGCCGGCACGAAGCGTTCGGCTTCGAATCGAACGTGCAACTGCGGCACTTGCGCGACACGTGGCGCATGCCGCCGCTCGATCAGTTGGAGAGGCCCCGGCTCACGTTGTCGAGCCGGATCTGGATGACCGCCTTGCGTGGTTACCTCGTCATCGCCGTGGGACTCGTTGTCGTCAAGGTCGTGCAGATGATGCTGATGAAGTGACCCGCCGCAATCCCGATATCACAAAGGAAACCATGAGATCACTCGTTCATCGAGCCTGCGGTCATCGCGATAAAAAGCTCGCGCGAATATCGGTGGGCGCGGCCTTGCTGATCGCCGCGCTATCGACCAGCGCGCGCGCCGACGATGCGCAGGATTGCCACGCGGCCGGCGGCTCGCTGCTGACCGGTCGCGCGGTGTCGCCTCCGACGTTCAAGCATGGCATGTTCCGTCACGGCGTGGAGCTGTCGCATACGCATCTGCGAATCAAGGGCGATGCCGACGGCAAAACATACGATATCGCGATCGACAACGTCTTCGCGTCGGGCTATCAGAAGAACAGCAAGGGCGTGCCCGCTCCGCTGAACACGATCAAGGTCGGCGACAAGATCGAAGCCTGCGGCATTCCGTACAGCGGCGGCATTCACTGGGTACACAACAATTGCGGGGACACGCCCACGACGTCCGATCCCAACGGCTGGCTCAAGATCGTTCAGGCGGATGGAAGCGTCGGACCGAACCTCGAGGATGGCCAGAAGTATTGCAGCCTCTGGCCGCATCGCTGAAGCGCTTCCTTTAGCGAGGCTGTTCGATGAACGCTTCGAACGCTGCCTTGTAATCCGGATGCCAGCGCGACAAGGCTGGCCGATTTTCCACGACATCTCCGATGGCCCACAACATGCGGCGCTCGTCGAGCGAGCGCGGCACATCGTTATCCGGACACAGGATGTAGAAGTCGCCTGCATCCAGACGCTGCAACATGAAGTCGACGGTCTGCTCGGGCGTCCATGCCGCGGCGGGCTTTTCCGTCCGATGCCTGCGCGTCAACTCCGTGAACACAAAGCCGGGAATCAGCAAATGCGCGCTGATGTTGCAGCCGGCGGTATTGCGCAGTTCGTGTTGCAGCGCTTCCGTGAATGCCTTCAGTCCGGCCTTCGAAACGTTGTACGCCGGATCGCCGGGCGGTGTCGTGATGCCTTGCTTCGAACCGGTATTGATCACGAGCCCCGGACGTCCGCGCCGGATCATGTCGGGCACGAAAACCTGCGTCCCGTGAATGGCGCCCCACAAGTTCACGCCCAGCACGCGCGTCCAGTTCTCGACGGGACCGAAAATAGTGCTGCCCGGCTGAATCCCGGCGTTGTTCATCAGGACGTCGACGCCGCCGAATCGTTCGACGACGGCCGCGTGCAGGCGACGGACATCGTCGATGACGCCGACATCGGTTTCGAATCCGAAGACGTTTTGTGCGCCGCCCACGCTCACTTGGGCGATGTGCTCCACGGCTTGCGCGATTCGATCGGCATCGCGGTCCGCAATACAGATACGAAGTCCGAGCTCGGCGAACCGCTTCGCCGCAGCGAGACCGATACCCGACGCGCCACCCGTGATGACGGCAACCGCGTCTCTCGTCAGAGCAGAATGAGACATGTGTCGATATCCCTGTTGTGCGCGGGCGCTGGCACGCGCACCGCGGCGATTCCGGTGAAAACAAGGGTAGCACGCCAGCGCGCGGTACACCGCGCATGCGTCGGCTTTCTGTATGGCGCCATCGGTGGCATCATTGCCGTATCGGCGGACACGCAATGCATCGCCGATGACAACCCGTTCGCGCGGCACTGGCTCGGAGGTCGCACATGTCCGTCTTTCTCGAAGTCGAGCACGTCACAACCTATCGCTACCGCAAGCCTGTCGAGTTCTCTCCGCATCGCGTGATGTTCCGGCCACGCGCCGCGCACGACATCCGCGTGCTGTCGGCGACGCTGGAGGTATCGCCGCACAGCTCGCAGCACTGGATTCACGACGTGTTCTCCAATTCGGTCGCGGTCGTCGAACCCCGTGTGCCCGCCGATGTGCTGGAGCTTCGCGCGCGTTTCGTGATCGAGCATTTCGGCGTCAAGAATCTGGAGTTGCCGGTCGTCCCCGAAGCCGAGAATTACCCGTTCCAATACAACGACGAGGACCGGCTCGATCTGGCGTCCTTCCTGCCGCCGCAATATCCCGACGATCAGCCGATGCTGCGCGACTGGGTGACGCAGTTTCTCCCCAGGCGCGGCACCATCCATACGCGCGACATCCTCGCGAACATCAACTCCGCCATCCGCGGCGACTTCCAGTACCAGTCGCGCGACGCGATGGGCACGCAGCGTCCATCCGAAACGCTGAACCGGCGCAGCGGCACCTGTCGCGATTTCGCGCTGCTGATGATCGAGGTGGTGCGCGGACTGGGACTGGCCGCGCGCTTCGTGTCGGGTTATCTGTACGACCGGACGCTCGACACGCCCGCCCCGCCCGCAGTGCGCAACACCGGATTGCAGCAGGGCGCGCGGCAGGTCGAAAGCCGCGATGAGCCGCTCGTCGTCGGCGCGGGCGCGACGCACGCATGGCTGCACGTCTTCCTGCCGGGCGCGGGCTGGGTGCCGTACGATCCGACAAATTCGCTCGTCGGCGGAACCGATCTGATCCGCGTGGCGTACACGCGCAAGCCCGAACAGGCCGCGCCCGTGTCCGGTTCCTGGTTCGGCGACGCGGCGGATTTCATCGGCATGGACGTGAGCGTCGGCGTGCGGCAAATCGAGCGGCCGGCGGAACCGGTGCCGATCGGCGAAAGCGTCTCGAACCAGGCCTGAGGCTCGCGGCTGGTTGCGTCAGCGCCCTGCCCGCGCGCGCATCGATTCGCCGACCGCATCGCGCACACACGCCGACATCCATTCCGATGCACGCGTGCGCGCCGCCCGCGCGGGCCGCGCGATCACCAGCGGCTGAATTACCGTCGACTCCTGAATCCGGCATTCGACCACGAGCGGCGATTGCGTCGCCGCCGGGCTTTGCGTGATCAGCAGCGACACGCCGAGCCCGCTCGCGACCATCGCTCTGACCAGTTCGATCGACGCGGCACGATGCACCACATTCGGCGACAACCCGCATTGCCAGAACGGCGTCATCAGAAAATCGCGGCTCTGCGGCAGGTCGATCAGGATGAAAGGCTCCGCCGCGAGATCGCGAAGCGAGATGGCGCGCTTGCGCTTCGCGAGGCGTGAACCGGCGGGCACGAGCCCGTACGGCCGCAATTGCGCAAGACAGTCGCGCTCGATGTCATCGCCCAGCCCGACGTCGTACATCAGCGCGAAATCGATCTGTCTCTTGCGCAGCCACGATTCGAGCTGCGGCAAATCTCCTTCGACGAAGCGAACCCGCAGCCGCGGATGCCGCTCCCGCGCAAGCGCCAGCGCGCGCGGCAGATAGACCGGCGCGATGGTGCGAAAGACGCCGATCTGCACCTCGCCGCCTTCCTCATCGCCGACATCGTCGGTCGAAAAAGCCGCCGCCGATGCCAGCAGTTGCCGCGCCTCCGCGAGCTTGCGCTCGCCGAATTGCGTGAGCGTCATGCGCGTGCCGGCCCCGCGCGTGAACAGCGGATCGTCGAAGAGCGCTTCGAGCTCGCGGATCGCAACCGAGATGGACGGCTGCGACACGCTCATCTGATTCGCCGCCGCGGTCGTGCTGCCGAGTTCCGCGGCGGCGACGAAATAGCGAAGCAGCCTGAGTGACAAAGCCATATGAAAATCGTATAGGCGTTAATTTATTCCGATATTTTATCTAATTACCCGGCGCGACCAGAATCATGACACCGGCCGGCTTTGGCCGGACCTTCAGGAGACGATGTCGTGACTGTGTCCAGGCTGCCGCTCGACGGCATACGCGTGATCGATTTTTCCCGGGTGCTGGCGGGGCCGCTGTGTTCGGCGCTGCTCGGCGATCTCGGCGCCGATGTCATCAAGATCGAGCCGCCGGGCGGCGACGACTATCGCGCGATCGGTCCGTTCGCGCACGGCGAGAGCGGCCTGTTCAGTGCGATGAATCGCAACAAGCGCAGCGTCGTCATCGATCTGAAGACCGAAGACGGGCAGATGCTCGCGCAATCGCTGTGCGCGCAGGCGGATGTCGTCGTGGAGAACTTCCGCCCCGGCGTTGCCGGGCGGCTCGGCATCGGATACGAGACCTTGTCGGCGCGCAATCCGGCGCTCGTCTATGCGAGCGTGTCGGGCTTCGGGCAGACCGGCCCCGAATCGCACCGGCCCGCCTACGACATCATTCTGCAAGCGCTTTGCGGGCTGATGGACGCGACCGGCGCGCCCGACGGCGAACCGACGCTCGTCGGCGATTCCGTGTCGGACGTCGTGAGCGGCATCTTCGCGTCCTGGGGCGTGCTGGCCGCGCTCGTCGCACGCGATCGCACGGGCAAGGGCACGCATGTCGACGTATCGATGTTCGACGCCACGCTGAACCTGACCGCGGCGCTCGTCGCCCGCTATGCGGCCACGGGCGTGGCGCAATCGCGCGTCGGCAATCGCCATCCGACATCCGCGCCGTTCGGCGCGTATCGCGCGTCGGACGGCCACTTCGTCGTCGCGGTGCTCAACAACAAGCTGTTCGCCCGGCTCGCCGATGCGATCGACCAGCCCGAACTCGCCGACGACCCGCGCTTCGCGAACGACACCTCGCGCTGCGCGCACGAAGCCGTTCTGCGTGCGTGCATCGAGCGATGGGCAGCGACGCGCTCCGTCGCCGAAGTCAACGCCGCGCTGAGCGCCGCGGGCATTCCCGTCGCGCCGATCCAGAGCATCCAGCAGGCGCTCGACAGCGATCACGCGCGGTTGCGCGGCGTGCTCGTCGATACCGTCGCAGCCGATGGATCGACGATGCGCCTGCCCGCGCAGCCGCTCAAATTCTCGGCGTATCCGAACCCACGCACGACGCGCGCGCCGCGCATCGGCGAACACACCGCGTCGGTCCTCGAAGACCTGCTCGGCCTCGACACGACAGCGATCGCCACGCTCGCCGCGTCCGGCGTCGTGCATACCGGCGAACCCGACATCATCCAGGAGAAAGATCTTGCTTAAGCGACTGGGCGTCACCGACGCCGACCTCGAAATCGCGGACGCGATTCGCCGTTTCGCGCACGCCGAACTCGCGCCGCACGCGGCGCAGGTCGATCGCGAAGAAATCCCGACGACGCGTTATGTCCATGCACTCGCCGAACTCGGCGTGATGGGCATGAACTTGCCCGAACGCTGGAACGGAATCGGCGCGTCGCCGGCGGCGATCATTCTCGCGCTCGTTGAAATCGCGAAGGCGTGCGCGGCCACGTCGTCCATGATCGGCGCGCATTATCTCGCGACCGATTCGATTCTCATCGGCGCATCGGATGAACTGCGCGACCGTTATCTGCCGGACGCCGCGACCGGCGTGAAACTCGGCGCATTCGCGCTGACCGAGCCGCAGGCAGGCTCCAATCCCGCGGGCATGACGACGCAAGCCCTGCGCGACGGCGACAGCTATCACATTCGCGGCGTGAAGCACTTCATCTCCAACGCCGACGCGGCGCAGTTCATCGTCGTCTATGCGAAGACCGCGCCCGGTCCGGGCACACGCGGCATCAGCGCGTTCGTGGTCGATCGCGACACGCCGGGCGTCACCGTCTCGCCGCCGGAAAAGCTGATGGGCATTCACGGCGCGCCCGCGCATGAAGTCGCGCTGGATTGCGTGGTGCCCGCCGCGAACCGGATCGGCGACGAAGGCAGCGGCTTTCGCACCGCGATGAAAGTGCTCGACAACAGCCGCCTCGATGTCGCGGCGACGAGTCTCGGCATCGCCGAAGCAGCATTCTGCGATGCCGTCGAATGGGCGAAACAGCGGCACGTCGGCGGCGAGCCGCTCGCGAACAAGCAGGGCTTGCAGTGGTCGTTCGCCGACATGAAGACGCGTCTCGAAGCGGCCTGGCTTCTGACGCTTCAGGCCGCCGCGCGCCGCGCCGCCGGTGAATCGTTCACGGAAATGGCGTCGATGGCGAAGCTCTACGCATCAGAGATGGTGTCGTTCGTCACGGACGCCGCATTGCAGGTTCACGGCGGCTATGGCTTCACGCGCGAGATGAGAATCGAGCGCCTCGTGCGTGACGCGCGCATCCTGCGGATCTACGAGGGTTCGTCGGAGATTCAGCGCACTGTCATCGCCCGTTCGCTGTTCGCTTGACACTACATCGGGAGACGAATCGTGAAGGTTCTTGTAGCAGTCAAACGCGTCGTCGACGCGAATGTGAAAGTGGGCGTGAAGTCCGATCAATCCGGCGTGGATATCGCGAACGTGAAGATGTCGATCAATCCGTTCGATGAGATCGCTGTCGAAGCCGCCGTGCGCTTGAAGGAGGCCGGTGTCGCGATCGAAGTGATCGCCGTGTCGTGCGGTGTCGCGCAGTCGCAGGACACGCTGCGCACGGCGCTCGCGATCGGCGCGGACCGCGCGATTCTGGTCGAATCCAGCGCGGAGTTGCAGCCGCTCGCGGTCGCCAAGTTGCTCAAGGCGCTGGTCGACAAGGAGCAGCCGCAACTCGTCATCCTCGGCAAACAGGCCATCGACGACGATTCGAATCAGACCGGCCAGATGCTCGCCGCGCTCGCCGGTCTGCCGCAAGCGACGTTCGCTTCAGGCATCGCAGTCGATAACGGCTTCGCGATGGTCGAGCGCGAAGTGGACGGCGGCGCGGAAACCTTGTCGCTGAAACTGCCCGCCGTCATCACGACCGACCTGCGCCTCAACGAGCCGCGCTACGTCACGCTGCCGAACATCATGAAAGCGAAGAAGAAGCCGCTCGCTACGGTTCGGCCCGGAGAACTCGGCGTCGATGTCACGCCGCGCCTGCAAACGCTCAAGGTCACCGAGCCGCCGAAGCGCGCGCCCGGCGTGAAACTGCCCGGCGTGCCGGCGCTGATCGACAAGCTCAAGACCGAAGCCAAGGTCCTTTGACGGAGACAGGGAAATGACGATTCTGGTTATCGCGGAACATGGCAACACGTCGGTCAATGCGGCGACATTGAAGACCATCGGCGCGGCGCGGAAGATCGGCGCGGATATTCATGTGCTGATCGCCGGTCATCACGCGCACGGCATTGCAGAAGAGGCGGCGAAGATCGCGGGCGTGTCGAAAGTGCTGCTGGCCGATGCGCCGCAACTCGAAGCCGGCCTCGCGGAGAACATCGAAGCGACGGTGCTGCCCATCGCCGCGAACTACTCGCATATCCTGGCGCCCGCGACGGCCTTCGGCAAGAACGCGATGCCGCGCATCGCCGCGAAGCTCGATGTCGCGCAGATCAGCGACGTGACCGCCATCATCGCCGACGACACATTCGAGCGCCCGATCTACGCGGGCAACGCCATCGCCACGGTGCGATCGACCGATGCGGTCAAGGTGCTCACGGTGCGCGCGACGAGCTTCGATGCCGTATCGGCGGAAGGGGGAAGCGCTTCGATCGAGCGCATCGAAGCGGCTGCTGATCGCGGGCTGTCGCGCTTCGTCAGCCGCGCAGCGACGAAGCTGGAGCGCCCCGAACTGACGAACGCCGGCACCATCGTGTCGGGCGGACGCGGCCTCGGCAGCGGCGAGAACTACGCGAAGATGCTCGAACCGCTCGCCGACAAACTCGGCGCGGCGCTGGGCGCATCGCGCGCCGCCGTCGATGCGGGCTTCGTCCCGAACGACTATCAGGTCGGGCAGACCGGCAAGATCGTCGCGCCGCAGTTGTATGTCGCCGTCGGCATTTCGGGAGCGATCCAGCATCTCGCCGGCATGAAGGATTCGAAGGTGATCGTCGCGATCAACAAGGATCCGGACGCGCCGATCTTCGGCGTGGCCGACTACGGTCTCGTCGGCGATCTGCACGACATCGTGCCGGCATTCGTCGACGCGATCTGAATCCGCACACATCTTTCTCACGAAGTGCCTTACCGCTCAGGAGACGAGCATGGAACGCAACACTTCAGCACCCGCCGCGAACGCCTCGCTGATCGAGCGCCGCTCGATCGACTATATTCCCGACGCGGAGCGCCACGGCAGCCTGTTCAGCCAGTTCACCCTGTGGTTCGGCGCGAATCTGCAGGTCACGGCGGTCGTCGTCGGCGCGCTCGCGGTCGTGCTCGGCGGCGATGTGTTCTGGTCGCTGATCGGGCTGCTCATCGGCCAGGTCATCGGCGGCGCGGTGATGGCGCTGCACGGCGCGCAAGGCCCGCAACTCGGCCTGCCGCAGATGATCTCCAGCCGCGTGCAGTTCGGCGTGTACGGCGCGATCATTCCGCTCGTGCTCGTCTGCGTGATGTATATCGGTTTTTCGGCGGGCGGCACGGTGCTCGCGGGACAGGCCATCGGCGCGCTCCTGCATACGGACAACACGACATCGATCCTGATCTTCGCGGCGCTGATCGTGCTGCTCACCGGTTTCGGCTATCGCGTCATTCACGCAATGGGCCGCGTGTCGAGCATCGTCGGCACGCTCGCGTTTCTGTATCTGTTCGCGAGCCTGCTGCACGGCCATGCGCCCGAGACGCTGCTCTCGAACCGGCACTTCACCGTGGCTTCCTTTCTGCTGGCGATTTCGCTGTCGGCCTCGTGGCAGATCGCGTACGGGCCGTATGTCGCGGACTATTCGCGCTACCTGCCGAAGTCGACTTCCGCGCGCAAGACCTTCTTCGCCGTGTTCAGCGGCACCGTGATCGGCGCGCAGGTATCGATGACCTTCGGCGTGCTGGCCGCCGCGCTCGCCGGCGAGCGCTTTTCGGGGCACGAGGTCGGTTTCATCGTCGGACTCGGTGCGACGGGCGCGATTGCCGCCGTGCTCTACTTCACGATCGCGCTCGGCAAGCTCACGATCACCACGCTCAACGCCTACGGCAGCGTGATGTCGGTCGCGGCGATCGTCACCGGCTTCGGCGGACAGCGCGAGATCTCGTCACGCACGCGGCTCGTCTTCGTGCTGCTGAGCGTCGCGGCATCGAGCGGACTCGCGCTCGCCGGACAGCACTCGTTCCTGAAGGCGTTTTCTTCGTTCCTGCTGTTTCTGCTCGTGTTCTTCACGCCGTGGAGCGCGATCAATCTCGTCGATTACTACTGGGTCACGCGCGAGCGCTACGACGTGCCCGCCCTCTTCGATGTCAATGGCCGCTACGGACGCTGGAATGTCACGGGCATCACGGTCTATGCGCTCGGCGTGCTCGTGCAGATGCCGTTCGTCGCGACCGGCTTCTATACCGGAGCGTGGGTCGATGCGCTGGGCGGCGTCGATGTATCGTGGATCGTGGGCATCGTCGTGCCGGGCATTCTGTATTACGCGATGTCGCGGCTCGGGCGATCGCAGGTGCCGGAGCGTGTCGCGTCCGAAGCGATGCCCAATGCGGATTAGCCTCGCCTAAATCTTCTGCTTGTCTCCGCGATAGATGATTTCGACATTCTCCGGCGAAGGCGTCAGAAGCAGGAGGCCGACGAACACGATGATCGGCGTGATGAACAAGCTCAGAAGAAACGTTCCGAGATAGCCAAGATGCGTGCGCCGGCCGCGATACGCGACGAGCAGGCTCAGAACGATATAAACGAGGCTGGGAATCACAATCATGATGGCCTCCCGTGATCGTCGCGGCTGCAACGAGCAATCAGCTTAACATCACAAGCATCTAACGTTGTTTCGCGCCTGGATTGGCGGCTCGCGACACGTTGGTTTCATCACCGGGCGCGGTGCCGCCGCTGCTTTCGGAGGCGGCGGCGCCCGCGTCGCCGGCTTTCGGAAAGAGCTTTGGAAGATCGCGCCATTGCGGCAGCGGATGCGACTGCGGGTCGATCACCTTCGGCGCGGGAAGATCCGGCTGCTTGGCGATGTCGCTTCCGAGAATCAACGGAAGCTGATCTTTCCCGCCGCCGACCACGACGATCTTCGAGTTGCTGGAGTTCGACAACTGCACGGTCGCTTCGATGCCTCGCCATGTCAGCAACTGGGGCGTCAGCGAATTGGCGACGATGGAATAGAACGTCTGAATGCCGATGGCTTCGATCCGCTTGCGCTCCGCTTCGTCCTGCGCCTGCGCGATCAGGAATTTATACGCCTGCGCATTCTGTTCTTCCGTGAGCTTTCTGTTGATCGAGTCGTTCACCGTGGTCGGCAGATCGAGATCGCGCACGACGACGCGCTCGAAGAAAATGAGCCCCTTCGCGGCCGGCGATCCGTGCATCTTCTCCAGTATGCGGCCTTCCAGCTCTTCGACATTGATGCGATACAGATCGTGCGGATCGCATTTCCCGATGATGTCGCGCACGGCGCCGAGCGAAATCGGACGCACGACCCGGTCCACGTAGTCATAGCCGACTTCCTGATGCAGCTTGCCCGCGTTATCCGGCACCGGGCGATACAGCACGGAAATCTCCACCTGAACGCTCAGGCCGTCGCGCGCGAGCGCGTGGACGCTCTCGTCGAGCGTCTTCGTCCTGACTTCGTAGGTGTAGATCCGATCGAATGGCCACTTGATGTTCAGCCCTTCGTGATAGACGAAGTCCGTCTCCGTGCCGTGTCTCAGCAAGCGATAGAGCACGCCGACATGGCCCGCCGGAATGATGATGAACGTGAAGGGAATCAAAAGCAGCACGATGACGCCGACGACGAGCGACACCGCGATGAACTTT
Organism: Caballeronia sp. EK; assembly: GCF_014384845.1. Lineage (NCBI taxonomy): Bacteria > Pseudomonadati > Pseudomonadota > Betaproteobacteria > Burkholderiales > Burkholderiaceae > Caballeronia > Caballeronia sp. EK. The sequence continues at coordinate 1,012,384 of NZ_JACSUE010000001.1, forward strand.
TCGCTCCGGCTCATCCGATACCGGACGTGCCTGACTATGCGGTGCTTTTGAGGTTCGGAAGCCTCGTCATCGACCTGATCCGCTGGGCTCATCTGGCATCAACTCGTACGGATAACGAATAATTCGCAGAATTTTGCGGCGCAAAAAGTGTTTGCATAGTAACATCAAGCGCAAGATCGGACGACACCTGCACACGGAAATGCTCGCTCCCGCATCGGCCTCCATTCCCTCGGTAGACAGCGCTGCAACGCCCGCGCAACTGCGCCGTTTCTTCTATGCCGCGTATTGCGACACGCCCGCGCCGTTCAGATGGTTGAGCGCGATTCGCCCTTACGTCTGTCCTTACGACAAACTGCTGCCGTTCATTCGGGACGGCGCCGAGGTTCTTGACGTGGGCTGCGGCGCGGGATCGCTGCTCACGCTGCTCGCGGCCATGAAAAAGATTCGCCGTGGCGTGGGTTGCGACGTCATGGCGCCGCCGCTGGAATCGGCGCGTGCCGCAGCGCAGCGTGTCGGCGCACAAGGCATTCTGACGTTCGAGCACGTACGGTCGGTCGCCGAAGCGCCGGAAGGTCCGTTCGACGTCGTTGCGATGGTGGATGTCCTGCATCACGTGCCGCCGGGAAGCAGAAGCGACGTATTCGCCGCCGCGGCGCAGCGCGTCAAACCGGGCGGCATTTTTCTCTACAAGGATATGACCGCGCGCCCGGGCGGGCGTCGGCTGGCCCACAATATCGACGATTACATCTTTACGCGCGAGTGGGTGGAGCAAGTCCCCGAAGGCGCCGTGGAAACCTGGGCCGGCGATCATCGGCTCGCTCTCGTGCATGGTGAATTCATTCCCCGTCTGATCTATGGGCACGAGCTTCGGGTGTTTCAGCGACTCGAGCATTGAAACGAGCGTGCACATGCTTTCAGATGCGCGGCGAGTGCTTCGGGCGCATCTGAAAAGTTATGCTCAGTGATGTTTGCAATCGTATCGGCGGAGAACCGATGGGGGATTACTCGGCCGGCGGGCTCGCCGCTTCCGCTCTGGCCTTTCGCGTCTCCTTCGCCTTGGTGACGAGATCGTTGACGTGGTTCCACAGGTACTTGTCAGTGACCGATTTCGAGTAGGAATCAGCCGCCGCCAGCAGCAGACCGACCGGCCCGAAAAGCATCTTGATGCCGATGCCTGCTGCCACGTGCGCAGCGCCATTGACGACATTTCCATCCATCAGGAGACTCGCGCCGGGGACGAACGCTTCGCCCACGAGTTTCACGCCATTGGTGGCCGGACTCGTGCTGCGCGTCACAGCGGGAGTGTCGCTGGTAATTCTTTCCGTATGAGGAGTCTCGGTGACCGCGGTGTTGTCTTTCATGTCTTGGCCCTCAGGTCAACTTAATTGACAACTTCAACCACACTAGAACAATATACGCAGAAATTCCGGTGACTACCAGTAAAAAGGTGGTGTCGCATGTTCGTACGAAACCCTGCTGGAAATGATTCCATCAAGGCATCACAAACGTGTGACATGGTACGCGGAGCCGCATCGTGACGCGCCGTCACATGCTTCTATCGGCTTACGTGCTGGTGCCCGGAAGTCACTTCGGCGCGATGTGGCGCCATCCCTATAGCGAAACCGATTTCTGCGATCGCAGGCTCTACGAAAACCTGGCTCGCAGCCTCGATCGCTATGGTTATGACTATGCGTTCGTGCCGGAATCGCTCGCCGCTCCAATGGGTGAAGACGGCGAATGGCAAACGATGACAAGCCGCGGTGCAAGCGGCGCGATCCGTCACGATCCCGCCTTGCTGGTTGCGCCGATGATCGGCGTCACGCGCCGCCTGAGGTTCACGGTCACGCTGTCGACGACCTATATGGAGCCTTATCATATCGCCAGAACGCTTAGTACACTGAATCATTTTAGTCAAGGTCGAATGGCGTGGAATGTCGTCACGTCGGCGGGGCCGAGCAACGGCATCAACTTCGCGCACCTGACATCGCTCGATCATCGCGATCTATACGATCGTGCGGAAGAAGTGCTGACGGTGTGCCACGACCTCTGGTCCTCGTGGGATGAAGGCGCGCTCATTGCCGACAAGAAGTCCGGAGTCTATGCCCGCGCCGACAAGATCCATCAGATCGATCACAAGGGCCGTCACTTCGATATACGCGGCCCGCTGACGCTGCCGTACCGGGTCGGACCCACGCTGATGGCCGCGGGCGTCTCGCCGCGAGGGCGCGACTTCGCGGCGCGCTGGGCGGAAGTCATCTTCGCGATACAGAGCGAGCCCGCCGCCATGCGCGAATTGCGCGACGACGTCCGCGCCCGCGCCGCGCGCATGGGGCGCTCGCCGCAGGACATACGCCTGATGGCGGCGGTGCAACCCGTGATCGGCGAGACGCGTGAAATCGCCGAGGCCCGCGCCGCGCATCTCGACACGCTCGTGGACCCCGACGCAGCCCGAAGCTATCTGGCCGCGATGCTGGGCCTCGACCTGTCGGGCGTATCGGGCGATGCACCCTTGCAGCCGATTCTCGAAACCCAGCGCAAGCGGCCCGCGGTCGATGCGGGCGGCACGCTGGCGTGGCTTGCGAAGCTGCTCGATGCGAAACCCGACATTCGCGTCGATGATGTCGCCATCGGGCTGTCGGCGAGCACGGGCACGCCGCGTCTCATCGGTACGGCGTCGGATGTCGCCGATCAGCTTCAGGCGTTGTTCGAAGACTGCTGCGACGGCTTCGTCATCACGCCGACGCATTTTCCGGGCACCTTCGAGGAATTTGGCCGCGCCGTGATTCCCGAGCTGCGTGCACGTGGATTGACGTCCACTCATCATCAGGATGGCTGATTGAATGGACGCGTTGACCGATCCGATCGACGGCGGCCACGACGCGACGCGCTGGTCCGCCGACGAGCTGACGACGCTGACCGTATGCGACCTTCTGGAGCGCCAGGCCGCGCGCACGCCCACCACCGCCGCGTTGTTGCACGGCGCGCGCCAGATGACCTACGCGGAACTGAACGTGCGCGCGAACCGGCTGGGCGATCTGCTCATGTCGCACGGGCTCGGGCCGGGGGACATCGTCGCGATCGCGCTGCCGCGTTCGTTCGACATGGTGCTGGCCATTCTCGGCGTGCTCAGGAGCGGCGCGGCCTATCTTCCGCTCGATCCGGCGTATCCGGCGGATCGGCTCGCCTTCATGTCGCGCGATGCGCGGCCATCGTGCGTGCTGACCAACACGAGCCTCGCCGCCGAACTCGCCGAAATCGTGCGGGAGATTCCGATACTGCATATGGTTGATCTCCCCGCGAGCGATCATGCCGCGCGTGAGGAAACGGCGCATCGCACAGCCGCACGCCCGCTCGATGCGGCGTATGTCATCTATACGTCGGGCTCGACGGGCCGCCCGAAAGGTGTGGTCGGCCTGCACGCCGGTCTCGTCAATCGACTGTGCTGGGTGGCCGAAACCTATGCGTTCGCGCCCGGCGAAACGGTGCTCGCCAAGAGCTCGATGAGCTTCATCGATGGCGCGACGGAACTGCTCGCACCGCTGATCGCGGGCGCCACGGTCGCGCTGACCGATGCCGATGTCGCCAGAGACCCGGCGCTGCTGACGGCCGAAATTCCGCGTCTGGATATCGGCCGCATCACGGTCGTTCCGAGCCTGCTCGCGGCGCTGCTCGATCAGCCCGATCACGTCGCGCTCAACCGCTGTCCACTCTGGATATGCAGCGGCGAAACGCTGCCGCCCGCGCTGGCTGAACGCTTTGCCGCCTGCGTGCCGGATGCCTGTCTCGTCAATTTCTACGGGTCGTCGGAAGCGAGCGGCGACAGCCTGCATGCCGTCGCCACGCCGGCGAATGGCGCGCCGATCGGCCACGAGATCTGGAACACGTCGGCTTATGTGCTCGATGAACGCCTGCAACCCTGCGCCACGGGTGAGGCCGGCGAACTCTATCTTGCAGGCGCGGGACTGGCCCGAGGTTATCTCGGGCAACCCGGCCTGACGGCAGAGCGCTTTCTGGCCGATCCTCATGGTCCGCCCGGCTCGCGGATGTATCGCACGGGAGACCGCGCGCGTCGACGCGGCGACAACGAAATCGAATATCTCGGCCGCGCCGACAGGCAGGTCAAGATACGCGGCTTTCGCGTCGAGCCTGGCGAAATCGAAGCTGCGCTCTTCGCCCATCCGCATGTCGCGGCGGCGGCTGTCGTCCTGCAGGAGGATGCACCGGGCGAAGCACGGCTCGTCGCTTATGTCGTGCCCGCGGCCGGCTATGAAGAAGCCGACGTGCGCGACTCGCTGGCGCGCCGGATGCCGGACTACATGCTGCCGTCGGCCTTCGTCGCGATGTCCGCGTTGCCGCTCCTTCCCAACGGCAAGCTCGATCGCGCCGCCTTGCCCAAAGCGATGCGTGACGGCGCTCGCGGTCCTTCCGGCAGAACGCCCGTCGAGATCGAACTTGCGCGCCTGTTCGCCGATGTGCTGCGGCTGGATGACGTCGGCATCCACGATGACTTCTTCGCATCGGGCGGCCATTCGCTGCTTGCCGCACAGCTCGCGAACCGGATACGCGCCGTATTGCAGGTCGATGCGAGTGTCAGCGATGTGTTCCGCGCGCCGACCGTCGAACGGCTTGCCGCGTTGCTCGAAGGCGGCGGCACGCGGCGGCTGCGCCTGTCGGCGGAGACATCGCGCGAGCGCGCCTGCCTGTCGGCGGGACAGCAGGGATTATGGTTTCTGGCGCGGCTGGGCGATGGCGCGGCGGCCGCCGCCTACAACCTGCCCTACGCCTTCGAGCTGTCCGGTCCGTGCGATGCGCACGCGCTGCGCCTCGCGCTTCACGACGTCGCCGCCCGGCACAACAGCCTGCGCACGCTCTTTCGTCATGCGGACGACGGCCCGTATCAGCATGTCCTGCGCGCGAGCGAACTCGATGATCTGCTCGCCGTGACGAACCTGACGCCCGCCGAACTCGATCGCCATATCGCCGACGAGACCGGCGCGCCCTTCGATCTCGAAAGCCGCATTCCCTTCAGGGCGCGCCTGCTGCGTTGTACGCAAGATCGCGCCGTATTGGTTTTCAGCTTTCACCACATCGCCTTCGATGGCGCGTCGCTCGCGCCGTTTCTGCGTGACGTATCGACGGCCTACGAAGCGCGGCGCGCCGGCACGCGGCCGGACTTGCCGCCGCTGCCGGTGCAATACGCCGATTTCGCGGACTGGCAGCGCAAGCTGCTCGGCTCCGTCCACGAAACGGGCAGTCTCGCGCAACGGCAGCTCGCGTACTGGCGCGGCATGCTGGTCGACCTTCCCGACGAATTGCCGCTGCCGCGCGTGCGCCCGCGACCGGCCGACGCGCTGGGCCGCGCCGAACGCATCGCGTTCCGGATCGATGCGGGCCTGCATCGTCGCGCGGCGCACTTCGCCCAGGCTCATCACGCCACGCTCTTCATGGTGTTGCAGTGCGCGTTGGTCGCGGTGCTGCGGCGCTTCGGCGCGGGCACGGACGTGTTCATCGGCACGCCGGGCGAAGGCCGCTTCGACGAGCAGCTCAAGGATCTCGTCGGCTACTTCGTGAACAGTCTGGTGCTGCGCGTCGATGCGAGCGGCAATCCGACGTTTCGCGAACTGCTCGCGCGCGTGCGCGATGTCGATCTCGCCGCCTACGCCAATCAGGATGTGCCGTTTTCGAGCATCGTGGAGACGCTCAATCCCGAGCGCGGCGCCGCGCGTCATCCGCTGTTCCAGGTTGCGCTGACGCTCGAATATGGCGATGACGCGCGGCTCTCGCTGCAAGGCCTGACGGCGACGCCGCGCGCCATCGGCAATGCGGCGGCCAAGTTCGATCTCGCGTTCGAGTTCATCGCCCACGGCGGCGGCGATGACGGTCACGGCGTCATCGAAGGCAGTCTCGAATTCGCCGCCGACCTGTTCGAGCCCGCCACGGCGCGCCGCATGACGGCCGCGTTTCAGGGCCTGCTCGATCAGGCCATCGCCGATCCCGACGCGAGCATCGGGCGTCATGTCGTGCTCGCGCCCGAGGAACGCGCGGCGCTGCTCGGCTTCGGCGCGCCATCGCAGACGCGCCAGCGAGAAGCGCAGTCGATTCCGCAACGCTTCGCGCGGATCGTCGAGCGGCAGCCGCACGCCATCGCGTTGCGTTGCGGCGCGCGCGCACTGACGTACCGGCAGCTCGACCGGATGTCGAACCGGCTCGCGCATCGGCTCGCGGCGCACGGCGTTGCACTGGAAACACGCGTCGCCGTCGATATGGCGCGCTCGCTTGAGCTGATCGTCGCGACGCTCGCCATCGTGAAGGCCGGCGGATGCTATCTGCCGCTCTATCGCGGTCAGCCGCCTGAGCGCATAAGGCGCATGCTCGACGACACGCAAGCCGCGCTCGTGCTCCACGATACCGACACACACCCCGGCTACGGCGCCGTCGCAACGCTGCGCATCGATCCCGCGATGCTCGACGAAGGCGACGACAGTCCCCTCGCCATCGAAATCCCGCCGCAGTGCCTGATCAACGTCATGTACACGTCCGGCTCGTCCGGGCTGCCCAAAGGCATCGAGTTGACGCACAGGGGCATCGTCGATATGGCGATGGACCTGCTCGATCTTCCGCCGCAACGCGTGCTGTTCCAGTCGGCCTATGCGTTCGACGCCAGCAGCTACGAAATCTGGAGCGCGTTATTGCGCGGCGACGAACTCGCCGTGGCTTCGTGCGAGCAGTTGACGCCCGCCGATCTGCGCCGCGAAGTCGCCGACCACGGCGCGAACAATCTTCTCCTGACGACGAGCCTGTTCAATCTGCTGGTCACGGAAGACCTGGAGTGTCTGAACGGCCTGCGCACGATCCTCACCGGCGGCGACACGGCCTCGGTCGCGAGCTTCCAGCGCGTCTTGCAACGCTTTCCGGAGATCACCCTCCTGAACTGCTACGGCCCGACCGAGACCAGCGTGTTCGTCACGAGTTTTCCGGCGACGCCCGACCGGCGGCTGCGGCATCCGGTTCCGATCGGCGCGCCGCGTGCGTCCGCGCAGATTCACGTGCTCGACGACTTCCTGAACCTCTGCCCGATCGGCGTGGCGGGCGATCTCTACATCGCGGGCGATGTCCTCGCGCGCGGGTATGTCGGGCAGACGGGCATCACGGCCGAGCGCTTCGTCGCCGATCCTCACGGACGGCCCGGCGCGCGCATGTATCGCACCGGCGATCTCGCGCGCTGGAACGAACAGGGCGAATTGGAATTCGCCGGCCGCGCCGATCAGCAGGTGAAGGTGCGCGGACTGCGCGTCGAACCCGGCGAAATCGAAACCGCGCTGTCCGAGCAGCCCGCGATCCGCGCGTGTGCGGTGCTGGCGCAGCAGGACGGCGCGACCGGCAGCCGTCTCGTGGCCTATGTCGTCGCCGACGAGCATTACGACGAGCGGCATGTGCGCGCGGCGCTCCGGCAGCGCCTGCCCGACTACATGGTGCCGGTCGGCTTCGTGCGGCTCGACAGGCTTCCGATCACGCGAAACGGCAAGCTCGACCGCAAGGCGCTGCCGGCCTATCAGGCGCGGACATCGGCGACGCGCCCGCCCGCGACGCCGCGCGAAGCCGCGCTGGCGAAGCTGTTCGCGGACGTGCTCGATATCGAATCCGTCGGTGCGGACGATGGCTTCTTCGCGCTGGGCGGCGACAGCATCCTGTCGATTCAGCTCGTCAGCCGTGCACGCAAGGCGGGGCTCGTGCTGACGCCCGCGGATGTCTTCCGGGAAAAGACGCCGGCCGCGCTCGCTGTCGTCGCGCGCGATCTGAGCATCGAGCCGCAGTCCGCCGATGCATCGTGGCCGGACATGCTGGCCGCGTTGCGCGCCGATGTGCCCGATGCCGCAGACGTTCTCCCGCTTGCGCCGTTGCAGGAAGGGCTGTTCTTCCATGCCATGTTCGACGCTGCCGGTCCCGATCCGTACATCGTGCAACTGGTGCTGTCGTTCGAAGGCGACCTGAACCGCAACAGGCTGCATGCCGCGCTGAACAGGCTGATCGAACGGCACGAAGCGCTGCGGGTCAGTTTTCATGCCGTCGATGGACGCACCGTGCAGGCGCTGCGCCGCGCCGTCGAAACGCGCTGGCGAGACATCGATCTAACCAACGCCGCGAATCCGCACGATGCGCTCGCGGACTGGCTCCGGCAGGACCGCGAGCATCGCTTCGATCTGACTTCAGCGCCGTTGCTGCGCGCCGCCCTGCTGCGGCTGGGCCACGGTCATCATCGGCTGGTGCTGAGTCTTCATCATCTTCTGATCGATGGCTGGTCGATGCCCGTCATCGTGTCCGAGCTGATGCAGGCTTACGCCGGCGAAGCGCTCGGCCATGCGCCGCCGTTGCGCGACCAGTTCGTCTGGCTGGCGAAGCAGGATCGCGAGTCCGCACGCAGCGCGTGGAAGGCGGCGCTCGACGGACTGGACGGACCGACGCGTCTCGTCGCCAACGCGGACCCCGGCGCGAACGCCGCGCGACAGGAATCCGTCGCCGGGATGCTGGATGCGGAAACGACGGCGCGTCTCGTTGACTGCGCGCGCCATCGCGGCCTGACGCTGGCGACCTTCGCACAGGGCGCGTGGGCGATCCTCCTCGGCCATTGGGCCGGGCGGCACGATGTCGTGTTCGGCGTCACGGCAGCGGGACGGCCAGCCGAATTGCAGGACGTCGAGAAACGCGTCGGGCTTTTCATCAACACGCTTCCACTGCGCGCGATCCTGCATGCCGGCGAGACCGTCGCGCAGTTGCTCGAACGCATCCAGCGGGACCAGTCGGCGCTGCTGCCTCATCAGCACATCGGATTGACCGAGGTGCAGGCGCTCGTCGGCCACGGCGAGCTGTTCGACACGCTGGTGGTCGTCGAAAACTATCCCGCCGCGCGCATGCAAAGCGAGATCGACGGCGTCGTGCTGACAGGGATGACCGTCAACGACACGACGCACTATCCGGTCAGCCTGATGGTCACGCCGGGACGCGAACTGGAGTTGCGGATCGATCATCGCGCGGATCGGATATCCGACCACGATGCGCGGCGGCTTCTCGCCACGCTCATGCAAATCCTGCGGTCGATGGCTGCGCAGCCGGACGGTCTCGTCGGACGCATCGACCTGCTCGCGCCCGGCGAACGCGACGAGATCGAGCGCTGGAACGCAACCGCGCATCCCGTCGCCCAAGACGATGTCGCGGCGCGCTTCAGTGCGCAGGCCGCGCGCACGCCGGACGCCATCGCGGTGACGCAGGGACCGGATCAACTGACGTACCGAGAACTCGACATGCGCTCGAACGCGCTGGCTCATTTTCTCGTCGAGCATGGCATCGGGCCGGAGCGCATCGTCGCCCTGACCATGCACCGGACGCCCGACATGGTCGTCGCGATGCTCGGCGTGCTCAAGAGCGGCGGCGCCTATCTGCCGGTCGATCCGCATTATCCGCAGGGACGCATCGACGCGATGCTCGCCGATGCGCGGCCCGCGCGCACGCTTTCGGCGCTGCCGCCGCTCGCGGGCTGGCCCACAGGCGCGCTCGTGCGCGCCGTCGCGCCCGGTCATCCCGCGTATGTCGTCTATACATCGGGCTCCAGCGGCAAGCCGAAGGGCGTCGTGGTGACGCGCGCGGGCATCGCGAGTCTGGTCGGCGCGCAGGCCGAGCGCTTCGGCATCACGGAAGCATCGCGCGTGTTGCAGTTCGCGTCGCTCTCGTTCGATGCCGCCGTCTCCGAAGTGCTCGTCACGCTGCTGCGCGGCGCGCGCCTCGTTCTCGCCGATCCGGCGTTGATGTCGGCGGAGCGCCTCGCCGGGCTGATCCGCGAGCAGGACATCACCTGCGTGACGCTGCCGCCCGCGCTGCTCGCGGTCATGGACCCCGCGACGATTCCCGCCGCGTGCACGATCGTCACCGCGGGCGAGGCGATCTCGCCCGACACGGCGGGGCGCTGGTCGAACGGGCGGCGGCTCGTCAACGCCTACGGACCGACGGAAGTCACCGTATGCGCGACGATGAGCGACGACCTCGCCGGCCAGCTCGCGCCGCCGATCGGACGTCCGGTGTGGAACAGCCAGGTCCATGTGCTCGATGCCTGCCTGCGATCGTGCGCGGCGGGCGTGACCGGCGAGATCTACGTTGCCGGCGCGGGACTGGCGCGCGGATACTTCGCGCGGCCCGACCTGACGGCCGAGCGCTTCGTCGCCAATCCGTTCGGCGCGGCCGGGACGCGGCTTTACCGCACGGGCGATCTGGGACGCTGGCGAGCCGATGGCCAACTCGACTATCTCGGCCGCGCCGATCAGCAGATCAAGTTGCGCGGCTTTCGCATCGAGCCGGGAGAGATCGAAGCCGTGCTGATGGAAGACGATGGCGTGCGGTCCTGCGCCGTCGCCGTGCGCGAGCGGCAACTCGTCGCGTATGTCGTGCCGGCATCGACATTCGATGCGCAATCGCTGCGCGCCGCCGTCGCGAGACGTCTGCCCGCGCACATGGCGCCGTCGGCGTTCGTGGTGCTCGACGCGCTGCCGCTCACGCCCAACGGCAAGCTCGATCGCAAGGCGTTGCCCGCGCCGTCGCGCGAGGTATCGGCGCGGCGCGTTCCGGCGACGGAACGGGAAGCCGCGATCGCGCGGCTCTTCGCCGAAGTGCTCGACCGCGAGGATGTGCAGGCGGACGACAGCTTCTTCGCGCTGGGCGGAGACAGCATTCTGTCGATCCGCTTCGTGAGCCGCGCGCGTACGGCGGGCCTCGATCTGAGCCCGGCGGATGTGTTCCGGCACAAGACGCCGTCCGGCCTCGCGCAGATCGCTGGCGTTCTTCCGGATGCCGGACGCGTTACGGCATCGCCGCCAGAAGACGATGCGACCGGCCGCGTGCCCGCCACGCCCATCATGCGATGGCTGAGCGGGCGCGGCGGCGCGATCGGCGCATTCAGCCAGTCCATGCGGATAAGCCTGCCGGCCAACGCGCGCCACGCGACGCTCGTGCAGGCATTGCAGGCGGCAATCGCGCGGCATGCGTTGCTGCGGGCGCGTCTCATCGACGGAGAACTCGATGTAACCCCCGGCGACGCCGATGCGCCGACACTGCTGCAACGGATCGATGCGCGCGACTGGACCAGCGCCGATGTCGAGCGCGACGCCGCGCGTCAGCAACACGCGCTCGAACACTGGCTCGCGCCGCAACAGGGCCGCGTGCTGCGGGCCGTCTGGTACGACCGGCGCGCGGCGGCGAGCATGCTCCTGCTCACGATCCATCATCTCGTCGTGGATGGCGTGTCATGGCGCATCCTGCTCGACGATCTCGCACAGGCCTACGATCTCGCCGCGCGCGGCCAGCCGTGCGTGCTGCCGCCGGTGCCGACGTCCTTTCACCGCTGGGCGCGCCATCTTCACGAGGATGCACACGCCGCGCGGCGCGTCGCCGAACTCGATCGCTGGCGATGGATCGTCGCCGCCCCTGACTTGCCGCTCGCCGCGCGCGCGCTCGAACGCACCGACACGCTGGCGACGGCACGTCGCGTGAGCGCGCGGCTCGACGCCGCGACCACGGCGCGATTGCTCGGCAGCGTTCCCGCGTTGTTCCGCGGCGGTGTGAACGACGTTCTGCTCGCGGGCTACGCGCTCGCCGTGGCCGGATGGCGCGGTGCGAGCGGCCCGGTCCTGCTCGATCTCGAAGGGCATGGCCGCGAGCCGGGCGACAGCGGTCTCGATCTGTCGCAAACGGTGGGCTGGTTCACGAGCCTTCGTCCCGTGCGCATCGATATCGACAGCGTCGAAACCGGCGCGACGCCGCTTTCCGCGCTCGTGAAGCGGGTCAAGGAAGCGTTGCGGGCGCTGCCCGATAACGGCATCGGATATGGGCTGCTGCGCTATCTCAATGCGCGGGCGGCCGCGCATCTGCAAGGCGCGCGCGCGCAACTGTCGTTCAACTATCTCGGCCGCTTCGGGGGTTCGGGCGGCGTCTGGTCGGCGGCAGGCGGCCTGTCGCTCGAAGGCGGCGACGATGCCGATGCGCCCTTGTCCCATGCCATCGCGCTGGATGCACAGGTCATCGACGGCGACGAGGGGCCGCAGCTGCACGCGCACTGGACCTTCGCGGGCGGCCTGTTCGACGAGACATCGATTCGCGAACTGGCCCGCCGCTGGTTCGACGCGCTCTGCGGCATGGCGCGGCTCGAATCCGGCGGGCTGACGCCATCGGATGTCGGCGGCGATTTCACGCAGGCGGAGATCGACGCGATCGAGACCGCGACGCCCAGCGCGCAGGACATCCTGCCGCTTCTGCCCTTGCAGGAAGGGCTGCTGTTCCATTCGCAATACGATGCGTCCGGCCCCGATCCCTACATCGCGCAAGTTTCGCTGACCTTGGAAGGACACGTCGATGCAGCGCGTCTGCGGGCCGCGGCGGACGCGCTGCTGGCGCGCCACGAAGCCTTGCGCGTGAGCATTCGCACCGTGAGCGGGCGGCCGGTTCAGGTCGTCGCCAGTTCGGTGAACGCGCCGTGGCGTGCGGTGGATATTTCCGGCGCGCAAGACATGGCCGGGGCGCTGTCGGCCCTGCTCGCGTCGGAATGCGAACGCCGCTTCGATCTCGAACGCGCGCCGCTCCTGCGCTTCGCGCTCGTCAAGACCGGTCCGCGACGGCATCGGCTCGTGATGAGCAACCATCATCTGCTGCTCGATGGCTGGTCGATGCCGGTCGTGGTGTCTGATCTGATGTCGCTGTATGCGGGCGATGCGCCGAAGGCCGCGTTTCCTTTGCGCGATCAGCACGCATGGCTGAAGCGCCAGGACAAGACGGCCGCGCGTGCCGCCTGGCGCGAAGCGCTGCGCGGACTGGACGGGCCGACACGGCTGACCCGGCCCGAACCGGGTTCGGATGCGCCGGACGCGCGCACGATCCGGATCGATCTGCCCGAGAGCCTGAGCGGCAGGCTCGTCACGCTGGCGCAACGCCACGAAGCGACGATGAGCACGATTCTCCAGGCCTCGTGGGCCGTGCTGCTCGCCCGGCTCACGGGACGCGGGGACATCGTGTTCGGCATCACGGTGTCGGGCCGTCCCGCCGAGTTGCCGGATATCGAGCGGCGCGTCGGCCTCTTCATCAATACGCTGCCGCTGCGCGTGGTACTCGATCCGGGCGAGCGCTGGCCCGATCTGTTTCGGCGCATGCAGGCGGCGCAAGCAGACCTGTTGCCGCATCAGCATCTCGGCCTCACCGAAATCCTGGAGCAGTCCGGACACAACGAACTGTTCGACTCGCTGCTGATCGTCGAGAACTATCCGATGGACGCCCGCCGCCTGCATGGCGCGGCGGACGGCCTCGCGGTCGCGGGCATCGACGGTTACGACGGCACGCACTATCCCGTGACGCTCGTGGCGATTCCGGGCGAACGCATGACGCTGCGTCTCGACTGCCGGATCAGCCAGTTCGCTGCCGAAGCAGCGCACAAGTTGTTGAACCGGTTCGTGCGCGTGCTGGAGCATGTCGCGGCGGCGCCGGAAGAGGCGGTCATCGCCCGCGATCTGCTCGCGCCCGCCGAAGCCGAACGCCTGAACGCGTGGAATCGAACGACGCACGCCATTCCCGATGACGACGTCGCGGCGCAGTTTTCGCGGCAGGCGCGGCGCACGCCTGAGCTCGTCGCGATCGAACAGGGCGAAACGCGCTGGACGTACGCCGATATCGACCGGCGCTCGGATGGTTTCGCGCATGCGCTGATCGCACGCGGCATCGGCCCCGACGATCTGGTCGCGCTGACCTTGCCGCGCACGCCCGACATCGTGGTGGCCATGCTCGGCGTCCTGAAGAGCGGCGCGGCCTTCCTTCCGATCGATCCCGCTTATCCGCCGACGCGCATCGCGGCCATGCTCGCCGACGCAAAACCCGCGCTCGTCGTTGATCGCTTGCCAGCGCATGACGGCGACGCGGTATTCGCCGCCATCGCGCCCGCTGCGCACGCCGAGCATCTGGCCTATGTGATCTATACGTCCGGCTCCACTGGCACGCCCAAGGGCGTCGCGTTGCCGCGCGCCGGCCTCGTCAACCTGCTTGCGGCGATGCAGGAGCGCATCGGCCTGAAATCCGGCGACCGCCTGCTCGCGGTGACGACGCTGGGCTTCGATATCGCGTGCCTCGAATTGCTCGGTCCGCTGCTCGCGGGCGCGACGATCGTGCTTGCCGCCTCCGACGCCGTGAAAGATCCGCGCCGTCTCGCGCGCCTCGCCGCTGCATCACGGGCGAACGTGGTGCAGGCGACGCCGACGCTCTGGGACGCGCTGCTGCGCGAAATCGAAGACGGCCCGCAGCCCGCGTTCCGGCTCGCGCTGACCGGCGGCGAGGCGATGTCCGCGCGTCTCGCGGAACGGCTGCGCGCCCATGCCCGCCGCGTGATCAATGTCTATGGACCGACCGAAACCACGATCTGGTCGACATCGGCGGAGCTGGCGGCGGACCGGACCCGAAACGGCATCGGACGGCCGGTCTGGAATACGCGCGTGCATGTGCTCGACCGCTGGCTGGGCCGCTGCCCGCCGGGGACGGTGGGCGATCTGTATATCGCGGGGCGGGGACTCGCGCGCGGATATATCGGCAGGCCCGATCTGACCGGCGAGCGTTTCGTCGCCGATCCCTACGGCGCGCCGGGCGAGCGCATGTATCGAACCGGCGATCTGGCGCGCTGGTCCGCCGACGGCGAACTGGAGTTTCTCGGCCGCTCCGATCATCAGGTCAAGATACGCGGCTTTCGCGTCGAGACCGGCGAGGCGGAAGCCGTGTTGCGCGCGCAGGCATCGGTGCGTGACTGCGCCGTTGCGCTGGTGGACGGGCAACTGGCCGCTTATGTCGTCGCCGATGCGGACTACGACGAAGCCCAGGTGCGCGATGCTCTAGCCCATAGCCTGCCCGACTTCATGGTGCCGGCCAGCTTCACGACGCTCGATCGTCTGCCCGTGACGCTCAACGGCAAGCTCGATCGCGCCGCGTTGCCTGCGCCCACGCCCGCACCGCGACGCTTTCTCGCCCCCCGCGACGCCCGCGAAGCGGAACTGGCGCGGCTCTTCGCCGAGACGCTGGAGCGCGAAGCTGTATCCATCGACGACAACTTCTTCGCGCTCGGCGGACATTCGCTGCGCGCGGCGCGGCTCGTCAACCGCATCCGCGATTCGCTGGGCGTGGATCCCGGCATTCGCGCGCTGTTCGAAGCGCCGACCGTCGCGCGCCTGGCCGCGCGGTTGCGGCATCGTCACGCGTCGGATGCGCTCGCGCCGCTGTTGCCGCTACAGCATGCGAACGCCGCCGCGCCGCTCTTCTGCGTGCATCCCGGATATGGCCTGAGCTGGTGCTATGCGACGCTCATCCCGCATATCGGCGTCGATGTTTCGCTCTACGGTCTGCAATCCCCGATGTTGAGCGGCGAAGCGCCGCCGCCTTCGGTCGCCGGGCTCGCGGACCGGTATATCGCGCATATCCGCGCGATCCAGCCGCGCGGTCCCTATCGCCTGATGGGATGGTCGTTCGGCGGCCTCGTCGCGCACCGGATCGCGACGAGCCTCGAAGCGCTGGGCGAGACCGTCGCGCATGTCGTGCTGCTCGACAGCACGCTGCCCCAGAGTCCACCGCACGACACGCTCGCGCCGGCCACGCATCTTGGCAATGTCCTCGCGATGATCGGCTATCCGGCCAGCGACATCGCGCCCGGCGCGCTGCGCTGGGACCGCGTGATGGACCATATGCGCGCCATCGAAAGCCCGCTCGCGCATGTGCCGCAGAGCGCGTTGCCGGCGCTGGTCGAAGTCACCGCGTGCCATGCGACGCTCGCCGCCGCGTTCCGGCCCGCGCCGCTCAGTGCGCCGATCACGTTCATGCGCGCCGCGGCGTCGCCGTCCGGCGAATCGTCGCTGCCGGCATGGCGCGCGAGCGCACGCGGCGCGCTCGACATCATCGATGTGCCCTATGAACACGACCACATGATGCGGGCCGACGCGCTCGCCGTCATCGGACCGATCATTCGTGATCTATTTGCCAATCGGGTGAGACACAGTGAATGAGCTATCGCGGCATCTGGCGGCGCGGCCGCTGACCGGTCGGGCATTCATCGACAGCCTGCAGGACGGACGCGAGGTCTTCTTCGATGGCGCGCGGATCGACGGCATCGCGACTCATCCGGCGTTCCGCAACAGCGCGCGCTCGCTTGCGCGCCTCTACGACGCGCTGCACGATCCCGCGCAGCAGCCCGGCCTCACCTGCGCGACCGACACGGGCAACGGCGGCTTCACGCACTGCTACTTCCGGCACGCGCGCAACGCGGACGATCTCGTCGCGCAGCAGCAGGCCATCGCGGCATGGGCGCGCCTTACCTACGGCTGGATGGGACGCACGCCGGATTACAAGGCGTCGATCATGAACACGCTGAACGTGAACGCGGATTACTATGGGCCGTTCGCCGGCAACGCCCGGCAATGGCACAAGCTCGCGCAGGAAACCGTGCCCTTCATGAATCATGCGCTCGCCAATCCGCCGATCGATCGCGCGCGGCCCGAGAAGGCGCAGGACGTCTACATCCACATCGACGAGGAAACCGACGGCGGCCTCGTCATCTCGGGCGCGAAAGTCGTCGCGACGTCCGCCGCATTCACGCACTACACGTTTCTCAGCCATCACGCCGGCATCGCCAAAAGCGACAAGAGCCGCGCCGTCATGTTCTTCACGCCGATGAACGCGCCGGGGCTCAAGCTCATCTGCCGGAACTCGTACGAATATCAGGCGACCCAGGTGTCGAGTCCCTTCGATTCGCCGCTCAGTTCCCGCTTCGACGAGAACGATGCAATCCTGATCCTCGACCGCGTATTCGTGCCGTGGGAAAACGTGCTGAGTCACGGCACGGACGCCATGCCGCCGGATTTCCCGACCGCTTCTGGCTTCATGCACGGCACGAGCTTTCACGGCTGCACGCGATATGCGGTGAAGCTGGACTTTCTCACCGGGCTGCTCTCGAAAGCGCTGCACGTGACGAGCGGCGACGAGTTTCGCGGCAATCAGGTGATGCTCGGCGAGGTCATCGCGCTGCGCCACATGTTCTGGTCGCTCGCCAACACGATGGCGCGTCAGCCCGACCGCTGGATCGACGGCGCCGTGCTGCCGAATCTGCACGCCGCGCTGGCGTACCGCGCGCTCGCTCCGGATTCGTATGGGCGCATCAAGGAAATCGTCCACAAGATCGTGGCGTCCGCGCTGATCTATCTGCCCTCGTCCGCGCGCGACTTCGACAACCCGGACATCGACCGGTATCTGTCGCGCTACGTTCGCGGCTCCAACGGCATCGGGCATCGCGAACGCATCAAGCTGATGAAGCTCATGTGGGACGCGGTCGGCACCGAGTTCGCGGGGCGTCACGAGCTGTACGAACGCAATTACATGGGCAGCCACGAAGAAGTGAAGGTGCATCTGCAAGCAATGGCGTCGGCGGACGGCTCACTGAAACAGATGACGGATCTCGTCGATCAGTGCCTCGCCGACTATGACGAACACGGATGGGTGAATCCCGTCTGGAAAACGCCATGACCCGGAGAGCGAGATGAATCCTTTCGATGACGAGACCGGCGAGTTTTTCGTTCTGTGCAACGATGAAGGGCAGCATTCACTGTGGCCGTCGTTCGCGGCCGTGCCCGCCGGATGGAACCGCGTGTTCGGCGTGGCGACACGTCATGCATGCATCGACTACATCAACGAAAACTGGACCGACATACGGCCGGCGAGTCTGCGGCGTGAAGCGCAGTAGCATGGAGACCACGAGCACCCATGAAATTCATCAAGCTGCTGTTCGGCGAGGCCCGGCGCGATCGCACGCCCTTGCTGCTGGCATCGACATTGCCAGGGGTGATGATGTCCGGCGTGATCGCGCTGGTCACGACCGTGGCGAATTACGATCAGTCGAAGGGGCCGAATCTCTATCTGATGGCGTTCTTCATCATCGCGAGCGTGGCGCTGCTTCTCGCGATGAACTATGCGCTCAACGCCACCACCGCCGTGATCTCGAACTTCATTTTGCAAAAGCGCCTGGACATCGCGCGGGCGGTGCGCTCGCTGGATCTGGAGGCCTATGAAAACATCGGCGCGATGCGCGTGGATTTCGCCATCGGCCGGGACTTGCAGACGATCGAGGAAGCCGCGCCGACCGTCATCGTGCTGATCTATTTCGTCACGCAGCTGTTGTCGTCGGCGCTGTATATCGGTTACCTCTCGCTGATCGCTTTCGCGGTCACGCTGCTGTTTCTCGGGGTCGCGACGTTCTTTTATCGCAGCAGTTATGCGCATGCGGAAGCGCTGTCGAAGGAAGCGACGGAACTCGAAAGCGCGTTTCGTTCCAGCTTCGATCATCTGTTGCGCGGCTTTCGCGAGATCAAGATGAATGCGCGCCGCGACACCGATCTCTTCGACAATTACATCGTGCAACGCGCGCTTGCCGTGCAGGATTTGCGCGTGAGTTCCGGCCGCGGCTTCAATCGCGGACAGACTCTAAGCGACGCGTTCTTCTACGGCCTGCTCGGCTGCATGGTGTTTCTGACGCCGTACTACATCAGCAATTCGTCGACGCCCGCGAAGATCATTCTCGTCATCGTGTTTTCCGGCGGCGCCATCGCCAGTCTGATTCAGGCGCTGCCAGCGGTTTCCCGCGCCGATCTCGCGGTCGACCGGCTTCACGCGCTCGAACGCGAACTGGAGCAGGCGAAACGCGCGGCCGAAACGGGCCCCGGCGCATCCGCGCCCGTGCTGGCGCACGGCATCGCGCTGCGCGGCGTGAGTTACACCTACAAGTCGCCGGGCGACCAACAGGGCTTTCACGTCGGTCCGTGCGATCTGTTCATCAAGGCCGGAGAGATCACGTTCATCGCGGGCGGCAACGGCAGCGGCAAATCGACCCTGCTCAATCTGATCACCCAGTTGTATGCGCAGGATGCGGGCGAAGTGCGCTGGGATGACAAGACCGTCACCGATGCCAACGCGACAGCCTACAGGCAGCTCTTTTCGGTGATCTTCTCCGACTTCCATCTGTTCGACCGTCTCTATGGCCTCGACGCCGCGCACGACGATCTGGCCGATCTGATTCGGGAAATGGACCTGTCCGACAAGGTTCACTACAACCTCGGGCGCTTCAGCACGACGGACCTGTCGAGCGGTCAGCGCAAGCGGCTCGCGATGGTGAGCGCGCTCGCGGAAGGCCGGCCCGTGCTGATCTTCGATGAATGGGCCGCCGATCAGGACCCGCAGTTCCGTCGCTATTACTACGAGAAACTTTTGCCGAGGCTGAAGGCGGCGGGCAAGACGATCATCGCCGTCAGTCACGACGATCGCTGGTTCAACGCCGCCGACAAGGTCGTCTGGATGGAAGAAGGCAAAGTCCAGCGCGTGATGACGACGCCCGCCGCTACATGAACGGTTCGTGACACGCGCGATGACGTTCAATTCCTCTTGATCCGGAATCGAAGCCGATATGTAATAGCGAGGCATTCCTCATCACTGGCGCAAGACGCTCATCGGTCTGGGGCGCGCCGCGTCCGGCATGGCCGGATTCCCTGCGCGACTTCTAATTCATTGCTAACTCCCGGCGCCTATATTTCGTTGCAACCCGAAGCACGAACAAGGGAGCAACAGCATGGACAACCCATTCGACGACGATGAGGGCACGTTCTGTGTCCTCATCAACGAATCGCGGCAGCGCTCGCTCTGGCCCGCTCATCTCGACGTTCCTGCCGGCTGGGAAGTGGAGCATACGATTAGTTCACGAAAGCAATGCCTGGACTACATCGATGCGCACTGGACCGACCCGCGGTCCGACCGAACCACGATATGAGGAGTGGAAAATGACGAAGCGCGTCGTGAAAGTTATCGATCTCGTTCCGGGCCGGGCTGTACAGCTTGCGGCCATCGACAATCAGGCGATCGACCACGAAAGGTTCTGGCGCGACCATGTATGCGCACAGCAACCCGTCGTGATCAGACACGCTGTCACGAATTGGCCCGCTTTCAGGAAATGGGGCACGCCCGGCTATCTCGAAGCGCTGGCGAACCGCCAGGTGGGCGTGTCGGATACGTTCAACGCCAGCCCGGCGGGCGTCTGGTATCAAAACCTCCCGAAGTATGGTCTCGATGAAGCGATCGCGTGTCTGCGCAATGCGGGGCCGGACGACACCTTCGCCATTCGCGCCTTGCCGATTCCGCAGGAATGGAAGGCCGACCTCGGAAGCTACGATTTTTTGAGCGCGAACCGGGATTTGCCGCCACGCGCTTATGCGCGCGACCGTCTCTTCATCTATCGGAATGCCTCGACCGAATGGCATTACCACACGACGGACGAGACGCTGACGACGCAGATCATCGGCAGAAAGCGCGTCTCGATGTTCAGGCTCTCGAAGGAAGACTGGCATGCATACGCCGTGCCGATCAAATCCAACCTGCATCACATGGATGAACGGGCGCGCTTCTTTCCCGAGGATGCATCGCTGACCAAATTCGAAGCGACGCTCGAACCCGGCGACGTTCTCTATATCCCGCCGTTTTGGTGGCATGGCGTTGATCCCGCCGATACCGGATTCGGCATCACGCTGGCGCATTGCTTTCGCACGCCGTTCAACCGGCTCGGCTCGCTCAGCGATCCGGCCGTGAAAGACGTGATCCGGGCACAGGGCAGTCTCATGCTGGCGCTTCGCATGAGAGCCTTCGTCGCGCTGGGCTCGCTTACCCGAATCGTGAATCCCTGAAGTGTTTCGTCCAGAACTCGCGTAACGATGTTTTCGAACATCGGTTTCCGGAGCACCCGCGTGCTCTCATTTACGGATTGATGCCATGCTCAGCCTTCCTCTCGCCCCCGCTCAATCGGGCATCTTCTTTCGACAGCAACTCGATTTGCGCGACCCGCGCTTCAATCTCGCGCAGCTGACGGAGATCATCGGACCGCTCGACGTCGAAGCGCTTCACGCGGCGCTGCGCCGGACGGTCGGCGAAGCGCAGGCGATGCAGGTGCGCATTGTCGTCACGGATGGCATGCCGCATCAGGTGCTGCCGGACGAGATGGAAGATTTCGCGCTTCGGGTCGTCGATGTCAGCGATGCGCCCGATCCTGTCGAAGCGATCGATCGGGAAGTGCAGGCTGCGCTCGCCAGCGCCATCGATCTCGACCGGTATCCGCTGTTCGACGGCCAGCTCTTCCAGGCAGGTCCTACGCGGTTTTTCCTGTTCCAGCGGATACATCACATCGCGTTCGACGGCTTTTCGTTCTTCCTTTTCACGCAACGCCTCGCGGCGGTTTATTCGGCGCTGGTCGAAGGACGCGAGCCCGCGCCATGCGCGTGGGGGCAACTCACCGAACTGATCGACGACGATAACGCGTACCGCGCGTCGAATGCGTTCGAGAGCGACCAGCAATTCTGGCGCGAATATCTGGCGGACTGCCCCGAGCCGGTGATTCTCGCCGAATGCATGGCGCACGAGCCGATTCCGGCGGACGTCGCCACACAGGCGATCGCGCAGATGCGTTTGTCATCCGAAACGACGCAGCGTCTCCGGCAAGTCGCCGAACGCCACGGCGCGACGTGGCCGCAGTTTGTCACGGCGGTCATGGCCGCGTATGTCGCGCGTCTGAGCGGACAACCCGAAGTGGTGCTCGGCTTTCCGGTCACGGCGCGGGTGGGCCGGCGGGCGAGAAACGTGCCCGGCATGATGTCCAATGCATTGCCGTTGCGCGCGACGCTCGGCGCGGATACGTCGATCATCGATCTGCTCGGCGACGTCTCGCGGCAGAGCCGGCGCATCCTGCGTCATCAACGCTATCGTGTGAAAGACATACGGCGCGATGTGGGACGCATCGAATCCGACAGGCCGCTCTTCGGCCCCACGGTCAACATCATGCCGGACTACAGCCTTGCGCTGGAGTTCGCCGGCTGCCGCATCGGATCGAATCGCTCTTTCTACGGAACGCCCGACGACCTCGCGCTGATCATCCACGACGAGGGCGACGAACTCGGTATCGAACTGATGTTCGACGGCAACCCGTCGCTCTATTCGTACGAAGACGTGGATGCCCATGCAAGACGCATCACGCGTCTGCTCGAAAACGCGCTGGAGCAGCCCGATGCGCCGCTGCATTCCTTCGAGCTCCTTCTGCCCGAGAGAAAGGCGTGGCTCCAGTTGTGGAACGACACGGCCGCGCCTTATCCCGAGCATCTGTGTATTCATCAGCTTCTCGAAGATCAGGCTCGACGCTCGCCCGATGCCATTGCGCTCGAATGCGACGGCGAGTCGCTCACGTTCGCGCAACTCAATGCGCGCGCGAATCGCCTCGCGCATCGGCTGATCGCGGCGGGCGTGCGTCCGGAAGACCGCGTGGCGCTGTGCATGGCGCGCGGCATCGGCGCGATCGTCGCGCTCTTCGGGATACTCAAGTCCGGCGGCGGCTATATACCGCTCGATCCGGCGTATCCGGGCGAGCGCCTGAGCTACATTCTCGGCGATACGGCGCCCGTGCTGCTGATCGCCGATGACGCCGGACGCAAGGCGCTGGGCGATACCGGCGCGCTTGCCGTTCTCGATCCCGACGCGTCGCTCGACGATGCACTCCCGCAAGGCGATCCGCTCGTGCCCGGGCTCGCCTCGCATCATCTCGCCTACGCGATCTATACGTCCGGCTCGACCGGCAAGCCGAAGGGCGTGATGGTCGAGCATCGCCATGTCGTGAATCTGCATTACGCGCTGCATTCGACGGTCTTCGCGCATTGCGCCCCGCACTCGGGCGTGACGCTGAACGCCAGCATCGCCTTCGATGCCTCCGTGCAAAATCTCACCGCGCTGCTTGGTGGACACCGGCTCGTCATCGTTCCCGCCGACGTGCGCACCGACGCGATGGCCCTGATCGAGTTTCTCGATACGGCCCGCATCGACGTATTCGACTGCACGCCGACGCAGCTCGATTCCCTCTTCTCCGCGGGGCTGCTCGAACAACGCAAGTCGCCGCTGACGGTGCTCGTGGGCGGCGAGCCGCTCACGCCGCAAACCTGGAACCGTCTCGCACGAGCCGAACAGATACGCGCCTTCAACGTCTATGGCCCGACCGAATGCACGGTCGATGCGACCGTCGCGGAGATCACGACCGAACAGGCGCGACCCGTCATCGGCAAACCGCTCGCCAATACGCGCACCTATGTTCTCGATGCCCTGCGGCGCGCGGTGCCTCCCGGCGCGGTGGGCGAACTTTATATCGGCGGCGCGGGCGTGGCGCGCGGCTATCTGAACCGGCCCGAACTCACCGCCGAGCGTTTCCTCGACGATCCCTTCGTTCCGGGCGCACGCATCTACCGCACCGGCGATCTCGCGCGCTATCAGCTCGACGGCAATATCGAGTTCCTCGGCCGCAACGATCATCAGATCAAGATTCGCGGCTTTCGTATCGAACCCGGCGAGATCGAAACGCAAATCCTCGCGCATCCTTCGGTGCGTGAAGCGGTGGTCATCGCTCGGGCGCGGCATCAGGGTTCGCAGGATCAGCAGCTCGTCGCCTATGTCACGCTCTTTTCCGGGACCGACGCCAGCGCGCTGCGTGAGCATCTGGCCTCGCGTCTGCCCGACTACATGGTGCCTTCGGCCTTCGTCACGCTCGACGCGCTGCCGCTCACGCCCAGCGGCAAGCTCGATCGCCGCTCGCTGCCCGATCCGCAAGCCGATGCGTTCGCGCTGCGCCCGTTCGAAGCACCGCAGGGCCGAACCGAAATCGCACTCGCCGATCTGTGGGCCGAATCGCTTGGTCTGGAGCGTGTAGGCCGTCACGACAACTTCTTCGCACTCGGCGGCCACTCGCTGCTTGCGGTGACGCTCATCGAGCGGCTGCGGCGCATCGGCCTGCATGCCAGCGTGCGCGATCTGTTCGCCACGCCCGTGCTCAGCGCGCTCGCGGCTTCGCTCGAACATGCCGCGCCGAAGCCCGAGATCGTCGTGCCAGCCAACGCGATAACGCCCGGCTGCACCGCGATCACGCCGTCGATGCTGCCGCTCATCACGCTGACGCAGACGGATATCGATCGCATCGTCGAACAGGTTCCCGGCGGCCTTGAAAATGTTCAGGATATCTACGCGCTCGCCCCGCTTCAGGACGGCATCCTGTTCCATCACATGCTGACCACCGAAGGCGATCCGTATCTGCAAACGGCGCGCCTCGCCTTCGACAGCCGCGCCCGTCTCGATGCGTGGCTCGATGCGCTTCAACAGGTCGTCGAGCGGCACGACATTCTGCGTACCGCGTTCATCCACGATGGACTCAGCACGCCCGCGCAAGTGGTCTGGCGCAAGGCGTCCGTGTCCATTACCGAAATCGCAATCACGCAGGGCGACGCGGCAGAACAGCTTGCACGACACTTCGATGCCCGCACGCAACGCCTCGATCTCACGCAGGCTCCGTTACTGCGGATCGCGCTTGCCCCCGAAACGGGAAGCGGGCGCTGGCTCGTGCAATTGAACTGGCATCACCTGATCGGCGATCATGCGACGCTGGAAGTGATGCATGCGGAAATCGGCGCGATCCTCAACGGCCGTGGGCAATCGCTCGGCGCGGCTCAGCCGTTCCGCGATCTGGTCGCGCAGGCGCGGCTCGGTGCGGCTCAGGACGCGCATGAAGCCTTCTTCCACGACATGCTCGCCGATGTGAGCGAACCCACGCTGCCCTTCGGCCTCACCGACGTTCATCATGACGGCTCGGCCGTCGCCGAAGCACACGCGACGCTGCCGGCGTCGCTCGATACGCGTCTGCGCGCTCAGGCCAAAGGCATCGGCGTGAGTCTTGCGAGCCTGTGCCATCTCGCCTGGGCGCGCGTGCTCAGTGCGGGCAGCGCGCTCGATTCGGACGGACGCATCGTGTTCGGCACCGTGCTGCTCGGACGCATGCAGGCGGGTGTCGATCAGGCGCTCGGCCTTTTGATCAACACGCTGCCGATTCGCCTCGACGTGAACGATGCATCGGTCGCCGATAGCGCGCGCCGCACGCATGAGCGTCTCGCGGCGTTGTTGCAGCATCAGCATGCGCCGCTCGCGCTCGCGCAGCGATGCAGTGGCGTCGCGGCTCCCGCGCCGCTCTTCAGCGCGTTGCTCAACTATCGCCACAATCAGGCATCGGCGGATGAGCGCGAGGCCTTCGACGGCATCGAACTGCTCGGCGCGGAGGAGCGCACCAACTATCCGCTGACGCTTTCGATCGACGATAACGGCGACAGCCTCGAACTCACCGCGCAGACCGTCTCGCCGCTGTCGCCCGAGCAGTTGTGCGGGTATATGGAGCAGGCGCTTTCGAGCCTTGCGCAGGCGCTCGAACAGGCGCCCGATACGCCGGTGAACCAGCTCGACGTGTTGCCGCCCGCCGTGCGCAACCTGCTCGTCCATACGTGGAACGACACGGGCGCAACGTATCCGGCGGGTTACTGCATCCATCAGCTTTTCGAGCAACAGGTTCGACGCACGCCCGATGCCATCGCGCTCGTCTTCGAAGACGCGTCGCTGACCTATGGGCAACTCAATGCGCGTGCCAATCAGCTTGCACATCGTCTGATCGCGTTGGGCGTATGTCCGGAAGATCGCGTGGCGTTGTGCGTGGAGCGTGGCATCGGCATGATCGTCGCGCTGCTGGCGATACTGAAGGCGGGCGGCGCATATGTGCCGCTCGACCCGGCTTATTCGGGCGAACGTCTGAGCCATATCCTCACCGACTCCACGCCCCGGCTCCTTCTCGCCGATGCGGCCGGCCGTGAAGCGCTCGGCGATACCGGCGCGCTGACCGTGCTCGATCCCGATGCATCGCTCGATGACACACTGCCCCAGGATGATCCGCAAACGCCGGTCGCGCCTCCTCATCTCGCCTATGTGATCTACACCTCGGGCTCCACGGGCAAGCCCAAGGGCGTGATGGTCGAGCATGCGCAGATCGTGCGTCTCTTCGACGCCACGCAGGACTGGTTCGGCTTCGACGAACGCGATGTCTGGTGCCTGTTCCACTCGTTCGCCTTCGATTTTTCGGTCTGGGAGTTGTGGGGCGCGCTGCGCTACGGCGGCAAACTCGTGATCGTGCCGCAGCATGTGGCGCGCTTCGCACCCGACTTCCTTGGCCTGCTTCAGCGCGAGGGCGTGACCGTTCTGAATCAGACGCCCAGCGCGTTCCGCGCGCTCATGCAGGCGCAGGAAACGAACGATGCGCCCGATGCGTTGCGCTATGTGATCTTCGGCGGCGAGGCGCTGAATCCGTCGATGCTCGAACCGTGGTACGCGCGGCATTCGGACCAGAAGCCGCGTCTGATCAACATGTACGGCATTACCGAGACGACCGTGCACGTGACGTACCGGCCGCTGACTCGCGATGACTGTGCGGTCAGCAGCAGCCCGATTGGCGTGCGTATTCCCGATCTGACGATCTATCTGTTCGATGCGCAAGGCCGGCTCGCGCCTGTCGGTGCGGTGGGCGAGTTGTATGTCGGTGGCGCGGGCGTGGCGCGGGGTTATCTGAATCGTCCGGAGCTTACTGCCGAGCGCTTTATCGATGATCCGTTCGTTTCGGGCGGGCGGCTTTATCGGACCGGTGATCTCGGACGCTATCTGAGCGATGGCAGTCTTGAGTTCTTCGGCCGTAACGATCATCAGGTCAAGATTCGTGGCTTCCGTATCGAACTGGGTGAGATCGAGGCGCAGATCGCCAGTCATCCGGCGGTGCGTGAAGCGGTGGTTATCGCGCGTGCCCGACAACAGGATTCGCAGGATCAGCAGCTTGTCGCTTATGTCACGCTGGTTTCGGAGATCGATACGAGCGCGCTGCGTGAACATCTCGATTCGCGTTTGCCCGACTATATGGTGCCATCGGCCTTCGTCGTGCTCGACACACTGCCACTGACGCCCAACGGCAAGCTCGATCGTCGCGCATTGCCTGATCCGCAGTGGCAAGACCTCGCCGCTTATGTCGCGCCGCGCACGTCGATCGAACATTCGCTCGCGGAGTGCTTCGCCAGCGTGCTCGGTCTCGAACGCGTCAGCGTCTTCGATAACTTCTTCTCGCTCGGGGGTCATTCGCTGCTTGCGACGCAACTCGTTTCTCGTCTGCGTGAAGCGCTTTCGATCGAATTGCCCTTGCGCACGCTGTTCGATGCACCCAGCGTTGCTTCGCTTGCCGAGGCGCTGTCGCTCGACGAACCGTCCGCTGGCACATTGCCGCCTTTGCAGGCACTTGCGCGCCCGGCGCATGTGCCACTGTCCTTCGCACAGGAACGCCTTTGGTTCCTCGAACAGTTGAACCCCGGACAGTCGACGTATCACATCCCGATCGCCTTGCGTCTGCACGGCTCACTCGATGTTCGTGCGTTCCATGCCGCGCTGAATGCGCTCGTCGCCCGTCACGAAAGTCTGCGCACTTCGTTTGCTCAACACGACGGTCAGGCCGTGCAGCACATCGCTCCGACACTGGAACTTGCATTGCCGCTCATCGATGCCCAAGCCGCCGATGTCCAGCGTCTGGCACAAGACGAAGCGCGTCGTCCCTTCGATCTTCAGCGCGGCCCGTTGCTGCGCGCTCAACTGCTGCGCCTCGAAGACGATGAACACGTTCTGCTGTTCACCATGCATCACATCGTCTCCGATGGCTGGTCCACCGGCGTGCTGGTACGTGAACTCGGCGCCTGCTACACCGCCGCACTGCGCAAAGAACCACTCGCGCTGCCGCCTCTAGCCGTGCAATACGCCGACTACACGCTGTGGCAACGCGACTGGCTCGCCGGTGCCGAACTCGATCGACAGACTCAATACTGGCGCAATCAACTCGCCGAACTCGCGCCGCTCGATCTGCCTACCGACCGCCCACGTCCTGCGCAGATCAGCGGACGCGGTGCGACGCTGCCCTTTGCGCTGAACGCCGAACTCTCCGAACGGCTGCATGCGCTCGCTCAACGTGAAGGCGTCACGCCCTTTATGTTGCTGCTCGCCGTGTTCCAGACGCTGCTCGCGCGCTTGTCGGGGCAATCTGAAGTGGCGGTGGGCTCGCCTATTGCCAATCGCACGCATGCGCAGATCGAGCCGCTTATCGGCCTGTTCGTCAATACGCTGGTGCTGCGTGCCGATCTCTCCGGCTCGCCCTCCTTGCGTGATCTGCTTGCGCAAGTCCGCGACACGACGCTGGCCGCGTATGCGCATCAGGATTTGCCCTTCGAGAAGCTGGTCGAAGCACTCGCGCCGGTACGCGATACCAGTCGCACGCCGCTCTTTCAGGTCATGTTCGTGTTGCAGAACGCGCCGATGGAAGCGCTTGCCTTGCCTGGACTCACGCTGACCTTGCTGCCCGGAGCCGAAGCGGGCGCCAAGTTCGATCTCACGCTGAGTCTGATGCATACGCAAGACAGTTTCGTAGGCACGCTCAGTTACGCGACCGATCTGTTCGATGAAGTCACCATTGCACGGCTGGGTGAACGGTTCACGCGACTGCTTCAACAAGCGCTCGATCAGTCCGATGCGCCGCTGCATGCGCTCGAACTCGTGTTGCCTGAAGAGCACGCGCTGCTTGAAAGCTGGAACGATACCGCTGCGGTTTATCCCGAACATCTGTGCATTCATCAGCTCTTCGAGCAGCAGGTTCGACGTACGCCCGATGCGACCGCACTCGTCTTCGAAGATGAATCGCTGACCTACGCGCAGCTCAATGCGCGTGCGAACCGGCTTGCGCATCATCTGATCGCGCTGGGTGTGCGTCCTGAAGATCGCGTGGCGCTGTGCATGGAGCGTGGTATCGGCATGATCGTCGCGTTGATGGCGATACTTAAAGCTGGTGGCGCGTATGTGCCGCTCGATCCGGCGTATCCGGGCGAACGTCTCAGTCATATCCTCACCGATGCCACGCCCCGACTGCTGCTCGCCGACACCGCCGGACGTGAAGCACTGGGCGATATCGGCACGCTCACCGCGCTCGATCCCGCTGCATCGCTCGACGGCTCGTTGTCGCAAGACGATCCGCAAACGGACGTCGCCTCGCATCATCTTGCGTACGTGATCTACACGTCCGGTTCAACAGGCAAACCCAAGGGCGTCGCGATCGAGCACCGGACGCTGGTCGCATCCACCTTCGCCCGCCATCAGTTCTACAAGTACGCCGCCAACGAGCGCTTCCTGCTGCTTTCTTCCCTCGCCTTCGACAGCTCCGTCGCCGGTCTCTTCGGGACGCTCACGAACGGAGGTTGCCTCGCTCTCGTCGATATCGACACTGCAAGAGATCCGAACGCAATCATCAGACTCGTGCGCAATCGAGACATTACGCGCGTGTTATGCGTCCCGTCGCTCGGTCAGGCCATTCTCGACAGCATGTCGTCGAGCGGCGAGCATAAGCTTCGCGAGATCATCGTCGCGGGTGAAGCGTGTCCGCCGAATCTCGCGCGGCAAAGCTCGACACTGCCCCGGCCAGTGCTGCTCTATAACGAGTACGGTCCGACCGAAGCGACTGTGTGGGCGACGGCGTATCGATGCCTTGCTGAAGAAACGAATCTGGTGCCGATCGGCCGGCCCATTGCCAATACACGCATCTATCTGCTCGATGAGCGACGTCAGTTGATGCCGCCGGGTGCGGTGGGCGAGTTGTATGTCGGCGGAGCGGGTGTGTCGCGGGGTTACCTCAATCGTCCTGAGCTTACCGCCGAACGTTTCCTCGATGATCCGTTCGTTTCAGGTGGGCGCATGTATCGCACGGGCGACCTCGCGCGATACCGCGCCGATGGCAATATTGAATTCCTTGGCCGTAACGATCATCAGGTCAAGATTCGCGGCTTCCGTATCGAGCTGGGTGAGATCGAGGCGCAGATCGCCAGTCATCCGGCTGTGCGTGAGGCGGTGGTCATCGCGCGTGCGCGGCATGAAAAGACGCACGATCAGCAACTCGTCGCATATGTCACGCTGGTTTCAGAGATCGATACGAACGCCTTGCGTGAACATCTCGATTCGCGTCTGCCCGACTACATGGTGCCATCGGCCTTCGTCGTGCTCGATGCGCTGCCTCTGACGCCCAATGGCAAGCTCGATCGTCGCGCGCTGCCCGATCCGCAGTGGCAAGACCTCACCGCTTATGTCGCGCCGCGCACGTCGATCGAACATTCGCTCGCGGAGTGCTTCGCCAGCGTGCTTGGTCTCGAACGCGTCAGTGTCTTCGATAACTTCTTCTCGCTCGGGGGTCATTCGCTGCTCGCAACGCAACTCGTTTCTCGTCTGCGTGAAGCGCTTTCGATCGAATTGCCCTTGCGCACCCTGTTCGATGCGCCGAGCGTTGCATCGCTTGCCGAGGCGCTTTCGCTCAGCGGACCATCTACTGGCACGTTGCCGCCTTTGCAGGCAGGTCCACGTCCGGCACATGTGCCGCTGTCCTTCGCACAGGAACGTCTGTGGTTCCTCGAACAGTTGAACCCTGGACAGTCCACGTATCACATCCCGATCGCCTTGCGTCTGCACGGCTCACTCGATGTTCGTGCGTTCCATGCCGCTTTGAATGCGCTTGTTGCGCGTCATGAAAGCCTGCGCACATCCTTCGCCCAACACGACGGTCAGGCCGTGCAGCACATCGCTCCGACACTGGAACTTGCGCTGCCGCTCATCGACGCCCAAGCCACCGATGTCCAGCGTCTCGCACAGGACGAAGCGCGTCGTCCCTTCGATCTTCAGCGCGGTCCGTTGCTGCGCGCTCAACTGCTGCGCCTCGCGCCGGACGAACACGTTCTGCTCTTCACCATGCATCACATCGTCTCCGATGGCTGGTCCACCGGCGTGCTGGTGCGTGAACTCGGCGCCTGCTATACCGCGGCACTGCGTAATGAACCGCTCGCGCTTCCGCCTCTTGCCGTACAATACGCCGACTACACGCTGTGGCAACGCGACTGGCTCGCCGGCGCCGAACTCGATCGACAGACTCAATACTGGCGCAATCAACTCGCCGAACTCGCGCCGCTCGATCTGCCCACGGACCGTCCACGTCCTGCGCAGATCAGCGGACGCGGCGCGACGCTGCCCTTTGCGCTGAACGCGGAGCTCTCCGAGCGCCTGCATGCGCTGGCTCAACGTGAAGGCGTCACGCCCTTTATGTTGCTGCTCGCCATGTTCCAGACGCTGCTCGCGCGCTTGTCGGGGCAATCTGAAGTGGCGGTGGGCTCGCCTATTGCCAATCGTACACATGCGCAGATCGAGCCGCTTATCGGCCTGTTCGTCAATACGCTGGTGCTGCGTGCCGATCTGTCAGGCTCGCCCTCGTTGCGCGATCTGCTCGCACAGGTGCGCGACACGACGCTGGCCGCGTATGCGCATCAGGATTTGCCTTTCGAGAAGCTGGTCGAAGCGCTCGCGCCGGTTCGCGACACCAGTCGTACGCCGCTGTTTCAGGTCATGTTCGTGTTGCAGAACGCGCCGATGGAAGCGCTCGCCTTGCCCGGCCTCACGCTGACCTTGCTGCCCGGGGCCGAAGCCGGCGCCAAGTTCGATCTCACGCTGAGTCTGACGCATTCGCAAAACAGTTTCGCAGGCACGCTCAGCTACGCCACCGATCTGTTCGATGAAGTCACCATCGCACGGCTGGGTGAACGCTTCACGCGATTGCTTCAACAAGCGCTCGATCAACCCGATGCGCCGCTGCATGCGCTCGAACTGGTATTGCCCGAAGAGCACGCATTGCTCGAAAGCTGGAACGACACGGCTGCTGCCTATCCCGAACATCTGTGCATTCATCAACTCTTCGAGCAACAGGTTCGACGCACGCCCGATGCGATCGCGCTCGTATTTGAAGATGAATCGCTGACCTACGCGCAACTCAATGCACGTGCAAACCAGCTTGCGCATCACCTGATTGCGATGGGTGTGCGTCCTGAAGATCGCGTCGCGCTGTGCATGGAGCGCGGCATCGGCATGATCGTCGCGTTGATGGCGATACTTAAAGCTGGTGGCGCATACGTGCCGCTCGATCCGGCGTATCCGGGCGAACGTCTGAGTCATATTCTCACCGATGCCACGCCTCGCCTGCTGCTCGCCGATGCCGCCGGACGTGAAGCGCTGGGCAATATCGGCACGCTCACCGCGCTCGATCCCGCTGCATCGCTCGACGGCTCGTTGTCGCAAGACGATCCGCAAACGGACGTCGCCTCGCATCACCTTGCTTACGTAATCTACACGTCCGGTTCAACAGGCAAGCCCAAGGGCGTGATGGTCGAGCATCGCAATGTCGCGTATCTCCATCGCGCGTTGCAATCGACGGTGTTCGCGCATTGCGCTCCGAACTCCGGCGTCAGTCTGAATGCAAGCATCGCATTCGACTCCTCGCTGAAGAGCCTCACGTCCTTGCTCGCTGGTCATCGACTGATTTTGATCCCCGCGGATGTGCGCACCGATGGCGCGGCGTTGATCGAATTTCTCGATGCGCGCGACGTCGATGTGCTCGATTGCACACCCACCCAGCTCGACGTGTTGCTCACCACTGGTCTGCTTGAACAGCGGCGATCCGAGCTGACCTTGCTGGTGGGCGGTGAAGCACTCTCGCAACAGACATGGAATCAGCTCGCAGAGGCCGATCAGATCCGCGCGTTCAACGTCTATGGTCCGACCGAATGCACCGTCGATGCCGCTCTGACCGAGATCACGATCGAACAGATGCAGCCTGTCATCGGCAAGCCGATTGCGAACGCACGTATCTATCTGCTCGATGCACAGCGTCGCTTGATGCCGCCGGGTGCGGTGGGCGAGCTTTATATCGGTGGAGCGGGTGTGTCGCGGGGTTACCTCAATCGTCCTGAGCTTACCGCCGAACGTTTCCTCGATGATCCGTTCGTTCCCGGCGCGCGTATGTATCGCACGGGCGACCTCGCACGTTATCGCGCCGATGGCAATATCGAATTCCTTGGTCGCAATGATCATCAGGTCAAGATTCGTGGCTTCCGTATCGAACTGGGTGAGATCGAGGCGCAGATCGCCAGTCATCCGGCTGTGCGCGAGGCGGTGGTTATCGCGCGTGCCCGCCATGAAAAGACGCATGATCAGCAACTCGTCGCATATGTCACGCTGGTTTCAGAGATCGATACGAACGCCTTGCGTGAACATCTCGATTCGCGTCTGCCCGACTATATGGTGCCGTCGGCCTTCGTCGTGCTCGATGCGCTGCCTCTGACGCCCAATGGCAAGCTCGATCGCCGTGCATTGCCTGATCCGCAGTGGCAAGACCTTGCTGCTTATGTCGCGCCGCGCACGTCGATCGAACATTCGCTCGCGGAGTGCTATGCCAGCGTGCTCGGTCTTGAACGCGTCAGCGTCTTCGATAACTTCTTCTCGCTCGGTGGTCATTCGCTGCTCGCAACGCAGCTTGTGTCGCGTCTGCGTGAAGCGCTTTCGATCGAATTGCCCTTGCGCACTCTGTTCGATGCGCCCAGCGTTGCATCGCTTGCCGAGGCGCTGTCGCTCAACGGACCGTCCGCTGGCACGTTGCCGCCTTTGCAGGCGGGTCCGCGTCCGGCACATGTGCCACTGTCCTTCGCACAGGAACGCCTCTGGTTCCTCGAACAGTTGAATCCCGGACAGTCCACCTATCACATCCCGATCGCCTTGCGTCTGCATGGCGCACTCGATGTTCGCGCGTTCCATGCCGCGCTGAATGCGCTCGTCGCCCGTCACGAAAGCCTGCGCACTTCGTTTGCTCAACACGACGGTCAAGCCGTGCAGCACATCGCTCCGGCACTGGAACTTGCACTGCCACTCATCGACGCTCAAGCCGCCGATGTCCAGCGACTGGCACAGGACGAAGCACGTCGTCCCTTCGATCTTCAACGCGGCCCGTTGCTGCGCGCTCGACTGCTGCGCCTTGAAGAAGACGAACACGTCCTGCTGTTCACCATGCATCACATCGTCTCCGATGGCTGGTCCACCGGCGTGCTGGTACGTGAACTCGGCGCCTGCTACACCGCCGCA